>JARLHZ010000002.1 GCA_031291995.1 Candidatus Doudnabacteria bacterium
GCCGTTTGTGAACCTGGGACATATTACGGTTCCTTTCTATTTAATTAAGGCTAACCGTATATATTACCCAAAGCGGCGGAATTAAGCTAAAAGTCCGGTTTTGGACTTTAAACCAGTCCAGTTTTGAATTTTAAATGACAATTTATACGTTTAGCTTGACAGGAGTAAGAAAATCAGGTATAATTATAAGTTAATTTTGAGATTGGGAATTTAGCTATTTAAATTCGTTTAATGGCTAAATTGCCTGTCCCAACTGTTGGGATTTGGTGCGCCGTGGCTTTCACGGATGAAGTTAATGTTCGTTTGAAATGTTAGAAGGGGGATACTCAAAATGTTTGAGGATACCATAGAAAGAGTTGGCCAGTTTTTACAGTTGGCCATAGTCATCGCTCAGCAGCTACCTCGCGACATCCTCGATTCGCGGGAAAAAACTCAACGCCTGATTGACGTTCCCGGCGAGTGGGGGCCACGTCTTCGCCTCACTTTCGGCGAATCCCAGCCGGAAGTGGAAGCCGAATTGGCAGAACAGCCCACAGTTCCATCCTATCCGGCTGTCGGCGAAATCTTCGAGCTGACTCTGGATGGCGATGCACCGGAAAACCAGCCCCTCCAGATTGTTCGGGATTGCGGATACACCGGTAAGTGGCGGCACAATGGCCGCACGGTGAAGGGAAAGCAGACCCGTCGCTTCAAGTTTGCACAGGCGGGTTACCAGCCGAATCTCGATGGGGTGAAATCCGCCCTGCCGACCAGCGGTTCGGTCGAAGGCCAGTGGATCAAGGCCTTCAAGGCCGCGTATCCGCAGCCCGACGGCAACGGCCCTGTTGGCATCGCCGACGCTTCCTGGATCAATCCGTTTGTCGGCGCCAGCTTCCCCGTAGTCTACACCGACGGCTACCTCTTCTTCTATTGGGCTGTCTACGATCAAGATGCCCTCTGGCGTTGGCTGGTCCCAGCCGAGTAACGGGCACTTGGAAATTGGGGAGCTTTGCACTTTTTGGTTCCTTGGTTTCCTTTGTTCTTGGCCTCGCGTAGTCTTTACGATACGCGAGGCCTTTTCTTTTTGCAAAAAATTGTAAGAATGATAAAATAAAGACAGATAGTAGGTTAATAGAAGCTCGCGGCATTAGGCTTCGGGCGACCGAAATTCGATGTTTGCAGTATGCAGAATGGCACCGGCTATGGTTTGTGCCAGCGTCATCCGCAAATTTTCCAAAAATGAACGTTACTTGGTCTCTTGCACTGGCGGACTAAATATCCCAAATAAATTACAGCCCCAAGAGTATTCAAGGGGCAGTGACATGGATGGTGTAAGAGACGTTTGTTTCCTGGATCAATCCGAATGACGACGCCAACTTCCCCGTAGTCAACACCGACGGCAACCTCAACTTCAATTGGGCTGACAACGATCAAGATGCCAACTGGCGTTGGCTGGTCCCAGCAACTGCCGTTCATTCCCCGCTTAATGGTAAGCGGGGTTTACTTTAGCATTTACTTGTTTTTGCCAACCGCCGAGCATTTTACCGACCTCCACAGTCAGTTCTGAAATAGCTGAAAATTTTTTACTGTCCAGAGCTTTGCACTCCCAGGATAGCTGAAGAAAGAATTTTAATAAATCCAGTTTCAAGGTTGCCCTATGTAGGTGCGGAAGTTTTTGTTCTCTTATAAGATAGCTGGCGGCGAATAGTGATTCGATTATGTCTATAAAAAGTAAGTCAATTTTTTGGCCAAGCGTATAGCGTAAGTCTTTAGGGAAATGTCTGACGTAAGTTTGCCAAAGTTTATAGGCATCGGAAGTTTTGTTTAGAATCGGCAAATTGCCGAAATTTCCGTTGGGGGGGGGGTGGACATATTGAACAAAATTTACAAAATTAAATAAAATTGACAAAATTGAAGAAACAACTGCAAATAGTTTATCAGGAAATAATCAGTTTGGAAAATTTGTTTACCGCCTGGCAGGAGTTTCTGCCGGGTAAGAAACATAAGAAAGACGTGCAGGAGTTCAGCTTAAGATTGACTGATAACATTTTACAGCTTCACGACGAACTTGCCAATTTTACTTATGGTAACTGCCCACTGGGCATAAGTCATATGGATTTATGGTCTAAAATATGATAAACTAAGGTTAGGTAAAGTTTTCAGGTTAAGAAACAAAAACAAAATTTAACAAAAATGCCCAATCAGCTATCCGAGCAAGAAATTGCC
>JARLHZ010000003.1 GCA_031291995.1 Candidatus Doudnabacteria bacterium
GCCAGAGCCGGAGACAGGCAATGCGGAAGTCAGGATTTGGCATCAGAACACCCTTACGGCGACCAAAACTATTCTGCTTAAAGACCTGCCCCAAGTCCATCTTTGAATTTTAAGAAGTCCGGTTTTGAATTTTTGCTAACAATCAAAATTACACCCTATTTGATATGACTATAGACAGATAAAGAACACCTACAAAAACCAAAACAGCGACTAATAACGCAATGCAAAACCCGCCTTAAGCGAGGCGGGTAGTTTGCAAGGCTATTATCCACTCTATCAATTTATAATAACTCCGCCAACAAACGGTAAGCTAACTCCCTGTTCGGCAAACAACGCTAATACATTTATGGGACTAAAATTATTTCCCAAAAGTATTTCTCCCAATTCTGAAGCCAACATCCCCTTAGGCACCTGGAATGTAATAGTTTGTCCGTCCGGCGAAGGCAAAGGGCCGATTCCAAAATTTTCCTTACATGGAAATACATCCGCCCCGCCATCATTCGGATTATAATCAAAGCACAATGTTGCACCCGGTTTCTGCATCTGGAATGCGACGGTGTTGTTATAGCGCGAAAAGCAGTTTCCTTTTATCGTCATGGTGCTTCCGGGTGTTATTGTTGCCATAGTTCCAGCGACTCCATTTATAGAAGTAATTGTCGGGGACTGGGTTGCGGAACAGCCAATGTTAATAGTCCCGGGATACAAGGCCGAATTGCTTGCTGATAGGGAAGACGCCAAAGAATTTTGCTTGCTGTAATCATTTATGGGAACCGGCAGATTCGGCGCGTAAGTAGTACCGGTAACTAAGATTGAAAGGGTGTTTAAGGTATCGCCGAAAGCATCAACGAGGGTAAGATCGTGTGACCCATAAGAAGTTCCATCGGGAATATTAATAAGCAAATCTGCAAAATTCGAGTCGCCGTATTTACCGCTCCAACTGTTTAAATTAGTTGCTACAACTTGGCCATCTATCTTAGCCGTAAAACCTCCGCACTGATTTGAGTTTTGATTGCACCTAACACCCACCAGAATTTGGGCGCCCAGGCTGGCTTTAGGAAAAATAGTCACCGGGGCCTGAGGAATTCTGGAAGTTGCCACAAGACCAGTCAACAAACCCACGGCGCAAGCAGTACTGGGTTTCCAACCAATCACGACTCCCGAAAAAACTCCAAAGGGCAGACCCCCGCATTCCGGCAGCTCCGGAGTGACAGTAATTGCGTAAGGCGGGCCGATATTGACTGAATTGCCATTCTCGTCGATTTGGCCCGTTTGGATATGATGAACGCCCAGCAAGACTTTCGTTCCGTCCGGCAATGTTGGAGGAATTACGAACGAACAAAGCTCGGGATTAGATCCAGAAACGGCGGTACCATTTTGGCAGCTTGCTCCGGATATAGCTTGGCCGTCAAAATATATTATTCCGCCTTTAAAACCTCCCCCACTCCCAAGATTTGCCGCAATCCCCTCGCAAGCCGGACTGGAAGCACCAGAAACGGCCGGATTTATAAAATAGGAACCGTTTTCTATGCACAACTGAATAGGAGTACCAACAGGCCCTTCCGGACCCGCTCCAAATACCGCGGCATTCGATCCTGATCCGTTAACGATTAGTCCGTTCCCCGACAATATGGTTCCCAAAGGAATCGGTTCCGAACTGGTCAGATATTGGCCAATTTGCAGTTGGAGAGCCTGGGTACAGGTCAAGCCGTTAAAAAAACCTAAAGCCAGCTTTGTCTTGTCCAATCCCTGGCAGGTCGCCAGACTATTTTGGCTGGATGCCGGCGCGTAAGCGTTACAGACAACGTTGGCCGCGCATGACCACGACCACCCGCCGGTTCCGTTGACGGAAATAGTCGGGGTACTGCCGTCTGAACACATATTGTTGGCATTCAAGCTGGCAGCCGCAGAGAACGTCTGGCCGTTGGCGCTGCCGCAAGACAAACTATTAGTGCCGGGAGCGTAGGCCAAAATGTCCGATTGCAAAACTTTCTGAATTGCCTGGTTCCCGCCGGCGCCGGAGGTGGTAAATTCCGCGGATGAAACCAAATTGGTAATCAATGAACTGCGGCTGGTTCCAGTGTTAAGTGCGCTTATCCAAAATGACTGTCCGCCGGGATCGGGGGCACGGTACAAAATTACGCGGAATGCGTCCGTGACGAATTGCAGATCACTCTTATGCTCATTAGTATACTCCGCTTGGCTGAACATATCCTGATAAAAAGTCCCAAAACTGGCCGAAGACGAAGTTAGATAATTTATCCAGAATTGCTCACCCGACGCGTCCGCCGGCCTGCCATAAAGTGTTTCGTAAACGTCATTTATAAAGCTATCCAAGCTATTCGGAAATCTGCCCACGCTATTCGGCTGAGGATAGAATGTAACTCCATTAACGACAATGGGAGTTGCGGCGACGGTGCTGCCGTTAATCGGCGCGGAACACATGTGTACTCCGCAATACCATTGCACGGTTGACCCAACCTGAATTACGCTTGGGCGGGAAGCATCGGAACACATATGAGCCAGATCGAGCAAATCTGTCGCGGAACCGGAATATGCTCCCGTTGCTATAGACATCCCGTTATCAATACCGCAGTGGGTAGTGCCGGGAAAGTTGCACGCGTTAGTGGTATAGTCGGGCACATAGCCGGAAGGACAAGTCATGGGATTATTAGGAACGAGTGTCTGTTGTACAGCTTGACTGTAATTGGCATTACCCGGCAAACAAGAAGTGCCATCAGCGGAAGGATGTGTATCCGCCGAACAAACCAAGGGTAATTGATTGCTGCCAATGCCGTCGGTCTGTGTATAAACATCATTGCCGGAAATGGGCTTTGAAGTGTAGAAGACGGCATTAGTGGTGCCATAGTTAAAATTAGGCGCTAAAGTACTGGTTGCCGATTCGACGCTCGCATCGTTGGGCGAACACGCCCCGGTGCTGGACAAGGTAGTGCCGGTAGGACAGCCTATCACACCGGATGTTCCGGTTATTAATACACATGTAACCCCATCGGAACCTAAAACCGAGCCAGATGGACAATTCGGGACGTTCCGACCGCTATTACCATTGCTTGTGTTTGAGGATATCGCTGAGTTATTGTTATTTCCAGAAGCGCTATCGCTGCTTTCGGAGCCACTGGTATTTTCCGAGGCGGCGGAAGAGTCGGGAGTGGTGAAGGGGCTGCGGAGTATAAGATAGTTGGAAGTATACTGGCCATAAGGAAAAGAGTAGTAACTCAAACGGTATTGGGTATTGGGGGCAAACACGGCGCTTGAGGTTACGCTGCCGACGCCGGGTAAGCCTGCGGCCGAATTGGTTGTGTCAACATTTGCCGGAAACTCGGCGACAATGTGGTAAAGGTTGTCGGTGGAACTCAGTTGTGAAACGTATATGTAACCATTGCGGTTAGATAGCGTTCTTCCCCACTGGAAGTTATAGGTCCAGTTGCCATTGACCAAACTTACGGGAGTGGCGTTAAAACCGCCGGTAAAGTTTGATTTGGCCTGGCTGGAAATACGAAGATCGGTCGGAGTTAACCCGGCTGATTGCGCCTGTGCAACTAGTGGAACAATATTACCAAAGAGCGTTGACAACACTAAAACCGCCGCGCTAAAAACGCTTAGCTTTTGGCGCAGTTTTGCACTGTGTAAAAACATAAACATGGATTTAATTATTTTTTTATTTCTTAAGGGAACTTTTATATTTCTATTATAGCACGTCTAAGGTTTTTTGTCCAGAAAAATTCACAAATTCTTCTCTATATATTAAACTACAAGCCAGGAGGCTAGATGAAAAACAAAAGAAGCGGCGCAAGCCTGGAATTCTTACTCGCTTTCTCGGCGACCTTTGCGACTTTCTCGTCCAACGCTCTGGCCGACGGCAGTATCCCCCATCATCCGGCACTGGCCGCGGTCGCGTCATTGTTAACTCTTGGTTTCCTTGTCGTTGCTGACATAAAACCACCCGGCCGTTGATAATATTTATCGGCCGGGTTTGTTGTAAGTAGGATTAAAAACAATTTTACGTCATCCCCGGCTTGACCGGGGATCCAAAATCCGGTTCGCTTGACTTGGATTCCCGCTTTCGCGGGAATGACGTAAAGGATCAAAAATTATTTTTGAGATAGGTTCTAATAAGATAAAAAATTACTGCTCGGAATACTCCCGGTAATTTTTTACCTCTCGACTCCGCTCTGGGCGGCGCCAGTATAATCCCGATAATTCGCCGCCATCTCGTCAAAATAATCGTATTGGATAGCAGTGCGGATTTTTTTCATGAGGTTTAAATAAAACCGCAGGTTGTGCATGCTGGCCAGGCGGGTGGAAAGCGGCTCCCCTGCCGCGAACAAATGGCGAAGATAAGACTTGGTATGGTTTAAGCATAAGTAACAATCGCAAGTCTCGTCGATGGTCGTAAAATCTTCCTTGTATTTTTCCAGCCGGATGTCGATGGTTTTATATCCTTCCACAACCCCCTCGCCGCCTTCGGCGGCACTCCCCCTTGCCAGGGGGAAAGACTCCGCCGTTATTTCGGACAAGTGCGGAGCTTCCCCTCCTGTTAAGGAGGGGTGGTTCGCGAAGCGAGACGGGGTGGTTGGCGTCGGGATATTTTTTGCGCTAATATACAGCCTCCCATGTCGGGCTTCCCTTGTGGGAATTACGCAGTCAAACGTATCGCATCCTCTCGCGACTG
Source organism: Candidatus Doudnabacteria bacterium (assembly GCA_031291995.1). Classification (GTDB taxonomy): domain Bacteria; phylum Patescibacteriota; class Doudnabacteria; order UBA920; family UBA920; genus PALSA-1336. Next base: position 4,691 of record JARLHZ010000003.1, read on the forward strand.
CCTGCACTATATTAAACGGCGTACCCACGCCGAGCAAATGTTTGGGAGAATTTTCCGGAAGAAATGGAATAGCGGCTTCCACCGCCTTCATCATTTCTTCGTGCGGTTCGCCCACGGCCACGCCGCCAATGGCAAATGCCTCAAAGCCCAGACCGGTCATATCTTTGGCCGACTGTTTTCGCAAGTCGGGAAAAGACGCGCCCTGCACAATCCCCCACAATTTTTGTCCGGGATTTATCGGGTCCCCATGCCGCATAATATTTAAAAATTCTTTTTGCGCGCGCTCGGCCCAGCGCTTTGTAAGCGCGATGGATTCAACCGAACGTTCGTGCTCAAACGGGTAGCCGGGAAAGTCGTCCAGTATGAGCGCCACGTCGCTGCCCAGGTTGGCCTGAATTTGTACGGACTTTTCCGGGCTCAAAATTTCCTGCCTGCCGTCCAAATCAAATTGGAACAACACGCCGGCCTCCATAACCTTTCGCATTTTGGCCAGACTAAAAACCTGGAAGCCGCCGCTGTCGGTGAATATTGGCCCTTTCCAGTTCATAAATTTATGCAGGCCGCCGGCTTTATAAATCAGCGCGTCGCCCGGCCGCTGCCACAAATGGTAAGTGTTGGCTAAAATCATTTCCGCGCCCCAAAATTTCAGCTCCTCCGAAGTCACCGCTTTAACCGTCCCTTTTGTGCCAATAGGCAAAAACGCCGGAGTATTTACGTCACCATGGGAAGTATGGATTACTCCGTTGCGGGCAAGGGATGATGAATCTTTTTTTATGACGTCAAAGTATGGCATGCGCTATAACAAACCAGCGCCTCAAAGTCGAAGCGCTGTTTTGTATCTTATCCTCAATAATTTAATGCAGATCCGTGTTCCAGTTACTGGCGTCTTAGGCGATAGCGTCCAGAGATGAAGTATGCTGATTAAGAATTTCCTCGATAGTAGCTAAACGTCCGGCTATTCCGTTAAGGCTCTCTTGCGTGGCCAAATTAACCATGCCGGTATTAATAGCAGAAATGCCCTGTTGGATGGGCTTAAGTTTGGCGTCAAACTTGGCATCCAGCTTCTCATCCAGCTTCTCATCCAGCTTTTTGTCGAGCAGGTGTTCAATGGCTTTTATGGTTACTTCGGACATATTCTTATTTTATCACTGAATTTTTATCTGTCAAAATTCCTGCGCGGGGGGCGTGAACCGCCGTGGCCGCCCATTGGCCGGCGCGGCCTGTCGAATCCCCTGTCGCCACCCGAAGCGCCGGCTGCCAGCTGTTCCGGAGTCGGCGCGGCCGCGAATGGTTTGTGGGTTAAGTTTACTCTGCCCTGGTCGTCAATTTCCGTAACCTGAACTTTCATCGCGTCGCCGATTTTACATACGTCTTCAACTTTATTCACTCTATAATTAGCCAGCTGGGAAATATGCACCAAGCCGTCTTTGCCGGGCAGCACTTCCACAAACGCGCCAAAATCCATTATACGCACGACTTTGCCTTCGTAAATTTCTCCGGGCTCGACTTCTTTGACGATATTCTGAATCCACTCCACGGCTTTTTTGGCGCTTTCGGCGTCGGTGGACGTGACCATAACCAAACCGCTGTCTTCAATGTCTATTTTCACGCCGGGGCATTTGGCAATAATTTCGTTAATAACCTTGCCGCCGGAGCCGATGACTTCGCGGATCTTGTCTGGCTTAATCATAAACGATGTTATGCGCGGGGCAAAAGGAGACAAATCCGGCCTTGGCACGGCAATGGCTTCCTTCATTTTGCTGATAATATGCACGCGTGCCGGCTTGGCCTGCTCCAAAGCTTTGGCCAAAATATCAGCCGACAAACCCTTAAGCTTCATATCCAATTGCAGTGCTGTTACGCCGGTCTCGCTGCCGGTAACTTTAAAATCCATATGGCCGTTAAAATCTTCTATGCCGGCAATGTCCGTTAACACTTTAAAATTATTGGGATTGCTTTCGTCCATAACCAAACCCATGGCGCAGCCGCCAATAACTTCCGTAATCGGCACACCGGCATCCATTAAGGCCAATGTTGAGCCGCAGGTGGAAGCCATGGAAGTGGAACCGTTGGAAGACATAATTTCGCTGACTAACCTCATGGTGTACGGAAAAGTTTCCTGCGGGGGCAGAACGACTTCAACCGCGCGCTCGGCCAGCATGCCGTGGCCAATTTCGCGGCGGCCCGGACCGCGCAACGGGGCGACTTCGCCAACGCTGTAACCCGGCATATTATAGTGGTGGATATAGCGCTTGGTCCGGCCTTCGGTCGGATCTTCCATGCCGTCCAATGTCTGTTCATCACCTTTACTGCCCAACGTGACTATGGTTAACGCCTGGGTTTCACCGCGGGTAAATAAAGCGCTGCCGTGGGTGCGGGGCAATACGCCGACTTCACAGGTAATCGGGCGGGTTTCGGTTAATTTACGGCCGTCTACGCGGCGTTCCTTGGACAGGATTTGCTTTTGCTGATATTTCTTTAAAACTTTATCCACGGCTTTGGCCGCGTCCTTTTCTATCGACACACCTTCAATTTCACCCAGCGCGGATTTAACTTCTTCTATAATAGATTTAGTTAATAGGTCGATGTTGGTTTCCCGCAATTCCTTGCCTGTGACATAAATAGCCGAGTCCATTTTGGCATCAGTCAACAATTCTTTAACTTTATCCATTACGGCCGGATTCGGCAAAACCATAATCGGCTCGGATTTTTCCTTACCGACCTGTTTGGCAAAATCAATTTGGCATTGCGTTAATATACCCAAAAATGGCTGGGCGAATTTTATTCCTTCCACAATTTCCTGTTCCGTAACCAGTTTCGCGCCCATTTCCACCATAATAATATGTTCGCCGGTGCCGCAAACCACCAAATCCATGGTTGAGGTTTCCTGTTGTTTGTGGGTTGGATTGATTATGTACTGGCCGTCGATTTTTCCGACTCGCGCGCCGGCTACGGGCCCGTCAAAGGGCACGTTGGAAATAGCCAAAGCCATGGAAGCGGCATTTACCGCCAGCATGTCCGGTTCGTTTTCCCCGTCTATAGATAACACCATGGCGGTTACCTGGACGTCGTTGCGCATGCCGTCCGGAAAAAGCGGGCGGAGAGTCCGGTCAATTACCCGGCCTTTTAAAATGGCGTCGTCGGTGGCGCGGCCTTCGCGCTTTATCCAGCGGCTGCCCTTGATTTTACCCGCGGCGTAAAGCCGTTCTTCGTAATCCAAAAGCAGGGGGAAAAAATCTATTCCTTCCCTGGCTTTGTCGGACATAATTGTTGTGGCTAAAACCACCGTGTCGCCTACGCGGGCCAAAACGGCGCCGCTGGCCTGGCCGGCCAATTTGCCGGTTTCAAAACTAAAATCGGCCTCGCCGATTTTACAGGAGATCTTTTTCGCTTCCATTATAATACTTCCCTTTTTGTTTCGAGATGACGTTCAGATGAACGATGACTTGTAAAAGTCCTCGCAGAATCCGACAACCATCCCAAAACATTAATTGTTTATCCGCTGATCGGTCGCTGAAGACTGCAACGCTGAGTGGACGCTGAATCTCCAAATCCATCCACGAGGAGGGTATTTAAGATCAGCGGCAAATCAGCGTACCTATCAGCGTTTATTCAGCGTCGTCTTAGCGTTTAGCTAAGACAGCCTTAAGTTTAGCTAAAATTTCGTCCGGTGTAAAGTAGGCTTTAACCATAAATTCGTCAGCTTTAAGCGCCTTGGCTCTTAAAATATCCTGGTTGCTCCAGAGGTTGCTTAAGACAATTACCGGGATGTTGGCCAATTTTTTGTCGCTGTTGCCGCGGATTTTTTCCAAAACCCCAAAACCGTCCAGCTCCGGCATCATTAAATCCAGCAACAGCAGGTCCGGCGGATCTTCGTCAAACATTTCCAAAGCCTTTACCCCGTTTTCGGCGTGGCGCACAATAAACCCGTTGGTTTCCAGCTTATGACTGACAATTTCCGCCATCGCCACATCATCTTCCGCCACCAGTATATTATTTTTTTGCTCGGGCATAACTTTATTTTAAGACCCTGAAATTTATTATATTATAGCACAAATCTTTAAAAAAACGAAAAAGGCCCCAAAGTTTCCAATGGGGCCAAGGCTCGCGTGTGAGCAAAACAAAAAGTCTGAATCAAATGGAAGGCGGCGATCCTGGGTTAAAATCGCCGCCAATGGCATATCCACACTTTCCCGTACCCTACCGGAGACGGTAACTCGTGTGAAATTCATAAGCGATACTGCTAGCGCGGCCCTCACCTCGGCTTAATTGACCGACAGAGAGCAAAAACCCGAGGCTGTATTTCCGGAACTGTCCTTGCCGGTTATGGTGTAGGTCTGTACGCCTCTTGTGGTCGGCGACATCAAGGCACTGCCAGTGCCGGTATAGATGCTGCTTCCCGGGAGCAAAAACAAATACGATCCGGTACCGCCAACACAAGAAGCCGAAATGGTTGATCCGCTACCCAAATTAATTGGGTTGGGGTTAAGCGAACAGCCGCAGCCAAGGCTTTGGGAAGCGATAACGGTTACCGCCGGACAGGCCAGGCTGAGCTGTTGTAAAGGATTACCGGAATCTCTCACTATAACTGACACACTGTTATAGCTTGCCGCTGCGTTCGGCACCAAGACAACGGATTGGTAATTACCAATGCTCGCACCGAAACCGGACCAATTAAAATTCTTTGGATCGATCCCGCCGCTGATATTGGCATTCCAGACAATGTTACTGCCGGTTGAAAAACTCTGTGCCATGGTTGAACCATTAACCGTGCAATAGCCGGTTAACGTAGAAGGACCGGATGGCGCTACTACCGTGTAAGGCGGCCAATAAGGCAAAGCTGACTGAAATTGAGAGATGTAAGTATCTAGGGAGCCGCTGGCTCCCCAGCTCTTGATTTGCTGAAGCGCTTGGATATACTGCTCGGGGTGACCGTAAGTGTAGTGGTTCCCTGCCACAAACAGATCCGGAATCATTACCCAACCCGGTCCAAAAGACTGCCAGGAGGACAAACTCCAAGTATAGGAGCTGGTTGGAATAGGCAGTGGATTGGAGTAAACAGTAACCGCCGTGGGAGTATTGGCGGTAACATTTAGCGTGTAGTTGGCATAAACGGTTAAACCCGAGATGGAAGATTGAATCTGCATCGGGTAACTTGTCACGGCCAAAACTGAGCTGGCCGCCAGTTTAAGCGCAAAGGTAGCAGATTGTCCTATGGCCGGCATTGTTACGGAAGCCGGGAAGTTGTCGTTTAAGCCGGTAGGCCACGCGGAAGCCAAAATATAGTCAGCAATATTGACTATGGTCCCGGCTGTGGCACTGTTATTCGTAACGGTAACATTCAGACTATTAGCGGTAACCTGAGGCAAGTTAACCGAAGAAGCTGCGGTCACCGAGAAAGCCGTTGCAGGCGGACTGCTCACCGTGACTGCGATTTTAGCCACAGCAGTAATCCCGGACAAGGACGCCCTGTATTCGTAATTGTAGGTGCCCGGAACGGCGCCGGAAGTGGTATTAAACGTGATGCGGGCAGGGATGCTGCCATTGGCGGGAAGCAAAGTACCGCTTCCATTAAGGTAACTATAGGTAAAACCCGCAGGACAAGTTGACTGCATACACCACAGACCCAGGCTCGGGTTGCCGGTAAAGCCATTCTGGCTTTGTAGTGTGAGATCGGCATAAACCGACTGGCCGACAACCACGGATTTGGATTGAGTAGCAGGCGAAAAAACCATTGTTGGCGTAGTCGATGCCGGAGACGTGACAGTGATCGCGATTTTGGCTACCACGGCCGTACTGCCTAACGTTGCCCGGTATTCGTAATTGTAAACCCCGGGGGTTGCTGAGGTGTTTGTGGAGAAAGTGACACGCAATGGCAGACTGGCGTTGGCCGCCAGACTTTGGGCTCCCGTTGGGTAGCTGTATGTAAACCCGGCGGGACATGTTGGTTCGCACCACAAACCCACGGACGGAGAACCCGCAAAACTATTCTGGCTTTGGAGAGAAATATCGGCACTCACTGACTGGCCCGCGACCACGGGCTTAGACTGCGTGGACGGACTCAGGGTGAAAGTGGGTGCGGCCACGACATCTATGGACCGTAAGTTAGCCACTCCACTTGAGGTAGGCGCGGCGGTAATCCAGGAACTGCTATTGCTGAGCTGATAGGCCACGAAAAAGTCGTAGTGGCCCGCGGCCGTAATCTGCCGGCTGCCGCTAAAGCTGTAAATCTGTCCTGGGGATAGAGTGAGGTTGGTCACGGTGGGACCAAGATCAGGGCAAACGTTATTCGGGCATTGCCCGTACAGGCGTCCACCGAGTACGAGATTGGCCAGCGTAATGTTACTGCTGCTTACATTCTGGATGGCATAACTCCCGGTGACCGTTTGTCCTACGTAAACGTTGCTTGTGGGGCTAACGTTGACCGGGGAGGTCACCATCACATTGTAGGCATCGGCCGTGATATCGGTGATGATTGTTTCGTACAATCCAGAGCCGGGTATTGGATTGTAAAGCGGGATGTGATTGCTTGAAGATCCTGCAAATACAAGCCACGATGTGAAATCGCTGGTATGTGCAAACTTGAAGCTGGGGTCATGCCACTTTTCGTCCGGTCCGATTAAAGGGATAGTCGAACCGTCGGAATTTTTGATAGTGGTCAAGGTGTTTGCCTGAGGATCATAATTGGGAAGTATAGAAAGCACAGGTGTACTTCCATTTCCCAATACATAAGCCGGCGGGTGCCATTGGTTGTAGGTATGCAAAAGAGCGGACTCTTCACATACGACACCATCCTCCCACCAGCCAACGCTACAACCACCATTATCGCTAGGATTAGTGGAACGCCGATCGGTGACACTGGACAGCCTGCCTGCCGCCGCCAACCATTTGCGCGGACGATTTGTAGTAGGCAAACTCCACGTGGCGTTCAGGTCGCATAGAAACTGGGAAGAACGGACGGTGTAACCTTGGGAGGTTACAGTCTCACAGATTTGGCCGTTGTTGCCAGCTTCGGGCGGAAGAGTAGGGGTGTACGGAAGCTGGGTGTCTCCAGGGTTGATTCTGGAGAAATCACCGTACATCTGCCCAACCAATATGTTATTCCGTGCAATGTAGTCGAGTGAGCTGTCATACGGATAACCAAAATTAGGCGTGCCCAAAGTAATCATCGTGCTAACGTAATACTTGTTATTTGTCTGGGTGACGCTAACGTTGGAAAGGTAGTCCTGGGCAATCATTTGCCGGGCAATTAGACCACCTAAAGAGTAAGCAACGATTATCACTTCATTGCCAGCCGGATTTTGATTTGCAATGTAGTGAGCTAAACGTCTTGCGCCGGTATCGATAGTGCAAGGCTTGCCAGAATCAAATGGGTTAGTTGGTACTGTGAGTTTGTGGCTATTGGCACAATCACCAAAATCATAGCCCCAATCGACCACAAATGCAGCGTTTGCACCAAAACCAGCAATGGTAAACCCGCTGTTCGGATTCACGCCAGTGAGGGTGATGGAAAGTTGGGTCGCCAAATTTTGCATATCCTGGTAACTCTGTGCAATTCCGTGTACCACGAATACAGTTTTTTTGACCGGGGTTTGCGCTACCAAGGGCAACAAGGCCGCGAGCAGCACGAAAAAACGTCTGAGATATTGAAGCATCGCGCAAGTCCTCCTCTGACTTGTCAATGTACTTACAGAAAAAGCGAAGACCCTAGTCTTGTTTCCTTTCCTGCACCAAAAATTTTAACTATAAAATCCTTGGAGCAAAAAATAAATTACTTTATGTTGACATTGACATTAAAAATTATAAATATTAAAATCAATACGAGTAAATCAACCAATTTAAAGTCTATGAATTTAAAAAAATATTTTTCATTCTTTGGGCTAACAATGTCCGTACCAACTTTGATATATATATTTTGGTATTCAATTCCTGAAGCCGTGAGCGCTTGGCCATGCAAATTTAAATGTGAGGATGGAACTTATTGGGTGCTTTTTATAGTAGCGCTAGTAGTATTAATAGTAATTAATAAAGTTTCTTTAGCTGCCGTAAAAGAAACGAATAATTACCATAAAACTGTCTATACTATTTTTGTAGTCGCATTATTTTTGCTTACCGTGTTATTTGATGTATTTATATTCTCAGGGGAAGGTATACATTAACGAAGTTTCAGGATATTTTTGAAACAAAAAAATAGTATAAAAATTAATACTACAAAATTTTTTATACTCACAATAAGACTTATTTTTCAGTATCGCATATTCCTCTTTTAAGTTGTCAAAGAGCGATGACTTGGAATCAAAGGTTCCTATCCCAAGCAATAAAATTCAGGTTGGATTTAAATTCAATTGCCCGGGCGGGAAATTTTGGGTATTTGCTGTTAGTGTGCATTTATCTAGAATTTAAAGGTTTTAGGATTGTTGTCAATATTTAACAGCATATTAGCTTGTATTTATTCACTTTAATAACAATCTGTTGTAAGCGTTTAACAGTAGCAAAAAACAAGAAATGCCGCCTACATTGAAATGTTAAAACGCCGCCCTTTTTAGGGCGGCGTTTATTAAAATGGCGGGTTAATTCCCACTAGAAGGAGTTGAAGTGGCATTTGAATTTCCACAGGTTCCGGCGATTTGGTTTAGCGGAGTATCACATTCTGGTAACTTCATAGGGACAACGCCATTCTGGCTCATTGCTAATTCAGCGCTATTTGCAGGCACAACTTTAGAAAAATCAAATCCCCAGGAATTAAAAGTAGCCAAGTCGGGAAACCCATACAGACTATTGTTGCCAACATAAACTACTGTTCCATTTTTACTTACCCGTTGTCCAACACGGGCAGTCGCGGAAGTATCTGGCGCTGACAGCGTCAGGTTTACTGGAATCTGCAAATTTCCAGCGGAGCTACTTGCAGTCACAGTACCGGTATAAGATCCCGGCGTTAGGTTAGAGGTATTTATCGATAATATCAAGATAATAGGATTTCCGAGAGAAGAGTACTGCTGGGCAGTTGTGCTTAGTTGCAGCCAACTACTATCGGTAGAAGCCTCGATTTTTGTAAGCTGTGAACTGTTGCTATTTATGGTAATGTTTTGATGTCCGATTTCCCCTGGCAACAGATTAACTGACCAGGAAGAAGGGGTGGCCGTAAGTTGGATATTTGCTGGGCTTGAAGAAGATGAACCTGAACCTCCGGAGCCGGATGCCTGATTAATTGTTAGAGATAATAATTGTGATGCGGTATTCCCGGCTGAATCGGTAACCTGAATTTTCCATTGATAAGTACCGGCTGGACTGGCGCTACTAACAGCAGTGCAATTGTGAGTACCAAAAGTGGCAGCTAAGGTTGAGGAAGACACGGCATTATCAAATAACCACAAACAGCTGCCTGGATAGGTGGTGTAAACGGTACTCCAAGTATAAGGGGCTATGCCTCCACTCACTTGAAGTTGGGCGGAATAAGGCTGACCTATGGTGGCGTTGGGTAAATTTGTTGGAGTAATCTGCAACGAAACCGGAGTTGCTGATGTCGCGCTGCTTCCCCCGGATCCGCCGCCGGATCCGCCGCTTGAAACCGAAGTATTTACGGCAGTTGCCTGGAGAGGAGTAAGCTGGCCAGGTGTGCGGGCGGGTAAAACTCCCGTCTGACTCATGGCTTTATCGGCCGCGTTAGCGGGCACGACGTAGGAAAAAGAAAAACCCCAGCTGTTAAAAGTCGCCAAATCCGGAATACCTAAAACTCCATTGTATCCGACTAGTTGTACGGTCCCGTTATTATTTATTAAAACACCGGGGCGGTGCGCTGAGGTGGAATCGGTAATTGGGGCTGCGCTGTTCATCCAGCCGGTATCCGCGACAATGCGTTGGCCAGGCTAAAACCCAGGCCGCTAATTAAACCCGGAGAGCTAAATGAAGCCTTGCGGCCGCCGCTGATTAAAAAGCAGGTGCCATTGTCGAGAGCAGCTGTCGGGCAAACCACCTTTCCGTCATTGGGAGGAATAAACGATCCGGCCGGTATGGTCAAATCGGTAGCACTCATTGGCACCGTCTGATTATTGGCATTAAAGCCATACGACAAGAAAGCCGCTGAGGATGAATAGGCGCGGCGGGTGCCGTCGGGAGAAATCATATAAATTACTCCGGTGGAGTCCACGACGTTAGTACCGATCGCGTGAGAACCAGCGGGCAGGGACGTGGCTGCGGCAGTATTGGCCACATTGTTGTTACTCCCGGATGATCCCGAAATAAGAGATAAGGAAGGGGTGGTACTGCCAATAACTGCCGGAGTTGAACTTGAAATGGCCGACGGTGTACCTGTGACAGTCGGGGCAATCCCGACAGAAGAGACAGTTGAAGATGCTAAAGTATTGGCAGATGCGCCGGACAAAACTTCCAGTTGTTCGGGTTGGCGGCTGGACAACACCCCGCCTGTCGGCAGGAGGATATCAGCGTCATTCGCCTGAACAATATCTTGAAAAGAAAACCCCCAGGATTGCAGAGTGGCCGGATCGGGAATACCTAACAAACCATTTCCCCCTACCAGATAAACCGTGCCATTTTTGTTAACCAAAGTCCCCGGCTGGTGCGCGGCGGCGGAAGTATTAATAGTAGATGTGGCGTTTAAAAAGGAAACATCTCCGTATTGGACATTATTAAAAGAGTAACCAAGGCCGTGGAAAACATCGGCGCTGGTAAAGCCCGATTTTTGCCCCGCCGTGATTAGATAGCAGGTGCCTTTATCCCCTCCCCTGTCGGAACAAAAGACCTTGCCGTCCCGGGGCGGGATAAAACTGCCCTCCGGTAAAGCCAAATCTTCGGGCGAGGCCGAAACAACGCCGGTCCAGGTATTAAAGTCGTAGGATAAAAAGGCTCCGGCGGAAGTATAAGGCCGCCTGACGGTCTGGCCATTTTCCGTCGTTATGGTATAAACTGTCCCGTTTGCGGTTGAAATATTTGCCCCCCAAAGGATGTTGGGCGGCATTGGCGACCGCAAGCAGGCTGGCCCACAAGAAAATGGCCGCCGACATAATGTAAATTTTTCTCATTGTTTTTAAAATTCCGCCGCGGTTAATTGCCTCGGCTTCTTAATTATTTATGCTATAGTTTAAATATATATAATTACTGTTTGTTGTCAATGATTAACATATATTAACCTTATTTTCGCTTGCTTTTTCGGCAATCTGTTGTTATCCTGTAACAGTAAAGCGCGTCAATAATTTAAGCGCCTGGTTATGGAAAATCAATTACTCAAACAATTGGCAAACTTCGGGCTTTCGGAAAAAGAGGCTAAAATTTACCTGGCCTTACTTGAACTCGAAGCGGCAACTGTATTTGAAGCGTCCAAACAATCGGGCATAAACCGCAGCTCGGCTTACGTTGTATTAGAAGGCTTAAAGAAAAAAGGCTTTGTCGGCATTTCCGACGACAAAAAAGTCCGCCGCTATATAGCAGCATCCCCTGAAACCCTCCTGCTCGCCGCCAAACAGGCCGCAAAAAAACAGGAAGACACCAAACTCGGAATTGAGTCAATCATTCCCGAACTTAAAGCTTTGCACAAAGGAGCCAAACACAGGCCCATAGTAAAAGTGTTTGAGGGAGAAAATGGGGCGAAGGATGTATACTGGAATATTTTTTCATCAACAGGAAAAGACCTGAAAACATTTGCAAACCCCATAAATATGTTCAAACTAATTTCTAATTTTATAGAACTTGATAAAGAGAGAGGGCGTCGCGGAATCAAAATGTTTGCTATAAATGCAGGCACGAAAGAGATGATTGAGCTTTACAAAAAAAATAAACCGAGCAAACCATACGAAGTTGCCTTAATTCCTGAAAAAAAATTTAAATTCTCTTCCGATATGGGGATTTATGGAGATAACACTTTTCATTTCCCCGGAAGAAAACTTTGGAATAGTCATTGAGAGTAAGGAAATAGCTGACATGCTAAGAAATACCTTTGATTTAGCCTGGGAAGAAGCAAAAAGGCTAGATAAAAAAATAGTATTAAATATTTTTTTATATTCTGTACAAAAAGCAAACCGTAACAGGTATTTGCTGAATCAGTTGAATTAGTCTGGAAAAATAAAGGGAATATGCTATAATAAAGCAGTAATTTAATAAATACACGTGAAATCAAAAAGTTTTTTTATTAACGGCCATACACTTAATCCCCGAAGTTTAGCAACATTTACCGCGAGCCACAGACAACACATTGAAATAAACAGTTCGGCTTTAAATAAAGCTGAAATTGGGCATCGGTTTTTGGCGGATACGGTAGAAAAAAACAACCGTGTTATTTATGGTATTAACACGGGCTTCGGGCCAATGGCCAACTATATATTGGCCCATGGGCAAATTGAAGATCTGCAAAAAAACCTTATTCTTAGCCATGCGGCCGGTTTAGGCGAAAAACTTCCCGACGAATATGTTTTAGCCGCGATGGTTGTTCGTTTGAACACTCTGGTATTGGGCCATTCGGGCGTTTCTCCGGAATTACTCAAACGCCTGGAACAGTTTATTAACCTGCGGATTATTCCGGTAGTGCCGAAGCATGGCGCGGTTGGCACCAGCGGGGATTTGGTCCAGTTAGCGCATATTGCTTTAGCCATAATTGGACAAGGAGAGGTTGTTTATAAAAACCAGCGCCAAAAAACCGCTGCGGTTTTAAAACAGCTCGGAATAAAACCATATAAGCTCAAACCCAAAGAAGGATTGGCCCTTATAAACGGTACCGCGATGATGACGGGTATAGCCGCACTTTTGTGTGTTGAGACTGCGGATATCTTAAGTCTGGCCGTACGCAACGGCTGCTTGGCCCTGGAATTGGTTAAGGCCTATAGCGACAGCTTCGGTCCGGTAATACATCAGCTGCGCCCGCACCCGGGCCAGTCGGCCATTGCCAAAACCATGAGGACAGTCCTGGCCAACTCGCAATTAATCCGAAATCGTGATGGTTTAAATAAACAGGCCAACCAGAGCAAAGAAGTTCACAAAATAAGCGACTCGGTCCAAGAATTTTATTCCATGCGTTGTCTGGCGCAGGTATTGGGTCCGGCATACGACACACTATCTCATACTTGGAAGACCACAGAAATTGAAGTCAACTCGGTTACGGATAATCCGATTGTCGATTGGGAACACAAAACTTTCCTACATGGCGGCAATTTCCATGGCGACTACATTGCCGTAGCCATGGACCAGCTAAAAATGAGCCTGGTAAAACTGACAATGCTTTCGGAGAGACGCCTGAATTTTTTCCTTAACAATAAAATAAACCAGACATTCCCACCATTTTTAAATCTTGACACTCCAGGGCTTACTCTTGGGCTCCAAGGTCTGCAATTTGTTGCCACTTCGACTACAGCGCACAGCCAAACACTGGCTTACCCTATGAACCTGCACTCCATCCCCACCAATGGCGATAACCAAGATATTGTGAGCATGGGATCTGACGCGGCTCTTTTGACAGGCGAGGTTTTGGAAAACGCGCGGATTGTCCTCGGCATTGAGCTATTTGCCTTGTGCCAGGCGGTTGATTTCCTGAAAGTTAAAAATCGATTGTCCAAACAGTCGCGAAATTTGTACGGGTTTGTCCGGGAAAATGCGGAAAAAGTTACTGCCGACCGCTCGCTGTCCTTAGAGTTGCAATCATTTTTGGCCAAACTTAAAACTAGCCAGGAAATAAATTTATTTAAGAAATTTTAACCTACCCCCCCCCAATGCCCCAGCCCCACCAATCAAAAAAACCAAACGGCAACTGGGTGACCGATTATTACAGATTGGATATAAAGACAATTGAGCAGGATTTAAAAAACCAAACCGGGAACATTTGGCAAACTCAAAGCGAAAAAAGAGCACTGGATATTTTCCACCAAGCCGCCAAAAGAGTTCCGGCTTACAAAGATTTTTTGCACCAACATAAAATCCGTCCCGAGAAAATAAAAAGCATTAAAGATTTTTCCCAAGTTCCCGCCACGGACAAAAAAAATTACATTTTTAAATATCCCTTAAAAATGCGGGCTTGGGATGGCAAGCTAAATCAGGGAAAAATTATTGCCTCAAGCTCTGGAACCACGGGTAGCAGTAACTTTTGGCCGCGCGGGCGCGGACAGGAATTGAAAGCCGCGGTCACGCACGAGCTGCTTTACAAAAACTTTTTTGAAATAGATAAATATCAAACCCTCCTAATAATTGGGTTTCCAATGGGCGTTTACGTTTCGGGAATGGCCACGGTTTTGCCCAGCTGGCTAGTGGCGCAAAAATATCCGCTGACTGTTATGAGCGTCGGCAACAACAAAACCGAAACGCTCAAAGCCATAAAAAATTTACACAAACTTTACCAGCAGATTATTTTTGTCGGGCATCCATTTTTTATTAAAGATGTTATTGAAACGGGGAAAAGCGCCGGGGTAGACTGGAAGAAAATCAAACTGCGGCTGATGTTTTGCAGTGAAGGGTTTAACGAGGCCTGGCGCGAGCATCTAATGGATGAGGCCGGGATCAAAAACAAATTCGGCTCGACTCTAAGCACCTATGGATCTTCCGAGATGCTGCTGATGGCTTTTGAGACCCCAATGAGCATAAGCTTAAAACAGCTGGCCGAAAACAAACCGAGCTTGTTTGGCCGGGCGCACGCTCCCAATGTGTTCCAGTACAATCCCCTGCTCCGCTATGTTGAAGGGGTTAATCGGGAACTAATTTTTACCTCGGACAGCGGCCTGCCGCTTATACGCTTTAACCTCCACGACAGCGGAAAAACCCTAAATTTTAAACAGGCGGCTACAGCTTTAGATTCCGGAAATAAAAATTGGCGCGCTAACATAAAACCCTGGCCGCTGTGGCAGCTCCCGTTTTTGGCTCTCTGGGGCCGCAGTGACCACACCATAATTTTTTACGCCGCGAACATCTACCCCGAACACATTCACGCCGCCCTGCACCAAAAACCTTTTTTGCGGAATTTAACCGGCAAATTCACTCTGCACAAAGGCTACAAAAAAAATATGGATGAATTTTTGGAAATCAACATTGAGCTCCGGCCAAACGTAAAAAAACAAAATACTATGGCCAAAAACATCCAGCAAGCGGTTGTAGAAAAGCTTGAGGGCATTAATATGGAATATCAATTCTTAAGAAACCACTTGGAAAAGGACCTGGTACCGAGGGTAAAACTGCATCCCTACCAACATCCCGCCTACTTTAAACCTGGATTAAAACCAAAATATATTAGCTAAAATGAATCTGGAAAAAACTTTAAAAGCTAAAGCTAAATTGCAAGCAGAATCGACTCCGCGGTTATTTGATTTGTCAAAAACCGGACACCGGCAAAATCTAAAAAAGCTGTTTGCAAAAAAACATATCCGTCAGGTTGTAGATGACTACCGCGAACAACTTAAGGAATATTATCAAATATTGAATCCACAAATTGCCAGTCTTCCAATTTTTGAAAAAAACTTCCAAAATTACATTAGCGGGTTTGAAAAAAATGGTAGTTTAATGACCCATGGCCGCTGGGTATACTTTCCTTGGCTGGAAACATTGGTCCACATTCTTGAAGAAAAAAATTTCTTTGTAGTCCGAACTGCTAGAAACAAAAACCTGATTACTGAAGCGGAACAAAAAATATTTTATGATGCGGTTATTGGAGTGGCGGGCTTAAGCATTGGCAACAGCGCGGCTTTAGCCATTACCCTCCAAGGTGGTGCCAGACACATCAAGCTAGCCGATCATGACAAACTGGAATTGTCTAATACTAACCGCATCAGGACTTCCATTACAAATTTAAGCCTTCTCAAGGTACAAGTAGCGGCGAGACAAATTTACGAGCTGAACCCTTATGCGAAAGTCGACATATTCTCTGAAGGGATAAATGAAAAAAATATAAGCGGTTTTTGCCGAGATTTAAATATTATTATAGACGAAGTTGATAACCTGGCAGTTAAATATTTACTGCGTGAGTATGCCAAAAAAAAAGGTCTGCCGGTAGTCATGGCGGCAGACAACGGAGATAACGGGCAGGTCGACATCGAAAGATATGATATAAACAAAAAAACCAAATTTTTCCATGGGCGCTTGGGAAAAGTTAGCCTAACTGATTTAAAAAGCCTCAATAAATTTCAAACGGGTCGACTAATAGTGAAACTCCTGGGGGTTGAAAATATCGGACAAAGGACTTATGAATCGTTCCTGCAAATGGGTAATACTTTGGTAAGTTGGCCGCAATTAGGAGGTTCAGCTTTGCTAAACGGTTCTGTAGTGGCCTATTGCGTGAGAAAAATTCTTAACAAGCAAAAATTATCAGCTTCCAGAACCGTTATTTCGCTTGACGCCATACTGACTCCAAACTTCGATTCTAAAGAGATAATAAGCCAACGGATAAAGATTGTAAAAAAAATTAAACAAATCCTCAAACTGCCATGACTGATGTTTTAGAAAAAATAATTGATGCCGCCATCCACGCCCCCTCAGGCGATAATTGCCAACCGTGGAAATTTGCCGTCAAAAATGACAATCAGATTTTGGTTTACATTATCCCTGAACGCGACCAATCCCTCTATAGTTGGGGCAACAGGGCTTCATTGCTCGCCATAGGCGCGGCTATAGAAAATGCGGCGATTGCGGGCAAACATCTTGGCTATAATATTTCCGTCGAATCTTTCCCCTCCGGCGACGAGCCGAACCTAGTTGCCAAACTCACGCTGACAAAAAACGATGGGGTCGAACAAAATTTATATAGCGCCATTTTTACACGCTGCACCAACCGTAAACCCTACAAGCGGCAACCACTAGCCCCGGAGCTTGTTAAATTATTCGGAAACGACTTCGGCGGTATTCAAGTGGCGAAGCTCTTAATGGCAAACGACAGCTCAGAAATTAAAAAGTTGGCAAAATTATCGAGCGCCAATGAAAAAATTCTATTTGAAAATCTTTTGATGCACCAATTTTTTTACAGCCACATCAATTGGGATGCCGGCCAAGAGCTGCACCACCGGGAAGGCTTTTATATTAAAACCTTGGAGGTTCCAGCATTTGCCATGCCGAGTTTTAAACTCGCCAAACACTGGCCTGTATTAAATTTTCTGAACAAATTAGGTTTTGCAAACATTATTGCCTCAGAGAATGCCAAAACTTACAATTCCTGCTCTGCCATAGGCGCAATTGGACTTGTCGATAACTCAGCACAAAGTTACCTGGCGGGCGGAAGACTGTTTGAAAAAATATGGCTGACGGCAACCAGTCATGGTTTACAACTTCAGCCTTTAACCGGCATCTGCCTCCTAATGCAAAAACTTATTAATAATTCGGCCAGAGAGCTTTCAGACACCCACAGAAAGTTAATAACGGAAAACTACGGACAAATGCAAAATATTTTTAGTTTAAAAAATAAGACCATCGCATTATTGTTTCGTATCGGATATGGCCCGGAGCCGAGTGCCCGGACACTGCGACTGCCTCCACAAATTCTAGAACGGTAACCTATGAACCTTTTTGCCAAAAGAATAAAGGAACCAAAGATAATGGATAAAATTGAGATGAGCGCATTTGAGCGCTTGTCGCTAGCTAACTATAAACGCTGGATTATCCCTTTGGCTGACAATGTCATAAAAGTCTCCGGATTAAAACGGGGCAAGATTTTGGATGTTGCCTGCGGACCAGGCTTGCTCAGCAAAGAATTGGCCGTGCGGTCGAAAAATTTTCAAGTTACTGGAATTGATTATTCGCCTCAGGCAATACGTTTAGCAAAAAAAAATTGTCGTCGGCTAAAAAACGTCAAATTTAGACTGGCCAATATTTACAAGCTTCCTCACGACAGTAATCATTTTGACCTGGTCGTCTGTAAGGATAGTTTTCATCATTTTGACCATCCCGAAGCGGCCATTCAGGAAATGTTAAGGGTGTCGGGCCAAAACGGAGTAATCTACATACAAGATTTAAAGAGGAACCTACCCAAATATATATTTAAAAAATGTCTTCCGCCAGATACGGTGATAAAAAAATTACAGTATTATTCAACCAGGGCTTCTTATACCCCCAATGAAATAAAGGTCATGCTTCATAAAATGGGTATAAAAAAATTTAGTGTCAAAACTCACATACCGAGCTTAAAAGAAAAAAATAAATATAGCCGAATCGGCATAAGCTCCAAAACGTTAAAAGAAAGCTTAGAGTCGCGTTATTCACTAATTATAAAAAATCGTGTTTAATTTCTACAGCATCTTTGGGGGGAATAATTTAGACCTGTTGACTGTTGGGATAACCATCGCGGCTATCGCTATTTTAGGGTTTATTGTGTACGACAGCAATACTGACAGTATGACCAGTAAAACATTTTTAGCTTTGTCTTTTACGGATATTGGTTACGCGCTAGTTAATTATTTAAGTTACCACACCACTTCTGTTTCTTTGGCTCTTTTGTTTTTAAGATTAGTTATGTTTTTTGCGGTCTGGTATTCGCTGGTGTTATTTTATTTGGTGCTGGTTTTTCCAAAAAGCGAAACGCCAAAAATTCCCAAAATAATCAAGTTTATTTTATTTCCAATAACAGTCGCCACATCAGTTATCACATTAACTCCTCTGGTCTTCACAAAAATTTCCACCGCCGTCGTCATTGGCAAGGTGGCAAACCCGGAACGCGGGCCGGCTATCGCATTATTCGGCCTGGTTATAATGACTTTGGTCATCAGTAGCATTTATCTGCTTGGTAAAAAAACTTTTAAAGCCCAAGGTGAAGAAAGGAGCCAACTAAGGCTGGTTTGGATTGGCATCCTGATTACTTATACACTGATAATAATTTTTAATTTTATTTTACCGGTAATTTTTAATATCCTGGATTTTATCCCATTGGCCCCGCTCTTAACCTGTTTCTTTATTGCTTTTACTGCCTACGCCATTATTAAACGGCACCTGCTCAATATTAAAGTAATAGCAACAGAGTTGCTAACTTTTGTGCTTACAGTTGCGACCCTGTTCGAAGTTCTGGTATCGCAGGATCTGGTCACCCTGTTCTTGAGGTTTAGTATTTCTTTGCTTGTATTGGGAATCGGGATTTTGCTTATTAAGAGTGTCCGTAAAGAAGTCGAGCAGAGGGAGCAGCTGGAAATTTTAAGCAAGCAGTTAGGCGAAGCTAATGAGAAGTTAAAGGTTTTGGACAGCGCCAGGGCGGAGTTTATTACTATTGCCAGCCATCAGTTGAGGACTCCCCCGGCAACGGTGAAGTGGTATTTGTCCGCGGCCATGAATGGGGATTACGGAAAAATGTCCAAGGATGTTTTCGCGGTTGTGGAAAAAGCCGCGATTACCAATAACCACCTGATTTCCCTGATTGAAGATATGTTGAACGTCTCCAGGATTGAACGGGGGAAAATGGAGTTTTTGTTTGAGGAAACAAACGTGGAAGAACTTGCCAGTTTTGCCTACGAACAGCTTATCCCGATTGCCAAAAACAAAAAACTTACTTACACCTACAATCCACCCAAAAAATCCCTGCCCAAAATTATGGCCGACAAAGAAAAGCTCCGCCAGGTTATGAATAACTTAATTGATAATTCCATAAAATACACCAAGTACGGCGGCAAGGTAACCGTCGGTCTGGCCAAATTGGGAGATGAAATTATGTTTCAAGTCGAGGACACCGGCAAAGGAATAAGCGAAGAAGAAAAAAATACGATTTTTGAAAAATACAGCCGCGGCAAAGAATCGGTCAAGCAAAGCGCCGGTCTGGGCCTGGGCCTGTATGTGGCAAAAATTATTATTGAACAGCACAAAGGCAAAATTTGGGCCGAAAGCGCGGGGGTGGAATTGGGCTCAAAGTTCTGTTTCAGTCTGCCCATAAACAGCGGTCTAAAGGAAACTACTCTTGTTGACCTGGCGGTCAAAAAAGCTTGATGTATTTATTTAGAACCTAATATAAAAAAACCCCGGCTTGGTAAGAAGCCGGAGTTTTTTTAGATTTTCTTTTTGGGCTTAATACTACCCATTATTTCGTGTTCAAAATTCATCAAAAACTGCGCCGGATCCGGCGTACTGCCGAATAAAATATGTTCTACACTATTTCGTTGCCCGCGGTTTTCGGTACTGCCCACGCCCTTTTCCTGAAACCATTCCATCCATTCGTCGCTAAACTTTTTGTATCCAAGGGAGTTTTCATCGCCGTAGGTGGCGTAAATTACTTCGTATTTAACCCTGTCACACACATTAATAAATTCGCTTTTTTCGTCTAGAGTCAAAAACCCATTTTTTTGTAACGCGTGCTTTATCTCCTGGATCCTCGGGTTTATATAGATGGCCTGGCAAATTTCCTTACCCAGCTCCGTCCATTCCTTGTCGAACTCTTCAAAATGGGATCCTTTGTTCATGTGTATTAATTTATATATTATTCGGCAATTTTCAGTTTAAGCTTTTCGGCCAATTTTACATAGCGCTTTTCGTCTTCGCCTTTTAAGTAACGCATCAGCCTTCTGCGATTGCCGACCATTTTAAGCAAGCCGCGGCGGGAATGGTTGTCTTTGCGGTGAATTTTTAAATGTTCGGAGACCTGTTCGATTTCCCGGGTTAAAATGGCCACCTGGACTTCCGGACTGCCGGTGTCATCCTTATGCGTCTGAAACTTCTTAATTATGGCGTTCTTCTCCTTTGGAGTAAGCATATTCTTGTTTCCGATTGTATCGGAACCTTTCAGCACAATTTGGGTAGCAATATTAATGGATATTGATTGCTTTTGAAAACCCAAACGTGGATTAATTTGTTTGATTATACCTTGAATTCAGGTATTTGTAAACTCTCCCCAGCCACGGAAATATTTCACAAGCCCGAGTGAGGCCGAAAATCCTGCCGATTTTCCGCAGCTTGGGGGCTCCTCGTTCGTCTGCCTTTGGCAGACATCACTTCGTCGGACAATCCTCGCTGCGGAAAATCGCCAGTATTTCCGGCCTCCGGGTTTGTCCTACTCGAGATTGTAAACTGTTACTGGCCACTCTATTCCATTGCCTTTAACACTTCAAGATACATATCTTCCACAATCTTTTGCTGTTTTTTGCCGGTTAACACGTAGTGGTCCAAGCCCGGAGCGGCGTTGGTTTCTAGAATCCAATATTGACCCGGCGGATTCTCAATTCCCGCTTCAACCAGCAAATCCACGCCACAAAGCCTCAAACCCATATCGCGCGTCAGTTTTATAGAGAGTTTTTTAAATTGCGGGTGAATACTATTGGTTACATCTACCGCGTCGCCTCCCGACGACAGATTGGCGTTATCCAGTAAAAAAACCTGCCGATTTTTTGGCAAAACGGTTCGCATCGATAAACCCTCGGTTTTCAGCTTTTGGAGAATCCGAAAATCATCGGCGTTTATTTGCGTATCGCGGCCATCGGCAACAAATTTTTTTTGTTTGCGCGTCAGCAAAAGCCGAATTGAAGATTTTCCATCACCCACAACGCTTAGGGGAATCCGGCGGTAGGCGGAAATTATTTTGCCGTCCAAAACCACCACGCGATAATCTTTCCCTTCGCAGAATTTCTGGACAATAGCCACGCGGTTGCGCTTAAAAATATGCCGCATGGCCCGATAAAATTCCTGTTTGTTGTGGGCTTTGCATACCCCAATCCCCTGGCTTTGGCTGTTGGGTTTGACTATGACTGGAAACCCAAGGCGGCGGGCATAGGCAAAACCGGCATTAATATTTTTTTTGGATCCAGTGGCTTTTGTCCAGCGGCCGGAAAAAAATGTCTGGCCCTTTATAATGGGATACCCCAGCCGGCCCATAAAAAAATTGGCATAACTTTTGTCTTTGGATATTTCCGAAGCGCCCAGGGGGTTTAGGTCCAAACTGGAATAGCGAAAATACCTCTTGCGGCCGTTTTTATAAACAACCTGCCCGGCATAATTCCATTCCGGCTCCAGGACAACTTGCGCGCCAATGCGGGGCGCTATTTTTTTTAACACACGCCCCAAAAGCGGGCTAATAGGTTTCTTCATTCTTTAATTTTAGGCTATAATGGGCTATAATACAAACGTCGCAAATGTAAAAATATCACGACACAGAGTATGGAAACCAAAATCTCTCCCCTAAAAAAATATATTACCGAGTTCCTGGAATTCTGCGAAATCGGCAAAAACCAAAGTCAGCGGACTTTGGTGACATATAATCATTATTTGCGGCGGTTTATGGAATTTGCCGCCCAAAACGGCGTCCATAAACCCGCCGACATCTCGTTGGAGCTGGTTCGAAAATTCCGACTTTATTTGAATCGGTTAGCCGATGACCGCGGCCAAAGCTTAAAGCTGGTCACCCAAAGCTACCACCTAATCGCCTTGAGAGCTTTTTTAAAGTACCTGATGAAGAACGATGTGACCACCCTAGCGCCGGAAAAAATTGAACTGCCCAAAAACCCCCAACGTCAGGTGGAATTTTTGGATGGCGGGGAATTGCGCCGTTTGTTTGAAGCGGTAAAAATGGAAAAACACGAACTCCCTCGGTTGCGCGATACCGCGTTACTCCAGACCCTGTTTTCCACCGGTCTGCGCGTTTCGGAATTGGCTTCGCTGCGGCGGGATAACATTAATTTGGACCGCAAAGAATTTACCGTGCGCGGCAAAGGCAGCAAGCTCAGACTGGTTTTTTTAAGCGACGAGGCCGCGGCGGATTTAAGAGCTTATTTAAGCAAAAGGCCGGACAGCGGCCAAGCGTTATTTATTGGCCATTCTATTATAGGTAAACCGGCGGATAAAAAGGAATCCGCCAAAAACGCGAAATCCATTGCCGCTTCCCAAAAAAGAATGGATAAAGAAATTGCCAGCCAGGGATACGCGTCGCCGAATTCCAAATTATCCGCCAAAGGCGGCCCCGCCTCCGGCGGACAAATTCCAAATTCCAAAACGGGGCTGACACCGAGGCAAATCCAGCGCATTGTCAAAAAGTATTGCCGACTGGCGGGAATTGTAAAAAAAGTCTCGCCGCACACTCTACGTCACAGTTTTGCCACCGACCTGCTCCAGAACGGAGCCGACATCCGGTCAGTCCAGACAATGCTGGGACACGCCAGCATAACCACCACGCAAATTTATACCCATGTGACCAATGA
Organism: Candidatus Doudnabacteria bacterium; assembly: GCA_031291995.1. Lineage (GTDB taxonomy): Bacteria > Patescibacteriota > Doudnabacteria > UBA920 > UBA920 > PALSA-1336. The sequence goes on from JARLHZ010000003.1 coordinate 27,760, forward strand.
GGGTCTGCGGGATATCCATAAAAAATTCCACGGAAAAAATAAAGGTTCCTCGCAGCAGAGCTGACGAGGTATTAACTGCAAGGTAACAACTATTACTTCGGAGCAGAGCTCCGAGGCATTGAACCTGTATTAACTCCTCGACTCGCTTGTCTTTCAAGCAAAAACGGACTCGCCTACGTCGTTAATAAAACTTAATCCGCGCATTTTAAAAGCCCCGACATCTGACGACATCGGAGCTTTTAAATATTACAGCTGGACATCTGTTTCTGTTTAATGTTTAAACGTACCATTGCTGTGCGTCCTGGACGCGCATTGGTTCTTCCATATCCACCTGGTATTCAGCTTGATCTTCTTTACTGTAAGAGGTAAGCGGCACCTGGCAGTACGGGCAAATCCCCGGCTTTTCGCGGCTATAACCGCAACCATCGCACAAATACATATGGAAATTCTGCATATTTATCACCCCCTCTCTTTTTTACGCTCATTTTGAGCGGACTATTTTTGTGACGGGCTGACTAAATTGTTATGCAACCCTCCTACTCTTGGTCTAATACTTTTATATTTATCTGTCAAGAAAGAAAGTTAACAACCTGTGCTTAAATTGTTCCTAAAACTTATTTCTTATAATTAAGGGCGGATTCAAAGCACGGAGTTGATTAAATCCGCGATTTAAGATAAAATATAGGGAGTTTACACCCGGTCGAGTAAAGTGTCGCAAATATAACGCTCCTGGTCTCGTAGCTCAGCTGGATAGAGCGTCAGCTTGCGGAGCTGAAGGTCGGAGGTTCGAATCCTCCCGAGATCACCATGAAAATTTAGGCTAACCTAAAATCTCATTTTAGAAATAGCTCAGCTCCGACGTTTCGGCATAGCCGAAAGTCGGAGCCCCGACCTCCGCGTCGGGGCTGGATAGAGCGCAAGCTTGCGGAGCTTGAGGTCGCAGGTTCAACTCCTGCCGCGATCACCACACAGTGATGCGTGCAATCGTACCGAGAGGGGTCAGCCCCGCCTGGCCAAATTTTTATACCCCGACAGGGATGGAGCCACAAAGATAGAGAACAAAAAAATCCGGACGCATCGTCTCGGATTTTTTTTGTTGAGAAGTTTAGCTCGCCAGCTCCAACTTTTTGTCTTTGAAAATCAGTTTGCTTTTTAGGCAGGATAACAAATCCCGCTTCTCCGCCACGCTTTGATGTTCTTCCTAAATTTGTTACCGGGTGCTTATCGGATATTAACTTAATTGCTCCAAATTTTAAAAGTCTTCATGGCGTCAACAAAGGTCTTGTACTCTGGCGAAGCGGTCAGTTCCTGGACGGTCTTGAAATTCGGCCGAAACAAATAAATATCTACCAGGTCATTGGAGCCGGTCAGGGTTGTAAAGTGCGCGTTCCACCAGCCGCCGTTAAAATCATAAAGCGTGGATAAAACTCCAACGCCGCCTTTAATGTCTACAAACTGTGGTATAGTGTCTTTCTTGTCGCCGCGTAAAACAACATTTGGTGTCAGTTCTTTAGCGGCCAAGTCTTTTTTCATCTGCAAGAGTTGCGCCTGGTTAATAATGGGCATGCAATCCTTACTGTTTATCTCCGGGTTTAATTTAATTTCCTCATCGCAAAAAGCTGCTTGAGTCTTATACAAGTCAGTAAATTTGTTTACGGAAACAGAAACCACTCCCGAAGCGGTATCCATAGCCAGGTTGCCGCTGGCGGCCTGAGCGCCCGGAGTTTCCACAACAGCACCGCTTGTGGTAGCGTCTAAATTACTCAAATACATTTGCTTGTTCCAGTCAAAGCTAAACCCATATTTTGAATTGGAATAAACCTTGCCGTCAAAGCTGTCAGATGGCAATGCGGACACGCGGAAACTGCTTAATATCTGTTTGGCGTCATCCATGGATATGTCATTCCCAATGAATACGGACCAGACCCGTCCCCGGTCAATAAAGAGAGAACCTTTGGAGTTTCCGACAACAACTGCCGATTGGCCGTCAATTATACTGTTTCCTACAATCGTGCTGGTCGCGTAAGCAGGGCGATCTTGCTTTGCCATCCACGAACGTATGTCGGTTTCGGAAGTTTTATACGACCAGATTTGCAGGGCGGGTGGCGCTAAAGTATCCGGCGAATTGGCAAAAGAAAAAGTCACGGTATCCGGTTCAGTTTCGCCGAGCTTTGTTATAACCATAAGGTTCGCCGGATATTGCAAGCTAAATCCCAAAGAAGCGTTTTCATAAGGCGTCCAAGCTTGCGCCGGATCTCCAGACAGCATGCAGTTTACGCCAGTCTCGTTTTTTAATTTAATTCCAAACAGGGTGTAATAGTTCATGTCCACGGAAGCGATGGTAAAATTTTTTACCTTCACCGTCCGGAACAGGAAAATCGGAAACCGCGACGCGGCCTTTACGGCTACGGCAGCGCAGGGGCTGGAATTTAAGTCCGGATTTTTTATGGCCACTTTAGGAACTATAATTCCGATAATAATTAGCAAAAGCAGGCTTCCTAAAATATAGGCTAGTAATTTTTTATTCATAAAGGCTTCGGGTGTCATTAAAACTCATATTGTCTCCTGCGGGCGACACCACGAGCTGGATGAATGGAGCCATGTCTTCGCCAGCGGGCTTAGTTTTGGCTTCCCAGCGGTAAGCGTGGGTCAAGCTGTCTTTTGAACTTTCGGTATAGGTAAAATCGCTACTGGTTTTTACTTGGCTAAAGTCGCTAATGTGTTTGGTTAAGTAAGCGTCCGCTTTCTGCTTTAGCTGGCTACCGCTCAAGCGGGGTGTCATCCTGTAAGAACTTTCCATTGGCGGGGTTGGGGCAAAGACGAACTCCACGACTTTATTGGTGGCGGCATCTACCATATATTCCATACCCTTGCTGTCATAATACATATCCACGTTCTTGCCGTTGTTGGAATACGGGTTATCCTTTATATCAACCAGGTGAATTTGAAGCGACTGGTCTTCGGCCAAGTCTTTGATGTTGGCAATGGCCGCCGCCATAGCTGTCGGGCTTTTATTTTCTATCTGCAATTTATGGACGGTATCCTGCAAAACGGAGAACTGCTGGTCAAACCTCTGATTATAATGTTCGCATTGCGGCACGTTGCTTGGTGCGTTAGTTAGACAGCCATATTCGGCTCGGTATTCGGCCAGCGTGTCCAACTCGTCCTGAATCTTTAGCACGTCCTTGTTGGTCTTTAACCAGACGGGAATAACAGCGGCAACCTTTTGCCTTTCGGCAACGCCAGCCACTATGGATTGTTTGCTTTTGTTCAGTTCCCTATAAATGCCAAAGCCTGCTGCCACAAGGATCAACAGGCCGATGATTACGAAAGCGTATTTTTTGGACATATAATGTGACTACAAAAATTATAAATACTCCAGATGACAGATTTATTACCTTAATAATAGCAAAATATTGCCCATTATAGAAGGTTAAAAAATGTTTTAAATTTAGCTGGCGAGCTCCAGCTTTTTATCTTTGAAAATTAGTTTGCTTCTTAGGCAGGATAGCAAGTCCCGCTTCTCCGCCACACTGCCTTTGCGTAAAATATATTTGGCATAATTTTTGCTCTCAATTTCCAGTTGCTTTTTTTGCTGTTCGGGATCCAGTTGTAAAACGTCATTCCTAAACTCACTGTAGCGTTCCACTTCCTGCTTAATCTTGGCTTTCAGGTTTAGCTCATCCAATGTGACTTGGTCCATAATTTTTAGCAACTCCTCTATTAGTAGCTCCTCCCGGACGTATCCGGCTTTACAATCCAAATCCTTCTTTTTACCGCAGCCGTAGTAAACGTACCGGTTAATCGTCCCATCTTTTAAAGGTTTAAACTTCTCGCAAGCCGAGACCCCGCTACCGCATAATCCGCAGGCTATTAGTTTGGTAAAAGCGAATTCCTTAGTGTAGGTTTTATGTTCTTTATCTTGGCCTAATTTGGCCTGGACTTTTTGGTATAACTCTTTGCTGATTATTGGGTCGTGTTTGCCGGTATACCAGTTGCCGCTGGCTCTTGGGTATTCGTAGACCCCACTATAGAAAGGGTTTCGCAGTAGCAGGTAGACATTGCTAAGCATAAAGCGTTTTCCGTTTTTGGTGGTAAATTTTATATCATCTTTTAACCACCTGTAGATTTTTAAACCACTCCAGCCGTCATCGCCGAACTTTTGGAAAATCTGCTTAACTACCGGTGCCCTAACAATATCTACCATGACTTGGCACTTCCTGTCCGACCGTTTTTCATTCAAGTATCCGGTCGGCGCACACCCTGGCCAGAGGCCCATCTCAACCCTAGCCCGCATACCGCGTTTGACGTTTATGCTTTTATTATCGTTTTCCAGTTTGGCTTGGCTACACAAAATCATCAGCAGGAATTTTTCGTTTGGATTATTGCTGAACCTTTGGCCGTTTGTCCTAATTTCCAATAATAATTTTTGATCCATCAAGTCTACCAGTGACCCTAAGTCCCCAGCATTGCGACTTAGCCTGTCCGGTGCCCAAGTTAGGATGGCGTTAAATTTTCCCGACCGAATATCCGTTACCAGTTCGTTAAACACCGGCCGCTGACCCGAGGCTTTAGCCGAATGGCTCTCGCGCCTTATCTCTACTATGTTAAGGCCGTCGCGCTGAGCCGCTTGCAGCATTTCTTTGATCTGCGAATCAATGCTTAAAATTTGTTTTTCCTCCTGCTCGGTCGACTTCCGGGCATAAAGGCAATATTTGATTTGGGCTACTGGTACGGCCATGGTCGTGCTGGGCGCTAGCCCAAAAGCCGTCGCCTCCGTCATAGTTCCTTGCATATTGCTCCTTTCCTTGTTAGTTGCTTATACACAAGGAATGACGCAACCGGGAGGGGTTGTCCAGGTTGGAGAAGTTGATAACTAACCCCCAAAAAGCTATAGGAAACAGGGAAACTCAAACAGTTAGAACTTCTGGGATCGGGGCAATACGGTATGGTGGCATGACAAAGTTGGACCGAAATAAAAACGACGGCCGGAAACTTTAAGTGATCTCCAGCCGACAAACTAATGCCCGGGATTTATTCTCCAATAGAATGCAGTTCTCCGCACCCCAAAATGGTTTGTGTTTATTTTATTAACGAATTGTAGCGTTGTTAGCATTTGACGCCTTAGCCTTTGTATTATAAAGTATTATCAAGTCATACAGGAGGATAGAAATGGCGAGTTTTCCAAAGCCTGCCTTAACCGCTGTAGGCAGAGTATCAAATGAAAGCAGCGGCGATGATGAAAGATTAAGATTACTCCGCTCGCCCCATCTGAGTCAGCGCGAGTGGGAAATTGTAACGCTCATTGTTATTTTGAGCAAAAGCAATAAAGAGATCGCAAATGATCTCAATCTAACTGAAGGAACGGTGAAAGAGTACCTGAACCGTTTATTCAATAAACTTGGTCTCAACATGAGAAACCGGGGCTCACTTGCTCTTTGGTGGTCCCGATACGGAACACGTACTTGTCCGAGATGAAATGAGGAGACGCGATGGAAATGACAGAGACTGTTCAAGCGATTGATTGTTCGAAAATTCGCCAATTCGAACAACAGCCCCGGCAATATTTTGACCAGCCGGCGCTGGAAAGCCTGTTGGAAAGTATTAGAGAATATGGCCAGGAAAAGCCTGGCGAAGTCAGGACCTTGTCGGAGGGAGAAACCTATCGTTACGAACTGATAGACGGCGAACGGCGGTGGCGCTGCTGTACCTTGCTTGGTATACCATTTAAGGCCGTGGTGCGCAGCGACATAACCGATGTCAAAAGCCAGTTTTTGGCCTCTTTTTTGGCAAACGGGGGCCAGGAAAACCTGACCGACCTGGAAAATGTAAAGTCAATCGTACGCATCAAGCAGGAACATGGCCTTACAAATAAGCAGGTCGCCTACCGGATAGGCAGGTCGGAGGATTGGGTGTCGGAACGCGCGGCCCTTGCAAAATTGGGGCCGAAGATTATGGAAATGATGTCGCCGGAAAGGGAGGATCGACTGTCTTTCTCCCATGCTTCCCTGCTTTTAAGAGTTGGCTCCAGTCGGCGGGACGCACTTGCGGAAATTGTCGTAAGGGACGGTTTAAAAACAAGCCAGCTTAGAGACCTGACTCGGCGCGATCGTCAGGTTGAAGCCAAACCCGGCTATGAGTACGTAAAATTTACGGGCATGCTCAGGCGATTACTCGAAGACTCCCAGGCACTTAAAGAAAAGGGCGACAACCTAAGGAGGATAATGAAAAGCCGCCCGAACCGGGAAATAAGCAATGCAATGGCCAGAGTTGGCCAAATCTCCGAGAATCTGGCGACGCTTCGCGAGGCTCTTAATTCCCTGCTGAAAACTCGGGTCGCGTAAAATGAAGATGTTTTACATCAAGGGTGCTGGCAGCCGAGAATCGGTGCCAGCCTCTTTTTTTAAAGCGTTTACTGGCACATCTGGCGAAGGGTAACCAAGCTGCCTTTTTGCAAATTGCCATCAGCGGCATTGGCCGGGACTACGGCGGAAAAAACATTATCGATATGCCAGGAATTCCAAATATCCAGTGACGGATAGCCATGCAGCACGGAACCGTCGTACCAGTAAACGGTGCCTTTAAAATTAACGTCCAGCCCGGCCATATGGGCAATGTTGGGTTTGGAAATAATATCACCTTTAGGAACCGCAGCTAACTCCGGCGAAGTCACCACCAGTACAGAACTGAATTTAAAACCCAAATTCAAGAAAACCTGGGCAGAAATAAAACCATGTTTTTGATTTCCGGAAATAAGATAAACTGTAGGATCGGCCGGTGATTTAACTAACGCGCCGTTGTTTGGAAGCAATAAAGCACCCTGGGTCAGGGCGCGATAGGCGTCTGTGGCAGCTATCGCGTCTTTAAATTCGTAGCCGAATGAATATAATATGCCGGGATTTGTAATACCCCTTTTTAAACCGTTTTGTATCAAATAATAAGTAGAAGAGTCTTTTATTAAACACATATTAACCGCCAAAGCTCCAGCATTTCCCGGAGCCGCCGGCAGGCTTTGGCCTGCCGTGGGCTTGGCGGATCCGACGGCAGACTGGGTAAAGCTTCCAGAAGAAGTCTGAACATAGGCACCGTACGAATAAACAGCGCCGTTAACCAGACCGGTGTCCAAAAACGACTGGCCGGTTCCGCTATAAACTTTAGTCCCATCGGTCACGCTGCCGGGGGCGCTGGTGCCAGTCTTTCTTACTATAACGGTCTGCAACCAGCCAGTGCCGGTAGAAGGGTTCACCCAGGTAAGCAGGGCTTGGCTATCGCCGGATAAAATCGTAAAATTACTAATAGCAGTATTTAATATCGTTCCTCCACCACCACCCCCGCCTCCACCACCCCCGCCTCCACCTCCAGAAGCCGCTTGGGTAGTGGCAGAAGCCACGGAAGATTGTGCGGACAGGTTGCCGGCCGCGTCAAAAGCTAAAACCGTATAAGAGTAATTGGTGGATGCGCTAAGTCCGGTATCCGAATAAGAAGTCACGCTGCTTGTGGCAATTTGTATTCCGTCCCGAAACACCAAATAACCTGTAACACCGACGTTATCGGTGCTGGCTGACCACAATAAATTAATTCCTGAACTGGAAATTGCGGTAGCGGTCAGGCCGGTAGGTATGCTCGGCGCCTGAGTATCTGGAGAAGCCAAAGTTGTGGCCGAAGCTCCTGAACTTGCCGCAGATTCATTACCAGCGGCGTCATAAGCTGAAACCGTGTAAGAATAATTGGTTGATGGAGTGAGAGCGGTATCAGTATAAGAATTAATGGTCGAAGTCGCTACTCTGACCCCTCCCCGATTAATATGATAACCGGCGACGCCCACATTGTCAGTAGATGCCGTCCACAGCAAACTCATGGTTGTGGTGGAAGAAGAACTGGCGGTCAAAGCAGTGGGAACGGTTGGGGCCGTAATATCGGCCACGGAAGTGGTCAGCAGGGTTTTATCGGTTGATGTAGACAAATTGCCGACCGTGTCCGATGACCGGACGCGAAAATGATAGGTAGTAGATGCCGCTAATCCTGAAAGGGACACGGAATGAGATGTAACTAAATTGGAATCCAGCGTCGTGGTCGAACCGTAAGCCGAGGTGAGGCCGTATTCCACTTGTGAATTAGCTGATTCGTTGGTAGTCCATGTTATAGTGGCGGTCGTGGCCGCAGTGGTGGAAGCAATGGCGGAAATTACCGGCGGGGTATTATCCACCGTTATGGAAACTGCCGAGGAAGTAGCCTGGTTATTGGAACTATCTCGCGCTACGGCAATTAATGTATGGGAACCATCGGCTATGCCGCTTAAAGTATTCCAGGTTGTGCTATAGGTGTTGGGCGATGAGGTAGAGGTGATCTCGCTTCCAATTAAATGCGTGGAGTCGTAATAAAATTTTACCCCGGCCACGGCTACGTTATCATTGGCAACGGCGGAAAGATTAGCCGTACCGGCAAGAGAAGCGCCGGCCGACGGCACGGACAAGGAAACCGCTGGCACTTGGTTGTCGGAAGAACTGATGGTAAAAATTGCCTGGTCAAAAAATTTGCCAGTTGAGGAAGTGTCGTCGGCTTCAATTGTAAATGTTTTTGTGCCCGGCAAAGTTGAGGTTCCGGAAATAAGTCCGGTTGTTGAATTCAGCGACAGGCCGGAGGGCAAAGTGCCGCTAGCAACAGCAAAGGTCAGCGAGTTATAAAAAGAGGAGGCCGCTACCGATTGGGAATAGGCAACACCGACTGTGGCGGCCGGAAGGGAAGCAGTGGTAATTTTTACTAAATTGAATTGCAAAACGCGGTTGTTGGCGCTGTCAACCATATAGAGATGTTTGTTAGTGGAGTCATAAGCCAAAGCGTTTACATAATTTAAGGCATTTTGACTTGTTCCGGCAATACTTGAAACAAAATCGTTCTGACCCAAAACGTTTAGGGCAGTTTCGCCGTTGGCAATTGTACTGGTAGCCCTAAAATTTAAAACCCTACTGTTTGAATAATCATCAACGTAAAGTTGCTGCGAAGAAGAATCAAAAACCAGGCCAAAAGGGTCCGATAAAGCCGAGGCGGAAGTACCTGCCGAATTGCCGCTAAAGCCACTCTGACCAATGACGCTTACAGCCGCCGTGCCAGTCAGGTTACTGCCGGTCGGCGCGCCATAAACCATAACCCGGTTATTGCCGCCATCAGCCACAAACAGGCGCTTATTTACAGAATCATAAGCCAGGTTATTGGGACTGGTAAGTCCGATTTGGGAGGTACTGGCCGTGCCGGTTATCATATCCATCTGCCCCAAAACATACTGGGCGTTTAAATTGGTTAAACTTGTTGAGGTTGGCACATTAAAGACCAACACCCTGTTGTTATTTTGGTCGGAAACGAACAGGCGCAGGTTGGCACTGTCATAGGCCACGCCGACTGGTCCCGATAAACCGTTGGCCGCGGTGTTGGCGCCGGAGCCGGTGGAACTTGTCTGGCCAATAAAATATTGGGCGCTTAAATTAGTTAAATTAGTGGAAGTTGGTACGTTAAACACTAGTACCCGGTTGTTGGCATTATCGGCCAAAAAAAGGCGGCTATTTGGCGCATCAAAGGCCATGCCGGACGGCGTGCTAAGAGTGTTGGCTGTGGTATTGGCGGTGCTTGAGTTAAAATTAGCCTGACCTAATACATAACTAGCTGTGGTGGTGGAAATTGCATTGCTGGAATTAAGTGAAAAAATAAGAACACGATTGTTGGATTGGTCGGATACAAATATCCTGTGGCCTACAGGATCGATTTCTGTCTGGTAAGCAAAATTAAATCCTTTGGGATTGGGTCCATTATTGGATCCAGCCATAATGTAACTATCGCTGCCGCTTTGATTAGTCTGTCCCAAAATTGCCGAAGCATTCTCGCCGTCGCTGGGGTTTGAGGCAGAGAACACCAGCAGCCGGTTGTTGGCCTGGTCTGTGATAAATAAGTTGCCACTGCTGGAATCATAGACCAAACCCGCGGGAGCCGACAGTCCGCTTTGGGTGGTGGTAGCGTTGCTTGAGCTGTAATCGATTTGACCCAAAATGTTTATGGCCGGAGAATCATCTTCAATGGTGGAAGTGGCATTAAATACCAGCACCCGGTTATTAAGATTATCGGAAACAAACAAACGCTCGCCGGCGCTGTCATAGGCAACCCCATAAGGGCTGCTTAAACTGCTTTGGTCCGTGCCTGCATCGGCAGTACCAAAAACAGCTTGGCCAAACACCGACAAAGCCGGCTCGTTGTCGCTAATGCTCAAAACATTCGTATTATAAATAATAACCCGATTATTAAACTGATCGGAAACAAATATCCTGTCATTTGTATCGTCATAAGCTAAATTGGCAGGACTGGACAGACCAGTTTGGCTGGTGTTTGCCGAGCCGCTAATAAAATCCGCCTGGCCTAAAACGTGGCTGGCGGCCTGGCCGTTACTTATACTGGCCGTGTTATAAACCAACACGCGGTTGTTGGCGGTATCGGAAACGAATAAACGGTTGTTTGTGGAATCAAAAGC
>JARLHZ010000004.1 GCA_031291995.1 Candidatus Doudnabacteria bacterium
CGGAGGCCGGAAATACTGGCGATTTTATGCAGCGAGGATTGTCCGACGAAGTGATATCCGCCAAAGGCGGATGAACGAGGAGCCCCGCAGCCAAGAAAATCGGCAGGATTTTCGGCCTCACTCAGGCTTGTGAACAGTTACCAGGTGCATGTACGCGCAAAAACCCAAGCGGGTCTGAAAATCCCGCCGATATAAAGCAGCCTGGGGCTGCAGTCCAACCTTGCCGCGACGACACCCGGTTGTATTCTCGGAATTAAGTCTGCGGAACATTTTGGTATTTTTTAAATAATTCTTCCAAAATATTTTGGTATTTCAGGCGAATTTCAGGATCCGCGCCTACCTCCAGAACCTCGTCGTTTATGTCGGTGGCCGCGGTTGTCCAGTTGTAGCTGCCGCTTAAATATCCTTTTTCCGTAACCAGAGCCTTAATATGCATTATGCCGGAGCCGTCCTGCTCATAAACGGGGATGCCGGCGTTGCGCAGGGAGTTAATAAGTTCCTTCTGCCCGCTGGCCGCCTGGTACTGGTTGCGGTCGGTTATGCCAACAACATCCAAACCGCGATATTTTGCGCCCAGTATGGCACTGGCTATGTCCTGCCGGGTAAAAGTATAAACGGCAAAATAAACAAATTTGTCGGCATCCTTAACGGCGTTTATAACTTCCAGATTCAAGGGGCGGTCCTGGTTATAATAGACTTCGATTTGATGATGGGGGAGATAGCGATAGGTGTAGTAGAACTGCGCGCAAAGCGCGACTAAAATAATAATCGCTGCAATAAAAATTGTGTCTTTTTTGTTTTTCATACCCAGTTATTTAAACTGAGCCTCTGATTTCTTTTAAGGCTTCGCGTTTTTTTATATACTCTCGTTTATCGGATTTTTTTCTCGCTTTACCAAGACCGATACGAATTTTAATCAAGCCCCGATTGCCGAGGAAAATATCCAAAGGGATAATTACCAGTCCCTTTTCTTTGCCCAGAAGTTTGTTAATTTCAGATTTGTTTAATAGCAGTTGCCGAGTTTGAGTCGGCAAATATTTTTCATTGGGCGCGTATTTGTACGGGCCGATGTGACAATTAATTAATTGCGCGCCGCGCGCCGACACAGTTACGTAAGAGCCGGTCAGGGAAACATTGCCGGACTTTACCGATTTCACTTCGGCCCCGGACAATACCAAGCCCGCGCTAAAGTTTTCCTTTATGTCGTAATCAAACCTTGCCCGTTTATTGTCGGCAAATATCTTCATAGCGGTATTATATCACCAATTTGACTTATCATCATGCGGTGTTATATTTAATATACATTAATCAATCGTACCTGCGAATTATTAGAGTATGGCAAAGAAACAAAACACATTGGTCAACGACATCCTGGTTTTTTTGGGCGGTCTCACGGATTTTTTACCCCGTCCGCTGGAGACCCCCTATCAAATGGTGCGCAGAATTAGAAAGTTGCAATACAAGGAGTACTATAATGCTTTGTATCAGCTTAAGAAGCGGGGAGTGGTCAAAATTGAAAAAAAAGATGGTAAAAATTTTGTGGCGCTTACCAAAAAGGGGGCTCTGGAATCTCTGTTGATAAAAGCCAATATCCAGGCGCAAAAAATTTGGGATGGTAAGTGGCGACTTTTAATATTTGATATTCCCATCGGAGCCAATTTGGAAAGGGATAGGCTTAGAGGGCTTTTAAAACGATATGGCTTCAAAAAACTTCAAGGCAGTGTTTTTATTAATCCGTATCCTTTAAATAGGGAAGCTATTGAATACTTAAATCAGACCGGATTGGATAAGTTTATCCGGCTATTAAAAGTTGAGGAAATGGATAATGATTCCGATTTAAGGAAACATTTTGGTTTATAATACATTAATAAACCGTACCTACGGTTAATTAATGTATGAGTGGTGAAACTTATCGGGTTTATGCTATAATAAAAAAGATATATGCCTAGTGAAACAGCAAAACTTTATCTTTCGCATCTGTTGGCGGCCAGCCTTTCTAACCTCAAACTGACGCCTTATTTGGATAGCGTGGATATTTCCTTCCCGGAGCCAAAATTTGGCGATTTTTCCACGAACGCGGCTTTAATTTTGGCCAAAAAAACCAAAGCTCAACCTGTGGAAATATCAAAGCAAATTATAGAGGAAATCCAAAAAATAGACGATAAAAAAGTTTTTGGGGAAATAACGACGACCGGCGGATTTATAAATTTTAAACTGTCCGATGGCTATTTGCTAAAAACCATGCAGGCCATATTGGACCAGCGGGATTTGTTCGGCTGTTCGCTGTTGGGCGAAGGAAAAACCGTTGTGGTGGAATATTTCCAAAACAACGTGGCCAAGCCGCCGCATGTGGGGCATCTGCGCTCCGCGATTATTGGCGACTGCCTGCTTCGGGTTTTAAAATCCCAGGGCTTTAAAACCATTAGCGATACCCACATTGGAGACTGGGGCGTGCAGTTCGGTATTTTGCTTTATGCCTTTAAAACCCTGAAGCCGGATATGGACGTGCTTGAGAAAGACCCGATTAACGAGTTAAATAAATTGTACGTGGCCATGTCCGCGCAAATCGAAGCTAAACCGGAGTTGCGTGATTTGGCCAAGGCGGAATTTAAAAAATTGGAAGACGGCGACGAACAGAACCGGAAACTTTGGCAATGGTTTGTTGACGAGTCGCTGAAGGATTTTGAAAGATACCGGTTAATACTCGGCATTCTGCCGTTTGATTACAACCTCGGCGAAAGTTTTTACGAAAAGCATATGCCGGAGGTGTTGGCCGAGTTTGAGGAAAAGAAATTAATCAGCAAGGGCGAAACCGGAGAGTTGTATGTGGATTTGGAAAATTTTGGCCTGGGCCGGTGCATTTTAATTAAAAGCGACGGCGCGACAACATATCACCTGCGAGATTTTGCCACTTATATTTACCGGAAAAAACAGTTTAATTTTTACCGGAACATTTACGAAGTCGATAACCGCCAGGCTCATCATTTTAAACAACTGTTCAAATCTCTGGAGCTGGCCGGCTACCCCGCGAAAACTGACAGCGTGCATGTGGAGCATGGGTACATGAGCCTGCCCGAAGGCGCAATTTCCACGCGCAAGGGTACGACTATCAGCTTGCAGAACCTGATTACCGAAGCGGAAAAACGCGCGGCTAAAATAATCGAGGAAAAAAATCCGGACCTGGAAAATAAAGCATCCGTAGCCAAACAAGTGGCTCTGGCCGCCATAAAATATTTTGATTTATCCCACAACCGCAAAACGGAAATTGTGTTTACCTGGGACAAGGCGCTGTCGTTTGAGGGTAATACGGGACCATATTTACAGTATACGCACGCCAGGATTCATGGGATTATCAGGAAATTCCAAATTTCAACTGACAATTTTCAAATCAATGGCAAATTTCAAGCGACAAATTTCAAACCCGAAGAGTCCGCCGTTCTAAGAAAACTCGTACAGTTTCCGGAAATTGTGGCCCAGGTAACGGAAGACTATTATCCCAACAACTTATGCAACTATTTGTTTGAATTGTCACAAACCTTTAACGCCTTCTACCAAGAAATCCCGGTTTTGCAGGAAAAAGACGAATCATTAAAATCGTTCCGCCTAAATTTAATTGCCGCCACAGCCCAGGTTATTAAAAACGGTCTTTACTTGTTAGGCCTTGAAGCTCCCGAGGAAATGTGAGACGCGGATGGTCCGCTGAAGTATGCAACGCGGAACTGACGCTGAATCAAACTTTCCGTGTCATTGCGAGGAGTCGTCATCGGGATTTAGTTAACGACGACAAAGCAATCTAAAAAAAGATTGCTTTGTCGCAATCCAAAGCCCTTGCTCCTCGCCGCAGTACCGTCCGGTACGTGGCTCGCAATGCCACTGTAGCGCGCCGATTTATCGGCGAAAATATTAAGCTTATTAAATATGAATCCGGAACAAAAGCCGAAAGGCGAAATACTAGAGTTACATCGAGTCGAAGAAGAAACAGGTTTTAAACCTAATCAGCTGGTTATTCACAAAGTTACCATGCATAGAGGTCGTGTCAAAGGCTATTTAAAAATAGACAATCGAACACTTTTAGGAGTTGATGTATCTGGAATGAGCGATAAAGTCTTGGATACTCCTGACAAGTGGGAAAAACTTTCCGATAATTAAAAGTTTAGAATTATGCCCGAAGAAAAACCCCAACAATCCACCGCACCGAATTTTAACAATATCGAAAAGGAGATTTTAAAATTCTGGGACGAGAATCATATTTTTGAAAAAAGCCTGGAGCGGACTAAGGACGGGGAGCCTTATATTTTTTATGACGGGCCGCCGTTTGCCACGGGACTGCCGCATTATGGAAGCATTTTGCCTTCTGTGATTAAAGACGCCATTCCCAGGTACCAGACAATGAAGGGGCGGTATGTGCGCCGGCGCTGGGGTTGGGACTGCCATGGGTTGCCGATTGAAAATATTGTCGAGCAACAGTTGAAAATTTCCGGAAAAAAACAAATTGAAGAGCTCGGGGTGGATAAGTTCAATCAAACTTGCCGCGATGCTGTTTTAAGATACGCCGACGAATGGGGAAAAACCATCAAGCGCATCGCGCGCTGGGTGGACTTCGGTCCGCCTTCGCTGTGGTCGCCATCTTCGTCTAAAGATAGTGGCGGACCGTCCGCCGAAGCTTTAGCGGAGGCGGATAAGAATGCTACGGCGGACTCGGCCTCTAAAAATAATTTAAATTCAGCGGGGCCTCGCAACTCCTATAAAACAATGGATACCAGCTATCAGGAAAGCGTCTGGTGGGGATTAAAGCAAATTTGGGACAAAAATTTAATTTACGAAGACCGGAAAGTCCTGCTGTATTGTTCGCGCTGCGAAACGCCAATCTCCAATTTCGAGGTGGCCATGGACAACAGTTACCGCGACGTTACCGAAGAGTCGGTATACGCCAAATTTAAAATGCCCAAAGGCCAGCGAATAATTAACGACCTGACCAACGACAAAACTTTCATGTTAGCCTGGACCACCACGCCGTGGACCTTGCCGGGGAATACCTCTTTAAACATCGGCCCCGACATCGCTTATGTCCTAATAGAGCACGAAAGCGGAGAACGGTATATTTTAGCCAAAGAGCGTTTGTCTATAATAGACGGTTCTTATGAAATTGTCGCGGAATTCCCGGCTCATGCCCTGGAAGGTCTGGCCTACGAACCGCTGTATCCCGGAGTAATTACCGATGAGAAAAACCGCGCCCATCATATTTATTTGGCAAATTTTGTAACTACGGAAGACGGCACCGGCGTGGTCCATAACGCGGCCATGTATGGGGAAGAAGACTACCAGCTGGCCAAGGAAAAAGACCTGCCCCGTACAGACATGCTGGACCACAAGGGCCGGTATCTCCCGATGGCTCCGGAAAATTTAAGGGGAGTGTTTTTTAAAGACGCGGAAAAAATCATCCTTAAGGAACTTCGCGAGAAAAATTTGGTTTATAAAACCGAGCATTACAAACACAACTATCCTCACTGCTACCGCTGCGGCACGCCGCTGTTTTACAATGCTTTGCCGGCCTGGTTTATTAACATTCAAAAAATCAAACCCGAGCTGGTAAAAAATAACCAGGACGTCAGCTGGTACCCCGAGCATTTAAAACACGGACGTTTCCAGCAGGGCGTGGAAAACGCGCCGGATTGGAATATTTCCCGCAACCGGTTTTGGGCCACGGCTTTGCCGTTTTGGAAATGCGAAAACGCGGATTGTAAAAATGTGACTTGTATCGGTTCGGTGGAAGAACTGCGCCTAAAGTCCGTAAATTTTGCGGAGGTTTATCCGGAAACCGAATCGGAAATTAGGAATCGTGAATCGACAGATCCTAATTCGAAATTCCTAATTCAAAATTCCAATTTGGATTTGCATCGGCCATATATAGATCGTGTTAAACTTAAATGCGACAAATGCGGCGGCCAAATGGCCCGCATTCCCGAAGTCGTGGACTGCTGGGTGGAAAGCGGCAGTATGCCGTTTGCCGAACTCCACGCGCCGTTTGAAAACCAGGAATTATTCAACAGCCGATTCCCATCCGATTTTGTCGTCGAATATATTCCCCAGACCCGCGCCTGGTTTTATGTCATGCACGTGGTATCCACCATAATTTTCGGCAAAGCGCCGTTTAAAAACGTGGTCACAACCGGAACGATTTTGGCCGAAGACGGCAGCAAAATGTCCAAGAGTAAAAATAATTATCCGGATCCGAATTTGGTCATAGAAAAATATGGCGCCGACGCCCTGCGTTTTTACCTGCTGACCAGCCCGGTGGTAACCGGTGAAGATTTAAATTTTTCCGAAAAAGGCGTGGCCGACATAGGGCGAAAAATTAACTCGCTGCTTTACAATGTCTGGAGTTTTTACCGAATGTACTCAAAAGAGCAAATCAGTCTATCAGCTGATCAGCTTATCAGTTCGGACAGCCATATATTGGATAAGTGGATAGAGGCGCGGTTAAACCGGGTGCAGGTTGAGGTGACTAAACAGCTGGACGCTTACAATACGGTCAAAGCGGGGAAATCTTTGATTGAGTTCATAAATGACCTGTCCACCTGGTATTTGCGCCGCAGCCGCGACCGGCTCAAACTGCAAAACGAGGAAAGCAAACGGGTGGCCGCGGTCTTAGGGTTTGTCTTGGCTGAAACCGCTAAACTTTTGGCGCCCTTTATGCCATTTTTGGCCGATTTCATTTATAAAGACGTCACCGGCCGGGAATCCGTCCATTTGGAATCATGGTCTAATGTCAATGCGGCCGCCATAGACAGCGACGTTTTAAATAAGATGGAAATTGTCCGCGAAGCCGTAACCCTGGGCCTGGCCGTAAGAAAAACCAAAAACTTTGCCGTGCGCCAGCCGCTACTGTCGCTGGCTTTTGATTTTCAGGACGAAAAAGTTGAGCTGGGAGGGGAATATGTTCAGCTGGTTTTGGATGAACTGAACGTCAAGCAAACCGACAATAATCTTTTGGATAAGAATTTGCGCTCCACAGATACCGTGGTGACGCCCGGAACGAAGGCCGTAAAAGCATTCTACCTGGACCTGCATATTACTCCCGAACTGAAACAGGAAGGCGTGGCACGGGAACTGGAGCGCGCCGTTCAGGATTTGCGCAAAAAAAGCGGGCTGAAGGTCGGCGATCTGGCGGATATATACTACAATACCCAGGACGGCGATTTGGAAAATATTTTGCTGAAAATGCTCGACCGTAAAAAAACTTTCATTAGCCAAATCAGCAAAAGTCTGGAAGTGGAAGTCGACTTTGAAGTTCAGGCTGAAATTGACGGCAAGCCAATTTGGATGGGGATAGTCAAAATATAATATTTTACGAAGTACGAACGGATACGAACTTACGAACCCGTTAAGTACGTCAGTTCGTATGTTCGTAAAATTTCGTACTTCGTAAACTCATGCCGCAGGAACAAACCCGGTTAGCGATAATTTTAAAAAAGCAGCCGTATAACGAGGGCGACGAGTTGATTACGGTTTTTACCAGGGAAGCGGGTAAGCTTCGGGCTTTGGCCAAATCGGTCAAGCTGCAAAAAGCCAAACTTCAGTCCAGGCTGCAGCAGTTATTTTTGGTTAATCTGGAATTAACTTCGGCCAAATTGCCAAAAATAATTGGCGTGGAATCCCGCGCGACTTTTTTAAAAATGCGGGACAACCTGGCGGCGGTAAAAATGGCCTATTATGCCAGTGAACTGATATTAAAATTTACCCCGGACGAACAGAAAAATGAAGCCTTATTCGATTTGCTGGCGGAGTTCCTAAAATTTTTGGACAGCGAATCAAAACAGCCGGTTTTGGATTTGGCATTGGCCAAATTTAAAATTAATATTTTGCGGACATTGGGTTTGGATATTAGTTATCCGGCGGGCGCGAAATTTTTCAGTAACAGCCATGGCGGCTTTGTTGCCGGACAGTCCCAGGATTCCCGGCCCGTTACCCTCCCGACGCTGGATTTATTTATTTCTTTAAAAGACTGTCGGTTTGATTACTTAGTCAGTCTTAATTTTGGAGACCAAGTCCTCCTGGAGAACTTACAAAATTTGTTGTCCCAATTTGTGGAATACCAGCTGGAAAGGCCTGTAAAATCGGAGCGGTATTTAAAACATGGCTAGAATTTAACGCTCCCGGTAATTTTATGGTATAATATTGGGGCTTAGGTCAATTATTTAAGCCGAATTATTGTAAAAAATTAACAACAAAATATGGAAGATCCAAATCGTCCCGGCAATGATTTCGTTAAAAAGCAGGTCGCGGGGCCGTCGGCCCAAATGTCCGTAATTTCAGGCGGTATTAATACCCCAAAGGTGGCGGACGGAGGTTTTAAAAGTTTTTACCGGTCCAATAAATGGTATTTTTTGGCGATTATCGCCGGGGTAGTAATTATTTCCCTATTGGGTTACTATGCCTTCAAAAAAGGTCCGGCATCCACGTCCAAGCAGGCCAATGTGGCCATAAATATAGATGTCCCGCAAACCGTGCCCAGCGGGGGAGAAGCGGTATATAAAATTACGGTCACCAATAACGATGCGCAAAAACTCGTCAGTATGCAGCTTGAACTGGCTTATCCCGAGGGTGAAAGTTACGAAAGCAGCAGCCCGCAGGCCGCTGACCTTTCCGGCAGCCTGTTCAGCGTCCCAGATTTGCTTCCGGGCCAGAATGCTGTGGTTATCGTTAAAACCAAAATTACCGGCAACGTGGGAGACCAAAAAACGCTTGACGCCAAACTCCATTACAGTTACGGAAATTTTAACTCCCAATTTGTCAAAGACCAGACCTCCACTATCCAATTGGCGGCTTCGAATATCGGCCTGACCCTGCAGGGGCCGACTAATACCAGCAACGCCCAGCTGGTCATGTACACCATAACTTACCAGAATAATTCGGGCGGCGATGTGCAAAACGCCCGGGTGGAAATGGACTATCCGGATGGTTTTGTGTTCGCGCAGTCCACGCCGGCTCCGGATTTGGGAAGCAATACCTGGGTCATTCCCACGCTTTCCAAAAACGCTTCCAGCACCATTACCGTACAGGGGACGTTTTCCGCGGCCAATCCGGGGGAGAACAAAACCGCGACGGCTAATTTCCTAATTCAGGGGCCGGACGGGAATTATTTTACCCAAAACTCAACCACTTTTTCCACGCAAATTTCCAGCCTGCCGCTCTTAGTGACGCAGTCGCTCCAGGCGGCCAATACCGGCAACGTCGTCAATCCGGGTCAAAATTTAACTTTCAATATTACTTATCAAAATAACGCCAGCGTGGCCGCCACGGGCGTAAACGTAGAGGTGGATTTGAACACCAAGGTAATCGACCCGGCATCCATTTCATCCCAGGGCGGGCAAATTAACAACAGTACGATAATTTGGAACGCGTCCGGCGTGCCCCAGCTGGCCAGCTTGCTGCCTAACCAGTCCGGCCAGTTGTCGTTTACTTTGAAAGTCAACAATCCGGCCACGAAGGATTCTTCCAAGAACCTGACAATTATTTCCGACATCAAAATAAAATCCAACGAATATTCCACGGCGTTCCCCGGGAATGAACTGGCGCTAAAAGTTTCCAGCCCTTCCAGCGTCAACACGGCTTTGACTTATGTTTCGGGAAGTCTGCCGCCACAGGTCGGCAAGTCGACGGTTTACCAGGTCAGTGTTTCTTTGACTAATTCCAGTAATGATTTTTCCAGCGGCGTCTTTACGGCATTTATACCGGCGGCCAGCTTTTCGCAGTCGGGTGTTTCGCCGGACGAAGCCCAAAATGTGCAGTTTGATCCGGCCACTAACAAATTAACCTGGAATGTGGGCAGTTTGCCGGCTAATACCGGCCGGTTCAACCAGGCCAGAATACTGACTTTTGACCTGACTTTAAATCCCGGAGCCACTAACGCCAACCAGCCGGTAGTCCTGCTCAACAAAATGAATTTTTCCGCTACCGACTTGTTTACCAACCAGCCGGTCAGCGTGGCCGCGCCGGATCTCCGCACCTCCGACCTCCAGGGGCAGGGCGGCTTTAGCCAGGGGACGGTTCAGCCGTAAATTAGCATTTAGTAGGTAGTATATAGAATATAGAGTATAGGGTTTATACATTCCAGTAAGGCCGTGACGGCCGGATAAAATTTTTTTTGCCTCTACGTCTTGCCAGGTAGCAACGTTGATAAAAGTAAAACCGTGCGTTGGCAAGGCGCGGGGCAAAAAAATTTTACCGCCCGCCCCGCCCTTACCTTAAGCGTCTTAAATCAATTTTGAAGTTAAAATCCTATCTCAGACAGGCTACAAGCAAAAACACGTTTAGCCAAACGTGTTTTTAAATATGCAGTGAGTATATTTGCTGAAGAAACAGTTTTAGATGATGGGGTAAGCGCGCTTCCGCGGCACGATCAGCGCAGATATCCGCGACCAATCCGCGGTATTACGGATAAATATACCCTTTAATATGCGAATCGCTTGTGGAGACCCAGCGCTGGTCAATCCTGTTAAAATGGTCGTAGTTCATTTCCGAAACCAATATGCGGCCGGAGTCCACGCTTTCCACGTAGGCCACGTGGCCATAGCGACCATAGCCAGCTCCGCTAAAGACCACGGCCGAATGGCTGGCCGGTTCGCGGCCGGTTACATAGCCGCTGGCACCCGCGTTGGCCAGCCAATTTTTGGCGTTTCCGCCAAAAGTGATTTTCATTTTAGTCGCCACATAGTAGGTACAATAACCAACCGGGAACAGATGGTTTACCCCATCATAGCCCGAGCTGATGCTGGTAACGGTATCGCCGTTGTCGTAAGTTGGGGTATTTTTTGTCTTGGGCTTCGGTTTGGCCGTTGGCGTCGGCACGGGCGGGGGAGTGGTTACAACGCCGCCGGGAATTATTAGGAAGTCCCCGGGGTTGATGTCTTCGGCGCTGTCCAGACCGTTGTAGGAAATAATTGTGGCCAGCAACTGCGCCGCGGTCTGATCGCGGGTTTGTTTGTTGGTGTTATACCGGTCCGGGCTGTATTGCGCGGCCAGGTCGGGCAGGGTGGTGTTAGGTCCGGCGGTGACCGCCACGCCGTCAACCGGCGGGATTATCAGGTTCCATCCCGGCTTTATGGTATTGGAAGTTAGAGAAGGGTTGCTCCAGAGGATGCTGTTGACGGAAATGCCGTTTTTAGCGGCTATGGATTTTAGGGTATCTCCATCCTGGGTCAGGTAGACTTTTTTAGTTACGTTGCTGACCATGGATTTAAGGCTGTCCGGGCTTGGCGCCACCATGCCGTTGTTGTCGTCCATAACCGTCCCGCTGTTCTCGGTTGTATTGTCGGAAGACACGGTATCGGGATTCAGTCCGGAAAAATCGTCGGCATAAGCCTGAGGCACAAAATTATTTTTGGCCACAACGGTAATGATGCTGGAGTTTTTGGCGTACAGTTTGGCGTTAAGCACCTGGTGGCGGTTAATAAAATTACCGGCCAGGCTGTTGTCCGCAAAGCTGCCGCCGGTAAAAAAGAATATATTCAGCCCGGCCACCATCAGGCTGAGCATAATTACAAACAGTTCGCTGGAAAATTTCAATACAAAATCCATCCAGTCCATCTTTTTTAAATGGATGGCCGGAAAACTCTGCAAATGCAGCCTCTTTAAATTAGGCGCCCTTCGGCTGATGTCGCCGAAAAGCTGTTTAATTTCCGTTTTGGCGGTAAAGGTCAGGCGGGAAAGGTAGCGTTTGAGTCGCGACCGCCACAAGCTGATTTTTTGGATATCGGCTCCTTATTTTACGCGTTGTGGTCCAAACCAGACCCGCATAAAATAATAATATATAGATAAGCTCGTTTTTTTATGGACAACAGGGGAAATTGCCAGCTAATTCCTATATATATTAATTGTCTTTTTTAGAGTGATTTGCACTTATTAGTTTAACAAGATAAGGAGCAGGGGGCAAGGATTTTATTCACAAGCCTGACATTTTTGGCTTTATTTACAGGAGATTTTTTTAACCTACCTTTAAAATAGAGGCGAATTTAGGCCGCTATCCATTTTAACAATTGCCATCCTAATATTTTATCAACGCATAAAATCGCGTCACGTTAATTAAAAATTAGGACTAAACGATTATAAAATGTTAAAATGATAAGATGTTAAAATAATCCTATGGATTTATCGGCGTTAAATAATCAGCAAAAGCAGGCGGTCACAGCGGGTCTCGGGCCGGTTTTGGTATTGGCCGGGCCGGGCAGCGGCAAGACCAAAACCTTAACCCACCGGCTGGCGTATTTAATTGAAAAAAAACTCGTGCCGCCGGCCAACATTTTAGCCCTGACTTTTACAAATAAGGCGGCTAAGGAGATGCGCGGCCGGGTGGCTGTGCTGTTGGCGAGATTTGTTTCCGCGACGGAACAATTGACCATGGGAACTTTTCACGCCGTGTGCGCCAAAATTTTGCGGCACGAAATCGCGGTTTTAGGCTATGGCCATGATTTTGTGATTTTTGACAGCCAAGACCAGCAAAAAGTCATTAAGGAAATTTTGGAAGAACTGCGCGTGGACACCAAGCGTCTGCCGGCCTCTATGTTTGGCGCCCTGATTTCCCGCGCCAAAAATCTTCTGCAGCTGCCGGCGGAACTGGATTTGGGATTGGATTCCCCGCTCCGCGAAAAATTAGCCGAAGTTTACGCGCGTTACCAGGACAGCCTGTTTAAGCAAAACGCTCTTGATTTTGACGACTTGCTGATGCTCACCGTAAAAATTATGGAAAACTTCCCCAAAATACTCCAAAAATATCAAAAAAAGTTCGTTTATGTTTTGGTTGATGAATACCAGGACACCAACGCCGCCCAATACCGCCTGTTACGAATGTTCTCCGAACACCGCAATTTGTTCGTGGTCGGCGACGACGCGCAGAGCATATATAAATTCCGCGGCAGCGACATTACCAACATCCTGAATTTTGAAAAGGATTTTCCCGAGGCTCAAATTATCAAACTCGAACAGAATTACCGGAGCACCAAGAATATTTTAAACGCCGCGCAAAAGGTTATAGAGCTTAATCCCGAACAAAAACCCAAAACTTTGTGGACGGAAAATCCGGACGGGGAAAAAATTATTTTGGCCTGCGAAGAGGATGAGCAGGCCGAAGGCGGGTTTGTGGCCAGAAATATTATTAAGCTGGCCACCAACCAGGGAACCGGGGAATTGGAATACGAGACGGACGACAGCCAAAAGGACAATGACGATAAGCCAAGTTTCTCTATTCTCGACAGGTTCATTAAAGCCAAAAAAATGCAGGCCAAATATTCACCGTCGCTGGGCAGTTTTGGCCGGGGGCTGTTACCGCAGCTGCCGAAAAAGCACGAACCGCTTAGGGAATTTTGCGTACTTTACCGGACCCACGCGCAGAGCCGTGCCATTGAAGAAGCTCTAATAGAATCAAGTATTCCGTACCAGATTGTCGGCGGCCTGAAATTTTACGAACGCAAGGAAATTAAGGACATGCTGGCTTATTTGCGCCTGACGCTCAATTTTCGCGACTTGGTATCGTTAAAGCGCGTGGTTAACGAGCCGCCGCGGGGGATTGGGGATAAGTCTTATGAGATAATCAGGGATTTTATATTAAATTTTAAACAGGATGAGAAATCCGAAAAACCGGATAAATCAAAGAAGCTCGCTTCTGATTCCCCAGTTCTCCGCCTTTCAGAATTTAGGAGCGCGTTTGCCGAAGTTACGCTGCAGCGCAAAGCCTGGCATTCGGCGCAGGATTTTTTTGCCGTGCTCGGGGAGCTTACGGAGTTTAACGAAAAATCCGCTTTGTCCGAGCTGATGAAATTGGTTGTCCGGAAAACGGGATACGAAAAATACTTGCGCGACGGCAGCGAGGCCGGCGAATCGCGTTTTGAAAACGTGGAAGAACTGTATTCCGTGGCGCAAAAGTTCGGCAACCTGCCGTGGCGGGAAGCGTTGTCGGAATTTTTGCAGGAAGTGGCGCTTATTAGCGAAATCGACCAAAAAGACGAAAGCAAAGACGCGGTAACTCTTATGACCCTGCATAGCGCGAAGGGTCTGGAGTTCGATAATGTGTTTTTTGTGGGGCTGGAAGAGGGGATATTGCCTCACAGCCGCAGCCTGCTGGACCCGAGCGAACTGTCCGAAGAAATCCGCCTGGCTTACGTGGGCCTGACCCGGGCGCGCAAACGCCTGTTTTTGGTCTACACCCACAGCCGCCGCGTGTTCGGCAATTGGCAAATCAGCCAACCGTCGCGCATTCTTAAAGCTTTGCCCAGAGAAAATATGGAATACCGGGGAACTGCCAAAGAACATTTTAGCGGCAACGATGGGGAACTGGAGTATGAAGTCACGTAGATAATGCCAAATTTCAGATTTCAAATATCAAATCAATGGCGAAGTTTAAAATTTAAAATTTAAAATTAGGATTTGATTTAAAATTTTTAATTTAAAATTTGTAATTGTGTCCCAATGAATGTAGATCAACTAAAAAATCTTCTCAAGCATTACCATCTCAAGCCCAACTTTACCTACGGCCAGAATTTTTTGATTGACGATATTGTGCTGCAGGACATAGTTGACGCGGCGGACATAAGCGAGGCCGACGCGGTTTTGGAAATCGGCCCGGGCATTGGCAACCTGACCCGCGCTTTGTGCGAGCGCGCGGGTTTTGTTTTGTCCATAGAAAAAGACCCGAAGTTTTTTCCAATACTGAAGTCCGTAAAAAAAGATTATCCCGAAAACTTCCGCTTTGAAATTGCCGACGCCCTTGAGTTCGATTTTCAGGCGGAGCTATCTGCCAGGGGATTTATTAATCCAAACGCCGGAACAAATGTCGTTCCGCGTCCAGATCCGCGTAGCGGATCCGCGTTTAGATCCGCGGGTTATAAAGTTGTCGCCAACATCCCATACTACATTACCGGAAAAATTTTACAAATGCTGATGACGGCAAAAGTTAAGCCAAGCAGCATCGTCGTGCTAACGCAAAAAGAAGTCGCGCGCAACCTGGCGGCCAAAGCGGGGGACTTGGGAATTCTGGCCATCTCGGTCCAGCTGTACGGCGAACCTAAACTGGTGCAGGTCGTCCAGTCCAAAAGTTTTTATCCGGCGCCAAAAGTCGACAGCGCGATAGTCAAAATAGATTTGTACGACAAAGCCAAATATGAGCTCGCCGACGAAAAAAGATTTTTTAAAATTGTCAAAGCTTGCTTCGCCGGCAAGCGAAAACAAATCCATAACACCCTGGTAAACAATTTGCACCTGGATAAAAATTTCGTGGCCGATATTTTGCGCCAGCTAAAAATAAAACCTGAGGCAAGACCTCAGGAGTTAACCATTGAACAGTGGATTGACCTAGCCGGAAAGATTCAGTAATAATTCGAAATTGCAAATATCAAATTTCAAATCAAGGCCAATATCTTAATTTTTTAATTTGGCATTAAAAATTGATTTGAAATTTGTAATTTGGTATTTGTCATTTTTTTAGTACCGCTTCATCGCCCGCCGTGATGTTGTTTTTTTTCGCCCACCCGGCATTTACTTCCACCACCCAATTGACCGGCGACGGGGGATAGTAAACCGGGAGGCGCGAGTTGCAGCTTTCAACCGATAAGTTACAAATCGCGGGAGCGGGGACATCGGGAGTTACGCCTGTAACTTTTCCGTCCGCAATCCAAATAAAATCCAAATTAAATTTCATATCCTTCATCCAAAATCCGGTCATTTGCGCCGAGCCAAAATCAAACAGCATGCCCTGGCCTGTGGCCATGGAAATTCTGTCCGATAAACCTTGTTGCTGCTCCGCCGGCGTGTTCGCAATTTCCACATTCAAATTTTGTGAACCAATTTGCAATCGATGAGAGTAACTATATGGCTGAGCCGAAACCGGAGCAGAGGATAATATCTGCTGATTGCATCCCGCGGCCAAGACAGCCGTAAAAAAAATTAAAGCCAATAGTTTGAGTAAACGATTATTATTAAATGTGTCATCCCGACCCGCCGTCGCCAAGGCTTTGGCGGGCAAGCCGACATCATTATGAGCATGGGTCAGGCGAAGCCCTGAGCGGAGCGAAGGGGATCCCTTATGTGTAGAAATCGCAAATAATTTTATTTTCATCTCTAAATCATACCAAGTCCTCAAACCTATTGCAAAATTTATCCGGATGTGCTATAATAAGAATGTAAAAGGTAAAAGTTCGCTTAGAAATCAAAACAAAACACAATTTAATAACATCAAATCGGAGGCCAATAATTTAGGCCGATTTGTATTGTGAAACAAAATTAAAATCCAATATTATGAGGCATTATCACATGAGCCGAATTCTATATACTTTCATGGTAGCTTTGTTGTTAACTACCGCGGCCGTTTTTGTTTTGTATTCGCAGGCGTTACCCGCAAAAGCGCTGCCGGTGTTTGTTCCTTATGGAGGCTTCGTAATTGCCGGCCCCTTGGCTGCCCAGAGTATTATTTGTCCGGAATATTCACTTGTAAATAATGTCGATTTGGAAAACGGTCTCGGGCCGGTTATTGGTATTGCCATCCCTGTCACGCCGCCGGCGCCGACTTATGATTTCAACGATATATTTACACCCGGTAATCCTTTAGTGGGTGGCGTTCTGCCGACCCCCTGTGCGGTGGGCCTCGGAGGCGTCCAGGTTTATCCTATATTTTTTGACGCTCCGGACGGCCCGTTTTATTTGACCGGTACGGGCGGAATTCCGGGAACATATTAAAAAAACAAATATGGAAATTTCAAATCAGGAAGCTCAATCTGTTTCTCCTCAATCAATACAGTGGGGGCATTTTGGCATAATTATGTTTGCCGTAATTTTGCTTTTTGGCGCGGCGTACTTGGAAAAGCCCCAGCTGTTTGATTTTCACAAAGCGCAAACCCTTGCCGAGGCCGGCTTGCCGCATTATGTTCCTTATGTTCCCTCGGCGGAAGACTTGCCTCAGCCGGCCGTGCTGGGGGCAAGCACCGACCAGGGTCCGCAAATAATAGGGGACGACGGAAAAGTCGCCCCGGTAAACGTTGGACAAGTCTTGGGCGCCAGCACCCAGGGGGTTCAACTTTCTTTAAGCGATATTAAAGTAAATTCCATTCCCGACTCCGCGGGGTCAGTTAAACAATATTTTATCGATACGCAAGCCATAGAATCAAATGTTATTAGTAATAATGATTTTGCAGGAGCTATAAACTCCGGAGACCAAGGGCAAATAAATATTCAGGCGCAAAAAATTTCCGGCTTGTTAGCCGCATTGCAGAAATTACCCGTTCCCCAGAGCCTTATAAAACTGCAGCAATTAAAAATCGTCCAGTATAATTCCACGATCGCTCTGCTGCAGAATTTTACGAAAGCCGATGAAAACCCCGACCAAATTAGTGCCGATCTTCAGCAGTTTTTAAAGAGCCAGCAGGACTTGGATAATGAAAATATCGCGGTGGCGCAAAAATTTCCTCAGGACGACCCACAGTCGGCGTTGTATCTTAATGCTGACGGCTCCCCGGCTGTTTCGCAATCCACCATTGACAACTTTGGTTCCAGCGCGGTCACGCCAAGCCAAGTTTCCAGCTTAACGAATTTAGACAACAGCGATGCGGGCCAATAACGTCAAAAAAATAATTGCAGCGGCTTTAATTTTCAGCCAAATGGTTTTGATGCCGGGCTTGGCTTTTGCTTTGCCCCTTAGCGGTACCGGTACAGCTGCCGGGGCGGTCAATCCTGTGCCGATTAATGACAGCGGGTCGGTCGTCGGAAATACCGCATTTGATATTGCTTTAAAAGCAATTTTAACTTTAAATCCCGAATCCCTGGCGGTTTGCGATACTACACTGCAGGGATTCGAAAAAACGGATACTGTAACGCAGGTTGGGTTTTCTTTTTCTGCGATTATCGGTGGAGGAAATCTTTTGGCCGCGCAGTATGCCAAGGAGATTACCGCATACACCGCATATTTGGCGTGTCTTGAAGGCGATCCGACCTTGGGTTTTACGCCGGGCGTGCTCCCTGCTTTACAAGCTTTAACATCGCCAAACATTTATACCGCAAGCGTCAAGGAACAATATATTACTAAGGTTAACGCGAGTATTGAAGCCTATACCGCTAAATTGAACAGCGCCATTGCTAAATACAATGTTGCCAGCCAAAACATCTGGAAAGCCTTTTTAATTACCGTTCTTCTTCAAACCACGAAAGTCGTGGCTGACCAGTTGGTAAACAAGTTGGTGAATAATTTTAAAATTGCCAATATCAAAGCTTATACCGATTCGGTCGCGACTTTAATGTATGACAACCAGTTTATTCGGGACAATTTTCCCGACAACCAGGGCCAGCTTATGGCCAGGGCTATTTTAACTAATCCGGCGTTCCGATTCCAGGTGCCGCCCGGGATTTACGTTCAAGCGGACACGGCTTTGGGTTATGCGACCTTGAATCCGGACGATCCCTATTTTTACAGCGACCTGGCCAAAGCCGGCTTTGCGGCTACGAATCCCTATTATTTACATACGACTTACGTAGGCGGTGTTGATCAATCTCATGGTTCGGCGCTGGCTTCGGCCAAGACTTTTATTTCCCAGGGCACCGGCTATAAAGCGCCGGTTAATTGCGCGGGCAGTCTGGCCCAGCAGCAGCAAATAGACACCGCGACCAAAGCCGCATCAGATCAGTTGGCTAATAGAGCGGCATTGCTTCAAAGTTTGCAAAATGCCAGAAGTACCATGACTAATTTTACCACTGCGCAAATTCAGCAGATGGATAGCGACATAGCCAAAGCCCAGGCCGATTATAATACTGCGCTGGCCGCGTGGAATAATTTGCCATTTACCGTGACTGGTAATAATAGTGTTAGCAATTCAGCCGTGGGCGGCGGTAATAACACCGAAGGCACCGCGGCTATTGTTATGTGCGAGGCTATTAATTCCCCGGCCGTGTTAGTCAATCAGGGTATAGATGCCATGTTTAAATCTTTAAACCTTGGCCAGTATACCCCCAACAACTTGCCCGGTTTCTTAAAGGCAATGGCTGGTATCGCAACACAAATCGGTTCCAGTATGGTTATGGGCGGCATTACCGGTCACGCCGTAAATATAAATGAAAATATGGCTGCGGGCGCGGCGGTTTCCGTCACCCAAGCGGCGACCATTCAAACACTAAACAACAACACCGAAAGTAATATGGCAAAGGGGATAGATCTTGAAGCTTACCCCAACTCGGGTGTAACCAACGGGTATACTTTAACCTGGACGGTTATGACGACTCAAATCGGGACCGCCAGTTATGCGGCGATTACCGGGCCGGGGGTAGTGGGTACTACGACAAGGCTGCCGCTCAGCGGGAGCATGCAAGTAGTTTCGCCGACGGGCGGCAATTATACACTGACTGTATTTGATTCTTCCGGTAAACCACTGATTACCGCCGTAGCCACTGCCACACCGCAGCAGACCGCGTACAATAATAATGCAAACTCGCCAACCGTGGCCGGCGCGTTTACCAACCAGCCGGTAATTCTGCCCAGAGGCCTGGTGCCCGTATTTGCTCCGAGAGGGGAATAGTATTCGCTTTTCAATCGACCGTTTAGAAAAACAAAAATTAGGAGATCAAAAAACCATCATCAAAGATGGTTTTTTGATAGTCACGGGTCTGCCGCCGAATATTTATGCTTAACGCGTTAGGCCTGACCCGGATAGTTATTTGCACTATAATTTGCATCCATCGGTTGCAAATAATTTCAATAAGCGTAAACTGTAGATAGCCATTTGGTAGACAAAACGTGCGGCCGCACGTTTTGTCTACCAATATCAAATAAAAATTATTACAAGTAGTCTTAAAAATAAAGTTTCGTCATCCCCGGCTTGACCGGGGATCCAGAATTGTTCTTACTTGCTTGACTTGGATTCCTCCGTCCGCCTTAGGCGGGAGGACGGGAATGACGTAAAGTGGTCAAAGGTTATTTTTTAAGATAGCTTCTAAGATAAAAATTAAATTTTACTTTTATGCCGAAAAAAGATTCGACCGCGGTAAATGAAGTTTTATTTTGGCTGTACGAGACGGGGAAGCTTTTGTCCGTAATTTTCGCGTCCAAGCACGAATGGAAAAGGCGGATGTGGAATCATACCTGGGGGAACTACAACAATTATAAATCCACGGTTTACCATATGCGGGAACAGGGGCTGGTGGAAATCGTGTCCAAAGATGGCTTAAGGTTTTTAAAACTTACGTCCAAAGGGCAAATGGAAGCATTGCTGGCCAAAGCAAAAGTCGTTAAGCGAGCAGTTTGGGATAAAAAATGGCGGGTGCTGATTTTTGACATCCCGGAAGACGCCAAATTGCAGAGGAACCAATTCAGGCGTCTGTTAAAAAGAAATGAATTTAAAAAATTGCAGGCCAGCGTTTATGTAAACCCCTACCCGTTTAACCGCGAGGCAATTGAATATTTAAAAGAATCAGGTTTAATAAAGTACATTCGGATTTTAAAAGTTGAAGAAATGGACAGTGATGCCGATTTGCGTAAGATGTTTAATATATAGGACTTACTTCTTTCAAAGCGGAACACATTTTTTAATGAGCTTCTGATACTAGTCAAATAATCTAAAAATAAAATTGGTAGACAAAACGCGCGGCCGCACGTTTTGTCTACCAAAGACAAGAGTTGTATTTTTATATTTATAGGCGATATTGGCGAATGGCGCGGGTGGTGTGGCGTGGCAAATCAAATCGGATATTCTGAAGGCAATTTCGGTTTTAATCGACACTATTCCCCGGAGCCCCACTCCAGGGTTAACAATTATGTCATCCCGGAATTTTTCAGGGCTGTGAAAAATATCCGGGATCCAGTCAGGGCGGCATTCTGGATCCCGGCTCTCTACCTTCGTCAAGGCTACGGCAGACAAGTCGGATGTATTCGGCCGAGCTGATACACTAGCTATTTGGACTTGTTACCACGCTGCTCTGCCGCGGGGAGGGCTCATTGAAAATCTGATGCCAATCTTAATAATCTAGAAAGAAAATTGGTAGACAAAACGTGCGGCCGCACGTTTTGTCTACCAAAGACAGGTTTTGTTGAAATTATATTTTATAGACGATATCGGTGCGTGGCGCGGGTGGTGCGGGGTGGAAAATCGTCCCGGATATTCTAAAGGTAATGTCGGTTTTATCTAATTTTTACCAATACACAAAATTGTTCCGTTTCCCGTAGGTTTGCCGGACTATATTTTGACTTTAATTCACAAGTTTGCCGAGGTTACTTCCCACTGGCCCTGTGTCATTGCGAGGAAACAAGGGCTTTGACTTATTTCCGAAGCAATCTTAGAGAGACAATAAGATTGCTTCGTCGGCTGCACTCCTCGCAATGACACAACAATTCAATACCCAGTGGGCAGTAACTTGCCGAGTATTTTGTGATTTTTGGGGAATGTGGTATAATTTTAGTGAAAGTCTTATCCACAAATGGGTGATTTATTAAGATTTAACCACTTGTTCCAGAAATTAAAATCAAAATTCTTTAAGAAATTACCCCCCGTTCTGTTTATTACTATACTTGCTCTTTCTACTGTGGCAAGCCTTTTTGCGTTACCCATTCAGGCAAGTGCCGCGGGGAATACGTATAATTTTAGCGACATGCAGTTTACGGAAACCGTTCAAATTTGTAGCGGACCGACCGGACCATGCAGCAACAGTAATTTTATAAGAGTGGCTCAAAATCAGGATTTTTATGTTCAAGTTACCATAGCGGTTACGGGTTTAACCAACACTGCACATCAAACGGTAAACAGCCTTGACTTTAGTAATGATGAAATTTATGTTCCAGGTTGGACTAATACTAACTTAAACATTAGCGGTGTTGGGCCTAGTTTTGTTGCAAAAGTCACTCAGCAGCAGGCTCAGGTAATTCAACAAAAAATAGCGGCCGGCGCTGACCCTTCAACTATAGCCGGAGTTCCGTGTTACACAGAATCTATTACCACTACAGGAGGGGTGGCTACAAAGGGCGTGGCAGTTCTTGGTGGTACGGCTTTGTTTGTCGGAACAGCCGCGGCTACTGGAGGAGCCAGTGTTGTGGTGTACGGGTTGGCAACCGCGGCAGCCGCTGGTGGGGCAGCGTCAACTGTGGGTTGGGCTGCAATAAGTGGCACTAATTCCGTTACGAAGTGTGATGGGCCTGTCAGGCCATCGCCCCAAGGCAGCGGAACTGTGAATGTTGGAAGTAACGTATATCAGCAAATAATTGCGGTTCCTTCTACAAGTTTTTCCAATTTGGGCATTTCGCAACAGGCTAATTCTGCCAATAATGCGAGTACAGAGCCGGTAAATGAATTGTATGTTGTACCCGATGTTTATTACAGCACTTTGGCCAGCTCGCTAGGAAATTTTTTCACTGGCACGACTGGATCGTTTATTTCGGCAGCTGGAGCTGGCAAAAGTATCTATGTCCAGCTTTATGACAACCAAACAGACCTGACTGCCCATTTGAATGACGCTGTTCCCGGTTCGGTGCCGAATAACGGATCAAATACCGGCTCCGGACAAAATGTAAACGGGGGCGGAGGTGGTAATCCGATTACCAATTTTTTAACGGAGATTATCGGGGTAATCTTGGGAATTTTCCAGGAAATAATCTTTGCCATTTTTTCTTTCCTTGTTGCGCCACTGCTTCAGGCCTTACTAAGCATCCAAGCTTATAAAGATACTTTTGTAGCGGTTATTTATCCCGGTTGGATTGTCATTCGCAACCTTTGCGACATTATGTTTATTGTGGCGCTTATTGTTATTGCCATGGCCACACTGTTCCGCATAGATAGCTATCAGTACAAACATTTGCTGGTACAGCTAATCATTGCAGCTTTATTAATCAATTTCAGTTTGGTGGTTGGCCAAGCGGTCTTAGGAATTGCCGACACTGTACAGGCACAATTTTTGCCTGCTAACGTTACCGTGATTAAATCCCTTGCCGGCGATTTGATGGTCAATAATTGGCGTAAGAGTTTTTTGACAAATGCCGCCCAACAATTATTTAGCGGTTCGTTTTCCGATATAGTTATACCATTTTTCTATTTGGCTTTGTCTTTGGGTAGCTTTATGGTTTTTGTGGCCATAGCCGCGTTTTTATTCATTCGGATACTTGCTTTATGGGTATTGTTAATGATTTCACCCGTTGCGTATGTTTGCGGAATTTTACCTGCCACGGAACATTATCGGACCCAATGGTGGGAGACGTTTTTAAAGTACGCCTTCTTCACACCCATAATGGCATTTTTCTTGAACATGGCCGCTATAATGTCGAACACTTCCCAGACAACCCCAATTTTACAGCAGGTCAATAGCGCGGCCATAACATCAGCCTTTGGTAATTCCGATGTCGCCACTTTCGTGTTCAAGGTTGGCAGCAATATATTATTGTTGATTTTTCTAATTGCCGGCCTGATGGTCGCGGACAAATTCAGCATCATCGGCGCCAAACAAGTCTCCGACTTCGCCACCAAATACGGCTGGCAAGCGCCGTTTGGGCTTACAGCCATGGGCGCCAAAGCGGGGGGTAATTTGATTCGTAGGAATGTAACAGAAAAAATTGGAGAAAAAATCGGCGCGTGGAGCGGGATTGGGCAGAAAAATGAAGATAGAGCTAAGGCAGCAGCTATAAAAGGCAAAATATCCGCAGCTGAATTAGCGAGGCTAGAAGCGAAAGTTGCTAAGGGGGAGG
Organism: Candidatus Doudnabacteria bacterium; assembly: GCA_031291995.1. GTDB lineage: Bacteria > Patescibacteriota > Doudnabacteria > UBA920 > UBA920 > PALSA-1336. The sequence goes on from JARLHZ010000004.1 coordinate 23,693, forward strand.
CTCTAACAGACGAAGAAACAAAGGACATGGCCGCTTTACCTGCTAAAATTGCGCAGGCGGAAAGGATTCATGCGGATGCGGAAAGAAAACGTAAAAGTGCGGCTCGTCGCAGTGGAGCTTGGAGGGCTTTGTCTTTTTTTGATCCAAAAGTTGTTAGTGAAGCTTGGAAGAAAAGAGAACATGAAAAAGAGGCTAAAGCCTATGAGCCAGCTATTGGTTATATGCAGGATACTTTAAATAGAGTTGTTCCTTCGGAATGGTTAAAATCAGGAGATTATCCAGGCAAGCCAGGTTCCGGAGGTATGGGCAAAAAAACTTTTCATGGTTTAGTAGCCAAGAGAGATCTGATATCAAAGGAAACAAAGGAATTGCAGGAGGGTGTAAGGACCCGCGATGATGCCTTTAAAATAGCTGATGCGGCGTTCGATTCAAATGATAAACATTTAATACATGCTGCATTGAAAATTCTGCAACATGGAAACTGGCAAGATGATTATATGAATGCCAGAGGCAGGTTGAGCAAAACTCACTCTATTCTTCGGTACATGAAGGATATGCATCAAATAATGAGTGAAAATAACTTTGATGAAGAAGAAGAGCTTGAAGTTTTGGATGATTTGCAGGAAACAGGAGAAGGAGATAATCGCTTTCGGGCTTACGGTTATAGGTGTACTGATGGCGATGGTGTAGTCAGGGCGGCTTACGATTTAGAATATTTAGAACACTTACAGCACACAGACCCAGTTGCTTTTAAAAACGCATTAGAAGAATATGCTAATAAGTTTATTGCTACTGGGGAAAAAACAAAGATACAACAGTTTACGGATATTGGTAATAAACTTAAGGAGGCGGCAAATAATGGTTCGAGATTTGCTGATATAAAGAAAGAGCATTTTGGAGAAGGCGATGATGAAACTTTAGAAGATGCGATAATCCAAAGAAGATTTTTGGATGAGGCTAATATTAAATTGCAAAGAGGTCAGGCCGGAGGGCATGCAGGAGGTTTGGAAGCCGCAATTTTTGCGGATCAAGATCCAGAAAAAGGATGGCGCAACCTTAACCTTATGGGTATGATGCTGATGAATGAGTTGCCACCTACTATATTGCGCGCTTATTTGGGACGCATTCACCAAGGCCAAGCCAGACCTCTAAAAGCTTTTGGTGCCGTTCAGGACGAACTCACAGGAAAGTGGCAATTGCCGGAATTTGTCGAAGGGAAGGCCTTAAAAGGTGGAAATGTAAATAAGGGGAGCAACCAAGGTGATGCAGTGCTGAGGTTGGTAAATGTTTATAAGGCTAATCCAGCCATTTTTACTGAACTTATAGAGAACAAACAGCTTTTTGGAAATGATAATGTTGAAAAGTTTACCGCAGGATTTAAGGGTTTGATTGCCGCACACCCTGAATATAATATTACCCCAAAGGGATTTGATGAGACCTTACTAAATGCTAAAAAATCTCAACCAGGGTACAGAGCCGAACCAACAACTGCTCCGCCGCCTACCCCATAACTAAAAACATTAAAGACAAGACAAGAAGCAAATGGAAAAGGATTCGCAAATATTGAATAAAAATTTTGCAGCCACAACTCAGATTGCCGGCCGCAGTTTGGATTTGGCTGAGATAGTTTTTATTACCGACACTAATTTTAAGCTTCTTAAACCCGAATGGCTGAGTGATGACGATTTAATGCTGAAATTGAAGGCATATATTTTTGAAATTATTGAGACAAATGAAGATTTATTAGCTATTGATTGTTTTGACCACCTGCATAATCTGCTTGCCCAGAATTCGCGTTTGGCTAAGGAACGCCCAGATATATTTCTAGAATATTTAAGGATGCTAGCCTTACTTAAGGCGACTTTTTTAATGAATCTTCCGGAGCAGGACGTTATGACTTTTTTTAGAGAAAATTTGCTATTTTGTCTGGATGTGCAAGATTTTGATTTAGGCGAGAAAATTTTTCGTTTGCTATTTTTGTACCACAAAGATCCCAAAGTCTTTGAAGATGAAAGAAAGCAAATACAACAAGCAATAGAGGACAACGGAGAATTTTTAGGTGAAAATGGTATTACGCTCCTAAACAAAAATGAAGAGCAATATGCGACTGTTGAGAACTGGCTTGAAGATTATAACGAATTTTCAGTCGGATTTACCGTTAAAAACGGAAGAGGGGCTCAAACCAGAGCTAGTGGAGGTTTGGGAGGAAGCTTGGAGAGGGTTTCTTATATGCAAAAAAGTTTAAACGTTCGGGGATTGAATAAGGACGAAAAGGTTATTCTGTTTAAGCTTTTGGAACTTTATGATTGGCTGAAGAGTTTAAAGCCTACGACTTTATTTTATGAGCCATTTTTTTCTAGTTACATAGAAACGCAAAATCAGGCCTTGAAATTATTTAATGAAGACGGCGAAAATACTTCTTTCGTTTCAAACCAGAGCGCATTGGGTAAACCAGTTGAAATATCATCAGATTTATCCAAATCCGTTCCGCCTGCAGTCCCTGAAAGCAAGTCTGCAAAAGTTATGCTGCAGATGAGCCAGGTTAATGTTGAGGAGGTTTTGAGGAAGCAGATGCAGAGTAGCGGGGCGGGGTTGAGGATGGGAGGAGGGCGGGAAATTACAAATAACAAATTACAAATTCCAAATGGGGAACAGGGAGCGACGGGGCAAATTGCAAATGAAAAATTAAAAATTCCAAATGGGGAACAGGGGAAAGGTGCAAATGACGGACAGGGAGTAGTGAATATCGAACAGGCAACAGGGAACAGAGGGCAGGCGGATAATAAAAAGACCGCCCCTTTCGGGGCGGCCTTAGGGTTTCAGCAAGTGCCTGAAAGCCCGGCTTTGACATCTGAAAAAAGTATAACAGAATCTCAGAGTTTGTCAAGTGGTGGACCCAAGGGGAATCGAACCCCTGAAACCCGGATGTCAAAGCCAGGCTCGGCACCCGCCTGGGCCCACTCGGATGAATTATATCATAGTTCTGCGGAAAATATGATTGAAATGACGAATATGACTAACACAAAAGCCGGCGTGCCCAGTAAAGCGCAGGAAATTGACAGGAAGTTGGAAGATTTAGAGAAGCGCGTTAAAATTTAGGGTAATGAGTATGCTATATTATAGATAACTAACCTGAGCAATATAGGCCATGAAAATTATTAATGAAGATTTTTCAGTCTAAAATTAACAAACTGGCGGGAACCGATTATAGAGAAGTCTATTCCAGGGCGAGGACTATATTCCTGGGTATAAAAAAGAGAAGCAAGCGCAAACCCTACGTCAGGTCGGCCTATTTTGGAAACAATAAAATTTTTCTCGACTATTTTTGGGAACACCTGCACCAAAAGAACCAGGCAGACAGGTTAAGAAGGTTGAAATTTTACGCCTGTGCCTTGGAGTTAATACAAAAATCAAAGTTATCGCCGACCATCAAAGAGCATACAAACAAACCGAAACATTCAATGCATCGTTTTTATGGAAAAGCACCCAATAATGAAATGTTTGTCGTTCAAATTATTGAAAATTTAAAGACCGACAGTAAATATTTTTTATCAGTTTTCCCGTATGAATCTAGTGGCGACAAATAAAAAAAGAGCCTCCGCAAGTGTGGTATATAAACCACGGGGCCGAGACTCTATTATTACAGATCTTCCGCCAAGGTGTGGTATATAAACCACGGCCGAAGACCTATGAGATAATTATAACAAATATATTTGGCCTGTCAATATTCAAAATTAGCCTATAAATAAGCATGGATCCGCAAAGAATAAAAAAAATCGAAGACCTGGTTATTCAGTCAAAAATCCTCAGCCGGCAGGAGCGGGGGGAATGGCTGGCGCTTTTGGATATAATGAACGACAAACAGCTGGCGGAGCTTGAGGATATTTTGATGGCGGGGAAGAGGCAGGAATCATTAGCGGGGAGCGGACAGCGGGGAGCGGACAGCGGACAGGGAATAGGGGGGCAAATTACAAATAACAAATTCCAAATTTCAAATGGGGGACAGGGGCAAATTCCAAATGAAAAATTATCCGCGAAAGGCGGATCCGCCTCCGGCGGAAAAATTACAAAACCGGAGCAGATTAAGGAGATTGCGAGCGGTAAAGCGCAGATGATAAACTCGCAGACTTTGGCGACGACTCCGGATATGCTTAGGGAAAAATTCGCGGCCGCGCCGATGGGCATACCAAAGCTGAATCATATAATGAATTTGCCGAGGATGGGGAGGATTGAACGAGGGACTCCGGAGCAAACAGCAAACAGCAAACAGCAAACATTTGTCAGCAGGCAGCAGACAGCAGACAGTGGAGACAAGAGTGGGTTTGCGGGCAGACTTAAGGCGGTAATGGCGGAAAAGGAGCTTCCGGGAGCGGTGGCGGAATTGGAATTGCCGGGAAGAAGCCGTCCCAAGCTTGAACCCGCGATACATTTAAATTATGGCGCTTTGCCGCCGGTACCGAGGCCGAAGGTAGGAGACAGCAATCAGCAGACAGCAGTCAACAGACAGCAGTCAGCAGACAGCAAGCAGCGGACAGCGGATAGCGGACAGCGAATAGAGGGAGGCGGGAAGATGGGGGAGAAAGTTAATGGGCCGGTGGCGGCTGCAGGGCCGGAAGCGGGTGTCGCGCCAAAAAAACCCGAACTTGCGAACGCGGAGCCGGGATTGCCAAAAATTCAGGCCGTAGTAAATGAAATATTATCGAACACTTTAAAGCCGGGCTATGCCGACAAAACGCCGCCAATAAAATCGGATCCGACAGAAGCCTCTTCACTCGCGCAAGTTTTGGCTAAAAAAACCACCGCTGAGGCCGGATTAACAAGCGGGCTCAGTAAATTGCCGGATAATGTTTTTATGGTGCCGACCGCGTCCCTCAAAATCAAAACACCGGAAGCTGTGGCGGTTCCAGGACCGTTAGTTCAATCGGAAACCGCGGTCTTAACGGATGAGGAGCCGCAAACCAAAAAATCGTCCGCGCCCCAGGCAAAGTTGTCGAGTTTGGAAGATTTGAGCAAAATTGACACGCAAAATCTGGAAGGAGGGTGGGATTTGCTAGCCAAACAAATCAGCAACCTTATCCGAAAGTACGATTACCACCAGGTGTCCATGAATTTGGAAAAAAGTCCGCTTTATATAAGTTACCTGCAAACGGGGAGCAGCGCGCTGCAGCAGCAAACCAGCCTGGAACGCCTAAACGACCCGCCCCAGCCGGGGATATTGGACAGAGCTCGGTTTGAGCAGACCGCGGACTTGCTGAGAGCGATTCAATCGGGATAGGCGCATAGAGAAAATATCAAATTACAAATTACAAATTTCAAATCAAAACCAAATGACAAATGACAAAATATATGACCTGGAAGAAAGAACGGCTTTATTTTCAGAGGCGGTGATAGAATTCGCTAAATTGGTACCCCAAAATGCAATTACGACTAACCTAATCATCCAATTCGTCAAATCAGGCACTTCAATGGGGGCTAATTACTGTGAAGCGGATGCGGCGGAATCCAGAAAAGACTTTGAACATAAAATGGGTATTTGTAAAAAAGAGGCCAAAGAAACCCGCTATTGGTTGCGAATAATAGCCAAGACTTGTCCGGAACTGAAGGATAAAGCTGAAATTTTGTGGAAAGAGTCGCATGAATTACTTCTTATTTTTTCGGCTATAATTAAAAATACAAAAAACGGCGATCAAAAAACAGTTTGACATTTAATATTTTATTTTTGAATTGAAATTTGTAATTTGATATTTGAAATTATCAATTGTGCTATAATTAAGCTGATATGCAATTTCCAGTACCACAATTTACAGACGTGGAAGATAAGATTATCGGTCCGTTGACCATTAAGCAGTTCGGCATACTGTTTGGCGGCGGCGTATTGGTCTTTTTGGGCTATTCGACCACAAAAAGCATTATTGTCCTGGTAATTATGTGTCTGCTTATCGGTATTCCCGTTTTAGGCCTGGCTTTTGCCAAAATTAACGGCCGGCCGCTCTATAATACCATCAGCTACTTTACCAAGTTTATGCTGAGTCCGAAAGTCATGGTTTTCCACAAGGAGGCTGTAAATTTGGGTTCTAAATCCAACTTGAAAGACGCGCAAATGGCCAGTACCCAGGCCAAACCGGCTCCAACCCAGCCCGCGGAAACTGCCGACGAACGGCTGAAAAAAGTGGAAGAACTGCTTCGGGCGACCTCGGTACAGGAAAAGGACGTGGCGGGTAAACTTAGATAATAATCGCGAATATACAAATTTTAAATAATATACGAAATAGTGTTCTGTAAGTTTTATAAATTAGAAATCTATATATTAAATAAATAACCATAATGAGGACCAAATATATGAGACCCGAAGCTGATTTAGATGGCAGATCAAAACAAAATAATCCATAAGGATCTCAGTTATAAAATTGTCGGTGTTGCTTTTAGATCTTTTAAGGCAACAGGATATGGAATGCCTGAAAAGTACTGTCAAGGTGTGTTCGCTGCCGAACTTGAGAAAGCTGGGTTGCACTTTAATCGGGAAGTTTATGTTACTTTAAATTATGAAGGTAAAGTTATCACAAAGTATTTTTTAGATTTTATTGTTGAAGATTCGGTGGTTGTGGAATTAAAAGTTCGGCCAAAAATCGGATATGCCCATATTGAACAAGTAATGGCATACCTTAAAGCAACGAATAAGAAATTAGCGATTTTAATCTATTTTACCCAAGAAGGTGTGAAATATCGGAGAATCGTTAATTCTTACAACAAACTACAATGAGCAGGTTCGTATATTAATTTTAAATTTGTATATTCGCGATTACTATGAAGCTTGAAATGCAAAACAAAAAAAAGCCTATTGGGAAGCCGACGCAGAATTTTTTGCGTATTTCGGAAATAAAAAACGACACCGTGGTTATGGACGACGGAACTTTGCGGGTCATAATTATGGTGTCCAGCACCAATTTTGACTTAAAGAGCCAGGACGAACAGAATTCCATTATTTTCGGTTTCCAGCGGTTTTTAAACAGCCTGGAATTTCCCGTCCAGATTCTCATGCAAAGCCGAAAAATGGAGATTGGCGGCTATTTGGAAAAATTAAAGAAATTGGCGGACAAGCAGACCAACGAGCTCCTCCGCGTCCAGACCAACGAATACGTGGAGTTTATTTCCCGGCTCATTGAGAACGCCAGCATTATGAATAAGAATTTTTATATTGTCGTCCCTCTGGGGGAAAGCATTTTTCCGGCCGCCGCGGGGTTCTTTAGCCGCGTATTCGGCAGGGGGCGGGAACGGGAAGTTACCGAGCGGATAGAAAATTTTGAAAAGGCCAAAGAAAAATTGGACAACCGCGCCACCTCGCTGGCCTCCAACCTTTCGGGTATTGGCATTCGGGCAGAACGAATGAAGACGGAAGAAATTATCCAGCTGTATTATAATTCCTATAATTTTGAATCGGGCCCGCTGATAAACCCGGGAGAGCTTAAAGAAATCAAACTATCACAATAAATCAATTGATTAATGTCAAATTATAAATATCAAATTTCAAATCAATGTCAAAGTTTGAAATTTAAAAAATTTGTAATTAGGTTTTGATTTGAAATTTGTAATTTGATATTTGAAATTTAACCTATGTCTATTTTTAGCAAACTCACCGAACAGGATTTAGAACAAAAAAAGGCTCAGCTCAAGGAAAAGGAGAAGGAACATTCCCTGAGTTCGTCATTGGGCGATTTGGAAAAAACCTATAAGGAAGGCTTGACGACGTTAAAGGATATTATCGCGCCGTCGGCTTTAAAATTTGAAGGGTCGCATTTTGAATTAAACGGCAAATACGGCCGCAGTTTTTTCGTGCTGGCCTATCCGCGCTTTTTGTCCAGCAACTGGCTGTCGTTTATAATCCAGGCGGACGGAGCCCTGGATTTGTCGATGTTTATTTATCCCATAGACTCGGCGGACATTCTAAAAAAATTAAAGAGCAAGGTCGGGGAACTTGGTTCGCAAATGTCCATTAACCAGGAAAAGGGCATGGTCCGCGACCCGATGCTGGAGACGGCTTACAAAGACGTGGAAGGCCTGCGCGACAACTTAATGCAGGGTACGGAAAAGTATTTTCGGTTCGCCCTGTACTTTACAATATACGCCAACGATTTAAAGGAACTGGACAAATCATCCTCGACCCTGGAAAGCAGCCTGGGGGCCAAGCTGATTGTTACCAAACGGGCGCTGCTTCAGACGCAGAACGGACTGAATTCCACGCTTCCCATGGGTTTGGACGAACTGGACGTGGCCAATAACATGAATACCAGCCCGCTGTCCTCGTGTTTTCCTTTTGTGTCATCGGATTTGACTTCCAACGACGGGATTTTATACGGCATTAACCGACACAATAACAGTTTGATATTATTTGACCGTTTTGCCATGGAAAATGCCAACTCCGTTGTGTTTGCCAAGTCCGGCGCGGGGAAGTCTTACGCGGTCAAATTGGAAGTTTTACGAAGTCTCATGGTTGGCACAGACGTTATTATCGTGGATCCGGAAAATGAGTACCAGCATTTGGCCGCGGCTGTTGGCGGAACTTATTTGAGCGTCAGTTTAAATTCCCCGTCCCGCATTAACCCGTTTGATTTGCCGGTTGCCGTGGAAGGTGAAAGCAACGCGGACGTCCTGCGCAGTTCGGTTATTAACTTGCTGGGTTTGTTCAGTTTGATGCTGGGCAAGCTAAATCCCACCGAAGAAGCCATTATGGACAAGGCCATTTGGCAAACTTACGCCAAAAAAGATATTACATCCGAATTGGAAGATTTTAAAAACATTGAGTGCCCGACCATGAACGATTTGATGGAAATTTTAAACAGCATGGTCGGAGCCGAGAGCCTGGCTCAGCGGCTGACCAAATTTACCGAAGGCACTTTTGGCGGATTGCTAAACCAGGCGACCAACGTGGTGCTTAACAACCAGCTGGTGGTATTTTCCATCCGCGATTTGGAAGAGGAACTGAGGCCAATAGCCATGTATATTATTTTAAATTACATTTGGAATGTCGTCCGCAGCGAATTAAAGCGCCGCATTCTGGCCGTGGACGAAGCCTGGATACTCATGCAGCATGAAGACAGCGCCAGGTTCCTGTTCGGTATTGCCAAACGCGCCCGTAAATATTACCTTGGCCTGACCACCATTACCCAGGACGTGGCCGACTTTTTGGCCAGCCCCTACGGCAAACCGATTGTGACCAACTCGTCCATCCAAATGTTGTTAAAACAATCCCCGGCGGCTATTAATGTAATCGCTGAAACATTCTTTTTGACCGAGGGAGAAAAATATTTATTGCTGGAAAGCGAAGTCGGCGAAGGGATATTTTTTGCCGGGCTGAAGCACGCGGCCATCAAAATTTACGCGTCCTACGTGGAAGACCAAATAATTACCACCGACCCCAAACAGCTTTTGGAAATTCAGGACAGCCAGGAAAAGTTGAACTAATTTCAAATTACAAATAACAAATTTCAAATAAATTCCTAATTTTAAGCGCCAAATAATATCCAAAAGGCCGCGTGTTAAATTTCAAAAGTCCGGGTTTGGCCTTTGAAATTTGGATTTTGGCGTTGGTTTGATATTTGGAATTTGTAATTTGGAATTTTTTATTTTATGGCCCAAGCAGCAACAACCGGAATTGACTCGGCGTCATCATCTGGAATACAGCCAACACCGGGACGTTCGACGGGAGGCGGGTCCAGAAAACCCAAGCTGATTGTTTTGGGCAAGCCGTTTTCCGGCGGAGCGTTTGTCTCTTACGTGTTTGTTAACGGCAAACCGGCTCCGGCAAATACCGCGGCGCAGTTAAAGCCGGGCGACGAAATCGCCATTGCCGGCGGCGGTTTGGTCGGGTTTTTAAGTTGGACATTTTTCCAGCTGGGCCGCCCGGGAAAACCAATCGCGATTTTAACCGCGCACAGCGACAGCCGCGTGGTTTTTCAGGCGCCCGACTGGCATAACGCGTTTGACCCGGGCCTGCCGATAATGCTCGCGTTTACCGACAAAGACAAAAATTCGGTATGGGGAATTCCGGTGTCTTTTTCCTTTGGCGAAGAATCCGAAAAAGACCAGCAGCGGGCCGGGGGTAAAAAAATAGAAGACCAGCTAAATCGCAAGTTCGGTGAAGGGCAAAAAACCGGAGACGGTAATCTGGCAATGGAAGCGACCGGCGCGGCGCTCGCGGGTGTTTTGTCGCCGTTTATGCCGGGAGCCGATAAGGCGGCGGCGCGCGATGCTTTGGCTGCCGCTTTTAAATCGGGAGACTATAAGAAAGTTGAACAGGCAATCAACAATCTTAAAACGATGGGCAAGGATGGTGCTGAAATCATGCGGGAGTTCAGGGGTGTGCCGCCGCAGTTTCGATCGCTTTTAGACAAGGCTATTATTGATATAAATAATCAGACGATAACAAAGGCGGAGGTCGTAAGTAACTTGGAGAAAATCGCCGACACGGCTAATGTTGATGACTTTGATGCTGAACAGGAGGGTGGCGGCCAACAAATTCAGACTTCAGAGGAAATATCATCAGCAACGTCAGGCGGCGGACAGTCCACTGTAAGCGTTCAGGAATCAGGCGGCGATGGGGCCTCATCTACAGTTGCAAGTTCAGGTTCCGCGGGCGGTACGGTTTCCTCAACGGTTACCGGTTCCGGCGATGGGGCGGGTAGCTCTACGGTCAATACCAACCAAAAGAGTACGGCGGAAATTAATCAACAGTCCACGGCGCGGGCGGCGTCGGGTGGCGGGGGCGGGACAAAAGTTACCGGTCAGGCTCAGGCGAGCGCGGGAGTTTCGGGGCAAGTTCCGATATCGGCCGGTAACCAGCAATCCTCCAAAGTCAGTAGCGGGATTTCCGGCGGCGTATCTGCAGCGGCAGGCGCAGGAATTGCGGCTGCGGTTGATTCAGCAGTCGGCGGGTTAAAAATTAGTTCAGTTGCCACAAAAGGACCGGCAGGTCCGGAAACTTTGCCAAAAAAACCGTCCGGCGAGTCGGCTGTTCTTGTGCAACCGGCCGGCGGGCAAAAATTGAACGTTACCGCGAAACTGGACCAGCGGACATTATCGGATGTATCTGGCAAGCCTCAGGGTCAAGGGTTGGTTCCGGCATCTTTGATGAAAACCGGCGCTCCTGCGGGCTCGCCATCGGCAAAACAAGTGGGCAAGGGGCGAGGGGAAGTTGGCGGGGCTGCAAAAATGCAAGGATCGAAACAAGAAAATATCGCGCGCCCGTCCCCGCAGGAAGTTAATTTAAAATTAGAAACCCAAACAATTTTAAAAGCGGAGGCAAAGACTGAAACTCCGACCGCATCTGAAGTCCCGTCCGGGATGAAAGAGATGTTCGAGAACGAGAGTGTCATGCGCCGGTTGAGTTTGGGGCGTGAAATTGCGGAACAGCAACCGGCCGAACCACCGTCTGGCGATAGCGCTCAACACGGGACTGGCAGGGAGGGCAAAGATCACGGGGCCCGGGATAAAGAGCCTTCACCGCCACCTCAAATTCCACGACGTCCGGAACCCGGAGAAATTAAGGAAGCCTTAAAGCCGCCAGCTCCTTTGCCGCCGAACCCGAAAGGGGAGTCAAATGCCGCTGGCGCGGCATCGGAAGGCCAGGGGCCTGAATCGGGACGCGAACCCAATGTCCCCGGGGAGCATTTGAACGCGCCTGCGTCTCCGGAAAATTTGGGCGAAGGCGGCCCGGGTGCGGCGGCCGGTGGAGCGCCGGTAGCGGCCGGTCAAGGTGAGGGTGGTACAGCCGGTCAAGGGGAAGAAGAAGCCGAGGAAGACGCGGCCGACGAAACGGGAGCTGGAGCGGCGGGTCGCCAGCCAGGTATGCCGGCAGTGCCTGTGCCGGGAGTGGCGGCCGGCAAGACCGGTCAGGGTAAAGGAAAAGGCGAAAAAGATAAACTTATTAAAGAAGCGACCGATTTGGTGAATACGGAGATGAACGGTTTCCTTAGCCAAGGAGCCATTTGGGTGTGGGCGGTTGCCATTCCTTCGTTCGGACTTGCCGTAATTTTGGGTGCTGTTGTGGGCGATTTGCTGTTTGCCTTAAAAAAACGCCTGATTAAAATGGCGCTGGATAAAGTTTGGATTGCCAAAACTATTGTGGGTGACGAAATAACTCCCGACGAAATTGCCGACAACATCAATTTTAGCGTGGGCGTTAAGGCCAATGTCGCGGTAATGAATTTGATAACGGTATTAATGGTAGTACTTGTGATTATTTTTACCGGCGCGGTGGCATACTTAGGCTGTACATGGCCGCTGGGCAAGACAGTTGCCAGCGCGACAAATTATCAATTTACTATTTTAGGCGCCGCCGGTCTTAGTGGTGTTTGCCAGTCGATGACAAATGTTAATGTGTCATTAAATAATTCCATTAATGCCTCCACCCCCGTCGGCTCCTGCGCCATTCTGCCTTCCGGAATCGCCACGCCGGGGCAGTTGGCTTTGACTTGTTTCGGGTCCAATCCCACCATAGACGCAACCGCCTCAATTGTCGCGGCGCATGAAAGCGGCGGGAACCCCGCAATTCCAAGCTCTGTAGATATATGCCAGCCCGGAGGACAGCCGGTGTCGTTTGGACTATTTCAAATTAACATTACCAACCATAAAATTAACGGCCTTAACTGCCCGGCGGCATTCGATTATCCCGCCGGAGTCAGTCCGCGCGAATATGATGCCAACAACCATCAATGTACGATTGTAGATCAAACGTTATATAATAACTGTGTGACCGCGGCGGAAACAGCGGAATATAACATTGCGGCGGCCTGTCAAATTTCCGGCAACGGGACCAACTGGGGCGCCTGGCAGGCCGACATTAACGCTTGCGGGATTAGTAAAACAATTAGTCCATAAATAGTAACGGAATCAACGTTGTGTATTACGGCTAAGGCCAGGGCGGCCGGACAAAATTTGTTTTGCCTCTACGCCTTGCCAACGAACGGTGTTGGTAGTAGCAAAGCTTGGGCGGGCAAGGCGCGGGGCAAAATAATTTTTCCGGCCGCGCCGGCCCATACTTAAGCGCACAAAACTTAATTCGTCGGGTAAATTGCCATATGAAACCAATATATAAAATTTTAATCGGGGTTATTGTCGGCGGGATATTTTTATTCAGCATCTATTTGGCCGTAACTTCCCAAAAACAGGTCGCCAGCCCTGCAACGGTACCGATAACCGGACCAACCTTAACCGTGCCGGCCAAGGGCGGCAGTCTGCCGGTTAGCGATTTTACCAAACATCCCCAGGAAGTTCTTGGGGCCACTACCGTAATTAAGCAGAACGACAATTACAGTATTGTCTATTTCCCCGTAGACCAAAGTTTTTTAATTACAATTTTAGCCCAGCCCGTCCAGCAGAACCGCGATGCCGCGGAACAGCTGTTACTTAGCCAGTTGCAGGTGAGCGAGGCCGATGCCTGCAAACTGGCCGTTTCCTTAACCGTGCCGGCCGGCGTTAGCGAACAACTGGCCGGAGTTGACTACGGTTTGAGTTTTTGCCCCAATGGCAAGGCATTTCCGTCACAGTGAAAGTAGTTCGGCTGTCATATCGAACCTGCGATTAAACAGGTTCACAAGCCTGAGTGAGGCCGGAAATCCTGCCGATTTTCCTAGCTGCGGGGCTCCTCGTTCATCCGCTTTCAGCGGATATCACTTCGTCAGACAATCCTCGCTGCGGAAAATCGCCAGTATTTCCGGCCTCCGGGTTTGTTCTACTCGAGATTGTGAACTGTTACCACTGTCGAATTTCCCCAATCGGCCATTTTATGCTATAATACTCGCATAAGTTTTTCCACAGAATTATTTTTGTAACAAAAATAAAATGAATAAAAAAGCCATTGCCATTTTAGGGGCCATATTTGTCTTGATTGTCGGGACTTTGGGTTTTTTGATATATCTTAAATACTCCGGTTCATCCAAAACCCCGGCTCCTTCCGCGAACCAAAATCAAAATGGAAATCCCGCCGCCGGCAGCCAGCCTGCCACCACGACAGCCCAAACGACCGGGCAGAATCCGGCTACGACAACTCCCGTTACCGGTCCGCCTCCCGCCATGGGGCTTTTGACCTCGGACCAGGTGGTTTCACCCGCTTTATTTTTTAACGGCGGAGGTATAACCTATTTCGACAACCAGGGAAATTTATTCCAGGCGGCAATACAAACTAACGCGGGGCAGTTGTCGTTAACCGGCAAAAAGCAACTGGATATCCCCACAAAGTCCAGCATCACAAAAATTTTCTGGCCGCAAAAAGGCAACGATTTTATAATCCAGACCAATAATCCCGTCACCGGCCGGTACTCCTGGAGTTATTTTAACAGCACACTTGGGACTTATACCGATTTCCCGCCTCAGGTCGCGTCTTTTGACTGGATGCCAAACGGAACCCAAATCGCGTATATTTGGATAAACGGCGGCAAAGCAGTTTTGGAAGCGGGAGATCCGGCATTTAAATCATGGCAGAAAATCGGGGATTTATATCAAAATGACAATGTTATAAGCGTGTCGCCGGACGGATCACAAATATTGTTTTACGAATCCGAGCCCGCCGGGACGCAAAATCCGATTAATTCGGTGAGCATAGACGGTAAAGTCTGGAAGGGACTTATTAAAGACGGCTTTAATTACGGCGTGTTGTGGAGTCCGGATGGTCAGAAGTTTATTTTTGGGAAAAAAGATCCGGTCAGCCTTCAATTCCAATTGTGGTATGACAATTTGGCTTCCGGAGAAACTAAGAATTTGGGATTATTTACCACTACGCAAAAAGCCGTTTGGGGGTCTGACAGTAATACCATTTACGCCGCGGTGCCATCTTCGCCTGCCGCCAACCCAAACAGCCTGACCAACGACACTTTTTTCCGATTAAACACAACTACTCTGGACAAACAGCAGTTCAGCATCGGTAATACGCCGGTGGACGGAGAAAATTTGTTTTTGAGTACGGATGGAAATGACCTGTTTTTTAAGAACGCGCAGGACGGCGGCTTGTATTATTTGAACGTTGCCCAATAGGAATAAACTGACAAGATTGACATAATTGAACAAAATTGACAAGATTATCATAGTATAACCTTGTCAATTTTTTTTGGCTCGGCATTCTTTACACCAGGAACTACTTAGCAAAAATCGTTTATGATATTCCTGTCAATCCTGTCAATCCTGTCAATCTTGTCAATCTTGTCAATCATTTTACTCTTGTCAATCATCCCATGCCCAAATCATCCGTAGTCTTCATTTGCTCCAACTGCCAGTATAGTTCGCCGCGTTGGCAGGGCAAGTGTCCCAATTGCGGGCAGTGGAATACCCTGGTGGAAAGCCGGGTTAAAATATCAAATTCCAAACATCAAATTTCCAAAGCCGCCGAGCCGGTGGATTTGGCAATGGTGGATATTAGCCAGCGAGCCAAAATTGTCAGCGGCATATCCGAGTTTGACGACGTGCTGGGCGGGGGCTTTGTTCCGGGCAGTTTGGTTCTGCTCGGCGGCGACCCCGGTATTGGCAAATCCACATTGGCTTTGCAGATTTCCATGCGGCTGGGAGAAAAAGTTTTGTATGTGTCCGGCGAAGAATCGGTCCATCAGATAAAATTGCGCTCGGGCCGGGTCAGTGAAAGCCAGCAGCTAAATGTTTTAGCCGAAACGGATTTGGACGCGGTTTTGGCGTCGATAGAAGCACGGTCTCCTGAATTGGTGGTTATTGATTCCATCCAAACAATGTACAGCCAGGAGGCCAGCGGCGTGGCCGGCGGCGTGGCGCAGGTTACATCGGCAGTGCAAAAAATTATGCGCTTGGCCAAGCAAAATCACATTTCTTTTATTTTAATCGGCCATGTTACCAAAGAAGGTTATTTGGCCGGACCTAAAACTTTGGAGCATATGGTGGACACAGTGTTGTACCTGGAAGGGGAGCGGTTCGCCAGTTTTCGCATTTTGCGATGCGTGAAAAACCGCTTCGGGACAACCAATGAGGTGGGAGTGTTTGAGATGCAGGGACAGGGTCTGGCCGAAGTTAAAAACCCATCGCAGTTGTTTTTGGGCGAGGAACAAATGCAGGCCAGCGGGAATATTATAACATCGGTAATGGAGGGCAGCCGGGCTCTTTTGCTGGAAATTCAGGCTTTAACTTCCGCAACCAACTTTGGTTACCCAAAGCGCACCACGGCCGGTTTTGATGTTAACCGCCTGCAGCTGCTTACCGCCATTCTTTCCAAGCGGGCGGGGCTAAATTTAGCCAACCAGGACATTTATATTAATGTTGTCGGCGGCATAAAAATAGACGAGCCGGCCGCCGATTTAGCCGTGGCGCTGGCCATTGTCAGCAGTTTAAAAGAAGCGGTGGTAGCCGATACTATTGTCGTAGGGGAATTGGGGCTTTCCGGCGAAGTCCGCTACGTGCCAAACTTGGAGAAACGGATTAAAGAAGCGGAAAAATTGGGATTCAAAAAAATTATCTGCCCCCGCATGCGCCAAGGTTATGATATTAAAAACGCAAAAATAAAAATCCTGCCGGTAAAAACCTTGCAGGAAGCGATAAACTTAATATAAAAAGAAGAAGCCGGACAAACTTTGGGGTGCATTCCGGCAGTTTGTCCGACTCTCCGTACCGCCCGGCCGACGCGTAGCCGTGAGCAGTACGAACTTGAAGTAAGAGATGTCACCGAAAGCCCATGCATTTAACCCTCCGCAAGGAAACCGATACGGATTCGGCTATTGCTTTTGGGTGAGCCTTGGGTGATGTCTCCTGCTAGGATGTGAGCGGCTTGTAATCGAGGCCGTTGACCCAAAGCAGGCTGCGACTAGCCTGTTTCAGTAACGGAGCCGTGCCAAGTATTTCCAGGGTCTTAACCGGTATTGCCCTGGTTTCCTTCTCCCCGTCGCGGCGACCTATTAGGATCAGGTGCCGTTGTTTTATTGAAAGCACGATCGCGTGCACTTCAATATAACTCAGGGTTTCATGTTTTCGCGAAAGAAGCCATGCGCGATTGTTGATGACCGCTCTTGCGGTATCGATTTCAGTTGAGATCGAAAAGGGGTCCGGGTCAACCCACTTTTTAACCAGTTTCCTCGTCATCATTTCTATTCTCCTAGTCTACAATATCAATACCCCTCTTTTTAAATTGAATAAATTTTACAATAAATGAGGGAAATAAGCAAATTTTTTTATTTTATTCAAAATGCACAACCTTGTCTTTTATTTTTTCTTTCAAACTTGGGTAGCTGTCCAAATTTAAATCATCAGTTAAAATCGCCAATGCTTCCTGGCGGGCGGGCTGGATGAGGGAGGTGTAGGAGGGGTCGAAGTATTTAAAGTTCCAGCCGCTTTGGGTTTGACCGTACATTTCGCCGAAGCCGCGCTGTTTTAAGTCTAGTTCGGCCAGTTCAAAACCGTCGTTGGTTTTGGTAAATTCAGTCAGCCGGTTTACCGTATCCGGATTTTGGTTATCGGAAAATAAAAAGCAATAGCTTTGGTGCTCCGCGCGGCCGACGCGCCCGCGGAACTGGTGGAGCTGGGCCAAGCCGAAACGGTCGGCACCTTCTATAATAATCGTGGAGGCATTTGGCACATCCACCCCAACTTCGATTACGGAGGTGGAAACCAGTATTTGGGTTTTATTGTTCAAGAAATCTTTCATTGCCGCTTCTTTTTCCGGGCCTTTTAATCGGCCATGCATTAGGCCGATTTGAAAAGTTGGAAATACCTTTTTAAGGTTTACTTGTTCCGATTTGGCGGATTTTACCCCGAGCTTATCGCTTTCTTCAATCAACGGGGTAATAACAAAAACCTGCCTGCCGGCCGTGACCTGTTTGGTTATGAACTCATAGGCCTTTTCGCGGTTAGTCGCGTTAACCAGCTTGGTGACAATATTTTTGCGGCCTGCCGGCTTGCTTTTAATTTGCGAAATGTCGAGTTCGCCGTAAACCGCCAGCTGTAAAGTTCGGGGGATGGGCGTCGCGCTTAAAGACAACAAATGGGGGACTTTGCCCCGGGTATTTATCAGTTGGGCACGCTGCTCCACCCCGAACCGGTGCTGTTCGTCTATAACAACCAAAGCCAATTTTTTAAATTTAATATTTTTCTGCAGAAGCGCGTGGGTGCCGATGTAAAGACCGGGCATTCCTTCTTTAATAAGCGCCGAAAGCTTGTCTTTTTTTTCCGGTTTGTTGTTCAGCAGGCAGTAATTATTGGTTATAAGCGCGCATCGCGCATTAAAATTTACGGGCGATTTACAAAACAGGCCATGGGCAGTTTGATAATGCTGGCTGGCTAAAATTTCCGTGGGCGCCAACAATACTGCCTGGTATCCGTCCGAAATTGCCTGCAGGGCGGCAATAAGCGCCACCAAAGTCTTGCCGCTGCCTACGTCTCCTTCCAAAAGCCGGTTCATCGGCAAGGGCTTTTGCATATCCTGTAAAACATTCCAGGCCGATTTTCGCTGGTCGGCCGTCAGTTTAAACGGCAGGCTTGCCACAAAATTTTTAACCACGTTTTCTTCAAATTTTACAGCGTACGCCTTTTTTTCGGACAGTTTTATTTTATGCCGCCGCGCGGCCAGCTGGTTATAAAAAATTTCCTCAAATGCCAGGCGTTTTCTAGCCTCGGCCATCCCGTCCGGGCTATCGGGGAAGTGTGACTGCTTTATCGTGGCGTCTATATCCATCAGCGCTTGGTGCTTAAGAATATCCGAGGGCAGGTTATCGGCAATCTGTCCCGACAAAGGTAAAACTTGGGCGACCAAATTACGGAAGGTTTTGGGGTAAATGCTTTGTTTTAAATGGTAGAGGGGTACCAGGCGCGCAGTATGAATCGGGAAGTCCGACAGTTTTTCGTAAATGGGGTTGGTAAGTTGCAGGCTCGATTTATAGTAATCCGCCGAACCCGCTAAAAAGATTTCTTCACCGGCGGCCAGGCTTTTGGCCAAATAAGGCTGGTTAAACCAGACAACTTTTATCGATCCGGTATCGTCGGATACCACGGCCTCGGCCAGGGCCATACGTCCGTACATGGCAAAGCGTCCCGAAATACTGTTTATCTTTACTTTCAGACTGACGTTTTCACCAGGTTTTAAATCTATAATTTGTTTGACCCGGGAGAAATCCAGATAGCGGTATGGGAAATACAAAAGTACGTCCCGCGCCGTAAAAAGTCCGAGCTTTTTTAAAGCCGCAATTTGCGGCTTTTGGAGTTTGAAAAAATTTTCGATCGGGGAGTCTAGTTCCGGCATAAAATGGTGCACCCGGCTGGAATCGAACCAGCGGCCTTTCCCTTCGGAGGGGAACGCTCTGATCCACTGAGCTACGGATGCAGAATAATCGCGCTAAAATTTAAACCGGTGCATAATTTTTTGTGCCGTGGTTTCCTGGGTCAGGTGGTGTTCGGGCAAGAACCGAACCAGAAAATTTCTGACTTCTTCGGGATCCTGCCGCTCTAGTTCCAAAATTACGACATTGTTAACCAGGGCGGAAGAATGGAAGTTTACCGTTTGGTGCCGGTCGTTGTTAACAATCCAGAAATATTTAAGCTGTTTATAAGGGTAGGACAGATTGCCAAAGCGAATGCCCCGTTCATTGATTTCAATTTCCACGCGCTGGGGGGTTTGGCGGGCAAAAATAATAATTAACGCGCCGATAATGGCCAAGCTGACCGCCGCAAAGTAATCGCTTTCCACAATAATGAAAAAAGCAATAAGTAAAATAAAAACCGCGACTAAAGTTATATACCATCCGGAAGTTTTGGGGTAATACTTAAATTCGTGCGCTTCCCAGGAAATCGGGCTGAGGTTAGACATAATGCTTTAGATTCATTAAAATATAGCAAGGTGTTATATTTGGAGAGGTCGCATAGTGGTTTAGTGCTCCGGTCTTGAAAACCGGCAGGGCCAAAAGCTCTCGAGGGTTCGAATCCCTCCCTCTCCGCCAAGTTAATTACATTATACCATTTTTTTCAATAATAACAAAAACGGCTTTTCTCTAGAAAAAGCCGTTTTATTTTTGTTTCAGGATTATGGTCCAAAGCCCGGCTGTCGCCGCGTTTCGGATAATCTGTCGTCCTGAATCGGGAAAAGAAAGATTTTCTTTTCGCCGGTCAAAACAACATTAGGGATGGAATTTTGGAGCGGGGTCTTCTATTATAAACCCGCCGGTAGCCACGTTGGGGTCGGGCGTAAAGTTAAACATCGGGGTACTCGTGGCCTCGCTTTCCGCCGTTGTCGTGCCATTTTTTGAGGTAAAGGCTCCTTCCACTTTTTTGGCGCCCGGAGTGCTGGTCGCGGTGGGCTGGGATTCCGTAGCGGCCGTAGTAGTTGCCGCGATGCCGGGAATGGACGCAATTGTAGTAGTAGTGGTGGTAGAGCCGGAAGCGGAATCGGCACCGTCTGTTAGCAAAATTTGGGTTGCCACCAGCATATTCTGTTCCGGTTTGCCAATGGCATTGACCGTTTGCCCGGCCGATAAATCGGATAGCCGCAGCATGTCCCCGGAATTATTGGTAATAACAGTTTGCGGGTCGGTGTTAAACGTAATTTTTTCCACCGTAATCTTTCCGTTCTGAATGGTGTTTATTACGCCCAATACCGTTACCATGGTGGAAGTGTTATTAAGCTGGGCCAGCGCCTGGCTGTTATCGGCAATGGTCATTGCCTGCTTAATTTGCGAGAGCTGTTTGGTGTTATTGTTTAAGGCCGTCAACGCGGTTTGAGCCGCGGTTTGGATTTGTTTGTCGGACTTGATTTGTTTTAGCAATGATTGCTGTTTTTGAGTCAGGTCTTCCAGGGAATTCAGCAGCGGCTTGTTGCTTTGCGCCTGCGGGTCTGTTTGAGTGACTCCGGCCGCCGCCGCCAGCGCATTGGTCGTCTGGCTGGAAAGTTCGGTTAAGGCCGCGGTTTGCGCCTGCTGGCTATTTTGGCTTGGATTACTGAATATCTGCTGGGCTTCATCCAGGCGTTTTTGCGCAAACGCGATTTGCAGATTGGCTTTGGCCTGCGGATCCATGGCAAATATCAATTGTGTCTTTTCCTCGGCGCGTTTGAGGGCGAACAGGCTGTTTCCCGGCAAAGAATTTCTGGCCGCGTATGCCGTAAAGGCGCCCGCGGACAAAAGCAGCATTAACCCGCTGCTTACGGCGGCAAACTTAAATGTGTAGGACCATTTCAGCCAGTACAACTTGGTTTTGCTAAGAGCATACTTTCTTTGCATCAGCGGAGTTGGTACTATCGCTTTCGGCATGTCCAGAAGCATTCGGCTAACGTCCAACAGGGGAGACATATCGTGATTGGCCTCGTTAAAACTTGCCAGGATGTCCTGTTTGGAATGCCCCGCCGCGAGTTTGGCGAGCGCTTGATTGAAAATGTCTTCCCGGCTGTTCATGTATGGTTAAATTTCGTTCGCGGGTTTTTCCGCGCTGATTAATTCCTGAAGCTTGGTAATGGCTCGGTGCTGAATAACCCTAACCGCTCCTTCGCTTTTGTGGAGCATTACGGCGATTTCCGCGTTATCCAAACCTTCCAGAAACTTTAATTTTATGACAATTTGCTGTTCATGCCCCAATTCCTTCATCAGTCTCAATAAAATTTTTTGCTGCTGCTGGAGATCCAAAACATCAATAATGTTGCTCTCATATTCCAGCGAATTTTCCAGCTCTTCAATATCGATTATCTGCTTTTTTTGCCGATAATGGTCAATTACCAGGTTCCGCGCGATTTGATATAGCCAGCCCTGAAAGGAGGCATTATCGCTTACGTCGGACAATTTGGTGAACGCCCGCAAAAAAACGTCTTCGGCCAAATCTTCGGCCAGCTGTTTATGCCCGACGCGGAAGAATATAAAACGATAGAGTTTTTTAAAATACAATTCGTAAATTTCCGTCAGGGCCTCCTGGTTGCCCTGCTTGGCTTTCGCCAGCAGAGCAGCCAAGGCGTCTTGGCCGGTAAAATTCGCGTTGCTTATATTGTAGACGGAATTTATGTCCATTTGTTACAGACTGGAAGGTTATTAAGCAATAATTTGGGATTTTTGGCAATGAAACTGTCAAAAATACATGATTCCGGAGAAAAATTTAGGAATTAAGCCGTAATCACATATCTATTTTACCATATTTAGGCGATTATTGGTGCCTAAAGCTCTTCACACATAAACCCTAATTTGCTAGTCTTATAATAAATAGTATATTAATTAACGAAAAATTATGTTTAAAGGCTTTAAAGATTTTGTGTTGCGGGGCAATGCGGTGGATTTGGCCGTAGGCGTGGTTATGGGAGCCGCTTTTGGCACCGTGGTTAACGCATTGGTTAAGGATTTCTTAACTCCGTTGATCGGGATTATTTTTAGGATTCCTCATTTATCCGGATGGAGCCTGACCATAAACGGCAGTACTTTTTTGTTTGCCGACCTGATTAATTCGTTTATTGCCTTTTTACTGGTTGCTCTGGCTGTTTATTTTTTTGTCGTGGTGCCGATGAATACCCTGACAACCAAATTTAAAAAGCCCGTTGAGCCTGGGACTAAAAAGTGTCCAGATTGTTTGAGCGACATCCCCCTTGCCGCAAAGCGTTGCGCATTTTGCGGACAGGTAATAGTTTAAATTATGCTGACTAGTGTCAAGGGTCGCCCTTGACATAGATGTTTTTGAATAAAATCAGCGTTTTTGACGGCCGACAAAAACGCTGATTTTATAAAAGCCGAAAACTACCATCTTTTTATTTTTTCCCACACGTGCTGCCACCACAGGGAAACTTTGTAAAAGTAAGGATGCGAGTCGGGGACAAAGTGCCAAAGCAGCCAAATCATTATGGCCCAAAAAGCGAACCAGGCCATAGCCTCGGGAAAACCATCATGGTTATGATAATGGTGGATGTTTCCATCTTGCACGTAAGTCCAATGCCACCGCGCGGCTTTAAATGGCCAGACAATAAAACTATAAAGGCAGAGCCAAACTAAAACCGCGACCCAAATCGGAATTCCGGCCGGCACGGCATAGCCTAATATCATGCCCTTCGTGGCCAGGCTGAGCAAGCCGAGTAACCAGAGTACCGACAACACGCCAATTATCAGGCCAAAAAACGGAATGTATCCCGGACCGTGATTGCTATACATTTCCTGGCGCCGGCGCTGTTTTTCTTCGCGGTGCTGCTGCTTTATTTCGTGCCGCCATTTTTTCCATTCGCCTTTGTCGGCAAAATTGTGGTATTCCTGTTTGGCCTTATCTACCCATTCCTGGGCGGTAAAGGGTCGGCCAAAAGCCTGGGCTTTTTCCTTTGAGGTCTTGGCCTTGGGAATCACAATCATCATAATTAAATAAACCAAAATCCCGAAGCCTTGGGTTACTAAAGTTAAAATAATAAAAATCAGGCGGATTAATGTTACGTCGGCGTTAAAATAGGCGGCTAAGCCGGTGCAAACGCCTCCGAATATGGCTCCTTCGCGAATAAGATACAATCGCTTGGGCGCGCCAGCGCTGTCATTTTGGCTCGAGTTAGCGGTTTCGTCTGTTTTTTGAGAACCCTGAACCGGCCCCATTTCCTTAAGAACTTCGTCGACTTCTTTTTCTAAAACCACTGTTTTTCCCGCGGCCAAAAACCGGCTGAATTTTTCGGCCACGGCCTGTTCCAGGTCGGCAATTATTTCTTCTTTGTCGGGATCCTCGCCGAGCCGAGTCCGGGCCTCTTGCAAATAATTTTGCAGTTTTTCGTAACCGCCTTCTTCCAGCAAAAACGCGCGGCCGTTTAAATTTATGGTGATAACTTTGTTCATAGTACTAAAGCTGGTTAATGGTTAGGTTAATATTTTCCAAATAATCGAGAAGGGTTTTAAGCTGTTCCTTGCCTTTGGCGGTTAGCGAGTAATATTTGCGGGGCGGCCCCGATTCGCTTTCTACCCAGGCGTAGTCTACGGCTTCTTCCCGGCGCAGCCGGCTGAGCAGGGGATAGAGCGTTCCTTCCTGCGTGGCAAAATCGGTAACCTTGAGTTTTTCCAGGATATCGGCGGCGTAAGCTTTTTTCTTGCTGATAATTTTTAACACGGCCGCCTCCAAAAGCCCCTTGCGGATTGGTCCAAATTTTTCTTCCAAGTTGGAGTTAACCATAAAAAGTCATTAAAGCTACCTTTTTATATAAAGGTAGCATAGACAAAAAATGTTGTCAAGTTTTTGGCGGGTAAAGATATAATTATATTTTTCCGTCGTTATTAACTATAGCGGCCAATTTCGGGTAATAGCCGGTTCATAACAAGTAATATTTAAAATTTTCCCGGCCGCGGCGAGTTATTTAAGATTCCTTGATAATTTTTAATTAAATGAAACACAAAAGGAGGTGATGAATTATGGCAAAATATGGAAAAACGGCGCAAAAAAAAGTTAAACGCGCCATGCACGAAATGAAGCGCGGAAAATTAATTAGCGGGCGAAGTCATAAGAAAGTGCGCAGTCGGCGACAGGCCATAGCCATCGGACTGTCAGAGTCCGGAAAAATGGGTGCCAAGGTTTCCAGGCCGAGAAAGAACATAAGTTAGCTGGTAATCTTAAATTTATAAGGAGAAACTATGCTGTTATTTATTGCGATTATATTATTGGTTCTATGGGGTTTGGGTCTGGCACTGCATGTTCTGGGCGGATTTATTTACATGTTTTTGGTGGCCGCTTTATTGGTTGGGTTGGCGCATTTTGTCAAAGGGAATAAGACGTCTAACTTATAATTAACTGACATTTATGGGAATTATATTATGGATAATTTTTGGCGCGCTGGTCGGCTGGATTGCCTCGGCTATTATGGGCAGGAATGAGGGGGTAGTTATGAATATTGTAATCGGTATCGTTGGGGCAATAATCGGCGGTTGGATTATGAGCGCCATTGGCTCAACCGGGGTAACCGGGTTTAACCTATACAGCTTTCTGGTCGCCTTGCTCGGCGCGGTAGTACTTATCTTTATAGTCAGAGCGATTCGTGGAATGGCCTAAAAAAAGGGGTCAGGAGCCATTTACTAGAAGATAGTTTTGTGGTATCTTTAAAATATGCCCAGATCCCAAAGAGCCGACATAGCCAATATTATTTACCATGTCATCAACCGGTCCAATGCCAGAATGGCCATTTTTGAAAAAGCCCAGGATTTTCTGGCCTTTTTGGAAGTTTTAAGTGAAGCCAGGGAGAAGTTTCTTGTGGAAGTTCTGGCTTTTTGCATAATGCCCAACCATTGGCATTTAATTTTAAAACCTTTAAAATACGGGGAACTGTCCAAGTTTATGGCCTGGCTGACAATGACCCATACCCAGCGCTGGCATGCCTTTCACCACACCGTCGGCAGCGGCCATTTGTATCAGGGCAGGTACAAGTCTTTTCCGGTTCAAACCGATGAGTATTTTATTCAACTAGTCCGGTATGTGGAAAGAAACCCATTAAGAGCAAAGTTAGTCAAAAGTGCCGAAGACTGGAAGTGGGGCAGTTTATGGTTAAGGCAGCAGGGGACTTTACAACAAAAGCAATTACTCGGTTCCTGGCCCATACCGCCGAGTAAAAATTACCTGAAGTTGGTTAATACTGTTCAACCTATAGCCGAAGTCGACTCTATTAGAACCGCCATTGCAAAAAACCGACCCTTAGGAGACGACCGCTGGGTACAACGCACGGCTAAGACATTGGGTTTAACATCCTCATTAAGAAACCCGGGTAGGCCAAGAAAAAACGGCTCCTGACCCCTTTTTGTTCCTCAACCTCCTGCCGATATGAACGATAAAGTTTCCCGGACTTTCAACCCCAAATCACATAGTGTGCGAGTACTCGGAGATTAAAAGTTATGAAATTCGCAAATTGTCAGGAAACACTAAACTGGCTAAAAAACTGCGGAGAAAAAATACGACAGCTTGAACATAACCGTTATTTTTTCGCAAAAGAAAAACCCTCAAAGGGGTTTGGTTAAGCTGTCAGTTAACATAGTTTTTATCGTTGTTCTGCCTTTGGCGGTTTTTAAGTACATCTCCCGTCTTTTTGCGTCTTTGGTTGAGATATAAGCTTCATAAAACAGCAACTTCCATGGCCTGTAGGGTTTTGTTGCTATGGATAAGCCATCGTTGTGTTGCCTGAACCTTTGCCGTAGGTCAGTCGTATATCCGATGTATAACCTACCTTTGAGGTTGCGTAAGATATAAACGTAAAACATATTTGTTTTTTATGCCCCCCAACAGTTTAGTGTTGGGTTTGGTATCCCAGCACCATTCGGTGCGGGATTACCACGGCACCAGCCCGTGGCTAATTTACACTGGTTTAAAGGATTGGTCGCAAGCGGTTGGCTACGGCCACGCACCGAATGGTGCCGTGGTAGCGCTACCGGGAATCGAACCCGGATTTAGTGGATGAGAACCACTTATCCTAACCATTAGATGATAGCGCCATATAAGGATTTGTCGGAGCTTTGGTTGATTTACTTGATAATCTCATCAATTTTACCAAATTTTGCGAAAAGCCTCAAGGTATGGCATACTAATAAAAAGCTTATGCTACTAAAATAACGCTGATAGGCACGCTGATTATGCCGCTGAAACTTCAGGTCGCTTTGATCCTGGCAGTAAGAATCAGTAGTCATTCAGCGGAAAAAGTACTTATTCGAAACAAAACATGCCGAAACAAAAGCTGTTTTTTCCCAAGGATTTTTTGTGGGGTGCTTCCACTTCGGGGCATCAGACAGAAGGCAACAACACCAACAGTGATTGGTGGGCTTTTGAACATAGCCAGCGCCGGGAGGCAGTGCTTAAGGCAGCGGGGAAAAATATTCCTGACTATCAAAGCGGTATTGCCTGTGACAGCTACAATAGGTATGACGAAGATTTCGCTTTAGCCCAGCATCTTAACCATAACGCCACGCGTATTGGCATTGAATGGGCGAGAATTGAACCGGAAGAAGGAAAATTTTCCGAAAAAGAACTGGCTCATTACGAAAAAGTTTTGCAATCGGCCAAATTCCACGGTCTGCAGACTTTTGTCACGTTGCACCACTATACATTGCCCAAGTGGCTGGCCGATAAGGGCGGATTTTTAAACCCGGCCTCCGTAGGATTGTTCGCCCGCTACGTGTCCGCGGTCTCGCGGCGGCTTAACCAGTATACCGATTTTTGGTTGACAATAAACGAGCCGGAAGTTTACGCCACACACTCTTATTTATTGGGCCGATATCCGCCCAAGAAAAAAAGCCTGTTTAAAACATTGAAGGTGGTAAATAATTTGGTTGATGCCCATAACCAGGCCGCGAAAATTTTAAAATTTGAAACCGGCAAACCGGTGAGTATGGCCTATCAGCTGTCCGATTTGGAACCTTCCGGATTTTTCAGCCATTTTACCCATTTTTTGGCGGAATATTTGGCTAATGAATATATTATAAACCGGACCATCGGCACCTGCGATTTTATTGGGGTAAACTATTACATCCACCATCACATTGGTTTTTGGGGTATCAGGAAACACAGCCATAGTAAGCATGAACAAAACGATTTAGGATGGGGGATACATCCCGACGGTTTGGAACGCCTGCTGGTCAATTTGAAAAAACACAATAAGCCAATTTACATTACCGAGAACGGGATTGCCGACTCAAAGGACATTAAAAGGGAAAAATTCATTAAAGACCATTTATACCATGTGCACTGCGCCATACAAAAAGGCGTGGACGTGCGCGGTTATTTATACTGGTCGTTAATCGACAACTTCGAGTGGTTACACGGTTTTTGGCCGCGGTTTGGGCTGGTTGAAATCGACCGGGAAGACTTGCTTCGCCGGAAGGTCCGTTACAGCGCTTTAAAGTACGCGGAAATTTGCCGGACCAATTGTTTGGAAGTGGATGCGTCCCAAGTGCATAACATATAATAATGATTACGCTGCTTACAATCTTCCAATATCTTATCCAGGCCGTGGTGGACTTAATGGATAAGTTTTTAATTACGGCGCGCAAACTGGAGCCGGTGAAGTATACCTTTTATACGGTTGCGACGGGCGCCTTGCTGGCCGTATTGTGGCCCTGGAATTTTGCCGTTATCCCGTTGAAGTTTATAGTTTTGGATTTATTTTCCGGCGCTTTTTTTAGCCTGGCAATGTATGTATTTTTTGTGGCCTTGTCTCAGGGCGAAGTTTCCCGCGTGGTGCCGTTTGTGTTTGGCCTGGTTCCGGTATTTGACGTGGTTATTTCCCTAATTACCGGCCACAATAGTTTGCGGATCAATGAGCTTGCCGCGGTATGCCTGCTTATTCCCGGAGCGCTGCTGATTTCCCATCAAAAACACGCCGGTTGGATAAAGCATGCCGGCCTTAAAGTTTTAAGCGCGCTGCTGTTCAGTGTTTATTACGCATTGTGGCAATTCGGGGCGCAAAGCGGCCCCGTGCTGAACAATTTGATTTGGAACAGGCTGGGCGCCGCCGCGATTTTAGTTTTGCTGCTGTTGGTTCCGGTTTTTAGGAAAAAAGTTTTTTCGATAGATGAAGTAAAAAATCGCGCCAACACCTCGTTTTTATTTTTATTTAAACAGGTTTTGGGAGGTGCGAATTTTATATTTTTGAGCTTTCTATTTGTGGTCGGGAAAATTTCGATAATTAACGCCCTGCAAGGCTTTCGTTACGCGTTTTTGCTGTTATTGAGTTTTCTGCTGGCCCGCCACCATATGCATTTAATGGATGAAAAAACCGACCGAAAGGTGGTAATTCAAAAAACCGCGGGAATAATTTTAATATTTATCGGCACGGTCTTATTGTTTGTGACGTAGTTTATAGTTGTGTCATCCCGAGCCGGAACATTACAGGGATCAAAGGCGAGGGATCCCTTAACGCGAGATAATCGATTAATTTTAGGGATTCCTCAGTCGGCCGCACTCCTTCGGAATGACACAGTAAAAAATCTAAAATGAAAAAAAGCGTTATCGTTATTCTTATAGTTATCGTTGCCGCTATCCTTGGCCTGTATTGGTATGGCAAACCTAAAGCGGGGCCGATTACCTATGGCGTGACTTTTAGCGTGCCCGACGCCCAAAGTTTGGGGCTCGACTGGAAGCAGGCTTACGCGGCCACGCTGACCGATTTGAACGTTAAGCTCATACGCATTCCGGTTTATTGGGACGAAGTGGAAAATTCCGAGGGGCAATATAATTTTGGCGACATTGATTATATGGTAAACCTGGCCGAGCAAAATCATGCCCAGGTTATTTTGGGCATTGGCAAGCGACTGCCGCGGTGGCCGGAGTGCCATGAGCCCGACTGGGCCGGGAAACTTTCGGCGGACGCGCAACAGACCGCGCAATTGTCCTATATGGAAACCGTTGTGAACCGTTATTTGGATAATTCGGCTGTCAGCACCTGGCAGGTGGAAAACGAACCGTTTTTGGCATCCTTCGGCCCGTGTCCGTTGCTGGATGAGAATTTTTTTGCCACGGAAATTGCCACGGTTAAAAAGCTGGATCCGTCGCGGCCGATTTTGGTTACCGACAGCGGGGAGCTTGATTGGTGGATAAAAGCAAGTAAGTACGGCGATGAATTTGGGACGACGTTTTACCGATACGTATATTCTGACGTGCTGAAGCGCTATTGGACTAATTTTTACTTTGCGCCCTTTGTATACAATATAAAAGCGGGTATAATGAAATTAGCGCACCCGGGAAAACCGGTACAAATAGCGGAGCTTGAAGCCGAGCCCTGGACAACGGCCGGAATAACTTCCACGCCCATAGACCAGCAATTCGGCACCATGAGCCTGGATCATTTTAAAACCATAACCCGCCTGGCGGCACAAACCGGCTTTTCCCCGCAAATTTTGTGGGGCGTGGAATGGTGGTATTGGATGAAGACCACGCAGGGGCATCCGGAATTTTGGAACGCGGCTAAGGAATTAATTAAATAAAATTGCCCAAGATTAAATAAAACTAAATAAAGGTTCCCCGCCGCAAGCAGCGGGGTATTACTGCAAAGACATCGCTACAATTGCGCGGCGAGCCGCGCGGTATTGAACCTGTATTATCTCCTCGGCTCGCTCGGCCATAAATGGCCGGACTCGCTCTACGTCGCTAATAAAATTTGCTACAAATCAATTTTACTTAATTTTACTTAATTTTAGTAATTTTACTTAATGAATTTATGAACATAATCGGCCTGGACATCGGCGGAACAAAAATTACCGGGGCGGTTTATGACGGTAAAAAAGCCGTTGAAGAACTTACCATTGTCACGCCGAAAAATTTGTTTGAATTTGAGCGCAACATAATTAAGTTGGTGGATTTTTTGTCGGCCAAACAAAAAATTGCCGGCGTCGGCATAGGCATGGCTGGACTGGTGGACTCCAAATCGGGTATTGTCAGGCATTCGCCGAATATCAAATATATAAAAGATTTTAATTTGGTTAATCTGTTTAAACTGAACGGTGTAAAAAAAATTAAAATTGATAACGATGCAAGTTGTTTTGCCAGGGCGGAACTATTGACGGGGCAGGGGAGAGGCTCGCAGAATTTTTTGGCTATAACTTTGGGTACGGGTATTGGCGGCGGCATAGTGATTGCGCGGAAGTTGTATCGCGGATCCGATAACTTTGGCGGCGAGTTGGGACACGCGATTGTCGGCGACGGATTTTTTGAAGAAAACTTTAAAAAATTCCGCGACAAGCGGGATTTTAAAAGCGCCGGTGTGTTAATTGGCAAAGCCTGCGCGTCTTTTGTAAATATTTTTTCTCCCGAAGCCATAATCATTGGCGGCGGATTCGGACATAACGAAAGCAAAAAATATCTGCCATACGCCAAACGGGAAATTAAGAAATATCTTTTTAACGAAAAATCGCAAGTTAAAATATTGATTACACAATTAAAAAACCCCGGCGCCCTGGGCGCCGCGCTAATGTATCATTAATTTATATGAAGAAAATTATAATAATTTTGGGCCTTTTAACATTAATGGCGGCGGGATGCGCCAAAGTGCAGCTTCAACAAAACGTGCCGACATCGCCGGCCGCGTCTTACGAGGAGCTGCCGAAATAATATGAATGAATTTCGTAAAGTAATTAAACATATAAATGTGGAAGCTAATGAAGCCAAGCGCTCGGGAAAAGAGCCGTTCCAAAAAATGCCCGTGGATTTTAAAGGTTTTGTTGAATCGGCGAGAAACCAAAAGGAGCTTTGGCGTGGGTGGGTGTCCGAACAGAACATTACCCGGCTTTTAGCGGGGAACCCCGGTGAATTATATGTTGTAATAGAAGGCCGAACTAAAGGTGAGTTGAAGGACTTTTTGAAATATTTGGACGATGTTCTTCCGGATATGGATGAAATTCCGGACGAAACTGCTAAATTTTGGGAAACGCTTAGAAGTCAGGCAGAGAGTTAAAATAATTGTACAAAACCCGCCAAGAGTATGGCGGGTTTTGAACGGATTTATTCGCGTAAATTTGGGTATCATTATCTATTCTTCTTCATCGGCGTCTTCGTCTTCGGCGTCGCTGTCCTCTGTCGCCGCTTTGTCACCAAATTTTCCATATTCACCGGGCTGTGCCAATTCGGCCGGGGCGGCGATTTCGGGATTTATTTCCGGCTTTATCGCAGGAGGCTGATTATTTAATTCCGATTGTATGACGGTTTCTTCCGGCGCGGATACTGCCATTTGTGAATTATCGGGATGTTCAAGAATTGGCGTAACGGATATCGGATCCCTTGAAGCTGGGGCGGCAACCAACGGGACATCCGGAGGATTATCGATAGTCATAGCTTCCTGGTTTAATCCCGGCGTTTCCGGCAGTTTAATTTGGCTGACAAGTTTTTCGAATTCCGGCAGTTCGCCGACCGATTGCAGACCAAGGTTCATCAGAAATTCCGTGGTGGTTTGGTACAAAAAACTGCGCGCGTCGTGCGGGTTGGGGATTTTTTCTATGAGTCCTCTCATAAGCAAACTGCGGACGCTGTATTGGGAGTTTACCCCTCTTATGGCCTCGATTTCCGCTTTGGAAATCGGCTGGCGGTAGGCGATTATAGCGAGGACTTCCACTGTGGCGTCGGTCAGTTTTTCCCGTAATTCGGCGTTTAGGAAATTTTTTACCTGGGGGGAATATTTGCTGTTGGTCGATAATTGAAATTCGCCGTTGTTATCGAGCAGGACAATCCCGTCGTCTTTTTTCCGTTCGGCCAAATTGGCCAGCGCCTGCTGGACGGCAGACTCTTCCAATTCCAAAATTTTTGCCAGCTCCCTGGCTTTCAACGGCTTGCCGGCTACAAAGAGTATGGCTTCCAAAGTTTTTATCAGGTGTTCCTGTTCCATAGTAAAAATAGACCGATAATAATTAAGATGAACGCGTAAAATAAAATAGTCGGCTTTCGGCCCAGCAAAGCCGGTACGCTGTCTTTGTCGGGGGTCGGCGGCGCTTTAATCCAGTTATGCTCTATTAAATAGCCAAAGGTGTGTTTGTAAATATCATCAAATGCCAGGCTGCCGTAGCAAATGCCGGCAAGGAGAAAGATTAGGGCGATTAGGGTTTTGGACATAAAAGATACTGATATACTAATACATACCGATAATACGGATAATACTAATCGTTAGTGCTGTCAGAATTATGTTTCCTAATGACAACGTCCGCGAAAAGCGTTTCCTGGTCGGCAATAAAAATTTTCTGCTTAATGAGTTCCAACAATGCTAAAAAAGTGATTATAATTTCGCCTTTATTTTTCGCGGTTTTTAGAAGCTCGCTGAGCTTGGTCTCAATTTTGCCGCTTAACTGGATTTGCAGCTGGTTGATTTTTTCCTGAATGGAAACCGCTTCCTTGAGCTTGGCTTTGGGTAAATTATCAAGCTCTTTTAAGCCCTTTAAAACGGTCAGTATCGCGTTATGCAGTTCCTGGGCGGTGGCCGAAGGGTCGGGATAGAAACTGATTTTTTGTTCAAAAGTAACTTCGCGTATAAAACCTTGCCGGCGGCGCGAGTCCAGTTTTTTTAAATATTTGGCGACTTCCTTAAATTGTTTATATAGCAGGAGCCGTCCTTCCAAATCAAAACCCGCGTCTTCCTCTTCTTCCTCAATTTCCAAAGTCGGCAAAATGGCCTTGGATTTTATAACCAGCAACTTCGCGGCAATGGATAAATAATCTGCCAGGCTTGTCGGGTCAATTTGCTCCAGTTGTTTAATGTATTGGATAAACTGCTCGGTAACTTCGGCTAAGGCTATCTCGGTAATATTAAGCTGCCGTTGTTCTATAAGCGTCAGCAGTAAATCCAGCGGGCCTTCGAATTGTTTGACTTTGGTGTGGAGCATAAAATATGAAATATGAAGCATGAAACATGAAGCATGTTAAGGCATTCTGCGCAACATACCCCAGAGCATTCTCGCAATTTCTTCCGCTTGTTGATTTAATTCTTGAAAATCTTTTTCCGACATGAATTTTTCGTCGTGGCAAAAATTTATCAGAAACAGCACTTCTTTTAATGAGCCATAAGAAATTTCAATAAAATTTTTGTGGACTTTTTCTTTAATTCTTGCGTATCCTTCCGTATAATTTAGAGCAACTGATATAACCGCACGTCTGAATTGAGAAGTAATGCCGTATAATTCATCCTTAGGGAATCCTCTGCAAATTTTGTATGACAAATGGCAAAATTCCTTAATTTTGGCCTTCAAATTTTCGTGGTAAGTTTGCTCCATATTCAATGGGTGTTTCGAGCTTCATTTTTTTGCTTTACTGAAATTACCTAAAATGGGTTTCACCATCTTTTGAAAGTCTTTCAACCCGACTTCCACGCTATCGGTAAAGGTTCCGGCGCTGGCGATCATTTTCTTGGATCGGGACATTCCTTTATCCAGTAACGTTTGCAGGTTGTATTCGGACCCGAACGGGTGGAGTAGGCCGACTTTAGTTTTTAGGTATTTGGCAATGTCTTTTTCACTCGCCATACTTACTTTTTTCGCCTTTAAAGCTTTTTTGATGCCGCTAAAATCCACGTACTTGCCGGCGGGTAACACGATTAAAACAAAATTCACAGAATCCTTTTTCTTTATCGAACTTTTAACACTGGACGGCTCCCAGCCGTCCACCTTAACCAAAACCACCTTAGCTATTTCGCTAAGTTTCCTTTTCGTCGTCGCCCCCACATCGTGCGCGGTAAAAACGACTTTATGTTCTAACGTCTTATACTTAATTTTTGCCTGGTCTAAAAGTTTGGTGACTTTAGTTTGAATTATCTTGGTCTGCTTTTTAATTTTTGCTTTTTTGGATATTTTTTTCTTAGGCATAAATTTATTATTAACTTTTTGTATAAAAAATGTAAATCAGGAAAGCAACCACAAGAATTATGAACGCAACCGTCGCTATATAAGGGTGTTTCTGTTCAGGTAGATTATTGTTATCTTTACGAATTAATGAAACCCAAAACCAAGATATTGGACCCATCCCGCCATATTTTATCTGTAAAAAAATTTCCGCAATAAAAACGAAAATTATTAAGCCAAGAGTATATAGGACTATTGCGGCCACAGCCCATTCATAATATTGGTCTAAAATCATTAAGGCTATAAGGCCTCCAAGTAAAATTCCTATTGTGATTAATATTCCTTTTAATTGTTTCGGCATGTTTGTACTTTTATTTTAAAAGTAAAATTAAAGACATTTGACTGGATCCCGGATATTTTTTGCGGCTTATGATGTTCATATTCGCAAAAAAATCCGAGATGACGCTTGAAGTTCGGCGATAATTCAGCGTACCTATCAGCGATTATTCAGCGGTTTCTTCGGCAAATCCAATTTTATATGCAATTCCTTAAGCTGTTTTTCTTCCACGGTGCCGGGGGCGCCCATCATGACGTCTTCGGCACTGCCGTTTTTGGGGAAGGCGATGACTTCGCGGATGTTGGGTTCATTTTGAAAAAGCATTAGCATCCGGTCAATTCCCGGGGCGAATCCGCCGTGCGGCGGTGCGCCGTATTCAAAAGCGCGAATCATGCCGCCGAATTTTTCGTCCACGGTCTCTTTGCTATAGCCGCAAATTTCAAAAGCTTTGTACATTATTTCGGGTTTATAGTTGCGAATCGCGCCGGATGAAAGTTCCAGACCATTGGCAATAATATCGTATTGATATGCTCTAACCTCATCAGGTTTCTGCGTATTTAAAGCCTCCAGGCCGCCCTGCGGCATGGAAAACGGGTTATGCATAAAGTCCCAGCGCTTTTCAGTTTCGCTGTATTCAAACATCGGAAAATCCGTAATCCAGGCCCAGGCTACAACACTAGGATCCTTTAAGCCGAACATATCTCCAAGTTTGTCCCGGAGTTTGCCTAAAACTTTATTTACGATATTTTTTTGGTCCGCGCCAAAAAATATAATATCGCCGGGCACCGCGCGGGTTTTGTTAAGGATTGATTGGATTTCATCAGCAGATAAGAATTTGAGGATGGGGGAGCGTAGCGTAATTGGTTCGTTGTCCGCGCCGTAGTGCAGGCCCGTGGCCTGCTTTTCCTGATTAGGCAGACCGGGGGCCTGCACTATATCCGAATCAGGTTGACCGCAAACAATATAAGCCAATCCTCCCGCGCCTTCTTTTTTAACCATTTCGGTTAACTCGTCAATCTGGCTTCGTGACATTTTCGCGCCGCCCTGGCAGCAAATGGCTTTAACCGCGCCACCGCTTTTAATCGCGTTGCCGAAAACGAAAAATTTAGTATCCTTTAAATCTTCGGTTAAATTTACCATCTTCATGTCAAACCTCAAATCGGGTTTGTCGCTGCCGTACAAATCCATTGCCTCCAGATAGGGGATGCGGGGAAACGGTTTTTGCCAGACTTTTTTACCGGCAAATTTTTCTGTAAGCTCAACAAACAGCGGTTCCATCTCATTAAATACGACCTCATCTTTGTCGGCAAAAGCTATTTCCAAATCAAGCTGGTAGAATTCTCCGGGGCTTCTGTCGGCGCGCGGGTCCTCGTCGCGGAAGCACGGGGCAATTTGGTAATATTTCGGTACGCCGCCGGTCATGAGCAGCTGCTTAAACTGCTGCGGCGCCTGGGGTAAAGCATAAAACTTGCCCGGATGTAATCGGGACGGAACTAAAAAGTCGCGCGCGCCTTCGGGCGACGAAGACGTTAAAATCGGTGTGGTAATTTCTATAAAACCATGCTCGGTCATGTAGTGATGAATAGTCTGGATCATCTGGTGCCTTTTTTTCAACATGATTTGCATTTTTTCCCGCCGCAAATCCAAAAAGCGGTATTTTAACCGCAAATCTTCGTTTATATCCGCCTGTTCGCCATGGCCGTGCGCCACCTGGAAGGGGAGAGGCTTGGAAGAATTTAAGACAGTGATTGACAACGTTAAAATTTCCACGCCGCCGGTGGGCAAATTTTCATTTTTAGTTTCAGCCGAGCGTTCAATAATTTTTCCTTCGGCCTTGATAACAAATTCGTCGCGGCATTTGTCCGCCACGGCAAAAGCTTCCTTGTCCTCGGGGTGAATTGCGAGCTGGACTATTCCGGTGTGGTCACGCAGGTCAATAAAAATCACGCCGCCGTGATCGCGCCGTGAGTTTACCCAGCCGGAAACCGTAACTTCATGCCCAACCAATTTGGGCGTTTCTAATGCGTATGTTCTTCCCATAAAACCGCTGATCAAACGCGGATAGCTACGCTGATACCACGCTGACAGCCAATTCCGCCCTCGTCCGATAGACAGTCGGCAGGGCATTAATATTATGCCCTAATTATATCGTAAATGCGGATTTTTGCCAAATAGTTTTATTTTGAATATAATGGATAAAGTTTGATAAATAATCGAAATAAAAAATGTTAAAAAAGATAGTTTTGGATCTTGAAACCCAGAAATCTTTTCAGGATGTCGGGGGGCGGGGAAAGAATCATTTGTTAAAAATTAGCGTGGCCTGCATTTACGATTATTCGACGGGTAAATATTCCTCTTTTGAAGAATATGAGCTTCCCAAACTGGCTCCCATTTTACAGACCGCGGACCAGATTATCGGTTACAACATTAGAGATTTTGATTTTCAGGTTATTCAGCCGTATTTAAATTTTAATGTTTCCGAGGTGCCGTATTTGGACTTGCTGGTGGAAATAGAAAAAGTTTTGCAGCACCGCATCAAGCTGGAGTTGGTGGCGCAGGGGACACTGGGTACCGGTAAATCGGGCTCGGGGCTCGAGGCCCTGCTTTTTTACAAAAACGGCCGGATGGATTTGCTGAAAAAATATTGTCTGGATGACGTAAAAATTACCAAGCAGGTTTACGATTACGCCATAAAAAACGGCAAACTTTTATATAAAGATTTTTTTAAGACCAAGGAGATTGCTTTAAAAATCGCGGATGCCGTGCCGCGGGTGGGAGTGAAACACCAGGCGGCTTTGTTCTAACACGCGGAATGGGCGCAGATATGTACGCTGATTAGGCCGCTGATATTTCGGGCATCTTCCGGGAACTGTAATATACATCGGATTTTCCGCGATCGCGCTCTCGTAGTATTTATAAAAGCGAATGAAAAAATATCTTTTAGCCAGTATTATTTTACTCATCGGTTTATTTTTCTTTTTGAAAAATGTTTTTTCCGGCGGGCTAATTTTGCCCCAGACGTTCCGTCTTGGGCCGGTCGTAATTCACTATTACGGAATAATTATGGCCGCGGCGGCCGCGGCGGGGTTTGTTTTAGCCACAAGCCGCGTGCGAAAATTTGACCTTGAACCTAAGGCGGCTGAAGACATGCTGTTTTGGGTAATCGTTGGCGGCTTTGTCGGCGCGCGGCTGTACCATGTATTGTCTTCATTCGGATATTATCTGCAGTATCCGCTCGACGCCTTCAAAGTCTGGAACGGCGGATTGTCCATTTATGGCGCCGTCTTGGGCGGCATCTTAACCTTATGGGTTTTAAAACGCCTATTCACTAATCACTATTCACTATTCACTATTTTAGACTGGCTCGCGCCGTCCGTTATTTTAGGCCAAATTATTGGACGTTTCGGCAACCTGTTTAATTATGAAGCTTTCGGCTACCCGACCAATTTGCCGTGGAAAATGTTCGTGCCGGAAATATTCCGTCCCGTGCAGTTTATCCGGTCGGCTTATTTTCATCCCTGGTTTTTGTACGAACTTTTAGGCAATGTTTTAATTCTGACTTTCCTTTTAAAAATGGGAAAGCCGAAACGTCCGGGCCAGGTTGTTTTATTCTATATTTTATTGTATAATAGTCTGAGATTTTGCCTGGAATTTTTAAGAATTGACAGTACTTTTATCGGGGCTTTCAGGCTAAACGCGATATCGAGCCTGGTTTTGGTGCTCGCGGCCGCCGTGGGACTATTTTATGCAAATAAGCGCACTAAGCCATCATAAATTGGTCGCGTTTGTCCTGGCATTGCTGTTTTTGGCGGTGATGCAGGTTTTTTCCATTCCCCAGCCAATTTTCAGGTTTATGGTGCCGGCTTTTTTTGGTTTTGTCGCCTTGCTGACCTGGTATAACCATTGGTATCTGACCCGTGTACAAAAATATAATTTTTGGCTGCTGGTCCGGCCAATCTTACTGCTTTGCGCGAGTTTTGGAATATTTTTGATTATTCCTTCAATCGCCCTGCGCGGAATATTTCTGATGACGTCGGCGGCCATAATTTTTTTTATAGAACTGATTTTGGGTAATCTGGCGGAGAACATTCTGCTCAACGAAACTTTGTTAATAGCCTTTGGCCTGTTTTTAGCCTGTTTCGCGGCTTATTATTACCTGCCGCAATTTGAACCGTTATACCTGGCCGGAATATTTTTATCGGCCGCGCTTCTGACCCGCTCATTTTACGAGGTGGTGCCCCGGCCCGACAGAGTTAAAACTATCGGGGCATTGGCCATCGGACTGTTTTGCTCCGAGCTTTACTGGGCGCTGAATTTTTTGCATTTCCATTTTAGCGTGCTGAGCCTGGTACTTTTCAATATATTTTACCTTTGTCTTATCCTCAATTATTACCATTTATTCCATTTGTTAAATTTTAAAAAAATCCAGTTCCATTTAATTTTAATCTCCGTTTGCGTGCTGTTGGTTATTTTTTCCACGCCCTGGTCAATCTTACCCCAATAATATGAACAAAAAACAGGCCACCTTTATAATTTTAGTCTCCGTAATTTTGACTTTGCTGGTGAATATATTTTTTGGCCGATATCTCATGGCGAAAATTTCCACCTGGCCGGTATTGAATCGCCTACGGCTGCTTAGCCCCCAGGCGCCGATTGTTATAAACAATAATCAGACCGTGCGCGTCAGCGACAGCGGCGACGCGGGCCAGTTGGTCCGCCAGGTTAACCCCAAACTGGCAACCGTTGTTCTGGTAAATAACGGGTCTGTTACGGTGGCCGGAGCAGCCGCTAATTTAACATCCGATGGCGGTTTTGTGGCGGCAACGTCGAGCTTTGGGGCAAAAGCACCCGCCGGATATTTTGTGGTGTTAAGCGATGGCACCGAGGCGCCAATTACCCAAATCGCGCTGGATCCCGCGACCTCGCTGGCTTTTTTTAAAGCCGACTTAAGCGGCGTCCCTGTGCAAAACCTGGACAACTCGGCCGAAGTGGCCGCCGGAGACAAGCTTTTCTTCATCCAAAACTCCCTGCAAAATTTTACCGCTAAAGTTGCGGAAGGCGCGGCGGTATCCGGCCAGTCCGATATTGAGGGACAGGTTTTTGCGGCCGACAATCCCAGCCGGGGGTTTGGCATCGGTTCTACCGCGGGGTTATCGGCGGGCGAAGCGGTTTTAGACAGTTCGGGAAATATTGTGGGAATTTTTAATGGTAGCGCGATAATTTCCGCCGACGTGTTAAAAAAGGCGATGAGTTTATTTTTTGGCAATCCGGCGCAAATAATCCGGCCGAGCTTCGGTTTTAATTATTCGATTGTTACACGCAATGACAGCAGGCTGACGGGTCTGCCGCAGGGCGCGGCGGTAAAATCGGTAGCCGTAACCGGTCCCGCCCGAACCGCCGGCTTGGAAGTTGGCGATATTATTATTTCCGTCGACAGCCAGGCCGTCAGCGAAGCCTCCACCCTGGAACCGTTGCTGGAAAATTATCAACCCGGGGACACGGCCGCCTTTGTGGTCGCGCGCGGGAAGAACCAGCTGACTTTAAAATTAAAAGTCGGACAATTAAAGTAATGTGTAATTATGGATATTGATAAATTACATCTGGAACCGGCAAAAAAAGTTAAGACCAGCGACCATCGGGGCATTGAGAACGGCTGGCTGATGGAACTGTATAAAGACAAAGACACGGGACAAAAAACCGAAGCTTATTTAACCGCGGCCTTACCGGGCGCGTTTAAGGGCTATCATCTTCACCGCGTCCGCGCGGCCAGGTATGTGGCTGTAAAAGGGCGAATGAAAATTACCTGCTACGAAAACCAAGGCGGCAAATGGAAGCCGAGCGAGTATATTTTGTCGGCGGATAACCCGCAAAGATTGTTTATTCCCAAAAATGTGGCCACCGGTCTGGAAAATATCGGCAGTGAAGAAGCCTGGCTCATTAATTATCCGGATCCAGCCTATGACCCAAGCTTGAAAGACGAACAGGTGGAATACACAAGGGAAGAGCTGGAACGGGGCATTGTTAAATGAATTAGGAATGATGAATTAGGAATGATGAATTAGGAATTATGAGTTTGTCCCATTCCTAATTCCTAATTCCTAATTCCTAATTCCAACTATGAAATTACTAGTGACCGGCGGAGCCGGGTTTATCGGTTCCAACTTTGTCCATTATTGGCTGAAACATCATCCGGACGATAAAATTGCCGTTTTGGATAAATTGACGTACGCCGGAAATTTGGAAAATCTGGCCGCGGTGAAAGACAAAATCGAGTTTATCAAAGGCGACATTTGCGAAGAAGCCGATGTCGAACGGGCCATAAACAATGTAAATGTACTGGTACACTTTGCGGCCGAAAGCCACGTGGACCGTTCCATAACCGGACCCGACGAATTTATCCGGACTAATGTATTGGGAACGCACCAATTGTTAAAGTCGGCCCGCAAACATAACCTCAGTCGTTTCCATCATGTTTCCACGGACGAGGTGTTCGGCAGCCTGCCGCTTAATTCGCAAATAAAATGGACGGAAAATTCTCCTTATAATCCCCGCAGCCCCTATTCGGCCTCCAAGGCCGCGTCCGACCATTTAGTCCGCGCTTATTTTTATTCTTACGGCCTGCCCATTACCATAAGCAATTGCGCCAATAATATTGGGCCATTTATGTTTCCGGAAAAATTGGTTCCGCTGGCGATTACCAACCTGTTGTCCGGGAAAAAGGTGCCGGTGTACAAACCCGGAAATCAGATCCGCGAATGGCTTTTTGTCGACGATCATTGCAGCGGAATAGAGGCGATTTTGGAAAAAGGGAAAGTGGGGCAGACATATTTTATCGGTCCGGACAATCCCGAATTTAGCAACCTCGAAGTTATCAAAAAGATATTGGTTCTGATGGGCCTGGGCGAGGATAATATTGAGTTTGTGGGCGACCGTCCCGGTCACGACCAAAAATATTCCCTCAGCCATGACAAAATAACCGCGGAACTCGGTTGGTCGCCAAAATTTAATCTGGAAGAGTCTTTGAAACAAACGGTTGATTGGTATAAAACAAATATTGATTGGTGGAAAAAATTAAAAAATCTGATACCATAGCATGAGCAATATTTTAATTTTAGGATCGCAGGGAATGCTGGGAGGGGAGCTGAAACGCACTTTCTCCAAGGCTTTGGGTTGGGATCGAAAGGAACTTGACCTCGGGCAAATAGGCGATCTTGAGCAACGCCTGGCCGCTTTGCCGCAACTCCCGGACGCGGTTATTAATTGCGCCGCTTATAACGATGTTGACGGCGCGGAAGCGTATCCCGACAAGGCCTTTTTAATAAATTCCACGGCTGTGGGCAAGATTGCTTCGGCTTGCAACAGTTTGGGCATCCCGCTCATCCACTTCAGCAGTAATTACGTTTTCGACGGGGAGAAGGGCGAATACCGTGAAGACGACCAGCCGAACGCTCTTTCGACCTACGGTAAGTCCAAATATCAGGGGGAGCAATTGCTCCGGAAAAACTGTTTTAAATATTATTTAATCCGCACTTCGGTTTTGTTCGGGCAGGAGGCCGAGAGCCAATTTGCCAAAAAAAGCTTTATTGAAATTATGCTGGAGCTCAGGGAGACAACCGACACTATTAAAGCGGTAACCGACGAAATTAACAGCCTGACATACGTTTCCGATTTGGCCTCGTCGGTGGAAGCCTTAATTACCAAAAAATATCCATATGGAATTTACCATATTGTA
Organism: Candidatus Doudnabacteria bacterium; assembly: GCA_031291995.1. Taxonomy (GTDB): domain Bacteria; phylum Patescibacteriota; class Doudnabacteria; order UBA920; family UBA920; genus PALSA-1336. The sequence goes on from JARLHZ010000004.1 coordinate 65,958, forward strand.
AACGGCGGCCAGGCCAGCTGGTACGACTTTGCCCAGGAAATTTTTCGGTTAAAGGGCAAAGAAGTTAAGCTGGAAGCCGTAGACTCATCCGCATTCCCGCGCAAGGCCTCGCGGCCGAAAAAAGCTGTTTTACTTAACACCAAGTTCCCCGAGTTGCGCTCCTGGCAGGAAGCGCTCGCGGAATTCCTTAGTTAGGAATTAGGAAGTAGGAATAAGGAAACTCCTAACTCCTACTTCCTAACTCCTAAATCCTAATTCATGAAAGGCATCATACTCTCCGGCGGAACGGGCACGCGCCTTTATCCGCTGACCAAAGTCACATCCAAACAGCTTCTGCCGGTCTATAACCGGCCGATGATTATGTATCCGCTGGATACTTTGCTTAAGGCCGGCATAAATGAGATTTTAATAATTGTTTCTCCCGAACACGCGGAGGATTACGGCAAACTTTTGGGCGACGGCGGCGAATTCGGCTGCCGAATAGTCTATAAAGTTCAGGACAAGCCGGAAGGGCTGGCTCAGGCATTTATTTTAGGGCAGGAATTCATAGGCAATGACAGCGTGTGCATGATTTTGGGCGACAATATTTTTGAAGATGATTTTTCGGGTGTCATCAAGAATTTTAAAAGCGGCGGACAAGTCTTCGCCAAGGCGGTAACGGATCCTGAGCGCTTTGGGGTGGTTAAGTTTAACGATAAAATGCAGGCCGTTAAAATAGAAGAAAAACCTAAGGAATTTCTATCTAATTTTGCCATTACCGGCTTATATATTTACGATAACCGCGTGGCCGAGGTGGCAAAACAGGTTAAGCCTTCCGCGCGCGGCGAATTGGAAATAACCGAATTGCATAATTGGTATTTAACGCGCGGCGAATTAAAAGTGGATTTGGTTAAAGGGGAATGGGTGGATGCCGGAACTTTTGAATCCCTGTTCCATGCCGGCGAACTAATGCGCCGTAAAGCCACGGGGTAATTTACGAAGTACGAAGTTTTACGAACCTACGAACGCGCGAACTTCGTAAGTTCGTACCTCTTCGTACTTCGTAAACTCCATATGAATTTAAGAACCCAAAAAATCATTACCTGTGTCCTCATTACCGCCAGCGTCTTTGGCGGCTTTGAGGCGCTTATTTCGATTCTGAATTTAAACCAGACCGGCACTTATTTGAGTGTCGCTTTTTGGATATTTGCCTATTTGATGCTGATGATTGTCCTGCTGTTCGACCTGCACATTAAAAAACCCGGCAGCTTAACCAGGGCGCGGGCGCGGCACGCCGATTTGCCGGCAACTTTAACCCGGCAAACCAGGGTGGTGTTTTCCGCCCTCTGGGAAAGGTTTGAACACTTGCGCAGCTGGACGTATATCCGGCAATGGATTCACTTTTTGCTGTTGCCGGGATTTATTTTTTGGTCCACATTTTCTTTGCTCTATGTCAATTTGGGAAATTACAATATTCAGCAGCTGCTGGTGGTGCTGTCCACAATCGCCCTGGCGCTGGATTATTGGTTTTTAAAAGAAGCGTTCCGCCGCGGCAGGGAAGTGGCCGACGCCGATATTTTTGCCACGCTCAGCATGATAAAAATTTACGCCATCGCCTTGGTCTACGCCGCGGCTTTGTCGATATTGCGCTATTACTGCCTAAACCCGTTATATTTTTCCCTTGAGGTTTTCGGTTATACTTTTTTGCTGATCTTCCAGGCCTTGTACTTGCATCGCCGCGCGGGCGGGAAAAATATGGCTGTCGCGCTGTTAATTTCGTTGATAATGGGGATTGTCGGCTATGGTGTGTATATTTGGTGGGGGTATAATTATTTTACCGCCGCCGTATTCATGGCGGCGATATATAATTTACTCTGGGGAACTTTCCACTACCAAATAGATAAAACTCTGAGCTGGCGCGCTTTTTGGGAAATTCTCGTCGTTTGCGTCATCGTGGTTGCCATGGTGCTTTCCGTCACAAACTTTACCGCCCGCATCTCCGGCGGCTGCGAATATTATTTAAGTTTTTAGCATGCTAAGTGCCCGCAAAAAATAGCCGGACGGACAAATCCGCCGGCTATTTTAAATTTATTCGACCGGGGTTAATGCTCCATCTGGCGGCTGTCACCGGATTCGGAGGCCAGGGCCCAGACTGCCAGGATGGCGACGATTAAACCCGTAATGTACATTAGCGTCTGTCCGGAACCCGACGGTACATAGAGGTATCCCGCCACAATGACCCACAGCCCCAGTATCATATTTACCCAATTTTGCCACATAAATTTATCCTTTCAGAAGCTGTTTTAAAAACCCCGGGAATTAATTTAGGGATTATTATTAAGCCAGCTTCCAATTTAATGGCGACCTTTTAGGGGTTTTTAAAGGCCATACCCGAACCCCTCTTAATATTAAACGACGGGGGTGTCCGAATGTATCATTGATCGATTTAAAACCAGTACATAAACGCCACAACCAAAAGGGTAATTATAAGCAGGACCAAATTATTGGTTTTTTTGTCCAAAGCGCCGAGCTTTTTTTCCAGGGCTTTTTTGATATCAACCAACATTAACAGCAACAGGGCGATGCCGGCGGCTAAAATTAAGCTGCGGTTGGCCTGGCTGTCGCTAATCGCGTTTTGGTCGTTGTTTCCAATTAACGCGGAGGCGGATGCCGATAGATTTGGGCTGCCCGCCGGCGACAAGATTGCCGGCGGCGTTGTTGAAGGTACAACTTCTTTTGCGGGCGGGGCTTTTTGCGGCAGGGAAAAACCGGAAGAGGGGGAATTGATAGCTACCGGCAATTGCTTTTCGGGGGGCGAAACCGGACTTGGCCGTGGAATCGGCGTGGGCGTGGGGGCTTGAGCTTTGGCGGTCGGAGTCGGAGCGGGCGGTGTCGCTTCAGGGGCCGAAGCGGGTGAAGATTTTGGCGGAGTGGCTGTTGCTTTAACCTGGGGCGGAGCAACCGGCGCGGGGGAGGGGACGGGCGTTTTAGCCTGCGCCGTCCGCGCGCCGAAGGTATTGGCAATGGCGGAATAATATTGATTTTGAGAAACATCGCCCAATGTCAGTCCCATACCCTGGTCGCGGAAGCCGACGTTTAAAATGTTGGCGCGGTGCTCCGGACTGTTCATCCAGGCATTTACCAGACTGTCGGTGTCGTAAAAATTTATGGCCAGGTTTTCGCCAAGCTGCAAATACGGGGTATAACCGAGCGCCACAATTTTATCCCAAATATAATGCCCGTCCGGGTCTACGTGCGCGAAATAGTGCCGCGACTGCATGTCGTCGCTTTTGTATTGAGCCGCCTCTACCAGTAAACTGTTGGTATTTAATTGAACCAGATTCCGCAAGGCCCGCTGCTGATTTATGGCCAAAGTGATGTTGGCGGTTGTTAAATCCGAAGCTCTGGTTGAACTCTCGGGGAAAGTTATATCGATTATAATTTTGGCGACTAAAAAGGTGATGATTAAAATACCAAATATTTTAGTCTTAAAAGGATGGTGGTCGCCAGGCAAAACTGCTTTGTTTAAGGGGATTTTTTCCATGAACAGCGATTAAATCATTAGTTTATTAACATAAATTTTAACATACATTTGTCGTAACTGCCCACTGGGCATAAGTCATATGGATTTATGGTCTAAAATATGATAAACTAAGGTTAGGTAAAGTTTTCAGGTTAAGAAACAAAAACAAAATTTAACAAAAATGCCCAATCAGCTATCCGAGCAAGAAATTGCC
>JARLHZ010000005.1 GCA_031291995.1 Candidatus Doudnabacteria bacterium
CCTTATGGCGGACATCAAAGGATAAATTCTTTGCTGAATACCAAAGACTGCTACAGCAAACATCAAAACTGAAAATTACCGCCTCCCAACTGGCCTGAAAAGGCCAGTTTTTTATTGACTTATGCCCAGTGGGCAGTTACAAAGCCGCCTGTTGCCTAGCGGCCAGCTGATAATTAAAAGTCCGCAAAATATTATTTAACGGTCGTGTTTTTCAAGGCGGCGGGGCTAGTGGTCGCTTGCGGCTGGGAAACGGGAAGTTTAGTTGATGTCGGATTTTTTTGTTTGTGGATTTGTATCGGCGAAATGAAAGAAATCGAATAGATATCGTCCTGGAGCTCATTGGCCTGGGTATAAAAATAAATTATTCCACCCGCTACCGCCGCGACGACCGCGACAATAGTGACCGCCCAAAAAGGCCTAATGTGCAGACCCGACTTGCTTTTGTTATTTTCTTGCATGATTTTGTTTTTAATGATGCTGTTTTAATTTGGCTCAAATCCAAGGCTTAGGGATGTTGGGACAAAATAAGTTTTATTTTTACAAATACATCCTCAATGTTGGTGTTGGCCTTAACAAAATATTCGTCAACTTTTAAAGCCCGGGCGCGCAATATATCCTTATTGCTCCAAAGATTACTCAGCACAACAACCCGCGTTGCCGCCAGTTTGGCTTCCGGATACCGGCGAAGTCTTTCCAACACCGCAAATCCGTCGAGCTTCGGTAAAAGGAGGTCAAGTAAAATTAAATCCGGCCTCTGGTCCACAATTACGGCCACCGCCTGCTCGCCGTCCCCCGCTTCCAGCAGTTCACTGCCGGTTCCGGACAAGCCGTCGACCAAAACTTTTCTCAAATTGTCGTCATCTTCAACTATCAAAATTTTGTTGCGGTTCTGGCTCATATATATTATTATAGCACGAAATCGACAAATTCGCAAAAATACGCGCTGTAACTGTTCACAAGCCTGAGTGAGGCCGAAAATCCTGCCGATTTTCTTGGCTGCGGGGCTCCTCGTTCATCCGCCTTTGGCGGATATCACTTCGTCGGACAATCCTCGCTGCATAAAATCGCCAGTATTTCCGGCCTCCG
>JARLHZ010000006.1 GCA_031291995.1 Candidatus Doudnabacteria bacterium
CTCAAATCTTAATTTTAAATTTTTTGTGTAACCGACATAGCGTTTACCATCTTTCTCTGATAGTAACACATAGGTATAGTAAAACATAACTACAAAAAATTTAAAATTATTTGACGGGGTAAAGATAGCAAAATCCTATTGTCCTGATTTGTTGTAATTGTTTTTCAGAATTGCAAAATCAAGGCTGTTAATTAACCCATCGGTATTAATGTCTGAGGTTGGGAAGTTTTGCAGCCAGTGGTTATTCATCAGGGAATAATCAAGGGAGTTAACTACGTTATCATTGTTAAAGTCCCCGGCTTGGAGCTGAGGAACACTCAGGGCTATTGAGCTGTTAACAGTAGTATCTATGTTAGTAAGCAGCTGGGACAAATAACCATTAACCTTAATTCTAATGTTAACTAACTGGGGATCACTGCTTAAGAACGTCACCGTGTATCGTGCCGATTTATCGGCGGTTAAGTTAGTCTGGGTTTCTAAGGTAGTTCCTGAGGAGGGAGACAGGATGGTAGCAGTTATGCTGGTATTGCTGGGGATAGCTGATATACCTTCTAAGGAGGTTAGGGTTATTGTCCTTGGGTACTTGGTAGCTTGGGCATTGTTAACTGTTATGGTTATAGTTATGGTTTGACTGGTATTTCCTGCATTATCCAGAGCTGTTGCTGTCAGGGTATGGGAAGTATTGGTTAAAGTCGTGGTATCTAAGGACTTAGTGACAGTTCCTGAGGTTGTGGTGGCAAAGACAGAGCCGTCTACGGATAGGGTTATGAGCTTAAGTCCTGATGTTACCTGGCCGGTTACAGTGGGGTCAGAGGCGGAGGCTGAGAAGGTTATGGAGCCGGAGACGGTTCCTGATGAGGGAGAGGTTATGGTAGCGGTGGGGGCGGTGGTGTCGGGGGCGGATTGAGTAGTTGCACTGGCAGATGTTGATTGGGAACTATTATTCCCCGCGGCATCATAAGCACTAACGGTGTAGGAATAGTTTGTTCCGGCTGTTAGGCCGTTATCGTTATAGTTATTGTTAGCAGTAGTCCCTATCTGTGTTCCCCCTCTGTATATCTTATACCCTGTTACTCCTATGCTGTCTGTAGAGGCGGTCCAGGTTAAGTTTATTGCGGAGGTTGATATAGTGGTGGCGGAGAGGTTTATGGGGGCAGAGGGAGCGGTGGTGTCGGAGCTTGATCCGGAGGAGGTGTAGCAATTAGCGGCGTTAAAGGTTAAAACATTACCAGTACCGTCCGCTGAACCACCCATACTGTTATAGCAGGCTTCGGCCGGAATAATATTAGCATGACCGGCTACACCGGTTATATTTCCCCCACTGACATCGGGACCAATGGGAGGCCAGGCTATAGTAGAAGGCCACCAGGCGGGTTTGGCAGAATAATAAAAAGAGGCGGGCAGAGTTTGGCTGGCGGGAACAGGATTGGCATAGGCGCCAATGCCGCTGGGCACTTCACCGGCGTTCCAGCGGACCGCGTTGTTAACGGTATCGTAATTTCCCCATCGCATAAGAGTAGTCGCGACCAGAGAATCATCCGGCACAGTTACGGAATTTTCCGTATTGCCGCTGCCCAGCGCGAAAATAGGACTGGAGCCGTTTTGATAACTGGAATGGATTTCCGCCGTTCCTAACACATCCCCAATAAAATTGTAAAATCGGGAATAGGCGCGCAAATCCAAAGCCACAAACGGACCTGTGCAGGACGAAAAATGGTTGGCGGTTCCGTTATAACAAGCCGGCTGCCAACCGGTCCAATAATCGCGGAACGAAGTCACAAAATTGTGGGTACCGTGGAAGTTATCGCCCGTCAGTCCGTTTCCAATATTGCCTTCGTATAAAATCATGGCGCTACCCGCGGTGTGTTGCAAGGCGCCAATAATGTTATAACCGCTGCTGGCCGAATAATAATTATTTACAAAATAGTTATACGCGGACACGCATCCCGTGCATGGCCCGTTAATCATCAGCGGAGCAACCACATACTGCATAATATTGTTTACGTACAAATCATCCGCCGAATTTAAAGATTCAATGCCATAGCTTTGGCTGACGGAATTTTGGGTCAAATAAAAATAATTATTTTGGATGGTGGTGTGGTCAGACTGGACTATTTCCACATGAGCTTTGCCGCTGTCTATACTCCGCACGCCGCTAATCCAGCAATTGGTACAATCGGCAATTTCCACCCCTTTATTTCCCGAGGAACTGGTATGATTTAATGTTAAATTTTCAATACCCACCGAAGCTATAGGGTTAGTGGCCCACCAAGCGCCGGGGTTTTGGCCGGCCCGCCAGTTATCCATATATAAACCGGGAGTAATCGTAACAGTGTTACCGCTTATGGCGGTTACGGTTACAATCTGGCTCTGATCGCGGTTGGCGCGCGTGGCACCGGAATTTCCTTCCAGTGAACAGGGAGGGTTAGCCCCGCTACTTTGGCAGACGTACAAATTTCCGGTATCAGCCGCGTCGTCATTTTGATCCAGCATTAACGGCTGGCCGATTTTTAAGTTAGTTACGCCGCTTAAAGTAATCTGCGTGGTGCCCTTGGCATAGCCGGCAGTCCAATTGGCGGTATTGGACGGACCGCCGGACCAGTTACCGTCAGTAGAATAAATACACACATCCACCCAGGCGCCATAACCGCCGTGGCATCCATTGCCGTCGGAAAAAACTAAAACTGTCTGATCGGCGCCGCTGCCGCGCAAAGCCACATTTGAACGGCCGGCAAAATCTATGCCGGAGGATAAATTAAAAGTCCCGGGGCCGAGCAAAACATAATGGTTAGCGGCGCAAGCGGCAATGGCCGCGTTAATACCGGCCGATGTCGCGCCGGACGCGGACATTGTAGCGCCGCACTGGCTCCAGTTGGCGGAAGGAATGCCGCCTACCACTCCGGCCTTGCTCCAGTCCACGGCCCGGCTGGGGTCTAAAATTCCCGACCACGGGTAACTGCCGGCCTGTTGCTGGGCTTGGGTGGTTGCCGAAGCGGAAGTTGACTGCGGCGAATTATTACCCGCGGTGTCATAGGCACTAACTGTATAAGTATATTGAGTTAAGGCTGTCAGCCCATTATCGTTATAGTTATTGTTAACCGATGTCCCAATTTGCGCTCCCCCTCTAAATATTTTGTAACCGGTTACCCCCACATTATCCGTGCTGGCGGTCCAGGAAAGGCTAATTCCGGAAGAAGATACGGCTGTAGCAGACAGATTAGTTGGCGTAGTTGGAACCTGGATATCCGGAGAAGAAAGTGGCTGGGTAGTAGCCTGTATCGCTGTACTCTGAGAACTGTGGTTGCCTGCCGCGTCAAAAGCATCCACCGTGTAGGAATACTTGGTACCTGCCGTTAACCCATTATCACTATAATTGTTTGTTGTGGTTGTCCCTAATTGTACGCTCCCTCTATAGATTGTATATCCGGTCACCCCAACGTTGTCGGTGGAAGCAGTCCAGGAAAGGTTGATCTGCGATTGCGAGACGGCGGCGGCGGTAAGGTTAGTCGGAGAGACAGGAGGAGACGTATCGACAGGGCCGGAAGCTAAGTCTCCTCCGCTCCAGTCATCCATGGCGCCGTCAGAGGTTGAAAGGAATAAACCGGGCGAACCGGAAGTTATAGAAGCATCCGTGACGCTATCTATCGTAATTCCATTAACAATATAGCGGATAGTTGCGCCCTGAGCCTCACAGCGCAGGACATCGTTTGCGTTAATTGTAACGCTGACGGCTTTGAGCTGGGTAAAACTGCCGTTTAAAAATTTTATAATTTGGTGCGTCTGTCCGGCATCACAGGCATAAAACGTCTTTACTCCCCCGCTTGCCACCCTGATTGCTACGGCATGATTATCCTGGACAGTAGTCGCGGAAACAGTCGCTTGCGAGAATTGGTCGCTGGTAAAAATGTCGGCATTCCAAAATCCATAAGCATCCGAGTTTCCGGAAGCCACTTTTGCGGCATTGAAAACAATGCCTAAATTTCCCACGACACTCCAGTTACCGGTTAAAGGCGCTTGGTCAGCCCGATTAAAATTGTCGGATGCCGAAGCTCCGAATGTTTGCGGCGAACATGAAATCGAAATAACGAATGCGATTAAACAAGAGAGCAAAAAAATGTTGCGTTTTGTCATACCAAGACGTAATTAAAATTTTAAGCTTGTGGCAGGCCCACGGAATTAAATACTGTTTCGGATTTCTATCCGCTCTTATATCGACTTAAACGCTATAATATTGCCAATCCACGGCGCGGCTGATTGCAATGTCGCCGTGGAATTCCCGGTAAAATCAGAAGTAAACGATTTATACCAGCTGGATGCATTAGAAATAGTGCGCACAACCTCCGTAGCAGTCTGACCATTTATTTGTTCCAGTGACGTATCACCTCCGCCATATTCTCCATATGAACCCAATACCAAATCGCTTACACCAGCCGTTGTAATATTGCCCGATGCTAAAGCTGTTCCGGTTCCACTACCCGTGTTTTGCGTGTCAAAAGATATAGTTCCAGTTGAAGAAAATTCAAATGCAACCATGCGGGTAAAGGTTGCCCCGCTGGGAAATGTTACGGTATATGTCATTGTCCCGCCGTTTGGGCTGTTTAAAAGATATCCAAATTGTCCATGGAGATCGCCATTTAAATGGTCTACTCTCGTACCCATCACGAACGAACTGAAAGAATCAGAAATTGAGGCGTCGCCGGTTGTGTTCCCTTCCCATTTTAACCAAATAACAATTAGGTCACCTGCTGTCACACCGCCCAAAACTACCGAATTTCCGCCAGAGAGAGTACCGCTTTGTACCTTAGTAAAAGTAGAGGATATTTATTTCCCTATAGTCACCTTCCCCCCTCTCTGCACAAACTTCCCGCCCTGCTGGACAAAGTTGCCGGTTTTGGCGGAGATGCCTTTAAAGGTCACAATTAAAGACGGGCCACTTTCGGCGTTGGCGCTGGTGGCTGGCGCGGAATAAGTCCCTGTGGCGGAAACAATCCGATATTCGAGATAGCTGGCGCCGTTGCCGGCAGACGATAATGACGGGCTGTCTCCAGCCGCTATTGTATACAGGCTTCCCGCACTGAAGCCGGAACCCGCATGAACGCTGTCTAACATACCACCGGCGCCAATTAACAATTCGTTAGCATTGGCCGTGATGCCGCCGGCAGTGGCAGTCCAGTTGGTGGTGGAAGTATTTATACCTGAACCGGCCTGATCTAAAGGCGAACTATTGATAATTCCCGAGAATTCCGCGAAAGCCAAAGTCTGGTAGAAGGTACTCCCTGAGGCCGTCATGGTTACAGTATTCGCTCCCGCCTTGGCGTCTACCACGTAAAAAACGTAGAGTTGATAGGTGCCATCCGTGGTAGTTGTAGCTTGTACCCAGGTATTACTTTGGGTATCGGTTAAAGCGCACGTGTTGCCGCCAGCCACTTCACATTCAGCCACTAAAAAATTATGAGCGGTATTTGCGGATGGAAAAGCGGCGTTGCAGGTACCGGAACCGGTAATACAACCATTCGACTGCCCGCTCACAAAAGCCGGAGCCGCCTCAGCCACCGGAGTTTGGGGACGAAAAATTAAATAAGCAAAAACCGCGGCGACAATTAAAAGCACCGAGAGGAACATGGGGAGGTAGCGGTTGAAGAGCTTTTGTTTATTTATCCAGACCATATTTATTAATTGACCTAATTGACCTAATTTCTAATTAACCTAAATAAATCCTAATGTCCAATGACCAAACAGGAACAGCGGCTATCAAGAAACTTTTTTGTAAATGCTGTTTAAAATAAGGTTTAATTCTTTAGCTTCCGTCCACAATTTTCCGGCTTCTTCTGCCATTTCTGGAACAGCGACTACAGCCATTCTTAGAAAGTGTTTGCATTCCCTGGCTTCTTTTTTACAAATACCAATTTTGTGTTTAAAATCGGCTTTACTTTCGGCGTCATCGGCTTCGCAATAATTAGCTCCCACGCTAGTGCCGCATTTTACCAGTTGATTGACAATTGGCCTGGTAACATCATTCTTTGGCAATTTTTGGCAAAACCTAATAATTTCTTCCCCAAACTTGGCCGTGCGTTCTTCAAGGTCGTATACACGGACATTGGGATTTTTATCATTGGTCATTGTTTAGGTCAATTAGGTTAATTAGAAATTAGGTTAATTGCTACTGTCCACCCTTATTAAAATTATTCTTTAAGATAGCAAAGTCCAAAGAATTAACTATGCCGTCAAGGTTAAAGTCGGAAGCCGGAGAGTTCTTAAGCCAGTTAGTGTTCATTAAGGAATAATCTAAGGAGTTAACGACATTGTCGTTATTGCTGTCCCCTGCTAAGAGCTGGGGAACACTTAGAGCGGTACCACTGTTGACTGTGGTATCTATACTGGTAAGTAACTGGGAAAGATAGCCATTAACCTTAATCCTGATGTTAACTAACTGGGGATCGGAAGACAGGAAGGTTATGGTGTACTTACCGGCTGTGGCAGAGAGGTTGCTTTGGGTTTCCAGGGTAGCTCCGCTGCCTGGGGACAATATTATTGCTGTAATTGTTGTATTGCTAGGTATTGTTGCTATACCCTCTAAACCAGTTAAACTGACTGTTCTGGGGTACTTAGTAGCAGAGGCGTTGTTAACTGTAATAGATATTGTTGATATTGTTGAATTGTTGCCGGCGTTATCTACAGCAGAAGCAGTCAGGCTATGGCTGGCATTGGCTAAAGTGGTGGTATCTAAAGACTTACTAATACTCCCTGTGGTACTCGTTGCAAACACAGAGCCGTCTACAGACAGGGTTACAAGCTTAAGTCCAGAGGTGACCTGGCCGGTTACGGTGGGGTCAGAGGCGGTGGCGCTAAAGGTTATAGTCCCTGAGACTGTACCGGCTTGGGGAGAGGTTATGGTGGCGGTGGGAGGGGTGGTGTCGGGGGCAGATTGTGTTGTTGCGGATGCAGATGTGGATTGGGCAGAGTTATTCCCAGCCGCGTCGTAAGCGCTGACAGTGTAGGTATAGTTAGTTCCTACTGTAAGACCTGTATCACTATAGCTATTAGTGGCGGATGTGCCTATTTGTACTCCCCCTCTGTATACCTTGTAGCCGGTTACTGCTACGTTATCTGTACTGGCAATCCACAAGAGATTAATCTGGGAACCGCTGATGGCTGTGGCGGTTAAACCCGTGGGAGTGGAAGGAGGAGCGGTGTCTCCGCCTCCGCCGCCAGAAGAGGTATAGCAGGTGGAGGCATCAAAGACTCCATTCGCGTGAAGGACATTCCAGTAACAATCATAAGCCGCGTTCGTGTTTACACGACCGGAAGTGCCCGAAAGGTTGCCGCCCGTAACATCTCCGCCAATAGCCGGCCAGGGGACATCCGCGTTAACCAAAAAACCAGGCTCAGAGGAATAATACCAAGAATCGGCTAAAGCATGATTTGACCCGCCATCCCAATACGCGACTCCGTTCGTCTTAAAGTCCCAATTACCATGCAAAAGAATGGTTGAATTTGGAACCGGCGTTGAACCCATTACGGTTGTAGCAATAGCGTACACATACGGGTTCGCGGTTGTACCGGTACAGCAGCTGCCACTATCGGCTCTGAGAGTGGCGTTGGACCAATTTGCGTGCATTCCCGTGCGGCCGAGTACGTTATCAACAAAACTCAGGTAGTTATTACCGTCAAAAACATCAATCGCGGCAAAGCCAAGCATCTGGCTTTGATACGTGGAAAATCCCGGGATTGTTGTGCACAGCGGATAATTTCCTGAAACCGGAGTAGATTCCGCGACCTTAATAGAAGCTATATTGGTTGAGCAGCCTCCATTATCATCAGTTTCATCGCCCCAAAAATTATTACGGAAAAACACCAAATTAGAAGCGCTTCCATGAAGATCATCCTCGGCCACATGAGAAGCAATATTACCCTCCCATAACTGCATGTACGGATGAGCGCCGTGGTTTGGACGCGCCGAACCCAAATACGTCATGTCATCCGTAAAGTTGTCGTCCAAATAGTTATAAAGCACGGCTTCGCCGCTGCCGCCGCCTTCCCAAATAATACCGTGACGGGTGTGGCGAACAATATTGTTCTCAATTTTGGTATCCCCGTTTACCCACTCTGACCAAATGCCATAGCCCGATCCGCTGGCACCGGAACGTTCCTCGTGGACGTAGTTATCGCGAATTTCATTACCATAAGTGAACTGCAGGCGAATATGGCCCCCGTCGCTGCTGCTGCCGCTGTATTGCGACTCAATGCCTCTTACCCAGCAATCAAGACAACCCTGTATGTCAATTATAGGATTGCCTCCAAGGTCGCCGGTACCAACAACGTGGAAATACTCATAACCCGCTTTTTGCGTTTGAAACGAGATAATGTTAAACTTAGCGCCAGCAGGTTCGGTTCCGGCGGGATCAGTAAGCTTAACCGCGACCGTATATGGCGTATGGTAAAGAGGTCGACTCAACGTAAACACCGCGCCATTAATCGCCGTGACTTGCACAATTTGCTGCAGCAAATAAGCACCAGTATCGTCACTGCAATAGTCGCAGCTTCCGCCGGGATCAGAAATTAACGCAGGATCGTCATTACCGAATATTTTAATCCATGTCCCAACGCTAACATTGCTGCAACCTGTTGCGCACGTTACTGTTGTGTCACCCTTCTGTGGAGTGCCGGAGAGAGTAAAAGTGCTGGGAATCTGATTGTAAGTTGTTGGGGGGTTAATATTGGTAGAATGAGAAAAGTTTTGAGTGGTAAGTTGACCGCTTGCGCCAAGGTCAAGAATAGTACCGGAACCGGCTCCGCGCAGCGCCATACCGCTTTTGAGTCTAACGGTGCTGTTTACGTAATACGTTCCGGCCGGAATGTACACCGCTGTGTTTGCCGCGGCATTATTTATGCAGGTTTGAATAGCAGGACCGTCGTTGGTGGTGCCATTCCCCGCCAGACCGGAGCAATCTACCTGGGAATAAGTCGGCAATACGCCGTTATTCCAGAGATCCGACCCATCCTGCCATGGTATAATTCGGTCGCTTGTCAATTGATAGTACGACGAAGCAGCCTGTGTTGTGGCACCGGAGGAAAATGATTGTGAACTATTATTCCCCGCCGCGTCATAGGCCGAGACGGTATAGGTATACTGGATGGAAGCAGTCAGGCCGGTATCGGAATAATTATTTACGGCTGATGTGCCAACTTGCGTGCTGCCTCTAAAAATTTTATAACCTGTAACACCTACGTTATCTGTACTGGAGGTCCACGTTAGATTAATTTGTGACGACGATATTGCAGTAGCGGTTAGGTTTGTAGGAACGGTGGGAGGGGTAGTGTCCGGCGGCGGAGCTGACTGGGTTGTAGCCTGTGATGACGCTGACTGGCTACTATGATTTCCCGCCCCGTCTACGGCATCTACTGTATATGTATATTGGGTCGAAGCGGTAAGCCCAGTATCACTATAACTGTTAGTAGCCGATGTGCCCACCTGCGTTCCCCCTCTATATATAGTGTAAGCAGTTACCCCTACGTTGTCGGTAGAGGCTGTCCAGGAAAGGTTAATTGCTGAGGAAGAAACAGCGGTAGCGCTAAGATTAGTGGGTATAGTGGGTGGCTGGGTGTCTGCAACCGAGTTGGCTTTAATTTCCGCCGCGACAATGCCCCAACCGTCATTGCTGTTTCCGGTATAACCCATAGTCACGCTGCCGCCTGTGGTGGCGGCATAAGAAGAAGCGGCGTTGTTGCCGTATTCGGAAGAGTCAGTATTGGTTTTAAAATTAAGCGTTTGGGATGAACTACCTATGGGGCTGCCATTGGTGGCGCAATCCACCAGCATGTTGCCAGCCGTGGTACCGGAAGCCGCGACTGTGGCGGACGTACCGCTGGCGCCATGATTACTGACGGATTGCGCAATGGGGTTGGCTGAATCATTTCCGGTAAAAGAAACTGCCCCGGAAATAATTTCGCCGCCAGCCGCGCTGCCGCTTTTAGTCACAACCACACTATTGGCTCCCGTGGCCGGATTGAGCAAATACCACAGACTGGAATAAGCGCCGGTGGTTCCGTCGTGACTGCGCACTCCGGCCACCAGGCTCATGGCCGCGCTGCCATAAGTAATGCCGCTAATACTCTGGCTCGGATCGCCGGCCGTGGCGCAAACTATAAGCAAAGTTCCGGCTGTGTTGGTAAAACTATAAGTTAAATTGGCATTTTTAACACTATTGCCCGCGGTAGGACTAACGGAATCCACAGCCACGGTTGAACTGGCCTGAGCTCTAAATGAATTACCACTAACACTGCAAACTATTAAACACAAAAACCCGAAAATGGTAATGGCCTTAAAGACCTTGAATTTTGGCATAAAATTTAGTTTGGTTTCTATAAATAGTTTAAACTTCCGCCTTAATTATAGCATAAAAAAAATCCAAACTAAAGCTTGGGTTTTCCACAATTAATCTTAAAAATATCGCTCAATTTTGCACTAATATATTCGTCCTTAAATATTCCGAAAACGCAAACTATTGACAAAAACATGTAATCTGTTAAAATTAGCTCATAACTAGGAACCGGAGAAAAATGCCCGTGTGGCAATGTTCGCGAAAGCGGCTTATCCGGCGCTGTCCTGACCACCCAATTGGGTGGTTATTTTAATTTTCGCTATATTGTAAAGTTTTGCCGCTTCATCTTTACTTTTATCATCAAAGTGCGCTCGTGCCAAGCCGGCAAATAAATCTGCTAGCCGTAAGCATGGAAACGCTTTATCATTTCCCATTCTCATCTTTTTAACAGAAATTCCAAAATCGCGCAAAATCTTTTTTAAATGCAATACTGTACGTTGCGGTTTATCGCCGTCGATAATTATATTGCGAACGCATTTTTCGGTAAGCAGTTGTTTTAAGGAATTCTCCCATTTTTCCTGACTGAAAGGATTCCTAAATATAAAAATTTTAACTGTAAAATCCTCTCTAAGAATCAACTCTAAAAATGACTTTCTAATTTTCCAACCATGTTCGGCCCAATGGAATGGCCTGATATTTAATTTTGTTTCGACATTCAGTACAGCTTGATTGACTTTATCAACGTGTTCAACCTCAACATAAACCAACGCGGTCGTTGATTGGCCGTCTTTTTTATGAATTCCGGATTCGTCAATAAAAATTAACATACATTTTATCATTAAAAATTAATTTACAAACAAAAACCATCCTAAATTAAAGGATGGTTCTCCGGGGAACTCGTTATGTTTTTAGATTATCACTGCCGCGGATTTTTTACAAACACTTTGGGATAAAACTAAGCCGAACAAAAGATAAGGCTGATAGGATGAAATAATCTGTTGCCCTAATTTTACTTAATCATGGTCAATTTTGCCACTGATATATATTCCCTGCCAGTCTATTTTTGTCACTCTTGTCAATTTTGTCAATTCTCCCTAAGGACTTGCTCCGCCGCCGCCGCCACCACCACCTCCGCCGCCCTGCTGAGAACCACCACCACTGCTGCCTCCGGCTCCTTGAGTATTGTTGCCGATAGTCTTAAACGCTGCAATAATAGCAGCCATTGCAGCGCCACTAACTGCCGACCAAGTGGAATTTACAGAGTTAACGTTTGAGCCAATAAGATAAGCATCAGCCACAGCTGGACTATTGCTGGTAGGATTATCAAGGATTGTAAAACCACTGTTAATACTCAATCCATTGGTGGGAGCACTATCATTTATTACCCCTGTTATAAGAAGCTCTCCTGTTGCAACTGGTGTAATAGAACCAGACTGTAAACTCGTAGTAGTTATTGTTGTTGTTGAATTACCATTTTGCGTATCCAAACACCCGGCGCCAGACCAAGCACTAACCAAAAGAACTGAACCGGCACCGCTGTTATCGGTAAATGTCTGGCTGGCGGACGTTGTGGGATTACATACATACCAAAATTGAGCGAGGTTACTTCCGGTTGGCGGGTTTGAAGTCCCATACTGAGTTATGGAAGTATAAGTATTACTGCTATTGTCACTGGGTGCCACGGTTGAATTGTTATTGCTGACAACTACCGCAACTATCAATGTAGCACCGGTGGTATTAATAGCACCCGAAGTGGTGTAAGTGGAAGCATGGGAAATTAAAGTAATAGCACTGCTTCCTCCTCCCCCACTTACCCCACCGCTCACCTGGGTTCCACCCCCGCTCCCGCCATCTACAGGGACTGCGCCGCCGCCGTGGCTGACTATGGCGGCTAGGCCGAGCCAGCAGGAGCCGTTGTTGCCGCCGTTGGTGGAATTGGAAGTGGTAATGTTGGCCGTGCCGGCATCACAGCCGCTGTCCTGTATGTAGGCGTAAGCTACCGAACCCTGAGCCGAGTTAAAATGCGCCAGCCATTGCGTGCCGGGAGTATTGGATTCTATGGTAATTAAACTGCCCGAAGTCCCGGTAGCCGCAAATGTGCCAGCAAAAGAAAACACCGGGGCATTGCCGCTTTGGGATTGGAACTGCAAAGTAGCGCCCGGAGCCGCTACAGTTAAATTATTAAATACCGTGGACACGCCGGAAATTATTGAAGTCGCCGAAGACGTGCCAATCGTAACCGTGCCGCCATTATGCGTAAACGTGCCGTTGTTGGTAAAGGAACCGGAAATGGTGAAACCGGAAGACGATGGTGCGGAAAAAGAATCACCACTGCCGATAATTAAATTTCCAATAATTGAAATTGTAGTATTACTGGCATAAGCGTTAAGGCTGGCCGAACCACTATCGGTTAAATTATAGTTAATCGTTAAAGTACCGGTGGCAAAACGGAATTCCGGCTGCCCCGAGAGCGGAGCAAAATCCAGATTATAATAAGATAGGCTGGGCACAGTAGTTGTACCACTAGTTGCCTGATAGGAAACTTTTGAGGTAGAGGCAGTAAACGTTCCTCCGGTAACACTAAACGGCGTGCCCGTGCCGCTTAATACAATGTTGGAGGCGCCGGCGTTAAGAGTGCCGGCAAATACTGCCAGAGTATTTGTGACCGTGGTCGTACCCAGGGTGGTCAGCGTGCCGGTGCCGAACATGGTCATATTATAGAGGGATGAACTCCCTAAGCTAACCGTGGTTGTGGTGGCGGCGGTATTTAAAATTACAGTTCCGTTGTTATGCGTAAACGTGCCGGAATTTATAAAGGAGCCGGAAATGGTCAGGGGCGATGACGACGCGGCCGAATAGGCGGCCGAAACGCCGATGGTCATGCTGCCGGAAACGGTGACCGGCGTATTGCCGGCATAGGCGTTAACCGTGGCCGGGCCGGATATGGTAAGGTTGCCGGAAACATTCGGGACTATAGTGCCGCCACCAAAATTGTCCAGAGAGCCAAGCGTGTTTCTGCCAATGCCAATATACCCGGCCGAATTATAAGTACTATCGGTCGCGCTGCCAATAAGTTGCCAACTGCCGGAACCGGAACGGTAATAAGCGCTAATTTTATTTCCAATTATAGACATCCCCACGCCATCGCCGTTGGCGATGGTAATATTAGTTTGGCTATACATCAAATCGGCTAACACAGTAAAGTTTGTAAAGTTTGAGCCGGCACCGTCCTGGTTATCCGCACGGCCAATATAAATAGTTATCGCCTGATTAGACCCGTTGGTACTAACATAAACTACATAACCGTCAAAGTTCGCGCCGGAAATATTGGTCATACGTCCCGTAAGGTAAAAATCGTCACCTACCTGATTGGATGCCGTAACATAGACTTCCTGATTTGGTCCAAAGGCGGTATTGTAATAACTCGAGTTCGGCTGGCCGGCAGTGTTTGATACCACCGCGTTAGATGAAACGTCCAAGCCATTTTCAAGGTTCGTCCAGCTGGAAGAAGGCGGCGGGCCCTGGTTTGCGCGGTTAAAATTATCTAAAATTCCGGTTGAGGGAAAAGCATAAGGCAATACAAATTGGGGACTGCCGGAGGCCGGGGCGAAATCCAAGTTATAATAACCTAACGCGGCCGGGGTAGTTGTGCCGCTCATAGCCAAGTAACTGACTTTGGAACTGGAGGCGGTAAATATGCCGCCCGTATTTACCGTAAAGGGAGTACCGCTGGCAGTTAGGGCGAAAGTGGACGACCCGGCGTTTAGGGAAGATGTTGAACCGATGGTTAAATTTCCGCTGACAGTTGTCGTAGCCGAGGCTACCGACGTAGTCGTGGCTGAAGTGCCGTTGCCAATATTTAAATTATTAAAATTCCAAGAACTTGAGCCGCCAAAATTTCCGGTTCCGTCCACCTCAAATGTCCCGCCGGTCATATTTATGGTGCCGCTACCGGACACGGTGCCGCCCTGTACCGTAACAGGACCGGTGCCGGACATTGTGCCGCCGGAATTAACCGCGAGGTTGTCGGTAACACTTGTGGTTGCTGTTGACCCGGTCAAATATGTCGCGCTGGCACTTATGGTCATATTGCCGCCGACCGTTACCGGCGTGTTGCTGGCATAAGCGCTGACCGTGGCTGGGCCGCTTATAGTAAAATTATTACTAACCGCAAGAGCGCTGGTGGAAAATGAATAACTGGGGGAGCCTGATGTCGGAGCAAAATCTAAATTATAATAATTCACCGCGGCCGGCGTGGTGGTGCCGGTGGTAGCCTGGTAACTGACTTTGGAGGTGGACGCGGTAAACACGCCGCCGGAGTTTATTGTAAATGGCGTGCCCATGCCCGTTAACGCAAAAGTTGACGAACCGGCATTTAGGGAAGACGTTGAGCCTATGGTTAGCCCGCCGGTAACCGTAGTAATGGCTGTGGCGACAGATGTAGTAGTGGCCGAAGTGCCATTGCCAATATTTAAATTATTAAAATTCCAAGAACTTGAGCCGCCAAAATTCCCGGCGCCGGACAAAGTAAACGTCCCGCCGGATAAATTAACACTGCCGTTGCCGCTGGCTGTGCCGCCGCTAAAGTTGGCATCATTTGAGCCGGAAAAAGTTCCCAACACATTTAAATTTTGCCCGTTAACCGTGCCGCCGGGGATAAAGGTTGTCCCGCCCATAATATGCAAAGTATTGGAAGCAAAAGTTAAAGTGGTACTGGCGCTGGGCGTAGTTGTAGCAATAAAACCGATGTCGGTGTCGCTGCAAACACTGCCGACGCTGTTGTTGCAGTTAGCTAAATCGGCAATACTTATACTGCCGGTATTTTTGTCGTCCAAAACTACCCGATTTTTTATCATGGTCAACCCGGCACAATCGGCGGCAAAACTGCCGCCGTTACAGCCGCTGCCATATTTAAAGACCAGGCTGGCCGAGGTGGTACCGCCCGTATTGAGCCACAAAGTTAACACCGTACCAACCGTGGGCGTGGCTACCTCGGCGGTAAAAGAAAAAATACCTGAGACAGCGGATACAGTATAAAGCGTGGTGGATGCCACGGCTAAATCCACCTCCCCGTTAAAGCCAGTCAGCGTGGTGGAAGCGTCGGTATCGTAAATCGTGCCGGAAACCGTAATACCGGCGGGTGTTACACTAAAACCCCAGCAACTACCGTTGTTGCCGCCGTCGCTGTTATGTTTGCCGGTTTCCGTAACCGTAGCCGAGCCAGAGTAACATCCCGAATCTTTTATATAGGCATAAGTTATGGCCGACTGGGCGCCGCTAAAGTTAACCCGCCACTGGCTACCCACCTGGTCCGAGGCAATAGTTACCAAATTACCGCCGGTTCCGGTAGCCGTAAGCGTGCCGGAAATATTAAACAAGTTGGCGCCGGTGTAATGGCTAAAGGCTAAATTAGAAGGCTGTGCCACATAAATACTGGAAAAAGTTGTAGTACCCGCCGCCGAAATGGTTGATGTAGCGCTGCCGTTAAACGTAACCGTGCCGCCTTCGGCGTTAAAACTGCCGTTGTTGGTAAAGTTGCCGGCAATACTAAATGTAGATGATGTCGGCGCTAAAAAGGTTGATGATGAACCAATGGTCATATTGCCGCTTACCGTTACCGGGGTATTACTGGCATAATCATTAACCGTGGCCGGACCGCTAATGGTTAAATTGTTGGCCACAGAATAACTGCCCGGACCGCTACCACCGGAAGAACCGGCTTTAAAAGTGGCGATGGCCGCGGAATAATTATTGGCGGTAGAGGCCTCGGTAGAGGTGGCGGCATAAACGCCCGAAACAGTAGTGGTAGCGTATTCGGAAAAGGAGTTGACACTCGTTCCATTAAAAGCCGTAATGCCGGCTTTATAAATTGATCCCGGATTTATAGGACCCATATCACTGTTATTCTCCCCAAAAAAACCGAACAATAATTCGTTGGCCTGGGAAGTGGCAGGAGCGTTGCCACTGGCCTGGTTAACGGTACTGCCGGTGGAAGTGGCAACTTGATCCAACGGAGAAGAAATGTTAGCGCCCGAAAATTCAAAAATATGCAGGGCATTCCAGCCAAGGCCGGAGATTAACCCGGAAGCGGTAATAGTTTTGGCTCCGGCCGTGGCGTTTGGCAAATAATAAATGTATGATTCATGCCAGTCCGTACTTTGAATCACATCAGTAGCTTTAATCAGGGTATTGCCTTTATCATCGGTAACCGTAGGCGAAATACCGGTACCCCCAACACACAGACCCACCACCAGCAAATCCCCGCCTGTTACCGCCGTATCAAACGATTGTGAAATGCTAGCCATAGAGCCGCTGCCCGCAACAGGATTAGTGGAACTAGCCTGGACCAAAGCAATATTGTTATATGTCAGCGCGCCTCCCGCCGCCGCCAAATTATAAACGGGACTGCCGCCGGTAGGCGCAAAATCCAAATTATAATAATTTACGCCCGCCGGAGTGGTGGTGCCACTTGTGCCCTGGTAGCTGACTTTGGAAGTGCCAGCGTTAAAAGTTCCGCTGTTAACCAACGGCGAGCCGCTGCCGGTTAAAATAATGTTGGATGCGCCCGCGTTAAAAGTACCGAAAGCAATATTAAGAACACTGGCCACGGTTATGGTGGCCTGGCCGGTTAACGTACCGCTGCCGGACATGGTTATGTTGTAGGCCGATGAATTACCAAGGTTA
This sequence comes from Candidatus Doudnabacteria bacterium, assembly GCA_031291995.1. Lineage (GTDB taxonomy): Bacteria > Patescibacteriota > Doudnabacteria > UBA920 > UBA920 > PALSA-1336. The sequence continues at coordinate 17,007 of JARLHZ010000006.1, forward strand.
AAGCTGGCGGAGCCCGAAGGATTAAATGTCAGTGTGCCATTGTCATGCGTAAAACTGCCGTTGTTGGTAAAATTGCCGGAAATATAAAACGGCATGGAGCTGGGCGCCAGCAAACTGCCCTGGCTAGTTATGGTGGTGCTGGCCGTAATAAAAGGATTGTCGTTGGTGTTGTCGTCTACGGTGGTGGTATAATTGTCGCTGCTGTTGCCAATAGTCAGCAGCGAAGTTACCGTAATGGTTGCGGCGGACCCGGCGTTCATGGTAATAGTATGGTTGGCGGTATTGCCATTTTCAAAATTCAAATTTTTAAACGTCCAGGTATTATTGCCGCCGTTTTGCCCGAAATCCTGGTCCGCGGTCACGCGCTGTAAAAATTCGTCGCCGGTTAAAGTTACCGTCCCGCCACCAACGACGCTGCCGTTTGCCACAACATTACCCGCGCCTGCGCCGGACATAGTCCCGTCAACATCCAAAATTCCGGAAAAAGTCGTGGTGGAACTGCCACTTATGAGCAGCAGCGAACCGCTGCTGATTGTGGCGTTGCCGCTAACGGTAAACGCGACGTTGCCCATCTGCAACGCTCCCGTGGTGCTGAGCAAAAGATCGCCTCCAATCGCCGTGGCGATGGAAGTACTGGCGTTAACGCTCCCCGACATGGTAAAACTGCCGTTGATGGTGGAAACATTAGTGATAACCGCCTTGCCGCTGCCGGATAGAGTTAGATTGTTATAGGAGACCGGCGCCACAGTCGGCGATGCCCCGGTGTAAGTGACACTGCCGGAGGTGGCAACAAAGGTTGCGGCACTGCCCGAAGAAGTGGTTACGGACAAGCTGCTGGTGTGCACATTCAAGGTGCCCGCGGTAAGAGTTAACGTACTGGTAAACGTATGAGTCAAGCCCGTTCCCAAATCCAAAGTGCCGCCACTGCCGTTTATGGTTAAACCGGCTCCATTGACGTTACCCGTAAATGTAGCTGTTCCGGAAGGTTTAGACATCGTAACCGTACCTGTAGTGGTAAAGGCTCCAATACTCTGGGTGGATGTAGCATTAATGGTTACGCCGCCGGTAGTTCCGCTGACTGTGCCGCTATTATTGTTAAGATTGCCGCCCAAAGTTAATAATTTGTTGCCCATGGATAATGTAGCTCCGGAATTTACTGTCATCGGCACCGATGTGGCGAAAACCGAAGCGGCGTTCATAGTCACTGTGCCGCTGTTAATTATGACGCCGCCGGTTGCCACAAACGGCGTAACCCATTCGGTCCCGCTGGTCATGCTGCCATCGTATTGCAGGGTTGCCGATGCGCCATAGGTTAAAGAACCGGTAAAAGTCATGGCCGTCGTATCACTCTTGTCCAGAATATTGTTGACCGTTATGCCGGGGGCTGGAATGGTTTTGGCGCCGGTGCCAGCGACGGTTAAATTGTAGTATGTCGTGCTGGCCATGGTCTGGGTGCCGCCGCGGTTGTAGGTTACGGTATTGCCGCTGGCGTTCAGGCTAAGTTTGGCTACCGGAATATTTAGGGCATTGGTGGTGCTGCCCCCAAGGGTCAGGCTGGAATTTGCCTCTTGGGTCCAGCTGCCAGTGCCGGTCATGGTATCGGTGCTGCCGGTAGTCACGCTGCCGTAATTCTGCACGGTGCCGCTAATGGTCAGGGTCGCATTGACGGTAATCGTGCCGGTAATACTGATGGCACTAGTACCTCCGCCGGAAAGGGTAACGGCGCCGCTGAACGTGGATGTGGCGCTTATGGTCGGACCGGATGCGCCGCTGACCGTAAACGTGCCGGTATTAGTAACATTGCCGGTGCCGGTAACTATTGAGCTGGCCCCGCTGATGGTTGCGCCGCCGCTGCCGCTGTGCGTGCCGTTATCGGTATAATTTCCGGTGTCAGTCAGCAAAAAAGTGCTGCCGTTCAGCGTAGCCCCGCTGTCTATTTGCATGCCGGCTACCTGCAACGCGCGCGGCATAGCCACGGTGCCGCCGTGAATAATTAAATTATTGTAAGTCGCAAAAATAGTACTGTTGGGCAGTGTCTCACTGCTGCCAATCTGGATGGCACCGCTGCCGGGTTTAAATACCAACGAAGCCGTCCCGGATGTGGCAAAGGTTCCGGTAACTATTTCTCCGCCGTTGGTCATGTCCAAGTTCCCTTTTATCGTGCTGCTGCCCATTGTGAAATTATTCGTCACCGTTAAAACCCCGATAGAGGCGAACGTGGTTGTGGCTGGCGTACTACTAGCTACCCAAACGCTTTTGGCCACGGCTGCAGAAACGTCTACGGTCACGTTAGTGTTGCCGGCAATTACTACATCGTCGGACGCTGATGGAATTCCCGAACCCGTACAGCTCCCACCCCAGGTCCCCGAGGAACTCCAGTTACCCGTGGCTTTGCTGTAACAAATCCCGTCGCTGGCAATTTCCCAAGGACGATTTTCGGAATAAATTACCGGGCCGCTGAAGTTGGATTTTTGGTTTGATAAAATTTCCGAAAAACTCGCGGCTCGGAACTGCGCGTAGCCGATTTGAAAAAGGTCCGGAGAAATTTGCGGCGACTGATAAGTGTACGATAAATTAGCCGACTCCCCAGCTTTTAAATTTACCGGCCAGACTAACTTTTGCAGGGTCCCAAGGTTTTGGTCGGTGACGTCGGTGATTGTGTAGCGTGCCGATTCATCGGCGTTTGAGTTCTCGATTCGCCCATAAATGGGCACGCTACGGCTAATAACAAAATCCGCGGGTACAAACTCTTCAACCTGCCCCAGGGCATCACGGCTGGCGGTAACGGTCAGGTTGACTTGGTAGGAAGATTTAAACGGATTAATTCTCGTCGCGCTCTGACGCTTAATTACCAGCGGCAGATTATTCTTTACCGAAAAAGCATTATCAATTTGTATGCCGCTGTCTAAATTTTTTAAAAGCAACTGATACTGCCCTTCCGACTGCGGCGCGGGAAAGTTTACAAAATAATCCGGGTCCGAAGTAACGTTGTCGTTGCCGCAAGAAGAACTCCGTTGTATTGAAGCTTTTGTGCCATTGCGAGGAGCCTCGAGCGAGCCTTTAGGCGAGTCGAGAGGCGACGAAGCAATCTTAATTAAAGAAGAGATTGCTTCGCCCTCGGATGCACTCGGCCTCGCAATGACACTTGTATAACCATCCGGTCCCGTCACATCCAGTTCCAAATTGGAATTACAAAGTGTATGCCCGTTACTGTCCAGCGACGCCATCTGCACGTAAACATTTTCTCCCGGCTGGTATGCCGCCTGATCGGTGTTAACCGCCAAAACACCTTCCGGAAATTGCGAAGCTTGCGGTGCAGAGGCTGCCGCCGCTAAGGGAGAAAGGCTCGAGCAAATAGTGGCGGCAATAACAAAAATATGCAAAGATTTTTTTTGCATTTTTAAAATCCGGCCTAGTCGTTTTGCAATTCGGAATACCATGGCTCTATTATTTTTTTGAAGGCACTTTTTGTTTGATAAAATTTTTATTTCGACGAAAAAATCATCAATAACTGTAGTCATTATAGCATTTTTAGAGCATTTTGTCCATAAAAAAGACCTATTTGTCATTTAAAATTCAAAACTGGACTGGTTTAAAGTCCAAAACCGGACTTTTAGCTTAATTCCGCCGCTTTGGGTAATATATACGGTTAGCCTTAATTAAATAGAAAGGAACCGTAATATGTCCCAGGTTCACAAACGGC
>JARLHZ010000007.1 GCA_031291995.1 Candidatus Doudnabacteria bacterium
ATCCTGCCGATTTTCTTGGCTGCGGGGCTCCTCGTTCATCCGCCTTTGGCGGATATCACTTCGTCGGACAATCCTCGCTGCATAAAATCGCCAGTATTTCCGGCCTCCGGGTTTGTTCTGCTCAAGATTGTGAACTGTTACTACGCGCTTATGTCCGTTTGGTTTTAAAACTGAGCGTAGAATTCAACACGCCCGAGCTGCCAATATTTACATTTAGCGAACCCACTTCCCAACGCTCCCGCGGACCGGAAACCAGCATAGCCACCAACAAGTATTTTCCCGGACTGCTTCTCAGTAAAAATTTCCCATTGTCCAAAACCGCCGCCTTGCCCGAAACAACATCACGGTATGTTAGCGTCCGCAGTTCCAAAAAAAGCCGCTGCCCCTTGGCAAACGGTTCCTTTAGTTTAATTCTGCCCCACAGTCTTGGTTCAGGAACCGTTAAGTTTAAAATCATCAGCAGTACAAAGGCGACCAAAAGCGAAGTCAACCATAACTGCAGTTTGGGATAGTGCTGCCAAAAAGCCACGCCACAATAAACAAAACCGAACCAAAACGCCGCCGCCGTAATTTTTTTAAAAAATAATTTCCAATAAGGGTTGGCGTCCGACATTCGCAGCTTGGCCTGCTGGTTCCAATCGGGCCTATCTGGATCCATGGGAATATTTGGCGCAACCACTTCGTTGTCTGACGAAAGAACAAAAAATTCTCCGTGATATAAATTATTATAAATGCCGTCCGTGTCGCCGGCCACCAGGCGCGACGGAAAACTATAATTACTCTTTCGGGCAAAAATCTTAAATTTTCCCGGACGGGCCAGAAACCCGTAACGTCCGGACAAGTCGGTTACTCCGGTCTCCACCTCGCGGCTATCGGCATAAAGGAGTTTGACTATAACGGGATCCAGCGGCTGCTTGCTGACACTGTCGTATACTATGCCCCAATAACGTTTGCTGGTCCTTAGGCTGAAAAAATTCAGGATATTATTTAATCCCTCCATAAACCACAGCCGGATTCTCGGCCAGAGCAAGGCGCGTATATTATAGTTTAAACTTGAAATGGAAATTTTAGTTTGGTCTTTCATAAAGACGCCAATTTTATTTTAGTCCGCTATCCGACGGTCCGTGCCTACCGGAGTTTTTGCGCAATAAGTTAGCGGCCGGATTGGGCGGATAAGACGACATTCGCTAAAAGTTGAGCAACGGTCACCGGCCCGACGCCGCCAGGTACGGGCGAAACCGCACCGGCAATATCCCGAATTGTGGCAAAATCCACGTCACCGACTATGCCTCCTTCCGATTCTGAGGTACCCGCGTCAATAATTACAGCTCCCGGCCTAATTTTGGAACCGGTAATAAGACCCGCTTTGCCGGCCGCCGAAATAACCACGTCGGCCGACTTTAATAGTTCCGCGGTATTTTTGGTGGTAACATCCGCGACATTGACTTTGAACCCCCGGCGCTTTAATAAAAACGCGGCCGGGCGGCCAACCAATTCACCCTGGCCGACCACCAAAAAATTTTTTAATGACAGGTCCGTATTTAGCGAATCCAAAATAGTCATAATCGCCGCCGCGGTGGGAGGGACGAAACGGATTTCTCCACGGTAAAAATCTCCCAAATTTTTGCTGCCCATGCAGTCGACGTCAATTTCCGGCTCTATAGCGTCCAATATTTCACGGCGCGGCAAAGTGGCCGGCAATGGCAATTGTACTATGAGGCCGCGCATATTGGGCTCTTGGCTGATGCTTTTTATTTCTCCAATAAGAACTTCTGTCGTGACCGTAGAAGGAAATTCCGCCGACCGAAATTTAAAACCGAGACGCTGGGCCGCCCTGGCTTTCATCCCGACATACTGCCTGGACGCCGGATCTTCCCCCACCAAAACGTCGCAAAATACCGGCTGGAAAGAAAGTTTGCCGACTTCTTCTTTCACCTCCCCGTAAATCTTGCTGGCAATCTCCTTGCCGTTGATAATTCGCATTAAGTCATTTTAAAATTAACTTGTAATTAAACTATACCAAAAACCGGCGCATTAGACAAAGCAAATTTATTTCTTATACCTGTTTTCCGCCCACCACTGAAGAGCGCTCTTAACGACCGGCTCGGCCACGGCGTTACCTTCGCCACCCGCCTCAACCAATACTGTTATGACTATTTGCGGATTTTCATAAGGGGCATAAGCCGTAAACCAGGCGTGAGTGCGAGTCGGGTTGGCGCCGTCAAACTGCGAAGTGCCGGTTTTACCCGCCGAAGTAATAGGTAAACTGTTCAGCGGTTTGGCCGTACCGTCTGTCACCGTCTGCCTCATCCCCTGCTGGACTATTTTAAAGACATCCGGAGAAGCGATATTGGAAACCAAAACTTTTGGCTGGCTTTGCCACACAACATTGCCGTTTTGATCCACCGCTTTTTGGGCAACCTGCGGCACAAAGCCGACGCCGCCGTTGGCCACCACCGCGGTCCATTCCGCGACCTGCAGCGGAGTTACCAGCACAAAACCCTGCCCGATGCCCATATGGTAAGTATCACCCAAATACCATTTGCCCAAAAGCGGGTCATTATGGAAGTATTCCATTTTCCAGGCCGGGTCGGGCACCAGCCCCGCCTGTTCCCCTGGCATATCAATGCCCAAAGGCCGGCCCAAGCCGAACTTCCTGAAATAATCCGCCAACCTGTCGGGTCCCAAGCCCTCCATGACCCCGTTGGGCGAACCGCCCGCGACCTGGTAAAAATATATGTCGGAACTCAGCGCGATGGCGCTGCGCACGGTCATCGGCCCAAGACCGCCGGGTTTCCAGCCGTGGAATTGCGCAGCTGCGCCGCCGAATTTATTTGGAACTATGAGGTTTCCGTTATCATTAATAACCGTGTTGGCGTTAATCACTCCGGTCTCCAGTCCGGCGGTCGCGGTCATTAATTTAGATGTCGAACCCGGCGGATACTGCCCCGATATTGCCCGATTATACATGGGTAAATTAGGATCGGTGGTCAGCTGCCGGTATTCCTGTTGGCTAATGCCGCCGGCAAAAAGATTGTCGTCGAAACCGGGCAAACTGACCAGCGCCAGTACGGCCCCGTCGCGCGGATCCAGAGCCACTGCCGCCGCCCGCGGCGACAATGCCGTGGACAATTCTTTATACAGCAAATCCTGCAAGCCCTGGTCAATATTTAAAACCAGTTTATCGCCGGCTAGGGGCTGTTCCTGTCCCAAAGCGCTTAAAAATTTACCGGTTGCGTCAACCTCTATAGTATTAGCGCCGTTTTGTCCGTGCAAATATTTTTCATATGAATCTTCCACTCCGGACTTGCCGATAAAATCCACTGTTCCATACAGTGCCTGGTTTTCGGGTGTCAAATCTCCCGGGCTAACCAAACCGGTATAACCAAGAACCGAAGCAAAAGGCAAAGGATCCAAATACTGCCTGATGGGAATTTGTTGGGCCATAAAACCCGGAAACTGGCCGGACATGGTTTGAAATAAAATACTTTGCGAGGGATCTAACCCCTGTTTTATCTCCAAAGAATCTATGGATGAGCGGTTAGAACTCGATATTTTTTGGGTGACGGCGTCGGCATTTAAGCCAAACGACTTGGCCAAATTTTGGATTTCGGCCTGCAGGTCCGCGGCATTTTTTGGCAAATCAAACGGTATGGCGACAAGATTAAAACTTCCGGTATTTTGCGCCAGAACCTGCCCGTTCCGGTCGACAATCAACCCGCGCGGAGCCAAAACCACCTGGCTTCTGATTCGGTTGTCGTCAGCCAGCATCCTGAACTCCGACCCGTGCAAAATTTGCAGATAAAACATTCTGGAAATTAGCGTCAAAAATGCCGCGAGCAGCAGGAGTTTAAGCCAAAATAAATTCGGACTGGTATGTTCCGTGTCGTGAACTTCTTCCACCGAACTAAACCGATCCAAGGCAGACTCTTCCCAATCCAGGGGTTTTTGGGATTTTTTGCTGTTAAAGCTGGTTTGAACTTCAAAGGGATTATACATCGGCGTAAAAATTGCGCGGCGTTACTTTACGACGCCGCGGCTGCGTATGGTAAAGTCGGCTATCAGCGCTTTTAGTCGGTAATAAATAAAATACATCGGATACAGCAATAATAAATTGTAAATCAGGGCGGGGACAAAGTCGGCGAGCGACGGGTTAAAACCGAGTCCGTAACCCGGCGCGCCGGCCTTCAGCGCGGCCCAGGTATAAAACCATAGGCAAAAACTAACCAGGGAAAAAGACCCGAAAACCAGCAGTGCCAAGCTTTTCCAATTCAGTTCGAGAACCAGCAATTGGCTGGATAACGTATGCAGCGCCAAGGCTAAAATTAAAAATCCGAACGTCCAGCCGCCGAAAAACGACGCGGAAAAACAGTCTAAAAATAAACCGCAGGCGAAAGCTATAAAATAAAAGTCATAACTGCTTTTATCAACGGAAAAATAAACCGTCAACAATAATAATAAATTCGGCGATTGGCCGCGTATGGGCAAATTTCCGAATAAACCGATGTTAACGCCAAGCAGAATAATTATGGCTAAAATGTAAATAAAATACTTCATATTTAAGTAATCGCGAATATACGAATAGTGGATAATATACGAAACCGTCCTATAAGTTATCTTTTCTATAACAATATTCCTGCAACTATCGGTTTCGTATATTAATTAAGATTCGTATATAGTAATCGCGAATATACGAATAGTGGGTAATATACGAAACCGTCCTATAAGTTATCTTTTCTATAACAATATTCCTGCAACTATCGGTTTCGTATATTAATTAAGATTCGTATATTCGCGATTACTACTATTGTTTGACCACGAACACGAATTGCAAATTACTAAAATCAATGGGGCTAAGTAAAGCGGCCCGCTTAAATAAATCGTTGCCTGAAGACAATATTTGGCTCACTTGTCCAATAACTATATTTTTTGGCACCTGGGGATTTATTCCCGCTGTAACCACCAGCCAACCGGTCTGAAGCGCAGATGTTTGCGGAACCTGATCCAAAATTATCCCGCTGCTGAAAGAGCCCATGACTATGGCGCTCTGCCCGGTTTGGCTGACATTTGCATCGGTGGAAAAACTGGAGGCGGTTATTAACAAAGCGGTACTTGTATGCGGCCCGACGCTGATAATTTTGCCCGCCAGGTATCCCTGGGAAAGCACGGCCTGGCCAACCCCGACGCCCTCATCGGTGCCGCAATTCAAGATTACCGCATCAGTCTGGATAAAACTGTTCTTTGAAAGTACGGCGCAGGCGGCAAGCGGCAACTGGCTGCTTTTAACAAACCCCAATTCGGTGCGTAAATCCTGATTTTCCCGCGTCAGTTCCTGATATTGTGCCATATCCTGCTGCAGCTGATTAACACGATCCTGCAGCTGCTTGTTTTCCACGGTTATCTGCCTTAACTGGTAAATTGTGGAAAAAAAATTTTTAACCGGGACGGTAACGCCGCTGGCCATAATTATGACCGGGCGCGGCGATTCAAGCAGAGCCAATTTTAAAGGATCGAGCCAGCCCTTTGCCTGCATAAACACCAAAATCGCCAGGACAGCCAGGCAGGAAGCAAAAATGGCAAAGGCTTTAGTGTAAATAAACCTCATAGTGTAAGCGCGAACATACTATAGTAATCGCGAATATACGAATCTTAATTAATATACGAAACCGATAATTATAGGAATATTGTTATAGAAAAGATAACTTACAGTGGACGGTTTCGTATATTACCCACGATTCGTATATTCGCGATTACTACAAAGAGCCTTAAATTAATATACAAAACCTATAGTTGCCCGTTTGCTCTTATAGAAAAGATAACTTACAGTGGACGGATTCGTATATTACCCACGATTCGTATATTCGCGATTACTACAAAGAGCCTTAAATTAATATACAAAACCTATAGTTGCCCGTTTGCTCTTATAGAAAAGATAACTTACAGTGGACGGTTTCGTATATTACCTTAGATTCGTATATTCGCGATTACTATCTGGGAATTTTCGCGAATTCCGTAGGCACCAACACATCTTTTAAAATTTCCAAATCTTCCACGACTACGCCGCAGCCCCTGGCCACGCAAGTCAAAGGATCTTCCGCCACCATAATAGGCATAGCGGTGGCATCGTGAACCAATTTATCGAGGCCGCGCAGCAGCGATCCTCCTCCGGCCATAACAATCCCTTGCCGCATAATGTCCGAAATCAGTTCCGGCGGTATTTCTTCAATGACCGCCTTAATATTGTTTACAATAACCTTCAGGCTTTTCAGCAGCGCTTCCCGGCCCTGAGTGTCCGAAATAACTACTTCTTTAGGCAGGCCGGTGACCAGGTCGCGTCCGCGCATATGCGCGTAAATTGGCTGGGGCTGGGCATACGCGCTCCCCATTTTAATTTTGACTTCCTCGGCGGTTCGCTCGCCAATTAACAAATTAAAATTTTCCCTGGCGTACTGCACAATATTTTCGTTCATTTCATCGCCGGCAATGCGCAAAGAACGGGAAATTACAATTCCGCCGAGGGAAATAACGGCAATTTCGGTGGTGCCGCCGCCAATATCCACAATCATGCTGCCCGAAGCGTCCTGGACGTTCAGCCTCGCGCCGATTGCCGCGGCCATCGGCTCTTCAATTAAATAAGCTTTGGCCGCGCCTGCGTTAATAGCCGCGTCCATAACGGCGCGCTTTTCGACTTCCGTAACTCCGGACGGGATGCCAATGACAACCCGGGGGCGGCGTAAAAAAGGATAAGTCTGGCTGTGGACTTTGTCGATAAAATACCGGAGCATGGCTTCGGTTACTTCAAAATCGCTGATTACGCCGTCCACCAAAGGCCTGGTGGCCACAATATGCGGCGGCGTACGCCCGACCATGCTGCGAGCTTCGCTGCCAATTGCCAAAATCTGTTTGGTTCGCTGGTTTACCGCGACTACGCTCGGCTCGTTAATAACAATCCCCTTGCCTTTAACATAAACCAGCGTATTAGCCGTGCCTAAATCAATGCCGATATCTTTGGAAAACCTTTGGTAAAATCCGTTAAACATTTTTATATGGTATTAAATATCCTAATATCTATATATCGCCAATACCCGAAAAGGATATTAGGAGATTTTTTGATATTAGGATATTTTTGTTTTTACTAAAATAATTTATATGGTAAAAAGTTTTTTGAGTTCATTAATTTTGATTAATTCGCTTTCGGCGCTGTTCCGCTTCTTAATTTCCACCGATTCTTGAAGGGCAGTTTTGGCCGATACCAACACGCGGTACGGAATGCCAAAAAGATCACTGTCCGCGAACTTCGCTCCCGCGCTTTGATCTCTGTCATCATATAGGACTTCCACTTTGTTATCAAGCAAACTCTGATAAATTTTGTCCGCCGCGGCCTCCGCGCCTTTCAGTGCCAAAAGATGGGCCTTAAACGGCGCCACTGCCTCGGGCCAAATTATGCCTTTATCGTCGTGGAATTTTTCCACAATAATCCCCATGGCGCGAGTCGTGCCAATCCCATAGCAACCCATAAGCACCGGCTTTTTGCTGCCGTCCTGCGCAGTATACTGTAAGTTAAAAGCTTTGGAATATTTATCCTGAAGCTTAAAAATATTTCCGGCTTCGGAAGCCTTGGTTTCCCGCCATGTGGTTTTACCGCAATTGGTGCATTCCGCGCCTTCTTCAAAGATTTCTTTATTTTTTGCCAGCTTGCGGCATTTTTCACAAATGTAGATGGTGTCTTCGCCATTTTCAATTTCAACCTGGTATTCATGGGAATATTTGGAAAAAGTTCCGCCCGAGGCTTCTGTTAATAATGCATCCAACCCGAGCCGATTATAAACAGATTCATAGGCGGGCATCGCTATGTTATTATAGTAATCTTCCAAATCTTCCGCCGTGGCATGGAAACTGTACAAATCTTTCATCCGAAATTCACGCCCGCGAAGCAGGCCGGATTTTGCCCGGGGCTCGTCGCGAAACTTGGTTTGGATTTGATAAACAGCGAGCGGCAAATCTTTATAACTGTTAATAACGGACTGCGCCGCCGGTGTCACGATTTCTTCGTGCGTCGGCCCCAAAGCGTATTCGTAACCATGTTGGGATTTAACTTTAAACAAAACATCCAAGCCGCTCCACCGGCCGGTTTTTTCCCAGTTTTCTTTTGGGTGCAGCACCGGCATAAACATCTCGCTGCCGATTTTATCCATCTCTTCCCTTACAATATTTTCAATCTTCGACAAAACCCTTAAGCCCAAAGGTAAAAAATCGTAAACCCCGGCCATAACCTTTTGCACAAATCCGCCCTGTTCCAAAAGCCTGGCGTTTACGCTCACGTCTTCCGCTGAAATTGTTTTGCTGGTTTTTAAAAAATATTTAGATTGGCGCATACGATAATCATTAAATGTTTGAGCTTTCTTTCCTAAAATACTTTGAACCCCGAAGTTTTCTCAATCCCGATGACAAGTTAATCTTTATTTGCGAATTATTCAAACTCAGTTCTTGAGCCAAGTCCTTGATTGATACTTTTTTTAAAAAGCGCCCGACGATAATCCGTTTTTCTATATTATTTAATAAGGCTCCGTCGTTTAATGCCGCATTGAGTTTCTCCAACAACTGTTTTTTATATACCATCGCTTCAGCCGACTCGACCGATCCGGCTATGGCCCCGGCCGCGATGGCATCACTTAAGATACCTTCAAATTCTTCGGCTTCAGGTTCCGCTCCGGCCGTTCCTTCAATCTCCTTAATCTCTTTTTGGTCAAGTGCCCTGATGTGCTGCGTTATGGAAATTGAGCCTTCCCCTTTTCTGAATGGATTAAATTTCATTTTACTTCCTCACGATATCATTAATTGTTACCGCGACCATAAGTAAAATTAAAAACACGAATCCCGCGGTGTTGGCGATTTGTTCGAATTTTTGATTGTTGCGTTTACCGCGGATTTTTTCTACCAGCAAAAACAGAACCCGTCCGCCGTCCAAAGCCGGGAACGGCAGAATATTTAGCACGGCTAAGTTTAGCGACAAAAACGCCATAAACTGCATGAGGAAAACAAAACCCATGCCCGCGACCTGGCCGGTCAATTTTGCGATTTTTACAGGTCCGCCAAGGGAAGAAAAACCGAGCTGTCCCGAGAATAACTGATACAATCCTCCGACTATGGCGGAAAGTTCCATCCCCGTGGTTTTGACCCCCTCTATAATAGCAAATACCGGGGAATATTTCAGCCTGCCCACCAAAGCCAGCTCAATACCGGTGGGGCCCTGGTCAGGACCCGGATTAGTCAGCGGGGTGATATGAAAAGTTAATTCTTTTTTATCCCTTAAAATCACAAAATCCAGCGACTGCCCTTTATGGCTCCCAACGTAACTTTGCAAATCGGAAATAGCGGTAAAACTTTGGCCGTCCACGGACACAACCACATCGTTCGGCAAAATACCGGCCTTGGCCGCGGGCTCGCCGGCCAGCACGTCTAAAATCCCGATTTGCGGCTGACTAAAGGTGGAATGCGCCGGGATTTCGCTCAACGAATTAACCGCTACCGGCAAGCCGACCATATAGCCGCCAATAAAAATGCAGCAGGCCAAAAGCAGGTTCATGCACACTCCGGCCACCAGCGTAAAAAACCTGCCCCAGAAGGGGCGGTTAATAAAACTGCGCGGATCGTCTTCACCCTCATTATTTTCGCCGCGGATTTTTACAAACCCGCCAAGCGGAATCCAGTTAAAAGAATAAACCGTTTTTTCGGTATCAAGCGGATCTTTGTGGCCCCAAACCCACTTTAGCCTGCCGTTAACTTTCTGTATGCCGGCGATTCTTGGCGGAAATCCGAACCCAAACTCATCCACCCGCATGCCGGATTTTTTTGCCACTATAAAATGACCAAACTCGTGGACGAATACGAGTATGCCGAGGATAATGATGAAAATGATGATGGTTATAATCATGTGAATATAAATTTAACCGTGAATCTGCGAAAGCAGTGTTAAAAAATTTAAAAATGCCAACTTTAATTCTCTAACCATCCTTTTTGAAGCTTCGTATTCCGGCCAAACCCCAAGCATATCTTTGCGGGATTTGTCCAAAATTGCCTGTTCGGCCTGATTAAAGCTCATGGTAGTCTGACTTATAAATTTTTTCGATATTTGTTCAAGTTGGGACGCTTCCGGAAGGCTCGAGACAAGATTTGCGTAAGGCTCCCAAAATCCATCGCGAAAATCAAATTTTTCACGAATTACTTCCGCATCGGCTTGCATTAAGTGAGCTTCATTTATTAAATCAGGACCTATTGCCGGCGAATTTGGATGAAAATTTTTGATAAACTCTTCGGTATTCCTTCGAAGTTGCTTTGCGCGGAATTTTAATTCAGCCAATTCTTTCTCAGCCTCCTGCTTTTCCATATGAGCCGAAACCTGTTTATTGGACGCTTGATCCCGTCCTGATTCCAGACCATCACCCCGACGAAAAAATCCACGAAAATCCATAAGTTTACACCGTCATTACTTCTTTTTCTTTGGCCTCGGCGTGCGTTTTGATTTCATCGTTATATTTATCGACGATGACCTGTAGCTGCTTTTGGCCGGCCTCCAGCTGATCTTTGCTGATTTGTTTGTCGGTTTCGGCTTTCTTCATTTCTTTGTGGGTGGTTTCGCGCGCGTTGCGGATGCCGATTTTTCCTTTTTCCGCCAGCTGTCCCACCAGTTTGACCATTTCTTTTCTTCGCTCTTCATTAAGCGCCGGCAGGCTTATTCGGATAACCACGCCGTCGTTGGACGGGTTAAAGCCCAAATTCGCCTGCTGGATGCCTTTCTCAATGGCCTGCATCTGGCTCTTATCCCACGGGCTGATTACCAAAGTCCTCGCGTCGCTAACCGACACCGAAGCCACATGTTCCAGAGGCATCTTGCTGCCGTAGCTTTCCACCATGACAGTGTTCAGCAGCGCCGGATTGGCCCGGCCGGTACGAACACCGGACAATTCGTGCAAGAAATGATCCATGGCCTTTTCAAAATGCTGTTTGTTGCTGGCTAAAATTTGATCAATCATATGTATTTTACGAAGTACGAAATTTTACGAACTTACGAAGGACAAACTTTCGTAAGTTCGTACCTGTTCGTACTTCGTAAACTCAGTTAATTGTTATTGGGTGCTGTATATCCCCGCATAAACTATCTGCGGCAATTGCGGGTCTATTAAAATGTAGTTGATGAACCCCGCGGTCGTCAATCCCTGGGTCTGCCAACTCAAGCCGCCGTCCGCCGATTTATAAATTGTCGAACCCACGCTGGCCATCACTATATTACTGCTGGATTGCGCCACGGCAATTGCCCGGGCCGTAACCTGCGCCCCCAGTTTAACGGGCAAATTCACCAAAGTCCAATGCGCGCCTCCGTCCGTGGTTTTGTATAGGCCCTTATCCGTGGTTATATAAATTAAGCTCTGGGAAACCGTATCGACAAAGGCCTGGCTGAATGAACTTACGGCACTGGCGGTAAAGGCATACCCGTTCGAACTGAGGCTTTTACGCAACGAGGCGGTTAATTCGCTAAAATTTGTGCTGGTGGCCGTGCTGTTTACGGCATAAAGCCCTTTTGTTTTGAGCAGGACGTAAATACTTCCGCCCTGCCAAAATATCCGATTGATTTGGTCGCTGAAAGAATTAACCAACTGCCACGTCTGTCCGCCATCGGAAGTCTTGACCAAATTACCGGTTGATGTACCTAAAACCAGCTGGCTGGAATTGGCGGGGTTAATGGCAATTGCCCGTACGGGGTCGGCGGCATTTTCCTCATTGTATATCTGGACCCAGCTGCCTCCGCCATCCGATGTTTTTAGCACACGCCCGTGCGAGGCGTATAACCCGGCGGCATAAATAGTTTTGGAGTCCTGGGGGCTTATGGCTAAATCATAAACATAAATATTGGAGAGGATATTTTTCCAATCGGCCGCCGCGTCAGTGGATTCATACAAGCCTCCGGTGTAACTGCCGGCAAAGACATTTTGCCGATTTTGCGGATCGAACGCAAGTTTCGAAATATCGAGCGTAGCCAGGCTACCGGTGGTACTGCTGGCGATTGTGTTGGCAAATTGCCAATCAGTGCCGCCGTTCACTGTTTTAACCACGCCATCCGGCAGTGGTTTTTTTAAGGGATTACAGCTGGCCGCCAACAAAAACAGAACAGAGAGTAGAATATATTTTTTGTTTGTTTTCATATACTATTCGCGAATATACGAATTCTCATTAATATACGAAGCAGTCAGTTGTAGGTTTGGTTATTGTCAACAGATTGCTTACAACGGACGGTTTCGTATATTATTATCGATTTGTATATTCGCGATTACTAATTAAATTTTAAAAATTAATGTCTGCAAAACCAATTTTTTATTTTTGTTCATGTCCAGAGCGGACAATGCCTCCATTAACGCCCGGGCTTTCAAAAAACCAGCGGGCCTGCTTTTTAAATCCAGGACCTGGAACTTGAGCCATTCCGCCAATCGGCCGCGCAGCTCCGCCGTTTCCGATTCGGCCAGCAAGCCGATAGCTGAAAGCCTTTGGCCTGGGGTTGCCGATTTCAAAGCGCTAAATCGGGCCATCGAATCCGTTCGAGTTTGTAAGTAAGCGGGAATTTTAAGTAAACGCGCCAGTTCCGCCGGGCTGCCAAAACTTAAATCCAAAATTTCCCGATCGGCATCAAAACCAAGGCTTTTGGCGAATTCCATAAGCCGAGGCCGGTTAAAACAGTAAAAATGAAGGCATTGGCATCGGGAAACAATCGTTGGCAGCAGCCTGCCGGACGCTACCAAAATAATCACGGTACTTGACGACGGTTCTTCAAGCGTTTTTAAAAGGGCGTTGCCGGTATGCAGGTTTAGGTTTTCCGCCCCGTCAATAACCGCCACCTTTTTTTTTGCAACAAAAGGCTTTAGCGACAACCGATCCATAAATTCCCGGGCCGATTCGATGCCAATTTCCCCCTCGGCATCCAGAATTTGGAAATCCGGATGATTGCCGAGATTTTCAGTTCCTAAAATTCGTTTGGCAAACTCGAGGGCTAATGTTTTTTTACCTAGCCCTTTGGAACCTGAAAATAAATAGGCGTGGGACAGGCTTCCCGCCGCCAACTGTTTTTCCAGCAGGTTCTTGTTCTTTTCGTGACCAAAAGTATGCCAATCCATGTATAAATTATACCATTTGATTGCTGTTTATGCAAAAAGGTCCTACGAACACAAGAATTCTTAACGAACTACGAACTCTCAAGAGTTCGTAGTTCGTTTTGGTTCGTAAGTTCCTAGGCCCTTAAGCCCTTACTATTGGCTGACGATAACAGAAAATGCCTGGTTGGCATGCAGATTGTCGCCAAAACTCCAGCTGCCGGGTTTGGTAAACTGGAACTTATATTCGCCGCCGGAAGCTATCGCGCTTTTGGGATTAAAGTTCGGGTACGCGGCAATCGTGGCCGCGGAACCCGCGACAGGCCAAAACCCGCCACTGCTTTTATTTTTAAAAAATATGTAGTCGCCGGCTTTAATCGTTATGGTATCGGGCGAATATTTACTGCCGTCAAAATCAATTTCATAAACCTGGATATTGGAACCCGGGTTCTCGCCCCCGCCGGCCGCCTGCGGCGGAGTGTAATCCGCGCCGGTCGAACCTTTAACTCCCGTTTGGGACTGCGGCGCGGAACTTGCCTGCGGGCCGTCTAGGCCGGCCGGAGTCGGAATAACCTGGCTTTGCGACGGCAGATTATTTTGCGTTTCCGGCGCCTTGGCTTCTTTTTTGGTGTAGGCATAAACAATCACGCCTAAAATTATTAAAATTATTAGTCCGATAGTCAATTTTTTCATATTCGTTTCGTTAATGCTATACTACTCCATATTATATCATTTTTTATGAGAAAAAAAATAGCCGAAGAATACGAGACCAAATCAAAAAAGCGCGAAATAAAGAAACGCCCGCGTATGAGGCTTCACGGAGCCAGCCTGAAAAAACCTTTGCCGCACGCAGGCAAAAAGCTTATATCCCGATGATTGCTGCGCGAAAAAAATTCCAAATTCTGGTAATAGTCGGCCCGACCTCTTCGGGTAAATCGGAACTGGCCGTAAAATTAGCCGGGCGGCTTAACGGGGAGATTATTTCCTGCGACAGCCGGCAAATCTACCGCGGGATGAACCTGGGCACCGGCAAAGTCCCCGGAAAATGGCATCGGACCGTTTTTCTCGGCCGAGAATTTTCGTCCGATGAAGTTTTTGTTTATAAGGGCGCCGCCCACCATTGCATAGATTTTATAAACCCAAAACGGCAATATTCGGCCGCAATGTTTCAGCACGCCGCGCAAAAATCAATCGCCGATGTTTTAAGACGGGGAAAACTTCCGATTTTGTGCGGCGGCACGGCGCATTGGATAGATGCCGTAGTTTACAATCAGGCAATTCCCAATGTTCGGCCGAATTTAAAACTGCGGATAAACCTCGAAAAAAAGTCCGTCGATAAACTTTACCGCCAGCTTGAAAAACTTGACCCTCGCCGGGCCTCGAACATCGACCGCTTCAATAAGCGCCGGTTAATACGCGCGTTAGAAATTGTCATTTGCACCGGCAAGCCCGTGCCGCATGAAACATGGAACATGAAGCATGAAGCTTATGAGACACTCTGGGTAGGGATAAACCCTCCGCGATCTGTTCTTGCGGACAAAATAAGAAAACGCCTTAAACAACGGATAAACCAGGGTATGATAAAGGAAGTTTCGGGATTGCGCCGCCACGGGCTTTCCTGGAAACGCCTGGAATCTTTTGGCCTGGAATATAAATTTGTATCGTTATATTTGCAAAAAAAAATAACTTACGATGAATTGTTCAACCGGTTATTTATCGCGATAAGGCAATATAGCAAACGACAGATGACTTGGTGGAAAAGAAATAAAAATATCTCTTGGGCGCAAACTCCATTACTTGCGCAAAAACTGATAAAACTATAATCGCCATAATTGACGGCCGTCAATTATGGCGATTATCGTGGGCAGTATAGTTGCCTGTTTTAGCCGTTAATCTTTTAGCTTTTTCTTAAGCTGGGTATTTATAACCTGCGGATTGCCTTTGCCTTTTAGCTCTTTCATGGTTTGTCCCACAAGAAAACCAAATGATTTTTCGGCGCCCGCTTTATAATCGGTCACGGCCTTAGCGTTTGCCAGTATAACTTTGTCTATAGCCGACTCTATGGCGCTTTCGTCGCTGACTTGATGGAGCCCCAAATCGTCAATTATAGACAATGGCTCACCGCCTTTTTCAAACATGGTTTTAAAAACGGTTTTGGCAGCGCTGCCGGAAATTTTTCCCCTTTGGATAAGTTTAAGCAGTTCCGCAAAATTTTCAGGCGTGACAGCCGAGTCTTGGGGGTTAATTAGTTTGGCATTTAACATGGCGCTGAAATCCTGCAAACACCAGTTGGCAGCGGCTTTAATTAGCTGTTGCCTATCGGTAGCGGATGCTTTTAAATCGTCCCCAGAATCCTGCGCCAGCCATTCGTCTATTTCGCTGACTACTTCCTCAAAATAAAAAGTCAGTTCTTTCCAGTTAATCAGATTTTCCACCGCGGCATCATCAAGCTTGTATTCCGATTTAAACCGAGCTGATTTTTGCGCCGGAAGTTCCGGCATTTCCGCGCGCAATTTATCCAGGTATTCTTTGGTAAATTGCAGTACCGGTAAATCGGGTTCGGGGAAATAACGGTAATCATTGGCCTCTTCCTTGCTTCGCTGCTCTACCGTCACGCCGTTTTTTTCATCCCAGCCCATGGTGACCTGCTTGGGAATTTTGCCTTCCATTAAAATTTCGGTCTGTCTGGCAATTTCATAATTTATGGCAGCCTCGGCAAACTTAAATGAATTGATATTTTTTACTTCACATTTATATTTTGGCAGGGTTGTTTCGCCCGGTTTGCGGACGCTAATGTTCGGCTCACAGCGCATAGTCCCCTTTTCCATGTCGCAATCCGATGCCCCAAGATATCGGATAATATTCCGAAGCTCGGTTAAAAAGACGCGGGCTTCTTCTCCGCTTTCGATTTCCGGCTCCGTGACAATTTCCAAAAGCGCGCAGCCGGCCCGGTTGTAATCCACCAGGCTATAGGACAAACCCTCGGGATGGACGTTCTTGCCCGCGTCTTCTTCCAAATGAGCGCGAGTAATCCCTATCCGCTTAGAGCGAAGCACCTTATTATTCTCTCCCTCCGGGAGAGATGCCGAATCAGACGAAGCAGAGAGGGACCCCGGAACGATAATATCTAAATATCCATTCTTTGATATCGGTTCGTCGTATTGGGATATTTGATAGCCTTTCGGCAAATCGGGATAAAAATAATGTTTCCGGTCGAATTTTGACCACTCGTCAATAGTACAATTAATAGCCAACCCTACCATCGCGGCCAACCGTATTGCTTCCTTGTTGGCTACCGGCAATGTCCCCGGCTGCGCGGTGACTATTTCATCAATGTTCGTGTTTGGCGTCTTCTCATCCGGATTATTCGGCGCCGGAGAAAACATCTTGCTCTTTGTGGCAAGCTCGACATGGATTTCAAACCCAATGACGGGTCTGTATTCGGTTGAGGATTCGAACGTTTTCATTTTTAAATTTATTCAGCGGCACGAGGATGGCGCTTGTGCCAATCCGTGGCTTGCTGATACGCGTAACCGACATTTAATATTTTCTGCTCGCCCCATTGAGGGCCGATAATCTGCAGGCCCACGGGAAGTTCGACATCGTCATCGGCGGGTTTTGCAAAGCCGCAGGGAATGGACAGCGCGGGCAAGCCGGCCAGAGAACCAGGGATATTCAGTTGATCGGTAACGTAACCAAACAACGGGTCGTCGGCGGCATGGCCAAGCTTGGGGGCGACATCGGCGGTTGTCGGGCAGGCCAAAACATCAACTTGCTTAAAGACTTCGGCAAATTCCCGAACAATCAAACCCCGTACGCGCTGGGCTTTTTTATAATATTCATCCGCGTAACCGGCCGATAACACGTAGGTTCCGGTCAAAATTCTGCGCTTAGCCTCATTGCCAAAACCTTCGGCGCGTGATTTTTCGTAAACTTGAAGCAAGTCTTTGGCATCGGACGTTACGTGGCCGTAGCGGATGCCGTCGTAACGGGCCAGATTGGAGGCCACTTCGCTCGGACAGACAATCGCGTAAACCAGGGATCCGTATTTGGTGTTCGGCAAATCCACATCAACTATAACGGCGCCGAGCTTTTCCAGCTCTTTAATGGATTCCATGACTCTGGCTTTCACGCCGGGATTCATTCCATCGATAAAATACTGTTTCGGCACGCCGACTTTAACACCTTCCAAATCTGCGTCCAAGTCCGCGGCATAGGCGGGAACGCCCTGGTGGCCGGTGGTAGAATCTTTTTCGTCACGTCCGGAAAAAACTTCCGCCAAACGGGCCAAATCCTCAACACTATGCGCCACAGCGCCGATAGAATCCAAACTTGATGCCATGGCAATTACCCCGTACCGGCTGACGCGGCCATACGTCGGTTTCCAGCCGCTAACGCCGGTGAGCGCCGCCGGAACGCGGATGGAGCCGCCGGTTTCGGTAGCCGTGGCCCATGAAGCAAGCCCCGCCGCCACCGCCGCGCAAGACCCTGACGAGCTACCGCCGGGCATGCGGGTTTCGTCCCACGGATTTTTGGTGGCACCATAAGCCGAGGTTTCGCCGCTGGATCCGTGGGCAAATTGGTCGAGATTGGTTTTGCCGAGCAGCACGGACTTTTGGCCGTTTAATTTATTTATGACGGTCGAATTATACGGCGGAAGATACTGATCCAAAATTTTGGACGCAGCCGTTGTCCGGACGCCGTCCGTGCAAAATAAATCTTTGGCCGCGTAAGGGATGCCGCAAAGGAGAGGGTTGTCGCCAGGAGAATTAATAAAAGCGTCGGCATCTCCGGCTTGCTTGAGCGCTCCGTCTTCGCAGACGGTAATGTAAGAGTTGCCGCCGTTATTTTTTATGCGAGATAAAAAATGTTTCGCCAGTTCAACGGACGAAACTTTTTTGCTGTCGAGCAGCTTTCGTAATTCAGTTAGGGATAAAAATTCAAGTGCCATTAAATTTCAAATTGCAAATAACAAATTTCAAATCAAACCCAAATATCCAATTTTAATTTCAAACTGTTGCCATTAATTTAAAATTTTTAATTTGACATTTTTAATTACAGAATTGCTTTCACCTTGTAATAGCCATCTTTCATTTCCGGAGCCTGGGAAAAAATTTGTTTATGGTTATCAGCCACCTTGGCGCGGTCGTCCCGCTGCACATTAACCAGGCCGGTCACCTGGGAAACGGGATCCAGTCCGGTAGTATCAACTTTTTTTAATTCATCTATATAATCCAAAATCGCAGCCAGATCTTTTTGGAACCTGCCGACTTCGGCCTCAGTCAAGCTTATTCGGGCCAATTTTGCCAGTTTTATTACTTCATCTATGGTAAGCATAAGGGAATTATATTAAAAATTGCCTTTCCTGACAATAGTTGGATGTTTAAAAGGATATTGGTTGATATTTATAGATATTACTCAACCTGGGAACAAATATTATCTAAGCAATCTAAATATCCACTAATATCAACCAATATCCACTAATATCTATCAATATCTATGTAATATCTACTCCAAAAGCCCCTCTTGTTCAAGACGCGTAAATAAAGCCGACAGGAATTGGCGGTTAATATTATCCATCATGTGCTTGAACAAAATTTGTCCGTCGGATATAAAATCCACGAGCGGGTCTTCTGACGCGTAAGAAAAAAGGGAAGATTCCTGCTTCAACACATCCATAGCCTCCAACTGCTGGCTCCACTGGTTGTCTATAATCTGCAGGATTAGGCTGCGCGCTGCGATATAAACTTCTGGCTCATTTTTAATTTTTAAGGCCAGCGCCTGCAGGTAGTCGTTTAATTTATCGGCCACAGAACTTGATTTCGGCCGTTCCTCGGGAACCTGATAAAAAGGATTAAACCATTCATTAAAGAACCGGTCTTTATTCTCCGTAGCATTGTCCGCAAGTCCAAGCGCCTGACTTACCTCGTCAGGCTGAGCCTGAATACGGAAAACGGACAACATGTCCCTGACAATAAGCGCGGGGCTGCCCAATGCCAATATTTCGTTCAACGTTTCCTGTACTGAGTCGCGCAAAAACCGCAAAAAATTTTCTTCATTTTCCAACAGGCTGTCGCGCAAATGATAAACGGATTTACGCTGGTAGCTGGTAATGCTGTCGTATTTATATAAATAAAGCCGACTGTCCAAATTTTTGCTCTCGACAAAATCCTGGGCTTTTTTAAACGCGGCGTTTAAGCCTTGCCCGGAAATGTATTCGTCTTCGGGAATGTCGTAATCTTCCATAGCATCAATTATGGTTTCGCTGCCGAATAGCGACATTATTTCGTCTTCCATGGAAATCAAAAATTGAGATTCGCCCGGTTCGCCCTGGCGCCCACTGCGGCCCACCAGCTGGTCATCTATGCGGCGGCTTTCGTGGCGCTCCGTGCCCAAAACGAACAGTCCGCCTAAATTTTCCACGCCGTCGCCAAGCAAAATGTCGGTTCCACGCCCGGCCATATTGGTGGCCACGGTAATCATCCCCTCCTGGCCCGCTTTTGAGATTTTATCGGCTTCACTGCGATGGTCTTTGGCGGTTAGCAACTGATATGGGTGCCCGGACTGTTCCAAAATTCCCGAAACTATATGAGCCGTTTCCACGTTTCTGGCGCCAATCAGCAGCGGCTGGCCTTTTCCATGAATCTCTCGGACTTTTTTCACCAGGCCCAAAAATTTTCCTTTTTCCGTCTTAAAAAACAAATCGTTATGGTCAACGCGGATAAGCGGCCTATTGGTCGGGATTTGCGTGACTTC
Organism: Candidatus Doudnabacteria bacterium; assembly: GCA_031291995.1. Lineage (GTDB taxonomy): Bacteria > Patescibacteriota > Doudnabacteria > UBA920 > UBA920 > PALSA-1336. Next base: position 19,896 of record JARLHZ010000007.1, read on the forward strand.
CAGCTTATAGACTCTTTTAAATTCGTCGCGGGCGCGCATAACCGTTCCGCTCATACCGGAAAGCTTTTCGTACATGGGAAAAAAATTCTGGAAAGTAATATTGGCGGCGGTTTTGTCCGATCCTTTAATTTTAACTTTTTCCTTGGCTTCTATGGCCTGGTGCACGCCATCGGTAAAGCGGCGGCCGGGCATAACGCGGCCGGTAAATTCGTCGACGATTTCCACGCCTTCCGGCGTAACAATATAGTCGCGGTCTTTTTCAAAAATGACTTTGGCCTTCAGGCACACGTCCAAATAAAAAACATACATCGGGTTGTCTTTGGAAAATACCGGACTGGCCAGCATCTGCTCGACGTTGTCCAGCCCTTCGTCTGTCATGCTGACCAATTTTTTTTGGTAGTCCACCGTGTAATCTTTGTCTTCTTCCAGCTTGGCCGCGATTTTAGTGAACAAATCGTAATAATTTCGCTCTTCCTTGACAGGCTGGGCAATAATCAAGGGAGTGCGCGATTCGTCAATTAAAATACTGTCTATTTCATCCACAATACCAAAAAACAGCGGATGTTCGGGCCGCAATACGCGCTCGCTCCGGGAAAAAACGAGGTTATCCCTTAAATAATCAAAGCCTACTTCCTGGTTTGTCACGTAAGTAATATCGGAACCGTAAGATTTACGGCGCTGTTCGCCCTTCATGTCCGTGCTGATGTAGCCTACCGACAAACCCAAAAAATTAAAGACTTCGCCCATGGCCTTTGCGTCGCGTTCCGCCAGGTAGTCGTTGGTCGTAACCAAGTGAACGCCGTGTCCCAAAAGCGCGTTTGTGTAAACCGGCATGGTCTCGGTTAAAGTTTTTCCTTCGCCGGCCTTCATTTCCGCCACCACGCCGTTATTAATAACCAGTCCGGCCAAAATTTGCACCGGGAACGCCAGCTTTTTCGTCACGCGGCGAGCCGCTTCATTGACTACTGCGAAAGCCGAAACGACAATACTGTCCAAACTTTTGCCTTTTACCAAGTCCTGCTTAAAAGCCGTCCCCGCCAGGCGCAAATCCTTGTCGCTCCAATTTTTTAACTCTTCGCGCTCCTTTAAAACCAACCTGACGCGATATACCAAATCGGCCAGCGCGCGATGGTCAATATAATCGTCAACTTTTTGTCTAAGTTCTTCTAATGCCGGCATTCCCCCGCCTAAATTTTACCCAAATAAAGGGTAAATTAATATATTATATTTATTTTCCCGCCTTATTTGTTACATATATCAGAACGCTCAAATTTGGCGAGTTTTTGTTTCAAAACAGTAACTTTCTCTAACATCAACTTTTAAATTATACCATAGTTTTGCTTATAATCATAATTCCGAGATGGAAATGGGGGGACTGAAAAAAATATTAAACAATTCTCATTTCATTTTTCAATTAATATTCGCGGCCGTGAATATTAATTGAAATTATGACAAATTAAATATCTTCTTTAAATCCAAATCATTATCCATTTCCTCAATTTTTAAAATTCGGATGTAAGGCATTAAACCTGAGCGATTCAAAAAAATTATGGCTTCCCTATTCAATGAATAAGGGCTGATAAACACGCTGGCCTGGAGCTTTTTAAACCCGTGTTTTTTTAAAAGCCATCTGAGGCTGTCGCGCTTATGGCGGGCGTCTTCCGGGATATCAAAAACTACCAGCCGCCACTTTCCGTCCCACCTGGGCTGTTTTATTACATTCATTGACATTACTAATTTTTGCAACTCACCCTTGGCGGTTAACTGCAAAAATTTTCTGCCGTCTTTACTAAGTTCTCTAACCAATCCACGCTTCTTAGCCTGATAAACAACCTGATAATATTTGTGCCTGACTCCGCTCAGCTGTTCGCGGCGCCAGCCTTCGCTATGTTGTAACGGCCATTCAAAAAACCCGGTAGCATCTCCCACTGCCGTCAAAAACTCACTAAGAAAAATTCCTCGGGTCGCCATATTATTATTGAAATAATAATACAGAACTAAATGGATGTTTATCATTTCAAGTATAATTCACGGCCGTGAATTTTGCAACAATTTCAATAAACATCATTATCAAGAAGGTTTTTATAAAATGCAACTATTCTTGACTTTTTCCGTAATAATAAGTGTGCTATAATATTGACGGTAAAACTAATTAATTAAAGCCACAAATATATGATATATGTTTGGATAATCCTGGCCATTTTGGTAATTTTGGCCCTGATGTTCAACGGATTGGTCCGTTCCAAAAACCGCGTGGACGAAGCCTGGAGCGACATAGATGTGCAATTAAAGCGCCGATACGACTTAATCCCCAACCTGGTACAAACGGTCAAGGGCTATGCGGCGCATGAAAGCGGAGTGTTTGAACAGGTAACAGCCGCCCGCAGCGCGGCTATGGGTGCCGGTAGCCTGAACGATAAGCTTGCCAAAGAAAATGCTTTGGCAGGAACATTAAAAAGCTTGTTTGCCGTGGCCGAAGCTTATCCGGACCTAAAAGCCAATCAAAACTTTTTACAACTGCAGTCCGACTTAACCGACACCGAAGATAAAATCCAGGCCGCCCGCCGCTTCTATAACGGCAATGTCCGCGATTACAACACCAAACTTCAGGTCTTCCCGACCAATTTATTCGCCTCCATGTTCGGCTTTACCAAAAGAGATTTCTTTGGCATAGACGAAAACGGCCCCGAAGCCCAACCGGTCAAAGTCCAATTCTAATTGGACTTTGACCCTGAGCGAAGTCGAAGGGTAAAGTTCAAGTCTCATTTAGAATTATAAAGTTTGAATAAAGAATTATGAAAGGGGTCTTCCTTAATTCATAATCCCCTATTCCTAATTCCCATTATGCTTACCTACGACCTCATCAATAAAAACAAGCGCGAAAGCTGGATATTAATATTCAGTTTTTTGATAGTAATTTCCGCCCTGGGCTGGGTCTTTGCCCAGGTTTACCAGAATGACGCGATTTTATATCTCGCGGTTATTTTTAGCGTCGGCTCCGCGTTATTTTCCTATTATTTTGCCGATTCGATTACTCTGGCGGTTTCCAAAGCCCAGCCGGTCGACCGCGCCTCCAACCAACAGCTCTATAATATTGTGGAAAATCTTTGTATAACCGCCGGTATCCCAACGCCGAAAATTTACATTATTCCCGACAGCGCGCCTAACGCCTTTGCCACCGGCCGCGACCCCCAGCACGCGGTAATTTGCTTTACCGCCGGAATTTTGCAAAAGCTCAACAAGACCGAGCTGGAAGGAGTAACGGCGCATGAACTATCGCACATCGGCAACTACGATATCCGATTAATGACTCTGGTGGTGGTTTTGGTGGGAATGATCGCTCTAATGTCCAACTGGTTTTTACGCTTCTCGTTTTTTGGCGGCAGGCGCAGCAGTAGCCGAGACAATAATAATATCGGGATGATTTTATTTGCGGTCGGAATACTACTGGCAATCTTGTCGCCACTAATCGCTACGATTATCAAACTCGCGGTTTCCCGCCAGCGCGAATATTTGGCCGACGCTTCGGGAGCGCTGTTAACCCGCTACCCGGAAGGACTGGCCGCGGCTTTGGAAAAGATTTCCGGTGACCAGGCGCCGCTGGCTGAAGCCAATAATGCCACAGCGCATTTGTACATTGTCAACCCGTTCCACGAAGATCGCGCTCAATCCACCTCGAGCCATCCCGAAAATCCCCACGGCGCTCGCAGCTGGCTGGCCGGACTTTTCAACACCCACCCGCCGATTGAGGATCGGATAAAACGATTGCGCGGAATGAACCTCTAGCCACTAATGGTTGCTGATAAGCGCGCCCGCCTACTGACAGGCTGACTGATGTTGACGTGGATGCGAAAAGTTAAAATTCAGCGGCCAGTTCAGCGTAAATATCAGCGACGGTTTAGCGAAGAAGCCTTGAAATCACCTCGCCGCGAAAGCCGCGGCTTTTTAATTTAACCATAATTTTTTGTTTTTGTTTCCCTTGGGCTTCGTCGTATGTGGAGTAAGTAACATCCGATTGATTATTGTCGGCCGATGATTTTACCTCAACTCCTTCTTTTTTTAAAAACCGCTCGGCAATTTTTAATTCTTCGTCCGGGGACAGGCCTTCGTCCAATATTTTACTGATGAGATCCGGCTGTAATTTTTTCATCAGGAACTTCTTTTTTATGCCGTAATAACCCAAATTTTTATATCGTTTTAAGTTATCCAAAAAAACCGTGGCATACCGCTCATCATCCAAGTAACTTTGCCCATGGAGCTGCTCGAGGACAGCTTCTGTAATTACCGACGAATAGCCGCGGCGCGCCATCTTATCTAAAATTTCTCCGGCCGTGCGCAATTGCAATGACAACAAAAACACCGCGTACTCGTAAGCTTTTTCCGCGTTCTCGGGCTCTTTGGTTGTACTTGGTTTCTTCCACATATTATTTACGAAGTACGAACAAATACGAACTTACGAAGATTTGTACGTTCGTAATAATTCGTACTTCGTAAAATTCTATCACTCGCTTGACAAGAGTGCTAATTTTGATATAATCACTTTATATGAGATAATTTAAGTATACTACTGTAACTTTTTAACGGCAAACTACGTATTATTATATATATGACAAACTTTACTTACATTTTAGAAAGACTATCCAGCCGGGCAAAAAACGCTCTTATTATGGCCCAATTGGTTAGCGAAGAACTCAAACACGACCATATTGGCACGGAACATCTGCTTTACGGCGTAGTTTCGGAAAAAAGTTCGTTTGCCGCGGAAATTATGACCAAAACCAAGCTGACGCCGGAAGTTATTAAACAAGAACTGATTTTGGTGAACAGCAACAACACCGTGAACGCCTGGAAGCCGGTACTTTCGGAAAACTTAAAATCCGTGATTGAAAAATCCGCCGTAGTTGCCAGCCAATATGGCTATCAATTTATCGGTACCGAACACTTTCTGTTCGGCTTGCTCACGGTTCAGCAAAATAAAGCCAAGGTTATATTGGCCAAACTCGGCATCGACATAAAAGATCTGGAGCAAAACCTGCTTAATGTTTTTGAAAATATTTCTAAATTCCCCGAAATGCCCCAGAACCAGGATATGCCCGGCCAAAACCCTTTTGAAGGTCCTGGCCAAGGCGGTATGAATGGGCCGATGCCCAAAATGCCGGAACAGAAAAAAGGCAATTTGCTCGATTATTTTACCACTGACCTGACAAAAAAAGCCGGCGCGGGGCTTATTGATCCGGTTATCGGGCGCAAGCGCGAAATTGAACGCATGGTTTCTATTTTAAACCGCCGCACTAAGAACAATCCCCTGCTCATAGGTGAAGCCGGAGTCGGCAAGACTGCGATTGTGGAAGGATTGGCGCTGGCCATCAGCAAACGGGAAGTGCCCGACAGCTTGCTAGATAAGAAAATTTTGTCTCTCGACCTGGCCTTAATTGTGGCCGGATCAATGTTCCGCGGCGAATTTGAAAACCGGTTAAAGCAAATTATCGAGGAAGTAAAGAATGACAAAAACGTTATCTTATTTATAGACGAACTCCATACCATGGTCGGCGCCGGCGCAACCACAGGCAGTTTGGACGCGGCCAACATTTTAAAACCCGCTTTGGCACGTGGCGAACTGCGGGCCATTGGCGCCACGACGCTCAGAGAATACAAAGAGCACATCGAAAAAGACGCCGCTTTGGAACGCCGCTTCCAGCCGATTTTGGTTGACGAACCCAGCCAGCCTGAAACAATGGAAATTTTGCGGGGACTCAGGCCCAACTATGAAAAGCATCACAACGTGACCATTACCGACGAAGCCGTAAAAGCCGCGGTGGAACTTTCCGCGCGCTACATTCAGGACCGCTACTTGCCCGACAAAGCGGTGGATTTAATTGATGAGACCGCGGCATTTTTGCGCTCTATAAATTCCAACAGCAAACTTTTGCGCGCTACAAAAAAAATTGAAAGCGATTTGGCCGCCCTGGAAGAGGAAAAAACCAAAGCTGTCCTGGCCCAGGATTTTACCACCGCGCTCCATCTCCGCTCCCAGGAAGAAAAACTGCTTAAGCAAAAAGAACAGTTGAATAAAAGCATGGCCGCCGAGGAAAAAACCCCGACTCACATTATAAGCGCCGAAGACATTGCCCATACTGTGTCCATGATGACCAAAATTCCTCTCCATAAACTGGCCAAAACCGACATTGGCAAACTGGCCAATCTGGAAAAAACATTAAAGGCTAAAATCGTGGGGCAGGACGAGGCCGTGGAAGAAATCAGCAAAGCCGTGCGCCGCAGCCGGGCCGGAATTACCGACCCCAGGCGCCCTCTTGGCAGCTTTATTTTCTTAGGGCCGACCGGCGTGGGAAAAACCGAAACCGCCAAAGTTCTGGCCAGCGAAATTTTTGAAGATGAAGACGCCCTGATTCGCGTGGATATGAGCGAGTTTATGGAACGGCATAACGTTTCCCGGCTTATTGGCGCGCCGGCCGGCTATGTTGGCTACGGCGAAGGCGGCCGGTTAACCGAAGCCGTGCGGCGCAAACCTTATTGCGTGGTGCTGTTTGACGAAATCGAAAAAGCCAACCCCGACGTGTTTAATATCTTTTTGCAAATATTGGAAGACGGCCAGTTGACCGACGCTGAAGGCAAAAAGGTAAATTTCCGCAATACTATTATTATTATGACCTCCAACCTGGGCATGCAGGAACTCACGTCCGCCGCCGCGAAAATCGGGTTTGCCGACCGCGAAGACAAGCACAGCCAAAAGGAAAAGCTGGAAGCCGATTACGAACGCATTAAAGCCGGCATTACCGAGGAACTCAAATCCGAATTCCGTCCGGAGTTTTTAAACCGCATAGATAAAGTCATCGTTTTTCGGCCGCTCGGATTTGAAGAGCTCAAAAAAATCAGCCAGCTCCAGCTGGCCCAGCTCCAAGGCCGCCTCCTGGAACAAAACGTCCAGCTTAAAGCCACTCCCTCTGTCATTAAATTTATCGCCGATAAAAGTTTTGACCCGGCTCAAGGCGCCCGCTTTGTACGCAAAAATATTCAGACCTTGATTGAGGATCCGCTGGCAGAAAAAATTATTGCCGGCAAAACCCTTCTTGGCGCCAAAATTTCCGCGGATGTCAAAGGCGATAAAATCGTCTTCTCCATCCACAAAGCGGAAAAAATACCGGTTCCTGTTCTATAGCCAATATTCCGATTAACCCGCCTCTAAAGGCGGGTTTTTCTTTTGTGTGAAAAATCTGATAAACTTAAATTAGATTAAGATTCCCGCTAGCGCAGGAATGACACAAAAATGTACCAGACTTTGCTAAAACCCTTATTCGCCGACGTCAAAACTTTCGTTCTTGATACTTTGTTCCCTATTCACTGTCTGGCGTGCGAAAAAGAAAACCGCGAGTTTATTTGCGTTGATTGTAAAATGTGGCTGAAAAAACTGGAATTCCAACGATGCGTAGTTTGCCAAAAACAGGCCGCGTTTGGAAAAACCCATCCGGGATGCATGACACCGCGCTGCGCCGACGGGCTAATCGGTTTTTACGATTACCATGATAAAAAAGTCGCGCAAATTATAATCAAAGGCAAATATAATTTTCTTCCTTCCGCCTTTAGATCCTTGGCGGAGTTAATCGCTCCAAAAATATCCGCCGACCACCCGCACCTACTTAGCGCTACACCCTTAGCCCTTAGCCCTATCCCCCTTCATACCTCAAGACACCGCTGGCGCGGATTCAACCAGGCGGAAATTTTATGCCGGACATTATCGGCGCAATTAAATTTGCCAATTGCCGAAGTTTTGCAAAGGCAAAAAGCCACTCAAATCCAAAAAGATTTAAAAAAAGACCAGCGCTTAAAAAACGTACGAGGCGCCTTTAAATTAAAGCCAGGCGCCAATGTTGATGGCCAAAATTTAATACTTGTTGATGACGTGGCCACCACCGGCGCTACGCTTCTGGAAGCTGCCGGGGTCTTAAAACGCAACGGCGCCAAATCCGTTTGGTGCCTGACGGTAGCCAGGGATTAAACTTTTGCCGATATTTAGTACGGCCGAGCGCTTTATCAACAATTTGACTCATCAAGTTGTTGACTTTCTGCTCGGCCGAGCAGAAAGTCAACAAAATTATTTGAATGATCCTTGTACCCAGACTACATTCGGGACAAAAAAATCCGACATTATGTCGGATTTTTTTGGCGGAGAGGGGGGGATTCGAACCCCCGAAAGGTTTTGACACCTTTACCGGTTTAGCAAACCAGCGCACTAGGCCTCTATGCGACCTCTCCATAAAACATATGAGATTTTAAGATATCTATGGACTCAAAACCTATTTTAACGAAAAATCAGCCTTTCGTCAAAGGCTAATTCGGCGATAGGAAACATTTTCATATCACAAACTTCTCGAACCCGCTCGTGTAGGTTGCAATTCCATCTTTGTCAATCTGATAACCTTCCAAACCAGAATGGTTTTCCAAAAATTCAATCCCCCGCTCCCCCATGGCAAAACAGGCGGTGGCAAACCGGTCGGCTTCGTAAACATTCTCCGCAATGACGGTAATGCTGACCACGTCAGTAAGTTCCCTGTCAAAATCGAGCGGATTATAAATATGGGCTCCGCGCTCATAGGTTCCCGAAGTAGCCATTCCCCGGTTGGCCAGTCCCACGACTTTTACAATTTCGGATTTATTAAAAGGATTACGAATGCCTACGCGCCAGATTTCGCCGGCATCGGGAAGACTGGTCTGAATGTCACCTCCGGCGTCCACATAAAAATCATAAAACCCCGCCGACTTTAATATCCCGGAAGCCTTAAAAATCGCCCATCCTTTTACCAGACCGGACGGATCTATAAGACCACTGGGTTGCCGGATATCAAAATACCCGCCTGTTTGCCGTTTGGTTTCCGCGGCCAGCATAAAGACTTCATTCATTTCGGTGCTGAAAGCCCCCGGCCCGAGTTCGCCGCGGTTAATGCGGCTTATTTCACTGTCCGGCTTATACGTGCTGAATTGCTCATCGACGCGCGAAAAATAATCAAAAACCTCTTTGAGATGTTCCGATGTTACGTATGGGTCACGGATTTCCACCGTAACCGGCATTCCCATTATGTCGCGTGTTTCTTTCATGTATCTAATATACACGAGTCGCGGCCGAATTCAAAATTTATCGGGGCACCAAAGCGAAGTAACTGCCCACTGGGCATAAGTCAATAAAAAACTGGCCTTTTCAGGCCAGTTGGGAGGCGGTAATTTTCAGTTTTGATGTTTGCTGTAGCAGTCTTTGGTATTCAGCAAAGAATTTATCCTTTGATGTCCGCCATAAGG
>JARLHZ010000008.1 GCA_031291995.1 Candidatus Doudnabacteria bacterium
ATCGCATAAATCGTTATCTATCGATAGGTTACTACTTGTAGCCTACCGCTTCTTGGCCAGTACTTAAAAACAAAAGCGTTAATAATTAATTCTGAAAACCCAGCTAACTTATCCACTTGATTTAATTTATAGGTAAATTTACTTCATTGCTTAAATTCACGTCCGTGAAATTAGGCAATGATTACTTTTTTTTCAAAATTAATAAATCAAATTGTTTTACTTTGTAAATAACATCTTTTCTTTCCGCCACCACCGACCAATGGTTTTTCCTGGCGTATTTTGCCAAGCCGAGGTTTGGATTAAAAGCTATCGGATTGCCCACTAATTTTAGCATGGGAATGTCGCTTTCGGTATCGCCAATGGCAACGGATAATTTTAGGCTGGCATTATGTTTAACTGCCAAGTCTTTAACGATTTTGGCTTTATTAAACGCGCTGTCCAGGCTTTTAACTTTGCCGGTAAATTTTCCGGCCGCGATTTCCAGCTCGGTGCCGAAAAATAAATTAAAACCGATAGCTTTGGCGTATTTTTCCACAATGTAAGATGGCGATCCGGAAATGGCGACTAAAATGTAACCGTCGGATTTTAATTTGCCGATTAAATCCCGGGTAAACCTGTAAACCCGGTCTTTTTGTTCACGAATAACCTTTTCGGCCACGCGTTTTACATTAGTATAGCGCTGGCCTGTAATATGCTTTACGTATATTTTTACCACTTTATCAATATATGCCTCGTAACTCCCCTTGCGGTCCAGCCACGCCAAATATTCCCTGCTGATTTCCTTGCGCGCCGCCGCCGGAAATATTTTAGCATCCACCAAAGCATGGCTCAGCTCAATAACCAAAGACGACCGGAATATAGTTCCATCAATGTCAAATATAGCAAGTTTTACGGGTTTGGACATATGGATAATATAAGACTTATAAGTTATTTAGGACCTATTATTCTTATACTCATATTTTACCCTGTTAGACCTTTTTGGGCAAAAAGAATGCGGGTCGGTGATGAAACCGACCCGCTTGTGTAAGATGATCATTTCTTAACTAGGAGCCAAATCTAGAAGTGAACCCCGCCAGAGCGTCCTTACGCACTCCTTCTGCGTATTCATCGCGTTTATCGACGGTTTCTGACACCTGAAAAGCTTCCGGTTTGTCGGCCGTTTCCGATCCATGGAAAACATAACCGAACTGGTAAGCTAGCAACAAGGCCGCCATTAACGCTGCCGTGCCGCCGCCAAACAGCAGCCAAAAATACAAAGTTGGCCCGTGATTGGTCCCCCAGATGGCCGTCATTATCGGGATTGCAAATACCCCTCCCGCGAAAACCGCAATACAGACCATTACAAACACAACAGCTCGGACATTCCTATTCTTGATCATCTATGTGATTCTCCCTCTCTTTTGTGCGTGGATTGCAGTTTGTTAGGCTGCGCATTAATTTTAGTTAGATTATCTAACAATTGTCAAGACCCGTTTTTTTGGAAAGTCTTGACAATAAATGGATTGTTTAATTTAGAGGGAACGACTTTAAAATCTCATAGTCTGATCCAGAAGGTAACAATCGCGACCGGTAGAGCGCGAAAGAATTTACCGCTTGCCTCCAGTCTACCGCTTCGTTAAATTCCAGAGCTCCAACACAGACAAAATCCTGCTTCTTAAATCTCGCCAGAGTCACATGTGGTAGATAAAACGTGCGGCCGCACGTTTTGTCTACCAACAGCCAAAAGCCGCTCTCTCAAGCCCAAAACAGCCTGCTGAATTTCCGGCGATATAGGAATGCCGACAAATACTCTCATACCCTTATTATACTCCCCCCACCACCTTTTTTCCGACCCAATATTGTACTAGTCCACAGATACAAATTTGACAATATATATATAGCCGTAGTAAACTCTTTTTAATTGCAGACAAACGGAGGAATATGAAACGAGTAGTCCGGTCTACGGACTGGTCATAGATAGACGCACTTTTGCGTCACTCGTCCCTCTTCGCCTCACGCGTCTGTGCTTCATCTTTGGATTGAACAACATACCGCCCCGCAACCCGGGGCAATAGGAGCAACAAACGATGATGAAAAAAAACACGGCGGCCATCCCGGCCGCCAATAACAACAACGCGAAGAACAGCGCCAATAATCCAGCGCAACCGTAAAGAAGCTGGCGCGTTGAGCGCCGAACCCCCAAGTTTAAGTGTAATAGCGAGCCTTCGGGCAATCGAATTTCACGAGGAACCACTGGGGGTTCCATTTTTTATATACCACCGATGGGCGGTTTTTTATTGACTATGAAAGTTTTCAGGATTATACTTGTTTACAATGTTGGCATACAAAAATAAAATTCTTTACTGCCATCCGGCAATAGTCAACGGGTGGAGTCCTCTTTGGAACCAAAGAGGGGCAATAGTTACCAACCAACTGCCGCGGGTACCAAATAAAAGGCACCCAAACCGGCAAGTTAAAAAAAGGCCATAATACATGGGGCCGGGCGACCTGGAGCCGGCTGATTTGGACGGCCCGACCTAATCGGGCGATGCATTTGCCAGGAAATGCGAAACAAGAAAGGAGGCAGCTTTATGAAGGAGCTCTGGGGACAAGCCCTGGAGAAACTGCAGGAATTGCTGTTAGGCCGTTGGCGAGATCTTCAAGCGCTCGCCTAAACATTTATCCGCTGCCGACTTCCCCGCCGGCACGTTACCCCGCCCGCAATTCCCGCCAACAACCCCACGCAGTGCCCGGAGCAGAGATCAATAGTCGCCAATGCTAATGAATCACATTTGAAACCTCTGCTCCGGGGTTTTTTTTTAGGGAAGTTTTCTTGACGAATCGGCAATTTTCCCCTAAAATTGAGATGGAAACAACCGCATAATATAAGTAAATGCATCGACTTTTCGTTAAATACACCATTCCCGATTCCCGGTCCAAAGTTTACAAGAAACGATTTGACGCCCTGGGATTAAAGAACAAATTGGGAGCAGTGTATCTGGCCGAATGCTATACCATAGACGCAAGCTTAAACCACAAGCAAATCCAGGCCGCCAAAAATCTTTTGGCCAACCCCCTGGCACAGTCCGCGGACACCGCATTGGCGGCACCGCGGCATTTTAATTATGCGCTGGAAATCGGCTACCTGCCCGGAGTTACGGACAACATCGGATCCTCCGCCAAGGAAACCTTAGCCGACGGGGCAAAAATAAAATTTAAGGACGGGCAAAATGTGTATTTTAGCCAGATAATTTTTGTGACTTTTAACACTCCAACCACCCCGCCCCGCTCCTCGGGACACCTCTCCTTAAAAAGGAGGGGAGGCTCCACCGAGGCCCTAAAAATCGCGGCAAGTTTGTATAACCCGCTCATCCAGCGCGCGGCAATAAAATCGCGGGAAGAATTTCTGCGTGATGGAGGGATGGATTTATTCGCGCCCGAAGTTAAACTTAAAGGCAACAACAAAGTTAGCCTGGTGGATTTAAATATTGCGGATGAGGAACTTATTAAATTAGGGAAATTGGGCATACCGAATCGTGTCATTCCTGCGAAGGCAGGAATCTTAAAAAAAGATTCCGGCTCGGGGGCTGGAATGACACACAGACGAGGCTCCCTGGCTTTGGGATTGGATGAACTAAAAGTTATCCGCGACTATTTTAACAAACTCGGCCGCAAACCCACCGATATCGAGTTGGAAACTCTAGCCCAAACCTGGAGCGAGCACTGCAAGCACACCATTTTTGCCGACCCGTTGGACGAACTGGAAAAAGGATTGTATAAAACCTACATAAAAGGAGCCACCGAAAAAATCAGGAGGCAAAAAGGGCGCCATGATTTTTGCGTATCCGTTTTTACCGACAATGCCGGCGGCATAAGTTTTGATAAAGACTACATTGTTTGCCACAAAGTTGAAACGCATAACACGCCTTCGGCACTGGATCCGTTTGGCGGCAGCATTACCGGAATTGTCGGCGTTAACCGCGACGTATTGGGTTTTGGCCTGGGCGCCAAACCCATTGCTAATTTTTACGGTTTTTGTTTGGCCGAACCCGGCGACAAAACCGAACTCTATCGCGATAAAAATTTAACCCAGCCAATGCTGTCCGCCCGGCGCATTTTGGACGGCGTGGTCGCGGGCATAAACGCCGGCGGCAACCAGAGCGGCATTCCGACGCCCCTGGGATTTTTAAATTTTGACCCGAGATACCGCGGCAAGCCGCTGGTGTTTGCCGGCACCCTGGGGTTGATACCCAAAAAAATCGGCCGGCAAAATTCCTGGGAAAAACAGGCTAAAAGGGGCGACCTGATTGTTATGATTGGCGGACGGGTGGGCCAGGACGGTATACACGGCGCGACCTTTGCTTCCGAAGGCCTGGACAAAGACAGTCCGGCCACGGCCGTGCAGATTGGCGACCCGATAACCCAAAAAAAGTTTTCCGACGCGATTGTTAAAGAAGCCCGGGGACAAAACTTATACCACAGCATTACCGACTGCGGGGCCGGCGGACTTTCCTCGGCGGTTGGGGAAATGGCGGGGCAATCGGGAGGCTGTGAAGTCTGGCTGGAAAAAGTCCCGTTAAAATATCCCGGACTCGCGCCGTGGCAAATCTGGATAAGCGAATCCCAGGAACGCATGGTTTTGGCCGTGCCAAAAAATAAATGGCAAAAATTGGAAAAACTTATGGAGGCGCGCGGCGTAGAGGCAAGTGTTTTTGGAAAATTTACCGGCAGCGGCAAATGCATCATCAAGTATGGCAAAAATATTGTGCTGGATATGGATATGGATTTTTTGCACAACGGGAGGCCGAGGCATAAACAAATTAGCTCAAAACCGCGTGTAGGGACGGATACTATCCGTCCCCTACCGCATAAAAATGATTATTCCGACCAAATTCTTAGACTTCTCCAATCCCCCAACCTGGCCTCTACCGAGTTTGTCAGCCAGCAGTACGACCACGAGGTCCAGGCTTCAAGCGTCCTTAAACCCCTGCAGGGACGAGGGAAAATAAATTCCGAAGCGGCGGTTATAAAGCCCCTGCCCGATTCGAAAAAAGCGCTGGTACTGGCTTACGGTTTGCATCCGGCTTACGCCGAACTTAACCCTTACAACATGGCGGCCGCCGGCATTGATACCGCAATCCGCGCCGCAGTCGCGGCCGGGGCGGATATTGATTATTTGGCTCTTTTGGATAATTTTTGCTGGTGCAGCCCCCAGGAACCCGAAAGATTGTGGCAGCTGAAAGAATCGGTCCGCGCCTGCTTTGATGTGGCAACGGCCTACGGCACGCCGTTTATTTCCGGCAAGGACAGTATGTATAACGATTTTAAGGGTTTTTCCCGGGACGGCCAGCCCGTAAAAATTTCCATTCCGCCGACACTTTTAATTTCGGCTGTGAGCGTTGTTCCCGACGCGGAGAAAACCGTTTCATTAGATGCCAAACTATCCGGCGATGTTATTTACATTTTAGGAGAAACGAATGACGAAATGGGCGGCAGCGAATACATTGAAACGATTGTAAATTCTAAAATTGGAATTCCTAAATTGCCGGTTCCATCCGTTAACTCGGAAAAAAATTATAAACTTTATAAAGCTCTGTTCGCGGCCAACCAAAAAAACCTGATTGCGTCGGCCATTAGCGTCAACCGCGGCGGCCTGATAATCGCGCTAATAAAGAAACTGATGGGCGGCGGCCTGGGCGCGGAAATTAATCTTGCGGATTTTCCGGGAAACTGGACGGAAAATTACCAGGCCCTGTTTAGCGAAAGCCAGGGGAGAATTTTAGTTTCGGTGGATCCGAAAAAAGCCGGTCAATTTGAAAAACTGATGTCAGAAAATATATTTGCCAAAATTGGTCAAATAATCCAAGCTCCTATTTTGAGTATTATTGACAAAAATGGAAAAACCATCGCTGATATTAAGATTTCAGACTCGTTAAAAGCGTATCAATCAACCTTCAAAGAATTTTAATGTAGTTGGCCGATTTATCGGCTGTTAATAATAGCCCATAAATGGGCTAACTACAAAGACTATGACCAACATTCCAATTAAAATTATCGTACTGGCCGGTTACGGGCTAAACTGCGAGGAAGAAACCGCGCTCGCTTTTAATATTGCCGGAGGGCAGGCCGAGATTGTTCATATTAACGATTTCATTGACCGGCCAAATTTAATCAATAAATATCAAATCCTGGCCATACCGGGCGGTTTTTCCTACGGCGATGATTTGGGCAGCGGCAAAGCTTACGCCAACAAGTTAAACAATCATTTAAAAAGCCGGTTGAACGAATTTGCATCCAAAGACAAACTCATTATGGGCATTTGTAACGGGTTCCAGATTCTGACCAACTTGGGACTACTGCCGGGCGTCCTGACTTTTAACGACAACAACCGCTACACCTGCCGCTGGGTCGATGTAGTGTCAAGGGTCGCCCTTGACACTAAGAGTCCGTGGCTTAGAGGCGTAAAATCTTTGTCTTTGCCAATTGCCCATGGGGAAGGCAAATTTACGGCGGATGACGAGACGCTTAAATCCATCCAAAGCAAGAAAATGATAGGTGCGGTATACTATACGGGAGAGATGTGCGAGTACCAAAACTTGAAATCAAACCCCAACGGTTCCCTTTTGGATATTGCCATGATGACATCGGCGGACGGCAAAATTTTGGGCACTATGCCCCATCCCGAGCGGGCCATGTTCTTTACCCAGCTCCCCAACTGGCCGCTGATTAAGGAGCAACTTATAAGAGCCGGTAAACCATTGCCAAAATACGGGCAGGGTCTTAGGATATTCCGCAACGCGGTAGAGTATTTTAAATAGTAAAATATTTTATATACCATACAGAATACTAAATATGGACAATCTTAGTCACAAATGCGGGGTGTTCGGAATTTACGGCAAAGACCTGGACGTGAGCCGTTTGGCGTTTTACGGTTTGTTCGCGCTGCAACACCGCGGCCAGGAAAGCAGCGGCATTGCCACAGCCGATGGAAACCGCATAGATTGCTACAAAAATATGGGCTTGGTTACGCACGTCTATAATGAGGAAACCATCCAAAATTTGAAAGGCCATATTGCCATCGGCCATAACCGCTATTCCACCAGCGAAGGCTCCCACATTAAGCACGCCCAGCCCGTGGTGGTTAACGACCAGTTGGCGCTGGCTCACAATGGCAACCTGCCCTCCATAAAAAAACTTAAGGAATTTTTGGAAGGCAAGGATATTTCCACCGATGACTGTTCCGATAGCGAACTCATGGCCAAAACTTTGGGCTATTATTTGGAACATGGGCTATCAATTAAGGAAGCGGTAATGAAATCCTACCCGATGTTCACCGGCGCGTTCTGCCTGACCATTTTAACCAAAGACTCGCTGGTCGCGGTTCGAGACACTTACGGCATCAGGCCGCTGTGCATGGGAAAAATTAACGGCGACGCGACCGTCTTTGCTTCCGAATCCTGCGCCTTCCACACCGTGGGCGCGGAATTTATCCGCGAGGTCAACCCCGGTGAAATGATTATTGTCACCAAGGACGGCGTTGAATCTGTTCAAATCGAGCCGAGCAAAACCAAAGTCGATATTTTTGAGTTTGTGTACTTTGCCCGCCCGGACAGCAACATTTTAGGCAAATCCATTTACGAAGTCCGCCGCAATTGCGGAATGCAGCTGGCCAAGGAATACCCGGTACAGGCCGACATTGTTGTGCCGGTTCCCGAAACCGCTTATCCCGTGGCCACCGGTTACAGCAAGGCCTCCGGTATTCCCATGGAAATGGCTTTGGTAAAAAACCGCTACATCCATCGCACGTTCATTCAACCCGAACAGCACAGCCGCGATTTGGGAGTAAAGCTGAAACTTACTCCCCTAACCGAAGTTTTAAAAGGAAAAAAAATTGTGGTTATGGATGATTCCATAGTCCGCGGTACGACTTCCAGGCAGCTGGTAAAAATGCTGTTTGAAGCCGGCTGCGCCGAAGTGCATATGCTGGTAAGTTCCCCGCCCGTAAAATATCCGGATTTTTACGGCATTGATACCCCCAAACAGGAAAAACTGATTGCCGCTCATAAAACCGTGGAAGAAATCCGGCAATATTTGGGCGCGACCTCGCTGTACTTTTTATCCTTGCCCGGTTTAATTGCCTCCACCGGACTGTCCGAAGATTTATTTTGCACCTCGTGTTTTACCGGTGTCTATCCTCTGGATATTGGGGAACGGAAGGGGGATGTTAAGGAGCCGGAGTATCACCAGGTTAAAACAGAAGGCACTTTATTTTAGTAATTCGTTATTCGGCAGCGAAGCGCGTATCGGTTTACGGATTACGGCATACGGCCGAACACCGATAACCGTCAGACGCTACGCGCGGCGCCACCGACCACCGCTTAACCCAAACTATGAATCTCGTAATTCTCATTTCCAATGCCGGGATCGGCACGAACCTGCAGGCAATTATAGATGGGGTTGAGGCCGGTCAAATTAATGGCAGAATAGCGGCCGTGGTGTGCGACCAGCCGGACGCGCCGGGCCTGGAACGCGCCCGGAAATATAACCTGCCGGTTGAAATCTGCGCGAAAAAAGAAGACCTCCTTCCCCTGCTCAAAAAACTCAACCCCGATTATATTTGCCTGGCCGGATGGAAGCAAATTATTTTGGACGAAGTAATTTTGGCATTTCCGAATAAAATCTTAAATCTGCATCCGGGACTGATTCCAGACACCATCGACGGAATAATAAAAAACCCGGACGGTTCCCCCGCTCTTTGGAACAAAGGGATGCTGACCACCAAGGCAATCCAAAACTTCCTCGATAAACATTCAACCTACGCCGGTTCCTCCATTCATTTTTTAACCCTAACCTTTGACTTCGGTCCGGTGCTGGGCAGATGCTTTGAAAAAATAACTGTCGACGACACTATACAATCGCTTTATCAAAGATTAAAAAATAAAGAAAATAGATTATATTCCGGGGTATTAACAAAATTAACCCATCAAACAATATGAGCGAAACAAGAAGAGATTTTTTACGCGGTTTAGGGACAGGTATCGCCGCCGGAGCTGGGCTCGAAAGGGCCGCACGCCAAATGGTCGACCAAATACGTTTTGGATCGGAACTAACCCCGGACGAACAAAAGAAAATTAAGGACAAGGCCAACGAGCACGGCATCGACCCGGAGCAATTAATTGAAGTGGTAGATCTATTCCAAAGAAGCGGACAGAAGTCATTAAAAAAAATTACCGAGACAGTATCTAGCACAAAACACAATAACGATGTACAAGTCTCAATTTTTTCAAAAGACGGAGAAATTTATGCGGAATTTGATTATCAACCGTGACTTTATCATTTTAAGAACCCGGAAATTCGCTTTATGTCCAATGTTTTAATAATAGGTTCCGGCGGACGCGAACACGCGCTGGCCTGGAAACTTAAACAATCCCCTCGAATCGGGAAACTTTTTGTTGCGCCCGGCAATGCCGGTACGGCTCAAATCGGCGAAAATATCAACTTTGCCGCCACCGATATAATTGCCCTGGCAGATTGGGCGGAAAAAACTCAAATCGATTTTACTGTTGTCGGACCCGACGATTCCCTGGCTTTGGGCGTAGTGGATGAATTCCAAAAACGTGGGTTAAAAATTTGGGGGCCGAGCAAAGCCGCCGCGCAAATTGAGGCCAGCAAAGCTTTTGCCAAAGATTTGATGAAAAATAATAATATCCCGACCGCGCAATTTGAGACGTTTACGGATTATGAAACCGCCCTGTCGTATCTGGAAAAATATTTTACGAATGTTGCGCAGGGCCCCGGCCTGCCTCAAAAGCAAGCCGAGGGCTTGCACTACAGCGCAAATAACCCCATAGTTATAAAAGCTTCAGGCTTAGCCTTGGGCAAAGGCGTGATGGTCTGCAAAACTTTGGACGAGGCTGAAAAATTTTTGGAAGACGTGATGATTAATAAAATTTTTGGCAATGCCGGCGACCAGGTTGTAATTGAAGAATTCCTGCAGGGCCAGGAATTTTCCATTCACGCGTTTTCCGACGGCAACCATTTTCAGCTGCTCCCCTCCTCCCAGGACCACAAAGCGGCCCATGATGGCAACACCGGCCCCAATACCGGCGGTATGGGAACCATTGCGCCGGTGCCGTGGATGGACGATTTGCTGATGGGTCAGGTCTCATCCGCAATTGTTAAACCGGCGCTGGACGGATTAAAAAAAATCGGCTCGCCGTTTGTTGGATTGTTGTATCCCGGATTAATGGCCATTACAGCCGATAAATCGGCTAACTACGCTATGGACGCGGGCAACCAATTTATGGGCTCTCCAAAAGTTATTGAATTTAATTCCCGATTTGGCGACCCGGAAACGCAGAGTTATATGCGCCTGCTGAAAACCGATTTGTTGGATATTTTCGAAGCCTGCGTGGATGGAACTTTGGATAAACTTAAAATTGAATGGTCCAATAAGTATGCCTGCTGTATTGTCCTTGCCAGCGGGGGCTATCCCGGCAAATACGAAAAAGGCAAAACTATCACCGGCATTCAAAAAGCCGAAGCGCTTGATGATATAGTGGTCTTCCACGCCGGTACAATATTACGTGACAATAATATAGTAACAAACGGCGGGAGGGTTTTGGGCGTTACAGCTGTGGCGGATGATTTGCAAACCGCTCTGAATAAAGCTTATGCCGCGGTAAAGCTGATAAATTTTGACGGCAAGCAATATCGCACCGACATAGGCCGTCAATCACTATTCACTAAGCACTAAGCACTATTCACTGCCTTATGATAAAACTTGTCGCATTTGATTGGAACGGGACGCTACTAGCGGATACACTGCCTTCAATTCAAGCTGAAAATTCATTGATGAAGGAACTTGGGGTAAACAAAAAAATTACCCTGCGTGAATACCAAAATTATTTTTGCATCCCCATAAACGAATATTTTAAAGCTTTGGGATTCAGTGAAAAATTTTTTGCCCAAAATTCGACAACAATTTTTAACGGTTTTTATAAATATTACGAACCTCTGGAAAAAAAGTGCCGCACGAGGGGAGGAACCAAACAAATCCTTGCCTGGCTGAACAAATCCCAGGTTGCGGCGGTAATTTACAGCAATCATTTTTCGGATCATATTAAAAAACAAACGGCGCGGCTAAAAATAAGCGGACACTTTGCGGAAATCCTCGGGCGTCCATTAAATGATGACTCGCACATGCGCAGCCGGGGTAAAATTGCCTTACTGAAAAACTGCATAAAAAAGCGTGGGCTCCGAAAAGAGGAAGTAATCACCCTGGGAGATACCGAGGAAGAAATAGATATCGGCAAGTCCCTGGGCATTATAACTGTTGCCATAACCGGCGGGTATAACTCCGAGACCCGGCTGAAAAAACGGCACCCTGATTTTTTAATCCATAATATGTTAGAATTAAAAAAGATAGTTAAAAAACTTAATTATAAATAGCGCGGTTGGCCGATTTATCGGCTGCTCAATTTAACAGCCCATAAATGGGCTAACTACAAGGAACATATGAAACCACTTATTGGAATAATAATGGGCAGCGACAGCGACTTAAAGGTAATGCAGGAAACCGCCAAGGTTCTGGGGGAATTTGGCGTGGAGTTCGAAATAACCGTGTGCTCGGCGCACCGTACGCCGGAGCGGGCCCATGAATTCGCGGCCGGTGCTATTAGCCGCGGACTAAAAGTAATCATTGCCAGCGCCGGCGGTGCCGCGCATTTGGCCGGAGTAATGGCGGCCAATACTACTTTACCGGTCATTGGCGTTCCCATAGACTGGAAATTAAACGGACTGGATGCCCTGCTCTCCACCGCGCAAATGCCTCCCGGAGTTCCGGTAGCCACGGTTGGAATTGACAACGGCAAAAATGCGGGACTGCTCGCGCTGCAGATTTTAGGAACCGCCGACCCGGACATCGCCAATAAATTGGCACGCTACAAAACCACCATGGCCGACTCGGTAAACAAAAAAGCGGAAAAGCTGGAAAAGGAAGGGTATAAAAAATATTTGGAAAATAAATAATGAGCGAAACATCGAGAACAAAAATTTATTCCCGGGATGGGGTGGATGTGGAAGAAGAATCGGCTTTTAGCAGTTTTGCCGGATCTATTTGCAAAGCCAGTTATAATAATTCCCCTTACGTGGAAATCCACGATTTTTCCGGCGGAAGTTTTAGAGGACCCCGGCCGTTTACATTAAAAAATTTGCCGGATGGCTGTTTTATAGAAGCCTCTACCGACGGGATTGGTACCAAGGGCGTATTAATCGACGCGGCCAAATCCCACAACCTGGCAGCCTACGATATTATTGCCATGACCGCCAGCGACATTACGCGCTTTGGCGGCATCCCGTTGGTTTTTATTAATGTTCTGGATTTAGTCTCGGTTGGAGAGGCAGGCGACGAAGTAAGTGAAACTTACAAAAGCGCATTGCGGGGTCTGGGAGAAGTGGCCAAACAATCCAAGATTGTCGTCTTAAAAGGCGAAACCGCGCAAATGGGTCTTTGCGTTGGTTCGGAAATTACCGACTCCCCCACTAAAATTAATTGGTCCGGAACAATGATTGGCGCTTACCATAAAGACAAGATGATAACCGGTGACACACTTAAAGACGGCCAAGTAATTATTGCCTTAAAGGAAAACGGTTTTCGCTGCAACGGCATAAGCGCCGTGCGAAAATCTCTTCGGGTAAAATTCGGCAACGAATGGTGGGCGAATCCGGAAGCAGCGGAAAGTATTAAGCTGGCAGCAGCGCCATCGGTACTTTATGATGCCTATGTTAACACTCTTCACGGCTGGTTTAGTAAAGATTTTAAACCGGAAGCTATAATACACGCCGTAGTCCATTTATCCGGCGGCGCTCTAAAAGAAAAACTGGCCAAAGACATTTTATTTCCGCGAGGCCTTTCGGCAACACTCGATAATTTATGGGAACCGCCGCAAATTATGAGGCAATGCGCCGAATGGCACAAAGTTACAGACGACGAATTTTATGAAGTGTGGAACGGCGGCCAGGGCATGCTTTTAATAGTTGATGAAAAAGACGCGCAGCACTGTCTAAGTCGGGCCAAAGAATTTTCCATACAGGCCAAAATTGCCGGACAAATAACTAAAGAAGATACCCCTAAAATTTCAATCGCTTCACAATTAACTAAAGGTAAAAAAAAAGTTTATAACATATGAACAAACAAACCATCGAAGAAAACATAGGCCGAGTCTTGGAAAAAACGGACTATAAAAATTTGGGGGCGCGAAGACAGGGAAAGGTTCGGGATATTTATACGCAGCCGGACAAGATTATTTTGGTGTCGACTGACAGGTATAGCGCGTTCGACAGGAATTTGGCGCTTATTCCGTTTAAGGGCCAGGTCTTGACCCAAACCAGCAAATTTTGGTTCGACCAGACTAAGGACATTATCCAAAACCACATTATCAGCTCCCCCGACCCCAACGTCGTGGTGGTAAAAAAATGCTCGGTGATTCCAATTGAAATGGTCGTACGCGGCTATATAACCGGGGTAACCGGAACTTCTTTGTGGACTTTATACAATGGCGGCCAGAGGGACTTTGGCGATTTTACCCTGCCGGACGGGATTAAAAAGAACCAAAAACTTGACCACCCGCTGCTCACGCCGACAACCAAAGCCGATGACCACGACCGGCCGCTGACGACCAAAGACATTGTTGAACAAAAAATCGTGCCGGAAGAGTTATGGAAACAACTTGCCGACACGGCGACAAAACTTTTCAAGCGCGGACAGGAAGTCGCTCTGTCCCGCGGTTTGATTCTCGTCGACACTAAATATGAATTCGGCCTGGCGGAAGACGGCAAGCTGATGTTGATAGACGAAATCCACACGCCCGATTCGTCTCGCTATTGGCAGGCCGATTCGTATCAACGGCGCATTAATGCCGGGCAGGAGCCGCAAAACTTTGACAAGGAATTTTTAAGGCTGTGGTTTAAGCAAAACTCCGACCCGTATAACGACAAAACCCTGCCGCCGGCCCCGGCCGACATGGTCGCCGAATTGTCGTCGCGATACATTCAAATATACGAGCAAATTACCGGGGAAAAATTTGAGACGGATTTAGAAACGCAGATTGGGGAAAGAATAGCGGAAAATCTGAAGCAGTTCCAAATAAACTGATCGCCGATAAATCGGCACGCTACATATCCGTAACGTACGAAAACACAGGCTGTAGCGTGCCCAAATACCAACTGTAGCGTGCCCATTTATGGGCGTTTAAGAACACAAAATGGACGCAAGAAAAAACATCAGGCTTAAACAATACGATTACAAATCTGACGGATATTATTTTGTCACCGCGGTTTCCAAATTACGAGCAGACTTATTTTTGGGCAAAGAGGCTCAATTAGAAAAAGAATTGCGGGACTTGCAGGCCAAAACACCCGGGATTGAATTAGACTACTTTGTCACCATGCCAAACCATGTGCATATTATTTTTATCCTGCACAATTGCAAACTTCATTTGGGCGAAGTCGTCCGCAGATTTAAAGCCAAAGTCTCCCACACTTTTGGACAAAACATCTGGCAGGCAAATTATTATGAACATGTTATTAGAAATGAAACCGCACTTACAAAAATTAGGGAGTATATAAGCAATAATCCTCAAGAATTATTGCTCAAATTCGATCAATTTTATAAATAACTTTAACGCCGATAAATCGGCACGCTACACATATGCTATCCTCCATTTCCCCCATTGACGGACGCTACCGCAAAACAACGGAACCGCTGGCTGAATTCTTTAGTGAATCGGCATTAATGAAATACCGCCTGGTTGTGGAAGGCGAATATTTAATTGCTTTATCGGAAGCAAAAATCATTAGAAAATTATCCGAAAAAGAAAAAAGTCTTATTCGCTCGTTATATGATTTACCCGAAAAAGACGCGCAAATAATTTCGGATATCGAGACCAAAGGTTATAAAAACATTAAGGCTACCGACCACGATGTTAAAGCCGTGGAGTATTTTATAAAGGAAAAACTCGGCGACTCATCTCTAAAAGATATTTTGGAATACACCCATTTCGCTTTAACGTCGTACGACACCAACACCCCCGCCCGCGCCATGATGTTAAGCGACGCTTTGGAACAAACTCTAATTCCGGCAATTAGTTCTATAGTAGCGACTATTGGACTTTTGTCCAAAAAATACGCGAAACTGCCGATGCTGTCGCGAACCCACGGTCAAAGCGCCTCCCCTACCACTTTTGGCAAGGAGTTTAATGTTTTCCATCAACGCTTGCAAATTCAACTTAGTGAACTAAAAACCAAGAAATTATCGGTAAAATTCAGCGGCGCTACCGGCAACTTTAGCGCCCATATGGCCGCACATCCAAAAATTAATTGGATAAAATTTTCAAAGGACTTTATTAAAATTTTAAGCCGCAAACGGCTGATTGCCTTGGAGCCGAATTTAATCGCGACACAAATCGACCCGCATGACAGCGAGGCAGCTATTTTTGATAACCTCCGCCGTATTAACACAATCCTCATCGGTTTAAACCAGGATGTGTGGCGTTACATTAGCGATGATTGGATAATCCAAAAACCGGCGGAAGGCACTATTGGCAGTTCCACAATGCCGCACAAAATAAATCCAATAAAATTCGAAAACAGCGAAGGCAATTTGGGAATGGCCAACGCGCTGTTTGAATTTTTTTCCCGCAAACTCCCAATTTCCCGGCTGCAACGGGATTTGTCCGACTCCACAGTGGAGCGAAATTTTGGCTCCGCTTTCGGCTATTGCCTAATCGCTTATACCTACTTACTCAAAGGCTTATCTCGAATAACAATCAACGAGCCTAAAGTCAAAGAAGCTTTGAACAGCCATCCCGAAGTAGTGGCCGAGGCAATCCAGACCATTCTGCGCCGCGAGGGCGTGAAAATGCCATACGAACAATTAAAAGAACTTACCCGCGGCAAACAAATAAGTTTGGCGGATATTCATAGCTTCATTGACGGACTCGATGTCAGCCCCAAAGTAAAAATGGAGTTAAAAGCCTTTACCCCGGAAAATTACATCGGCCTGGCGAGTAAATTAGCCAATTTGTAGACAAGTTAAAACCAGCCTTATCAGGCTGGTTTTTTACTTCCCGAGTTACTTTAATTCGGCAAGCACATCCTCAGTCTTGCGTACGCGGCCCATGCGCGGGAAGGTATTTTTAACGGTAAACTTATGTTCTTCTTCGCTGCGGCTGGACATAGCGTCTTCCACGAAAATTTGCTGATAGCCGTATTCAAAAGCGAAGCGCGCGGTGCTTTCTACGCCAATGTTGGTGGCAATACCGCACAAGACAATGTTGTCGATTTTTCTGCGGCGCAGCTGCAGGTCGAGCTCCGTGCCGTAAAACGCGCCCCACTGCTTTTTGGTAATAATAAAGTCATCTTTTTCCGGTCCGAGTTCCGGAACTATATCGCTCCAGTCCGGCGGCATTTGCCGGTTGGCCCACGGGTTCTCCCCGTCCACCACCGGATTTAACCGGTCCTTGCCGTCCGCCGACCCGGAAACCCTGACCAAAAACACGGGCATTTGGTTTTTCCTGAACGCCTGAGCCAATTTTGCGGCATTTTGAATAACGCTTTTCGCGTCATAAGGAACAGTTGGCATAGAAGCTATGCCCTTTTGCAGATCTATGACCACCAACGCGGTCCTGCTTTTGTCGAATAACGTCTCCATATATTTATGCTTAATAATTTTTAGTTTATTTCGGCATGCGATTTTCTTCTTCGCAGGATTCTTCTATTTCCATAGCCATTTCGTCGGAAACCGGCCGGGGTAAAACTTTTTTAATTAAGGTCGCGGATCCCAAAGCGGCGGCGGCTACCGCGGCCAGTCCGCCAACAGCCAATGCCCAGCGCGGGCCGATATGTTCGCCAATATAACCGTCTATGGGTCCGCCGATGGGCGTGGATCCCAAAAACGCCATGCTCCATAAAGACATTACCCGGCCGCGCATTTCCGGCGCGCTTTCCAGCTGTAAAATCGTGTTGCCAAGGGAAATAAAATTAATGGAAAATACGCCGGTGAAAACCAAGACAACTAGAGCCAAAATTAAATTGGGCATAAGGGCGGCAACCAGGAGGGACAATCCGAACAGCAGGGCCGACGTGACCAACAGCCGCGCATCGGCTTTTTTTCGGCTGGCAATAAACAAGCCGCCGAGTACCGAACCCGCGCCCGTAGCCGCGACCAGCGCGGCATAAGTACCCGCTCCCCCATGGAAGGTAAATTGCGCCATAAGCGGCAAAACCACGGAAAATTCGTAGGACAGCGTGCCGATTATGGACATCATTACCAAAGTATTCAATAAAACCGGTGAGTTCTTGACATAACGCAGACCCTGCATAAGCTGTCCCTTGGCCCGTGGCGCGGGAGCCATGCGGTGAAGCTGGCTGCCGTCCATCATGTAAAGTACCACCAGCACCGCGATATACGACACCCCGTTAAAAATAAAACACGGCCCCAAACCCGAAGTGGCAATTATGGCTCCGGCCAAAGCCGGACCAACGGCGCGTGCCAAGTTGACTTCGGTGGAATTTAAAGTTACGGCGTTGGGCAGGCTTTCTTTGCCCACCATTTCGAAAACAAAAGTCAGCGCGGTCGGATTGTTGATGGTGTTAACAATGCCCAGGCATAACGCCAATATATAGACCATCCAAATTTGCACCGCTCCGGTTATGGTCAAAGCGCCCAAAACCAAAGCCAGCACCGCGGATACCGTTTGGGTAATGTACAAAACTTTTCGCTTGCTGTAACGGTCGGCAATGACGCCGCCCAAAGGTCCAAGAAGTAAAATCGGCAAAAATTGGAAAGCGGACACAATACCCAACTGGGTGCCGGAATTGGTAAGTTTTAACACCAGCCAGTCCTGGCCGATGGTTTGCATCCAGGTACCGCACAATGAAACCGCCTGTCCGATAAAGTACAGGCGATAATTCCTGATTTTGAGGGACGCAAATGTATTGTGTCCGAATTTTTTTATGTTATCCATATTTAAATTACAACTTTCGGATACATCCAGGCGCTGACTATGGAAATTATTAAAGTCGCGACGGCCAGGACTAAAATATCAAACGGCATTTTGGACATATCTCCCGTGACAATCAATCCGCGCAGGCCGTCCACCATGTAGCTTAAGGGGTTAACGTTGGCCACGACCTGCAGCCAGCGCGGCATAATGGATACGGGATAAATCGCGTTTGAGGCAAAAAACAGCGGCTGTGTAATAACCTGGCCGATGCCCATAAACCGTTCGCGGGTTTTCACGATTGAGGCGATAATCATTGACAAGCCGGTAAAAAATCCGGCGCCGAGCATAATTATTAGCACTACGCCGAGCAACGACCAAAAAGTTATGTGCAGCTGGATATGTAACACCAGGGCGAATAAAAAGATGATAATCGCCTGCGATAAACCGCGCACGCCGGCCGAAATCATCCTCCCCCATACTAACGCCAGTCGAGGCGTGGGTGTTACCAAAAGTTTCTGCAAAATTCCGGTATCGCGGTCCATAATAATGTACAAGCCGTAAAAAATTGCCACAAACACCACGGACTGGGTTAAAATTCCCGGTGTGATGAATTGCAGATAAGTATACCCCTGAGTGGGAATGGCGCGGATTTTGCTTAAGGCCTCGCCAAAAATTCCCAGCCACAAAATCGGCTGCAGCGCGCGGGAAATAAGTTCCGTCGGGTCATGCAATAGCTTGCGAACCTCCATTTCCGCCAATATGTATGACTTGGTTATTGTTTTGTAAGCGTATGTGAACATAGTTTTGTTGGGTTATAGTTGTAGGTTATAGAAAGTGGTAGGGAAAATGGTTGTTGGGCTTAGGGTCTTTGGCGCTAATGGCCTAATTACTAAAACCTATGACCTTACTACCTTTCATAACCAATAACTATTTCCAATCACCCCAGCCTTCCTTCCGTCCGCCGGGCGCGGCGGATTTCCCGGAAGTTGCCGGCCGTTTCCAGCTGATTGCCGGTAAAATAAATAAACGCGTCTTCCAAGCTGGCTCCCGGCTTGCCGGTTTTGACCTTAAGTTCGCCGGCAGTCCCGATAACCGCCAACTTGCCCTGGTTCATTATTGCCACGCGGTCGGCCGCGCTTTCGGCCTCTTCCATATAGTGGGTGGAAAAAAAGATGCTGACGCCGAAACTTTTCCGCAATTCCAACAAATGCTGCCAGACATTTTGCCTGGCTACCGGATCGAGCCCGGTTGTGGGCTCATCGAGGAATAAAACCCGAGGCCGGTGCAGCATGGCCTGGCCGATTTCCATTTTGCGGATCATACCCCCGGAAAAGGTCCTGACCAGGGATTTTGCGTGCTCTTGCAAGTTCAAAAAATCCAAAACTTCCTGGACGCGCTGTTTGCGCTCGCTTCTTGGAACTTCGTACAGCCTGGCCATGAGCATCAAATTTTCGTAAGCCGTAAGCGTACCGTCCACGGAAATACTCTGGGGCACAT
Organism: Candidatus Doudnabacteria bacterium; assembly: GCA_031291995.1. Taxonomy (GTDB): domain Bacteria; phylum Patescibacteriota; class Doudnabacteria; order UBA920; family UBA920; genus PALSA-1336. The sequence continues at coordinate 19,482 of JARLHZ010000008.1, forward strand.
AGCCGATAACATTGCGCACGTCTCCGGGATGCGTACCGACATCTATGCCGTCCACGCTGGCATGGCCGCCTGTCGGTTTGAGCAGAGTAATGAGCATTTTAATGGTGGTGGATTTTCCGGCGCCATTGGGCCCCAAAAAAGCAAAAATTTCCCCCCGCTCCACGCTAAAAGAAATACTGTCTACGGCGGTAAAATCCCCGAAACGCTTGGTCAAATTTGTTACATCTATAATATTTGGCATAGCAGTTATGATAGCAATTTTTTTAGCAAACCCCGTAATTCCACCTGTTGCGCTTTGCTGAGCTTGCCGAAATCCAGGGCAAAAGCGTCCGCTTTAGCCACCTTGGGAACCCGTTTTAATACTCCGCGGCCGGAATCGGTAATTTTTAGCGGAGTCCGCCTGCGGTCACGGGCGTCCAAAGTGCGTTTTAAAAAATGTTTTCTTTCCAAAACATCCACGGCCGAAACCAGGGTTGGCGGATTTATTTCCATTTCCGCCGCGATTTCCCGCAAAGTCAAATCCCGGTCGGCCAAAAGCGCGAGCAGGTTATAAGACAGCGGCATAATGCCGATTCCCGATACGGCCAGCCGCTTCTTTAAATCCCGCCGGCTTTTTCGCGACAAGCGGATAAGCATATCCCTTATATTTTCGGCATCTTCTATAAAGCCCATTAAATCAATTAAGTAGATTAATCATTATGTAGCTTAATTATTGCAGATACCAAATTTTTGTCAAGTTCTCCTTCTAATACGCGAGAACACCCCGCAAACCTGCGGGGTGTCAGGAAAAAATAATAATCGCGTTTTAAATCGATGGAAGACTATTGGATTGTGAAGACCAGCATATTGCTGGAACCGTTACTATTGGTGACGGAGACGTTATAATTTCCCGGCGTTCGCCTAATGGCGGCTACTGCCGCGCATTTATTGCCGGAGTCGCACAAAATCCCCGAAGGTCCGCTGGCGGGTACCATAAAGTTCAGCGTCGTGCCGTCGGTTGAACTCGCGGTCGCTATTATATTATCCGCCGTCCCGTCTTTACGGTAACGGCCGCCGAAATCGCCGAACGAAATTTGATTGCCGCCGGGCGTAAACCCATAACCGTTTATGGTGACTTTAGTTCCGACCGAGCCGCTTCCGGGAGCCATGGAAGCAAGGCTGACCGCGTTTTGCAGGGGCGGCGTTGAAGACGCGCTTTGAATGGTCGAGGTCGGTGAAGTTTCCGTCTGCGCGGGGGCGGGCGGAATATATGTTTGGGTTGACGGACTGTCGCAGCCGGCAGCCATAAGGGTAATAAAAACAGCCGGCAAAATATATTTAAATTTATCTGGCTTAAGTTTGATGGTTGGCATAAATTTAAGGATAATAATAAGCTCTCCCCTATTATATAACGCAATTATCCGAAAATTGTTCCCATTTAAAACCGGCCGGATATTTTTCTATCGAAAAAGGCGGTAACGGTCCACCACGAATAAGAAGCCCAGCGCCAAAATAAAAAATATGACCAGGCCCCAGGCAATAGCGCGGTTGCTGCCTATTTTAGGAGCGAGAATCGCAATGGCCAGCATATATGGCACCCAGGAAACCAAAGTGCCGATAAGCACAAATTTGGAATGCTGGCTGACCGCCAGTCCCCCGCTGGAATTGCCGATAAAAAAATATGAGACAAGCGTAAAAACCGGAATTAACGTGGCCAATCCCGACCACAGCCTTAATCCGCTTTCTTCCAGCCCGACAATAATTACCGTCACAATTCCCCCGGTAAAAAAATACAGCAAAAACTCTTTTAATGTCATGGATTAATTATAGCACGCCGGAAATATGGCCTGTTGAAAAGCCGCGCCGAACTGGCTACGATTAATTAATAAGCTGCCCGCCCAGCACGTTGAGGAAACATACAATATTATGCAACAAAATGTCCGGTTTTTCGGCTGGCATCTTTTTATTTTTTATAAATCCTTTATACTTAATTCAGTCTAAAGGAGGACCCGGCATGGAAACTGCCGTACAAAAAATCCAGCATGTCATAATGCTGGTTGACGATGAGGCGGCCATTAGAAATCTTGGGCATATGCTTTTAACCCAGGCCGGCTATAACGTGCTTCTTGCCAAAGACAGCAAGGAAGCACTGAGGATTTTTGCCGACGTTGCGGGACGCGTAGACATTGTGGTTTGTGATGTAGTTATGCCGGGCACATCCGGCATAGTACTCGCCAAACAACTGCTGTCAGAAGTCCCCGGGTTGAAGGTCGTGATTATGTCCGGTTATTCGGACGAGGAGACGCATTTGCGCATCAAAGAGGTGGCGGACCATGCTGTCTTCCTCCGTAAGCCATTCAGGGCTGACGCGCTCTTGGGCGCCATCCAAACTCTCATAACCGCCTGAATCGGCGGACAACCACTCAAAAAGCCACGCCGTACGGGCCTGGCTTTTCATTACGACTTAAGTTCGGGGAAAAAAGGAATTTCACTTATAATTTAAAGCTTATTCACGAACCGGCGGGTCCGGGACTGTAAAAAAAATATAAAGTTTGTTAGAGTTAATCCATGAAGACAAAAAAAATTCACCTTTTTATTTTAGCCGCCGCATTTTTTTCCGCCGCGACGGCAAGGGCTCAGTTGGCCATGCCTACCAATGACGGCCTCCAGGCGCGGGTGGAAAATTATTTCGCGGACGCGCCGGCGATGGTTGCCATTGCCCGGTGCGAATCCGGCTTCCGTCAATACGGGATTAACGGCTCTCCCCTGGCCGGCGGCACCGCTGGGAACTACATAGGCATATTCCAAATAAGCGCCGGGCACGCCCCCGAGGCGCGGGCTTTAGGTCTGGATATTTACTCGATTGACGGCAACCTGGCCTACGCCAAATATTTGTTCCAAAAACAGGGAACGGAACCCTGGAGCGACTGTGCCTTATCCGCTCCGACGCCCGCAATCCCGGCGGTCGCCGCAAGTTCGACGCCGCCTTCCCAAACCGGCGCACAGGCTATAACCCAAGGCGCGTTACCTGCTCCCCAAACCGCCATCACTTCCCAAATGGCGCCGGTTTTAACTTTAAATTTACAAATCGGAATGATTGACCAGCAAGTAACCGTCTTACAGCAGACGCTGAACACGGCGGGTTTTAGCGTCGCGGCATCAGGCCCGGGCTCGCCCGGAAACGAAACCAGCAAGTTCGGCGCTCTTACCAAAGCCGCGGTCCAGCGCTTCCAGTGCACGAAAAATATTACCTGTACCGGCAGCGAATCCACCACCGGCTACGGCCGGGTCGGCCCAAAAACCCGCGCCGCTCTTATAAACGCCTTGCCTAAACAATAGCCAACCAAATTAAATTGCCAAAACAAAACCCCCGGAATGGGGGTTTTGACGTTTTATATTATTGAGTTTTGCAACATGCACTATCTTCTAAGAATGATGCGGCCAAATTCATCAGCGACAATTAGTGATCGTTTCGTCTGTTTTTTTCGGGAGCGTTTATCGGAGAGCCAATTTTAAACCGGTTGAACTGCTCGGGCAAAACTGTCGAAATTTCGGAAAACTTTTTTCCAATAGCCGCGAAGGTGGACGAAGAGGTAAACGGCTGTAATTGCCCTCCGGAAATCAAGTAGACAGTCGGGTTGTTCGGTAATTTTATGACAGCACCGTCAGGCAAATTGGGCAGGCTCGGAAGGCTTGGCAGAGCCGGCAAGCCCGGCAGTGTGGAAGTGGAAAAAGAAATAGCGGGTGGAACAATTACGGTATCATCGTTGTCACTGCCGTCACCGATGTTGCGGCCGATGCCCAGATGCCTGAAGATATCGGACGTTATGGAAAAAATATCCTGGAACTTTTTGCCTCTGGCGTGGAAAATTGCCGCGCTGGTAAACGGCCTGAGGACGCAGTTAACAACCATGTAAACCGTGCTTGAACCCTGGACTTTGGCCAGAACCCCGTTGCGCAAAGTGCAGGGCGTTGATGTTGGGGTTGGGGTTGGGGTGGAAGTTGCCGAAACCGCGATGTTGCCGCTTAAAGCGGAAACAAGCGGGGAAGAAGTCGCGGACAGCGCGATTGACCCAACTTGGTTAAACGATAATCCGCTGAAGCTTGCGACCCCGGCGACATCGTTTAAGATTTGAGTACCGCTTAGCGTACCCGAAGTTGAGGTCGGGCTGACGGCGGAAACGGAAAGAGTTATGGCGCGGTTGTTGTCGGACGCGACAACATTGCCAAACTGGTCTTCCACGGAAACCGCGGCTCCAAAAGACTGTCCTAAGGCGACATTGACCGGAGGCTGTACGGTAAAGGCCAATTTATTCGCGGCGCCCGGCACCTGGCTGAACAAACCGTAAGAAGTGGTGGTGCTAAGGCCGTTTATGATGCCCGCGCTTAATAGCACGGAGCCTGCTGAAGCCAGAGGCGTACCGCTGCTAACTTTAATTTTTAGGGGCGTAGTGGAACCAATTACCATTGTTCCGGCAACAGTAGAGCTGGAACTGACGGTGACGCTAAAATGAGCGGCGTCGGGAAAGGAAACCGCGGCCGAACCGGCCAGGCCGGTACCGGTATAAACGACATTGGCCGCCGAGGACGTGTCCAACATAAAACCGGCCGGCAAAGCCCAGGTCAACGTTCCAACCGGAATGTCCCCTGCCGCGCTTTCGGTTAATGTAAGGGCCGGCAATGACATACTGGCGCCGGTGGCGGTATCGGAAGATACGCCGGCGCTTAACGGTACGGTTACGGTTGCCGAAGCAAAGGCCGTACCGGAATAGCCGAGCAACAAAGCCGCGGCCATAAGCACAACTGACAACTTATGATTTTTCATCATGTTATTATCTTAATTGTTATATTACCCATTGAAACGCACTTTTGCGAAGTTTGTTTCACTTATTATTAATTAGGATTTTCCAATTTTCCTATTGTCGGAACAAGCCGGTTAAAACTTGTAATATACGCGTCGGCGCCCGTAACTTTTTTCCGGCCATAGATTATAATTTTCATGCCAGCGGCCCGTGCGGCCTGCAAGTCGGTCGGGGCGTCGCCGACATAAACGCACTCGTTCGGTTTAACTATTAACTTTTTAGCGGCTAACAGCAAAGGCTCGGGATGAGGTTTGTGGTGTTTAACATGATGCAGCCCCACGATAACCTTAAAATACTTTTTCGTTCCCGCAAATTTCAAATACCAATCAAGCCCCGGCTTGGTCCGGCTGCTGGCCAAACCAAGGCGATATTTTTTATGCAGTTCCCGCAGAGCCCGATCACTGCCTTCATAAAGTTTATGATACGGCAAATGATCCGTTATTTTGCCGCGAATCTTCTTTAGCCGGCTTTCCAACTCGTCCACATTCTGAATTTTGTTGACTATCCGCAGAGTTTCATGAATAGGCTGGTAATAAAAATTTTTATGGAAACTGGCGTTGGAAGGAACTTTAAGTTTTAGCTGCGTGCCCAATTGCTTTAAGTATATCGTCGTGGCTTTATAAGAGTCGAGCAGAACCCCGTCAATATCAAAAATAACCGCTTTTATCATAACTTATATTTTACCCTATCTGTTGGGTATTTGCCAAGCTTCCGAGGTAAACTTGTGGCAAATAACTGGATCGTAACGAATTATTTGAAATACGCGGCCATGGCGCGCCGTTAATATATGTACGCGAATATACCTCCCCCGTACAGGGCGGCAACTCGCGATTGGCGGGACAACAAGCGTATACGCAACATCACTCTATAGGAGGGTGAAATGAACCTTTCCGTTTTGACGTTGGTTAACAACAATCCGGCCAGAGATATCCGGCGGATTACATTTATCGGCCGCAGCCCCAGCGCAGAAGAAGCACTGCTTTTGGAAAAGGCTTTCCACGGAAGCAACATCCAAAAACAGAATGTGCTGGACGCGAACTACAACCACCGGGAGCAGGATCTGGCCGCGGATATTTTTCGCGACTTTGAAACGCATTCCGGCCACAATACGGCCTACGCGCTGTTCAGTACGGAAACCCGCAACTCCGGCTGCATTGTGGCGGCTAAAACATGCGATAACCTGGGGGCGCCCCTAATCTTGATTCAGCACCACCACAACGGGACGCTCGATTGCGTCGAAATCTTCGTCCATAATGAGCGCTACGTAATTTCGAACGCTCATCTCATGGCCATGGGCGGAGGCAGCGCGGCTTAAACGGCAACGACGCCGAAGCGGTGCGATTGCCTCGCAAGCGCAAGGGGGTCCTTTTTTCGGACCCCCGATTTATTTTGATGAAAAAATTACGGTGAATTAGCCGTGGTAAATGTGGTCCTTAGTATTACCGGATTGGGAGTTGTGTACGTGGAATAAAAAGATAACCGATAAACCGTATTTGGCAAAAAAACATAATCGGACGTAGCGTTTCCAATACTTGATAAATTTAAAAACTTAGCCTTAATATAGTAAAGGCCATCCGAAGGATTTAACTGCGATACATAAATATAACCTTGTCTGGACGATTTCACCCGGTTCCAGGAAAAAGCGTACTTCCAAAAACCTTTTAAAAAATCGGCAGGAGTGGCGGTAAAGCCGCTGAAATTGGTTTTGGCGGTGGATGACTGCCGGAGATCCAGGCTCGGAAGCGTGGGTGCGGTGATTTGACTATTATTGGCGGCAAAAGTTAAAGTGTTGGCGGTTTGCCAGTCACTGTTTACCGAAGCCGTGGGAGCAATGTCAATCTGGTCAGCCACACTCTGCCCGTTATTTTGACAGGTATTATTTTTTAAAATAATGCCGGTGGATTTTCCTAAAATTCTTATACCCCATTGCTGGGTTCCCGTGGAATCGGTATTTGAACAAGTATTACCGTCAATAATCCAATTTGTGCTTGGCGGGTTAACCCCGTCATCGGTTATTGCAATACTATCGTTTGCATTATTAACAATTGTATTATTGGAGATTGTGCCGTTGTTTGAGGAGGCAATACTTACAGTATCAAATCCGGCGGCGCCGTTTCCCGATAATGTGTTCCCGGAAATTGTAAATCCGCTGTTGTTCCCGGCGCCGTTCATAACGGTAAAGCCGCCAATGACAATGCCTTCTTGTGAGTTATTTTTAATAGTATTATTTTGTATTGTAACATTTTGGCTGCCGAAGGCGGACCACAAGCCGCTCGTATTGTTTGTAAAAGTATTACCTCGGGCGATTGCCCTGGCGCCACCCGAAAAATCAAGGCCGCTGCCTCCGGCTTGCGGAATGCCGTTGTCGTGGCTGAAACAATTTTGTACCGTTGCATCATCGCTTTTCCAAAAACCCATGCCGCTTTCTATTCCATTGCGCACTTCGCAGTTCTGGAATGTTATATGGTTGGCGACCTGGTCGCCGACAAGCAACCCGTCCACCACGTCGCCGTTCGGCCAGCCTACGCTGCCGTTGCGCTGAGATTTATTGCCATCGATAACTAAATTATCCACGGTAACATTGCTGGCCGTCACATCAATGACCCGCATTTTAGTATGAGCCATTAATTCCAAAATCGTTGTTTTCCCCGCTCCTTTAAATATTACGTTTGGTTTGTTGATAATAATGGCATTTTGGATTGGCTGGCCGTTAGGATAATATTCCACCCCTCCGGCGCTGGTGCCAAGCATATATGTTCCGGCCGGAACGGTAACCGTTCCGCCAGATGTAGACAAAGCCACAATAGCTTTTTGGATGGCAGGGGCGTCATCGGTAATTCCATCTCCTTTGGCGCCATAGTCTTTAACGTTAACCGATGTTGGCGCCGCCGGAGGCAGCGGGCAAGTGATAGTTTTTGGACTAAAATTTAAATCGGCATTTTGTCCCCCGGTGGCGCTTATGCCATATAGATATATTTGATGGGCATTGCCGTCATTCATTCCGGAATTCGCGTCAAAGGCATAAACAAAACCGTGGTTCTGATCCGCGTAAGGCAGGTCGGTCCTTAACAGATTAGCGGTAATGGATGTCACAAATGTTCCGGACCAAAAAGGCCCGTCTTTAAATATTTGTATTTGTATGGGAGCCGTAGTATTCGGATCCTTTGCCCAGCCGCTAATTTGGCACAAGCTGTTATTTACATCGTCAAATGTACCAACCGGATAATTCGCCGCGGTGCTGTCCGCCAAAACTTTCCCGGTTTGCGCCGTAATTAGTTCTTGATAACTTAGCGCGTAACTTACCGACGGTATCAAACAAATAAATAACGACAAAAAAATCGGCGCGACAAGTTTGGGCTTTAAAAATGTCATAAATAATGGTTACTATTTGCTTTAATTATAGCACTTTTATTTTTGATAGTTTTCCACCCCAGCCGGGAAAATATAAAACGGCGGGGCTAAAATTCCACCCCGCAGCTTTTTGAGCTTATAGCCTACATATCCCATATCCGACATGCCGGTTGCGTCGGGAAGGATCTGCACCGGACTTAAGGCGTCCGTAAACACCCTTTCGGAAAAACACTTCTTTTTGTGGACAAACTATTTTTTCACCCGCGCCAAAATCGCCGGTCCGCCGTAGCCGTTGATGCCGATATAAAAGTGTTTTTTAGAAATTCAGGGAGCGAGGGTTTTTCCGTAAAATCAGTTGCAATGCCGACAGGCCAAATCCAGCATTTCCGATTCGTGGGCGGAAACCATTTGCAAGGTAGCATGGCTAATACGGTATTGCCTGTCCAAAAGGGATTGTATGTTGGCAATTAGTTCCATACGCGGTTTGGCATCCAGTTCGGCAATTTTAAGATGGGCGCTTAAAAAGAGGCTTTCGCTGCCGGTTTGCCAAATATGCAAATCCCCAACCTCGATTATCCCCGCCTGGGCCGACAGTTTGGCTTTAACTTCCTCAAAATTTACGTCTTTTGGCACGGAATCAAGCAGCATGTTTAAAGACTCGGCCGGTATTCCGTAGACTTCCTTGAGCAGGAACAGGGAAACGGCGATGGACACAACCGGGTCAATCCGGTTCCAACCGGTGAAATAAATAATGACCGCGGCAATAACAATGCCCAAAGAAAACAGGGCGTCCTGCATGGAATGCAGCCAGGCGCTTTTTAAGTTGAGATTCTTTTTGGCGTCTTTTTCCAGAATGTAAGCGGCAAGCCCGTTGCCTAACAGCGAAATAACTGCCACAATCAGCATGGTAAAGCCGGCCACCTGCTCTGGATGAAAAATCCTGATAACAGATGCCGCCAAGACCCAGCCACTGACACCCAATAAAATTCCGCCGTTGACGAAAGCGATAATTACTTCCACCCTTTTATAACCATAAGTCTTTTGATTGGTATTCGGCCGCGCCGAAACTTGTTCTCCCCACCAGCTTAATGACATGGAGCCGATGTCCGTAAAATTATGAAGGGCTTCGGATATCAAAGCCATGCTTCCGGCAAGAATACCAAATGAAACCTCGGCTATGACAATAATTGAATTTATAAATATTGCCCAAACGAGATTTTTAGGGTTGCTTGGAACCGCGTGTTCATGGTTGCGCAAAGCCATATTATTTTAAAATAAAGTTAAATAAATATCCGGTAAATATAATCCCAATGCCGACTATTCCGGCAAACAATAAAATGAGTTTTAGCTTCATTACCTTTTTCAGGATCATAAACTCCGGTAAAGACAGGGCGGTAACCGACATCATAAAAGCCAAAGTTGTCCCCATACTGACACCTTTTTCGGTTAAGGCGGAAACCAGAGGAATAACTCCGGCCGCGTTGGAATAAAGCGGAATGCCGATTAGCACAGCCAGCGGCACGCCGTACCATTTGCCGCTTCCGGCATATTTGGCCAAAAAGTCAGTTGGAATATAGCCGTGGATCCACGCGCCGATGCCGATGCCGATAAGAATATACGGCCAGACTTTTTTTAATATATCCAGGGTATAAGTTTTGGCGTATTCAAAGCGCTCATGCCGGGTCATAGATGGCAATGGCGTTGCTGAATTTACAACAGTTTGGTAGACAAACGGTTCAACCAAGCTCTCAACCTTTAATTTACCGATGATAATTCCGGAAACTACGGCAATTACGAGTCCGCTGAAAATATAAATCAGGGCGATTTTCCAGCCGAATAACCCCAGCAATAAAATTAACGCCACCTCGTTAATCATGGGGGAAGCCACCAAAAAAGAAAAAGTTGTGCCCAGCGGCACGCCTGCCTGCACAAAGCCCAAAAATAATGGAATCGCGGAACAGGAGCAAAACGGGGTGACTATGCCAAGCAACGAAGCCACGACATTGCCGGTGTATTTATTCTTGTGGGCCAGGATGTTTCGGATTTTTTCCGGCGGCAAGTAAGAACGGATAATCGACACCGCAAAAATAATTACCGCCAAAAGGATAAATATCTTTAAAGTATCAAAAATAAAAAAGTTAACCGCTCCGGCAAGCAAAGTCTTAGGCGCGATAGAAAATACGCTGTAGGTTAGCCAATCGGCAAACCATTGCAATGGGGCAAAGATATCCATAGAGTTGTTATTTTCCCGCGACTTTTAATATTGCTTTTTTTATTTCTTCCACATTAGGCACAAAACCCACAAAGGCAGGTTTGCCATCTACGGCCAAAACCGGGCTGGACATTAAACCCATATTTAAAATTTGTTGAATATCGGTAACGTATTCCACATCATCAGCCAATCCCATATCCCTGACCGCGGTTTTTGTAATTTCAAACAGCTTTTTGCAGGTCGGGCAACCCGATCCCAAAACTTGGATTTTCATGGTTTATGGATTAATTGTTTAAAAAAGTTTCACTAAATTGGCTACAATTTTTTTACCTTTGCCGGTTAAGCTGTATTCAATAAATTTACCGGCCTTTTCACCGGCTACCAGGCCGGCTTTCATAAGATCGGCCAAATGGTGGGAAATTAAGGTTTGCGATAATTTTGTATGCGATTGGATATCGCAAACGCAGTGCGGGGACTGCTTTAAAAGCAATAAAATGTTCAGCCGCGAAGGCACCGAAACCAGCTTTAACAAGCCCGCCACCGGCATTACCCTGCTGTCGGGGAAGTTTTTGGTTATTTTACATTCCTTGCAATCGCATCGTTGATATATGAACATATATTCATATAATAATCTTCTTTACGGCCTTTGTCAACAGTACGAAACAACGCGGCCTTAAAACCGTATTAATTGATAGGGCTCAAGTATAGCAGGAGGAAACTAATAAGATGAAAAAAAGCGACCCAATCAGCATATTGCTGGTCGGGCAAAGCGGAAACTGCCAGGACATAAGGCGGGCTCTCGGTGAGAGCCGGTTTAAACACAAGCTTATAGAGGCTTCCAACAGCGAGCAAGCCAAAGGGTTGCTGGCCGAAAACCAAGTCACGGTCATAGTATGCGACAAAGATGTTGCGGACGGGACTTGGAAATCGATACTGGAACACGCGCATGGGACGGCGGAAAGGCCGCCCGTAGTTGTCTGTTGCCGGCACGCGGATGAGCGCCTATGGGCCGAAGTCCTGAATTTGGGAGGCTACGATGTTTTACAATCCGAACCGTTAGTTTACGACGAGCTGATCCGCGTGATTGAATCCGCGCACAATCACTGCCCCAAGATTAAAACTCAGTCCGCCTGACACTTCCGTTTCTTTGAGCCTGCAGGGCAAGCAGACAACAAAAATTGGAGACGATCCCCTGCCGGTCAAAATTTAGCTCGACGTTTCGCGACAAAAAATTACCCCCCGCTTTTTGGACGGGGGGCATTTTTTTAATTATTGCTCCGTTTAAGGAGTTTTACTCCCGCGCCGAGAATCATGAGGAACCATACCGTCATGGCCAGCCAGCCGAGAATGGGAATAAACGACAACAACATCCAAATTACCACACCGATTATAACGGCTTGCCAATCCGGCGAAACCTCGCCCGGCTTTTTCATTTTATCCAACAGGAAATAACCCAAAACGATGGACGAGAGGAGCGCCGCGGCCGCCAAGGTTAATAAGTAAGCCAGCCCGAGTAAAAAGGCAAGGTAGTAGCCGACAAAGGTTATGAACAAAATTATTACAGCTGCCGGAACCGCCACCAGGGCCAAAAAACCTATGCCCAGGTTCTCCCAGGGTTTTAGGCGGAATTCCGCGTTGAGCCTGGTTACAAAATTTTTCCTAAAGTGAATAAATACCCAGGCCGCTATCATCCAGGCCAGCAGTTTTATCAAAAACGCGAGGGTCAGCAGTCCGGCCGCGCTGGTGCCGAAATTTTTAACCGGTAGCCGGGTAAAATTAATCTGGGAAATTTTGGCCGCCGGATCCACAACCGCGGCGGTTTGGCCTTTATAAGATATATTGCCAGAAATTTGGGCGCCGGGCCCAAAAATTAACTGCTTGGCGGTAACCTGGACACTGCCGGATACGGGAGAATTTATTGTCACGCTGCCGCCGGCAATTTTAATGTTGCCCATTACCGGCGCGTCAACAACAATATTGCCCCCGGCGAGCATTAAATCACCGGACACTTTTGATTTGCCGGAAATATTTATACTGCCGCCGACCGACACTAAATCGCCGCCTACGGGGCCGTTTATGGTAATATTTCCTCCGGCAATGCGCATGGTGCCGCCAATGCTGCCTGAGACGTTTAAATTACCGCCGGCCACCAGGGCTTCCTGCTCCACGTTGCCGGTAATATTCACCATGCCGCCGGCCGCGGTTAAATCCCCTTTAGTGTCGGAGTTTACCGTAACCTGGCCACCGGCCACATAGAGATTTTTATGGCTTTCCGAACCGCCAACTATTACATTGGGATTGCCGGGGCTCGGCTGGATAGTTTCCGCGGCATAAACCGGCGCCGCGATAAACGCCAAAACAAACAACAGCGAACCAAGTATTTTGAGTCTCATAATCGTAAATTTAATGATTATTGCGTGGTAATTTATTTGTTTTTTTCTTGGGTCTCGGACGTCCGTGCGTCGCGTAATAAAGCTCGTCCAATTCCTGTTCGGTCGGCCGTACCGATTGCCTGTTGAATCCCTGTTCGGCATAGGCGTCCTCGGAATCGGTATCTATTTCCGCCGGCAAAACCCGGTCATCGCCCGACTCGCCCTTATCAAACGGCAAACCTCTATTTTCAAAATTCATACATATTTATCCCCTTATCTATATTATACCTATAAATTAACACAAGTACCAACTATCCTAAGGTTCTTAAGGTTTTTGTAAGATTATCCCCAGCCGCTTCCTTTTTTAGGTTTAATGGTAAATTTGGACTGCTACTTTCTTAGGATTTCCTGTATTAGTTTCCATCGGCGCTGACGTTTCAGTCCACGGTGGGTATTGAGTAGCTGCTTTAAATGACTAAATGTTCCGTCTAGGGAATTGGTAGTGTTG
>JARLHZ010000009.1 GCA_031291995.1 Candidatus Doudnabacteria bacterium
ATCGCATAAATCGTTATCTATCGATAGGTTACTACTTGTAGCCTACCGCTTCTTGGCCAGTACTTAAAAACAAAAGCGTTAATAATTAATTCTGAAAACCCAGCTAACTTATCCACTTGATTTAATTTATAGGTAAATTTAAAGGGCTCTCATAATTTTCCTTAAAACCTCGGCTTCCAAACGGCAGTCCACCAAGGCGTCATGCATCTGACTTTTATCAATGTCGATTTTAAGCGCCTTAATTAAATACTCCAGCCCGAATCCCGCGAAATCATTTTTGGAATTAAGCTTGTTATGCCTGGCCAAATAGCCGTAAAACAATGCCCATAAATCAAAATAATGGTAATCAAAAGGCCATTTCACGCCAGCTCTGTTATAAGCATCCATTAGAATCCTTTTGTCATTGTAGCCGACATAAAACGCCTGAATAACATTTTTGGGGAAGGCTCGGCTAAACTTTTTTATAGCGAATTTCAGATCCGGCGCGCTCTTAACCATTTCCCAGGTGATTTTGTTAACAGCCATCGATTCCGGGTCGCGGCTGCCCCATTTGGCCGGCTTGATATAAGTATTAAAAGATTTCTTCTCCTTTAACGTTTTTTTATCCAGTAATACGGCGGCAATCTGCAGAAGGTCGTGTTTTTTTGGCACGTCAAAGCCGCTGAATTCGGTATCTATAAGAAGTATGTCTCGTTTAAAATCCATAATATTTTTACACTGACTACTGATTTCGCACAGATGAACAGATCGATTACATCAAGTTTGAACCACGCCGGATACCTTTACTAGCCGATGGCAAATCTGTGATTCCGCGTCATCCGTTATCATTGTGCTATTAAACTTCTTTAATTATCTTTCTGAAAATTTCCGCCTCCAAACGCACTTTCTCCAGGGCATCAAAGGGTTTTTTTTGCTTTAAATGAAAATAATCCACAAAGGTATGGAAGCTCGGCATCTTTTTCAATCCGTAATTCAGGGTATAAATATAACCAAGCGTCCAGAGCTGAATAATATGCTGATCATAGTCGAACAGCGATACTGCCTTTTTAAAACCGTTTTTTAAAAACAACAGATTATTAAAACTATTTGTTGCCAAAAGGAAATCCGTGCCAAAATGTTTGTGGAATTTTTTGATTACATCATAAATTTTAGGACTTTTACGCAGGGTTTCGTAATCGGTATGCAATAACTTGGCGTGCTCATTAATAATACTGTCCAAATAACTTACTCGGATAAAACTGTCAAAATTATTCTTTTCCAAAAGATTGTCTTTGTCCAGTAAAATTGCCGACAGCTGGATAATATTGTCTTTATCAGGATCTATTCCGGTTGTTGTCAATTCAAAAAACAACAAGTCTTTAATAAATTTCATGATTTTATGAAGTACGAAATTTTACGAACTTACGAAGGACAAACTTTCGTAAGTTCGTACCGATTCGTACTTCGTAAACTCAGATTAATTTTTGCTTCCGCCAGCCTTTTACCAAATCTTCGCCCTGGGTGTATTTTTTAATTAGGTCTATAATCAGCCGGCCGTTTATATGGTCTATCTCGTGCTGCGCCACCCGCGAAACCCAACCCTCGTCAATAAATTTAACTATTTTACCTTCGGCATTCTGCGCCTCTATTGTGACTTTTTGGGGACGCTTAACCATGCCAAAGACCTGCGGTATGGACAAACACCCTTCCTCGATTTCGGTTTTTTTAAAACCTTTGCCGACAATTTTAGGATTATACAAAGCCATCAACGG
Source organism: Candidatus Doudnabacteria bacterium (assembly GCA_031291995.1). Taxonomy (GTDB): domain Bacteria; phylum Patescibacteriota; class Doudnabacteria; order UBA920; family UBA920; genus PALSA-1336. The sequence continues at coordinate 1,752 of JARLHZ010000009.1, forward strand.
TACGCCGGACTTTTCCAGATTCACAATTATTAATTTTACTGACCGTCCCACTTGCGGCGCGGCCAGGCCAATGCCGTCCGCGGCTCTGACTGTTTCTATCATATCCTTGGTCAATTTTTGCAAATCTTTGGACAATGGAAAAACCACCGGCTCGGTCGGCCGGCGAAGCACATCGTCGGGAAATATTTTTATCGGAAGAATCATAGTCTACTTCTTGTCATTTTTTTGCTCCAAAACGCTTTTTTTCACCAAATACGCGAACAGCTTACCCGGAGTTTTTGCGTTTACGTTTTCCAAGACATCGCCCATAATCTTTCTTAAAAACTGATGGTCATATTTAACGGCCATACCGAGATAAAGCGCGAAGTGCTTACTGTCGTTAAATTTTACCGATAATTCGTCGGCCAGCAAATGGGCGGGGGAATGCAGATGCGCATTACTTTTGGGTTTTCCCGACGAAAATTTAGCAATTTTTCCCAAAGATTCCATAAAAACATTATACACGATATTGCCGGTTTTGCCTATTAAACAGGGGCAAAATAAGCTATAATACGGCTATGAATAAAGTGGATATTGCGGGGCTCAAAATTAATGCCGTCGCCAAAGTTGAACTGCTGGCGGAATTGCGCGATAGAATTAGCCGCGGGCAAAAGACCTGGTTGACCACCCCATATTCGGAATTTTTGCACGCCGCTTTGCTGGACCCAGAAATCATGCGCGTTTTAAACTCCGCCGATCTCGCCATAGCCGACGGAATTGGTTTATTTTGGGCTTACCGGTATTTATCGATTCCGCTGATTGCAAAATCCTACTGGGGAAAAATTTTGCAATCTGGCTGGCAGATAATCTATTCCCTGGCTGCCATAATTTTCCGCCCACGCTGGATAAAATCTTCGCTGCCGGAAAAAATACCCGGTTCGGATTTGATTTGGGATTTAGCCAAACTTGCCGCGGAAAACAATTATTCCATTTATCTGCTTGGCGGTTTTGGCGATACCGCGCAACTCGCCGCCGCGAAACTACATCGGACGGATTTTCTCGGCCGAGAAAATCCGTCCGATGGCAAAGTTGCCATTGCCGGCATTTCAAATAAGAACCCGGAAGATAAAACAATTATCGATGATATAAATAATTCGAGTCCTGGCATTTTACTGGTCGCTTTCGGACCCATAAAGCAGGAACAATGGATTGCAAAAAATCTTCCGGAACTTAAAGTCAACCTGGTCGTTGGTTTAGGCGGCACGTTTGACTATCTTGCCGGCAAACAGCCCCAGCCGCCCCAATTTTTGCGGCAAGCCGGCCTGGAATGGCTATGGCGGCTATTTACCCAGCCAAAAAGGGTTAATCGGATAAGGAATGCGACTATTGGCTTGGCGATGGGACTTTGGAGATACAAAGTTATGATGAATCTCCCGTTTAGACAGAATGTGGTCAGCGCGGTCATTAACCAAAACGGTGAGGTTCTTGTTGCTAAATTTAATTCCGAAAAAAAGGTTTTAAAAGCGCTGGGCTATTCACGCGATCATTTTAAAAAATTTTGGCAGTTTCCGCAGGGAGGAATCGAATCAGATGAAAGTATTCCCCAGGCGTCTAAAAGAGAGCTATTCGAAGAGACAGGCATGAAAAACGTTTTTTATTTGGGCTCATCGGAAAAAACTTACTCTTACATTTGGGAAGACCCGGCTCGAAGGCCGCTGCTTATAAAAGCCCGTTACCAATATAAAGGCCAGTTTCAACATATAGCTTATTTTAAATTTTTAGGCAATGATACGGAAATCAAATTGGACGCAGAAGAGTTGACGGAATACAAATGGGTTAAGCCGGAAAATTTAGTAACCGAGATTCATTCGCAAAAGGCCGCAATAGCCAAAATTATCCAAGAGGACTTGAAGGAAATGGCGAAAAAAGCTATAATTTAAAGGCTAAATGCGGCTTATAAGCCATATAGGACTTATAAGCCATATAGGACTTATATGGCTGACAAATCTTTAATTAGAACTCGCTTTGCCCCGAGCCCCACGGGCTTTGTTCATATTGGCAATTTTAGAACCGCTTTATTTTCTCATCTTTGGGCAAGACACAATGGCGGAACATCTATTCTTAGGATTGAGGATACGGATCAAAATCGCAAAGTTGAAGGAGCAATTGAATACTTATTGCGCGTGATGAAGCAAATGGGAGTAGAATTTGACGAGGGTTTCTACTTAAAAGATGACGGCACAACTGGGGAGAGGGGGGACTTCGGACCGTACCTCCAATCGCAACGTTTAGCACTTTATCAAAAATTTGCGGATCAGCTAATTAGCCAAAAGCAGGCGTATTATTGTTTTTGCAGCGAAGAGCGCCTTAATGATTTAAGAAAAGAACAGGTAGCGCTTAAAAAACCCCCGATGTACGACCGGCATTGCTATAATTTATCGGAGGAACAGAAACAAAAATTGATGGATGAATTTAAGGCTTCCGGCAAAAATCCTGTCATACGTTTTTTTATTCCAGAAGGCCAAACGGTCGTCAAAGATTTAATTTATGGCCACATCACTTATGAGAATAGAGTCTTAGATGACCAAGTGATTATAAAATCGGACGGTTTTCCAACTTACCATTTGGCTGTCGTGGTTGACGATCACCATATGCAAATTACCCATGTTATCCGCGGCGAGGAATGGATCCCTTCGACCCCCAAACATATTTTAATCTATAAAGCTCTCGGCTGGGAGCCAACTCTATTTGCCCATTTACCGCTAATTTTAAATCCCGACAAATCCAAGCTTAGCAAACGGCAAGGCGATGTGGCAACTGAAGATTATCTAAAAAAGGGTTATCTGCCTCAAGTGTTAGTAAATTTCGTCGCCATGCTCGGTTGGAACCCGAAGACAGAACAGGAAATTTTTTCCATGGATGACCTAGTCAAACAATTCGACTTGTCGAAAGTGAACAAATCGGGGGCAGTATTTGACCTAAATAAATTAGACTGGATTAGTAGCCAATATATTAGATTAATCCCCGATAAGGAGCTTGCGGATTTATTAGTCCCGTATTGGAAACAAAATGGTATTAATACCGACAAATCAAAAATTGAATACCTAACATCCATTGCTGGGTTAGAAAAAGAGCGCCTGAAAAAACTTTCCGAGATAGGGGAGAGAACCGGTTACTTTTTTGCGGCGCCTGACTACAATCCGGATTTGCTGGTTTGGAAAAAATCCGATAAAGAAAAAACCCGCCGGGCGCTTGAAAGGTTGTCCGAGCTGCTCAAAACCGAGGAAAATTTTAGCCAAGGCAATTTGGAAATAGTTATTAAGAAATTTATCGCGGAAAATAATTTTGATAACGGTTCCGTGCTATGGCCTTTGCGGGTCGCGTTGACCGGTCAGGAAAAAAGTCCCGGACCGTTTGAGGTCTGCGCCACACTGGCTTTAGGCCCCGGCAAAGAGGAAATTTTAATGCGATTAAATAGGGCGATCCAAAAACTTTCTTAAAATTTGGCATAATGCCAAATTTTTTGTTATAATATGCTAAATGGCTTATGGAAAAAACATCGAAACAAAAGGAAAAACTATACTGGCCGGATTACTTGCCATTATTTTAATAACGCCCATAAGTAAAGTCTCTGCCGATGCTTTAAGCGACCAATTAACCGCAAGCCAGCAAAAGCTCCTGCAGTTAAACCAGCAAATTAACTCTTACCAGCAGCAAATCGCCCAGGTCCAGTCCAAATCGAGTACCCTAAAAAATGAGATTTCTATTTATAACGATCAGATAGCTTCAACCCAGCTGGCTATAGAAGCCAAACAAACGCAAATAGACGGCGCAAACCTGCAAATAACCCAGCTGCAACGGCAAATTGACGAAAAAACTCAGGATATAGCCAATAACCAGCAAGTTTTAGCCCAGTTAATTTCCGAACTTAATGAAGACGACGACCAATACGCTTTAAAAACCACCATCGGCAGCAGCAATCTTTCCGATTTTTTGGACCAAATCCAGTATGCGCAAAACTTACAAGCGCAGGTTTACCAGCTAGTGGAAAAAATTAAGGCTCTGAAAACCCAATTACAGGCGCAGCAGCAAGCCCTGCAAATCCAGGTAAAGCAGCTGCAAAGCCTCCAGGAACAACTTCAAGTTACACAGGACTCTCTGACTACTGTCCGAAACCAAAAACAACAACTGCTTAACCAAACCCAAGGTCTGGAAAAAAACTTTCAAAAACTTCTGGTATCCAGCAAACAAACCGCGGTAAATTTACAAAAGGAAATTGAAGACTTAGATAACCAGGTCAAGGCGAAACTCGGCAAATCGGGTGCCATAAATGCAGTCCCGGGATTGCTGGCCTGGCCAATAGACGGAATTCTCACCCAGGGCTATGGCAATACCGGTTTTACATCACTCGGGTACAGCTTCCATAACGGAATAGACGTTGCGGGACCTCCGGGGCAGCCAATTTACGCCGCGGTAGACGGCGTGGTATATGACGACGACCACAGTAGCCAGGATTTTGGCAACTGGGTAGCGTTAAAAAGCACGATAATAACGGCCAGCGGGCCAGCGCAAATTATTACTCTTTACGGCCATATGCAAAAATATATTGTCGCAATAGGACAAAGTTTAAAGCAGGGCGATTTAATCGGTTACGAAGGCAATACCGGCAACACTACGGCTAAACTTTACGGCCCAGAGAGGGGATACCACCTGCATTTTGGGGTTTATAATTTTAACGGTTTCGGGGTGACTCAGGGCGCTTACACCAAAACTTACGGTCCTTATAAAGTTCCTTACGGATATACTTATAATCCATTAACTTTTTTACCGGCCAATTAAATTATGACAAAAACAAAAAAAATTATTTTGGGATTCTTGCTTCTTGAGATGCTGTTAAGCTACGCACCGGCTTACGCGCAAAATGACGTAAAATACGATTATTCCCAGGGAGGTACCAATCCGGTTTCCAGCCAAATTGAAAAATACCTTTGCGCGCCCAGCCCTGTCGTTAGCAGTCAAACCAGTAATACCACGAGCATGTTTGCTGGAATGGCGATTTCGCAACAGCAAGCTGCTGCCAACAATGCCAATAGCGGCGATCTTTACCGCTGCATAAACCAACTTTATAAACTCGCCATTGTCGTAGCCAGCGTAGCGGGTGTGTTTATGATAGTCATAGCCGGTTATATTTACATGTCGGCCAACGGCGAATCGGAATCCGTTACCAAAGCGAAAAATATTTTAGAAACAACCATCACCGCCATAGTAATTCTTTTGGCCGGCTATGTGCTTCTTCGGGCTATTAACCCGGACCTGATCCAGTTCCAACCCATCCAGCCGCCCAGTGTGGTTTTGAACAACGCTGTCGGCGGCCCTTCGCCAACCGGCGCTGCCGGTGCCATACCGACCGGCGCCGCCTGCGGCAACACCGGCGCTGCCTTATGTTCCGGCGGTACGCCCGATAGCAGCTGTAATAGCACGTGCAATTCATTTAAGAGCCAAATCCAGCAAGCGGTACAAGGTATTTCTATTAGCGGAGTCAATAATACCGCCGCTTTTATCCAATCGATTATGTCTGCGGAGTCTTCATGTCGAGCCGGCCAAACGTCACCTCAAGGCGCTTGCGGATTAGTACAGCTCCTGCCAAGTACGGCCAGTCAATATGGCGCAAGCTGCGGCGTACCGGCAAATGTTGACTGTACTTGGTTAAATAGCTCCGCGCACGCCGTAGCCAGCATTTGCGCCGGAGCAAAGTATTTACAAAGCTTGTCCAATGGTATTTGCGGACCTTCAAGAGGCGGCAATATGGAAAACATTATTGCGGGTTATAATGGCGGTTCGGGCGGAACCACGCCGGGAGCCTGCACACCAACAGTCGATTGTGGCGGTTATCAAAGTTGCGGCGGCGGAGCCATGCAAGCCTGGGAATGTCCATATTCCAACGCCAATCACAGCTCCTGCGATAAGGGTTATTTAGAAACAAGACAATATGTGCCAAAAGTTATGGCTTGTTATACAGCGCTTGGTGGATCCTAGAGATCAAAAAATAATCTACTAATTTTATGGGTTATCAACAAACATTTATTAATGACGGACTCGATAGCGAGTCCTCATTTTTAAAATACCCCAACCTAAAAAAACAACTCAAACAAGGAGAAAGTACAAAAGGTATAGATATTTGGACAAAAGAAAACATACTTGACGGTTTAAACAAATTTTTCGCGGATCACCAAAGGTATCCAACATCTGTGGAAATCGACCTTTACGACTTTCTACCTTCATCCAGACAAATACAAAGATCTTTTGGCGGATTGAGAAGCTTGCGAAAAGATTTAGGATTAAAAATTTTTGACTACGGCAGGGGAGCCAACCGATCTAAAATTGCATTTGAAGGAAACAAGCGGGGAGGCGATGGTGAGAGAGAAATGGAGCAACTGCTCGTGAATCGTTTCGGAGAGCACTTCGTTCATGCGGAAAAAACACTATATAAGTATCTTAGACCTGGATGTAATTTAAGAATAGATTCAAAATGCCGCCTAGACTTTGTTGTTTATGCAAAAGATTATACATTCGGAGTTGATGTCTTTTATACTACATCATTACGAAACTTAATGGGCAACGTCAATATAAAAACTAAAAAATATTGCGACGTTGCCATGGATATCTACCTCGTAAATCTTAACGAAACTTCAGATATATCCGCCGAAAGCCTGACTAAATATGTTAATAATAAAAAAATCAAATTAACCCCTAATATTAAACTTTTAAACAAATCCGACTTTTTAAAAATAATACAAACTACCCCAATATTAAAGGTTATATAATATATTACGTCGCAAAAGTTACCTTGTACGACCTAGTTGATATTTAGTTTTCCACTATTCCCTTCAAAAAATAAGCTATCCTTAATGGATAGCTTATTTTTTATTCTAATTATTGTCTCTTACGATGATTACTTTTTGATTAACGCAATAACTTACAGATATTAAGCTTGAATCGCAATGTTAAGTTTAAATTTAAATGCTAATAATTCCCCTATTACGCGTCTTAATGAGCGATCAAAAATCTATTGCCGTTACAAATAAAAAGCTTCCCCTACAGCTGATTACTAGTTTTTCTCAATTGATTTATAACAGGTATCAAAATTTTTATTACATAATCTAATTCAGCTTTAGAAGTGTCCCTGCCCAGGCTTAACCTGATACTGCTTTTGGCGGCCGTTTGAGACCGACCAATAGCCAATAAGACGTGTGAGGCGTCACTGCTGCCCGTAGCACAGGCACTGCCGGTTGAAACCTCCACACCATAGCTATCAAGGTACAACATTAAGGCTTCGCCTTCCACGCCTTTTATAGTTACATTGATATTATTCGGCAAACGATTCCTGCTTGGCCCATTTAATGTAACTCCGGGAACTTTAAGTAACTTGGAAATCAAAAAGTCTACCAGTCTTCTTATTCTATTACTCTCCGGCTCAATAATAGCCTGCGACAATTCCAAAGCCTTTGCCAAACCAACTATGCCGGCAACATTTTCGGTTCCGCTTCTTAGGTCCCGCTCCTGGCCGCCGCCATAAATTATAGGCTTTAAATTTATGCCGTTCCTGACGAATAAAAATCCAGTCTGTTTCGGCCCATAAATTTTACTCCCGTTTACGGACATCAGGTCAACACTCAAACGATTTACATCTATATCTAAAAATCCCGCGGCCTGGCAGGCATCAGTATGAAATGAAATACGTGTTAGACCGCTTCGTTCCCTTTCCGTGTTAATCCTTTTTAACAACTTTCCTATTTCGGCAATAGGTTCAATGGTCCCGATTTCGTTATTGGCATACATTATGGAAACCAAAGATGTTTCCGGCCGGATCATTTTTTCAATATCATTGATGTTTACCTCGCCATCGCGATTAACATCTAAAATATCCAAACCATATCCCTCCTCTTTTAAAGCTTTAGCCGGATTAAGAACGGCATGATGTTCAATGGCCGAGGTGATAATGTGCGGATGATAATTTTTGTCTGTTCGTAAATTTTTGGATACGCCAAAAATCGCCAAATTACAGCTCTCCGTTCCCCCAGCCGTAAAAATAATTTCCCCCGGCCTGGCACCAATAATATCCGCGATTTTTTTTCGGGCATCCTCAACGGCCATTCTGGCCTCTCTCCCCTTTTTGTACAGAGATGAAGGGTTGCCGAAACCGTCACTTAAAAAAGGCTCCATGACTTTTTTTACGAGCGGATCCACCGGGGTTGCGGCCGCATAATCTAAATAAATATTCTTTTTTTGAGAGACATTTGGAAACATAATTTTCTCTAAACTGTAAATAAATGCCGCGCGCTTTTAAGCTCGCGGCAGGAGGGGGAAGAAATTGGCACTGTGGAAGCCTGGCCGCACTCTTTATCAGCCAGTCCGGGGATCTAAATGCTTCCGCGATTACCCACGCCACAGCGATCGTAACCCCGAATTTCGAATAGGTCAGGTTGACTGGCCGCACCCATCTTTGTTCAAGGATGGGTCGATCGCTGTCCAATGTTATACTCCTCCTCCTTACCCGCCGCCTACCGCGAAATTTATTGTATCCCTACCTTCCGCGGGACCCAGCTTCCAAGCCAGGATTTTAACCCAAATCAAATCGCCTTCAATTATAAAGACGCCGCTATAAATTGTCAACGTCCCGACTTCGCAAACCCGGCCGCCAGGGCTTCGGCCTCGGTATTAAAACATTGCTCGGGCTTTACAACTTTATACGAAGCCCCTCCGGGAACGTGATAAAGCTTCCTGCCGCCGGTGGAAATATTTCCCTTAATCAGGCAATTTGCGGTTGTGGTCGCGGCTCCGGCCACCGCCGGCTTAGCTGCCGGCAACGTAGAGGTGGCAGCGGGCTTGGCCGCTGGAATTTTCGCCTGCGAAGTGGTATAATTAGTTTGAGATTTAACGTTTGTTGGCCTGGTTCCTTTCGAGTAATTACCGGTTCCGAATCCGACCAAAAACACCAAGACAAAGCTTATGCCAAGCATAACCTTGTCCTTATTTTCTTTTTGTTTATACCAGGTCTTTATTTTTTCGTAAGTAATCATTTCGGCTTAATTATAGCACAAATTTAAAATCATCCGAAATCCAATGCCTTTTCCCCGGAAAACGGTATTGGATAAATGATGAATGATTCCATGCGCTACGCCTTTGTTTTAGGGAGGGTTTACACTTTATCCGTTGCCGAACTGGCCGCGGTTTTGGAACGGCCCGATACCTCTTTGGGTTTGGCCGGCGGTCCGGTAAAAATCCTCGAGGCATCGGAAGAAATTTTGATAATTGAAACGGAAAAACCGCTGAATGCCGAACGGCTGCAAAAAAAGCTTGGCGGCGTGATTAAAATTTTGGAAGTCGTGGATGTTGTAAAAAAACGGGAACAAGATTCTCTTAATTTCTCTTTAAAGCACTTCTTCAAACCCAGCGTCTTAAAAAAACAATTCTTTAAAGACTACAAAGGAAAGAGCCAATTTGGCGTAAGCGTCTATATTTTGGACGGCGATTTGCTGAAAAGGCCGCAACCCCAGCAGCCCAGGCAGGGTCAAAAACCCATGGGCGATTTTGGCAATATTTTTTCCGAACCCAAGCGCTTGGGCATGATGATAAAAAATGCGTTGACCGAAACGGGGCTGTCCTGCCGCCTGGTCTTACCGGAGTTTAATTCCCTGTCTTTGGCGTCGGTGGTTGTCACAAAAAATCTCCTGCTTCAAAAAGGCGCGGAAATATGTATTTTAGCCGCCAAAGACAAAGTCTTTGTGTCCAAGACTTTAACCGTTCAGGATTTTGAAGACTACGGCCGCCGCGACTACCAGCGTCCGGCACGCGACGAAAAACAGGGTATGATCCCGCCCAAAGTCGCGCAAATAATGATCAACCTGTCCGGGTGCAAATCGGGAGAAACAATTCTCGATCCGTTCTGCGGTATTGGCACTCTGGTCCAGGAAGGCTTGCTCCTGGGTTTTCGGATGATTGGCAGTGATATTAACAAAATTGCCATAAAAGGCAGCGAACAAAATTTGGAATGGTTTAGAAATCGTTACAAAATCGCTCCGGGCAAATACGGCGTGGAAGTTTCCGATGCCTGCAAGGTGTCGGACTTGATTGAAAAATCCAAAAGCGAAATTAGCGGAATTGTCACCGAAGGAACGCTCGGCCCAATTTACAGCCAATATCCGAGACCGGAAGAAATTGTGAAAAATTTTAAAGACTTAACTGCTCTCTATACCAAAAGCTTTAAAGAATTTTCCAAATTCCTTCCCAAACAAGCCAAAATTATTATGTGCCTGCCGGCTTACAAGCAAGGCCGGTACGATTACCAAATGTTCCCAGGACTTGACTTTGCCGCCGAATTAGGATACAATTTAGTGGATATTATTTTCCCTACTTTAGCCAAAAACCTGAAGTTTTTAAAACTTACTTCAAGGAATACGGCAATATACGATCGCAAAGATCAGATTGTGGCCAGGGAAATAGTAGTATTTGAAAAGAATTAATTATAGCGAACAGGCAATAGCGAACAGGCAATAACCTATTCACTAATCACTATTCACTAATCACTAGGTTTTCCTATGGCGCATAAAAAAGCAGGCGGCAGTACAGCACTGGGCCGCGACTCAGTATCTAAACGTTTAGGCGTAAAAATTTTTGGCGCCCAAGCAGTTAAAAAAGGCCAAATTATTGTCCGCCAAAAAGGCACCAAATACCACCCCGGCAAGAATGTGGACATGGGTGGCGATTCGACTTTATATTCCTTAGCCGACGGCATGGTCCACTTCCAGCACAAAATGACCAAGCGTTTCCACGGTAACCTCCGTAAAACGAAAATTGTAAACGTTGTACCTAATAAATAGCTCGTGTTGCCGCCGATTTAGTCGCTGATGAGTACGCGGAATTATCGCTGAACTTTAAACCCCTCCTCGCGGAGGGGTTTTGCGTATTAGTAAAAATTTATTTCTTTAACTTCATCGCCGCTTTTACAAAACCGACAAACAGGGGGTGAGGCGAAAGGGGGCGGGATTGGAACTCGGGATGGAATTGTGAACCCACAAAATACGGGTGGTCTTTGAGCTCGACTATTTCCACCAATTTGCCGTCCGGCGTCGTTCCCGCTATCACAAGCCCGGCTTTTACTAATTGCTCCCGATAGGCATTATTAAATTCAAAGCGATGGCGATGGCGTTCGCTGATTTTGGCTGTACCAGATTTCTTAAGCAATCCCGCGGCTAAATACGCCGCTTCGGTTTTGGTTCCCCGCGTTACCACGCAATCCCAGCCTCCCAGCCTCATGGTCGCTCCGTATTCACGATTTAACATTTTCTTTTCCTGATCCGGCATAATATGGATTACCGGATGAGGGGTATCATCGTCAACTTCCGTGGTGTTAGCCGATTTTAACCCGGCAACATTCCTGGCAAATTCTATGGTCGCCATCTGCATCCCATAACACAGTCCCAGATAAGGGATATTGTTTTCTCTGGCGAACTGGATTGTACTAATCATTCCTTCGGTTCCCCTGCTGCCAAACCCGCCGGGCACTACTATACCGTCAAACTTTTCCAAAACCGCCCTAGCGCCCTTTTTCTCAACATCCAAACTGGATACCCAGTGCAGGTTAGTCTTAACGTTATTGCTCCAGGAAGCGTGTTTTATGGCTTCCACCACCGATATATAGACATCGGCCAGCTTGTAATCGCCGGTCTCAAAATATTTACCCACTACTGCTACGTTCAGTTCTTTTCCCGCGTGGTTGATTTTGGTAATCCGACCCATTAAATTATGCCACTGCTTAAGGTCGTTCTTTTTGCTTTTCATGCCGAATTTGGCCAGAATTTTATCGGTCAGGTGTTGCTGTTCAAAATTCATGGGCACGCGGTAAATGGTATCAATATTCGGGGCGCTAATGATGTTGGCCGCCGGCACGCTGGTGACCCAGGCTAAGGTTTCTTTGCGGCGGTCGTCCAGCGGCTGTTCCGCGCGGCAAATCAAAAAATCCGGCTGAATGCCGCTGCCATTTAAGATTCTTACCGAGGTTTGCACGGGCTTGCTCTTCATTTCGCCGACCGAAGGCGGCGTGGGCAAATACCCAACGTGCATATGAATGACGTCGCGATTATCGCGATACTTCATTATGCGGTTGGCTTCCATATACAAAACGTTTTGATATTCCCCCACCGTGCCGCCGATTTCCGCAATTACAAAATCCGCGTCGCGCTCCACCGCAGCCTTTTCCAAACGGCGGATAATTTCTTCCGGCACGTGCGGCACAATTTCCACGTCTTCACCGTCGTATTCAAAATTCCGCTCTTTTTGGATGATTTTCTGGTAAACTTGGCCGTTGGTTATATAGTTGGAGCTGGATAAATCCGCGTTTATAAAACGCTCGTAATTTCCCAGGTCCTGGTCAGTCTCCACCCCGTCCTTGGTCACAAAGACTTCGCCGTGCTCCTGAGGCCGTATAGTTCCCGCATCCACGTTTAAATACATATCCGCCTTCACCGGCGCCACTTTATAGCCGCGTGATTCGAGCAGCATGGCAATGGAAGAAGTGGTAATCCCCTTCCCCACCGATGAAATAACCCCGCCGGAAACAAAAATAAATTTAGTATCCAATTTTTTTGCCTTGCGGGCTTTGATGTGATAGGACATAGGTTAATTAAACACAATTTCCGCCAAAGCGGATCCGCCTTTGGCGGAAATTAAAAATTAAATAAAATTGACAAGCAAAGAAAAATGAATTCGTAAATTTGAAAGATTTTTTATGGAATAAAAGCGGAATAATTAATATTAATTTTTTTCTGGTAAGTCAGGCTCCCGTCCTTGGCTGAGTAATCGTTAAATTCCATATGACCGGTTGGGGTGGTGGAAGTAGCGGTTAAAGTTATCGATGCATTAAATGGCGCTGGATGGCCGTAGTTATCGCCGCTTGTGATAGTATTGCCACTGTAAAGTAAAGTGCTACCGGCGTCGTAAACCTTTATGACAATCGTTCCTTCAAACCAATCCTGGGCATACCCGGAAACCGTAAAACTATTTCCGAGAGTATCCCCTTCTTTGGGTTGATCTACTTCAAGTCGCCCATCGGCTAAAACTGCCGGCGTTTTTGGCTTTGGCTTAACAACCGCAATCGATGCGGCTTCCAAATCTATTTCGGTTTTTTGCTGGAAGTAATCGTTGTAATTTTTGTAAATTAACAGCCCGGCGCCACAGGCAAAGAAAAACACTATCAAAAAAAAGTATGATGCTTGTTGCCTGTCAGTCATAAATTTACCTTACAGTAGTGTCAGGGGTCGCCCTTGACACTAGGTTGGTTCGACTTTTAGGTTAATAGTCGCCAATATGTGGCCGCCTAATTTTAATTTAGCCTTATGCTCGCCCAATTCCTTTATTGGCTTGTCCAATAGAACCTGACTGCGATCAACTGTTATGGATATTTTTTTACTGACAGCTTCCGCAATATCCTTTTCATGCACCCCGCCAAAGACCTGGCCTTTGTCCCCTACTTTGACTTTGAGGATAAATACGCGCTTTTCCAGATCCTGCTTTAAACTTTCCAACTTTTCCAATTCCTTTTGCCTTTTTCCCGACGCCTCTTTGGCTTCTTTGGCAATTTTCGCCTGAATTTCCGTCGTTGCTAAATGAGCCAACCCCTTCTTAATTAAAAAGTTCTCGGCAAAGCCGCTGGAGACATCTTTAATCTCCCCCCGCTTGCCCTGTCCGGTCACATCTTTTAAAAAAATAACTTTCATTTTGGAATTTCCTTTCGTAAATCTAAACCTCGCCGCGGATCCGCGTGGGGTTCCGCGTCGCCGATCCGCGTTCTTATCCGCGGTAAACAAATAAAAAAGCCCCGTATCGCGAGAGTCGCTTTTTGGGCTCTTTGTTAGTATATAGGATTAAATAAAAATGTCAAACTTTCAAAAATTACTACAAAACATGGGATATTCCGCCATTATTCCGCAGTTTCCGTAGTGTTCCCTCAACTTTCTGTAGTTAAATTTTAAGATATTTCCGAATCGCCAAAAAAGTGGAAATTATCGATAAAATAAGCGCGGCAACGAACATCATTAACAGCAAATACCAAAAATTAAAAATATTGTGGTTATAAACATTTATCTGCGGATTAACATAAGCCGTAATTTTTGGCAAAACTTTGGCAAAAACCGGTATAAACAACGCCCCGGTTATAATTGTGGAAAACAGGCTGTACAAAAAACTTTCGGTTAAAAACGGACCGCGAATGTACCAATTTGTAGCGCCAACAAGGCGCATTATCTCAATTTCTTCCTTACGGTTGTAAATAGTTAGCGTGATGGTATTAAAAATTACCAAAATGGCAATAACCGCGAATACCGCGACCAAGCCAGACCCGAAGGCAATAATAAATTTTAATATTTTATCCAGCCGGTCAATTACGGCTCGGTTGTCCTCAAAATTAACCTTGTCGATAAAATCCTTATATTGCCCGTTTTCCAACCCCTGAGAAATTGCCGGATAGTCGTCGAGGCTTCTGGCTTTAATGTGCAATGTCGCGGATAACGGGTTGCTGTTTAACTCATTTAGCGAAGCGGTAATTAGCGGGTCGTTTTGATGAAGCGCCTTAAAATTATTAAATGCCTGATCTGCCGATACATAATCGACCGCCTCAACCCGGGGATCCGCCTGGACGCTGTCTTTAATGGTCAAAATCTGTTCTTCGGCCAATCCGACTTTAAAATACACGCTAACGTCCACGGTATTTTGGATGGTATGGATGGAATAATTAGTCAGGGTAAACAGTAAAAAAAGCGTGGCAAAAATAACCAAAGTCACCGTCATAACCATAGTCGCGGCCAAAGACAGCCAAATGTTGCGGCCAAAATTGGTAAACCCGTTTTTTATTATGCGCAAAAATGCCATAGTTTGTAAAATTCCATTCCTTTACTAACTACGAATCAGTACGAATATACTAATATAAGTGCTTAAAATTAGTATATTAGTATGGATTAGTAGTTAGTAAAGACATCTGAGTCTATAACTTATACTTCCCCTGTTCCTGCTGAAAAGTAATTTTTCCCTCTTCGATAGTCACCACGCGCCTTTTAATTTTATTTACCAGATCCACAGCGTGGGTAGCCAATAAAACCGTAGTGCCAAGCTCGTTAATTTTAAGCAATAAATCTATAACCTCCCCGGCGTTAACTTCATCCAGGTTCCCGGTCGGTTCATCGGCCAAAAGCAATACCGGACGATGCGACAGCGCCCTGGCAATGGCTACGCGCTGTTTTTCCCCGCCGGACATTTCGTCCGGGAAGCTGTTTTGCTTGTGGGCCAGGCCGACCAAATCCAGAATTTTCGGAACTTCTTCTCTTATTTTATCCCGCGTATGTCCGCAAACTTCCATGGCAAAAGCAATATTTTCAAAAGCCGTGGCTTTGGGCAGCAGCTTAATGTCCTGAAAAACCGTGCCGATTTTGCGCCGCAAATAGGGCAGGTCGGATTTTTTTAATTTGGCAATGTCAACGTCATCCACCAAAACCTGTCCGCCCTCCGCCCGCTCTTCGCCCAAAAGCACTTTAAACAAAGTGGTTTTACCGGCTCCGGACAGTCCCACCAATGAAATAAACTCTCCCTGGCGGATTTCCAGATTCACGGAGTCCAAAGCCTTGTGCTTGTCGTATTTTTTTGTGACGTTTTGGAACCTAATCATGCAACGCTGATCTAAACGCGGATCTGCTACGCGGATAAAACGCAGATCTGTATGACTTGTTCTTCGATGTATCTAGTGCAAAACTATTTTATTCCTTGACAATAAGTGCTCCTTAATTATATCACAAAGCGGTACATATGAAAATTTTATTGATTTTATTGATTTTCGGTCAATAGTCGGTTTAATTTATTTTTGATATACCGGAATCCGTCCATATTTTTTTGCGTAAAATAATAATATGGCAGCATTTGGACGCATTTGATTATATGAAGCGAGCGTTCGATTATTTTGATTTCCGCCTTGGTAAAGCTGGTTTTGCCGTAACCTCTGAAAAAGTTTTTCTCGATCAATACCTTTTTCCGCCCTGCGGCCGCGCTAGAGGTTTTGTAATCGGCCCAAAATGTCAGATCGGCATAATCTTCCAACCAAGTGCTGGAAATGGCATTATCCCAGTCTACCAAGACCCATTTTTTGTCCGGTGTATATATGGCATTTTCCCTGGCCGGATCGCGGTGAACCAAAACCGGCTTAAACCGGCGGTTAAACGGCGACAAGTCCCTGACTAAAACCTCTTGGGCGATTTTATATATTTCGGGTTGCATAATTTTTATCCGCAACAGATCTTTGGAGTGTTGTTGCAGATTTTTAATTACCCGTTGGCTTATAAAATCAGAATTTTCCCCTTGCCCGTAATTTACCAATCCAAATTTCCTTACTTTAATCCGGTGGACTTTTTTTAAGGCGCGCCCGATATTAACAAAAGCCTGCGCCAAAGACAACCGCCCCGCGTTTACTGCGGTGCGTCCATCCCCGCCCTCCAAAAATTCCGTCACCATAAACCCGTTGGGAAAGTATCCGGAATCGCGGGAATAGTACAATATTTTGGCGTGAGGAATATGTTGTTTCCGTAATTGTTTTTCGATCCATTGTAATTTACCCGCTTCCGGCCAATATTTTCGCCGAAACACCCGGGCCAAAACCGGACCCCGGGAAGTTAAAACTTTATATACATAATTGTACTCCCCCATCTGAATTTTTTGGGCATCGGTTACCAAAACCTTAATCGCACCGGCGGCGGCGGTTTTAATTTTGGCATCTATAAATTTTTTATACCGAAAAATTTTATCTTTCACCATAACCTAATACTTTAATACTGGATTGTATTAAAGTGAGCTGAATTTTTCCAAATATTTTTCCACAAAGTCGTCCAGTTCGCCGTTTAATACGGAATCGGGGTCGGTGGATTCAAAATTGGTGCGGTGATCTTTAACCAGCTTATAGGGATGGACAACGTACGAACGAATTTGATTCCCCCATTCCGCGGATTTAAATTCACCGCGGATTTCCTGTTTTTCGGCCTGCAGCCGCTGTTCTTCCAGAGTTTTTAATTTTGCCATTAAAATCTTCATAGCCAATTCGCGGTTTTGGTGCTGGGAACGCTCATTTTGGATGCTAACTTTTAAGCCGGTCGGAATATGAGTAATCCGGATGGCGGAATAAGTGGTGTTCACGCTCTGGCCGCCGTGGCCGGACGAAGTATTGGCCTCTATTTTTAAATCTTTTTCATCAACTTTAAATTCTTCCTGCTGTTCCAGCAAGGGCAGAAGTTCAAGCAAGGCGAATGATGTTTCCCTGGTGTGCGCGGGATTAAACGGCGACAGCCTGACCAAGCGATGAACTCCGGCCTCGCTCTTGAGCAGGCCGTAAGCGTAAGGTCCAAAAACTTCCACCACCGCGGTTTTCACGCCGCCCTGTTCGCCTTTGCTGAGTTCCAAAATTTCCGTCGTAAATCCGCGCCGTTCGCAATACCTTAAAAACATGCGCAGCAGCATACTCGCCCAATCTTGGGCGTCCACTCCCCCGGCGCCGCTGTGCAGGGAAAAAATCGCGTTATGGTCGTCATATTTCTTACTGAGCAGGGCCACAAACCGGTTCTTCTTATATTCCGATTCCAGCTGTTGGACCTGGTCCGCCAAATATTTTTTCGTGGTTTCGGATTCGTCCGTATTATTTTTAATAAGATCCAGAATTTCGCCAGACTGACGTTCCAGGTTTTGCCAAAAATCGTAGAATTTTTTTAACTGGTTATACTCCCGGCTCACCGTCTGCGCGTGTTCATTGTCAGCCCAAAAATCCTTATCCTGCATTTTTTCCTCCAACTCCAAAACCCTCTGCTCTTTCTGCGGCAAATTCAAATGCGATTTTAGATTGGCGATTTCGGACTTAAGACTTTCAAGGCGCTTAATCAATTCGTTCATAATACAATTATAACATTAAAAAAGAGAGGCCGCTTGATTTTCCCTGGTTCCAAGAGGGAGAAAAGCGGCCTGTTTTGTATTCATCGTTTTGCGCGCCAAACGCCGACAATCGAGGCAATAAGCCGTTTCAACCAAAGCCTGCGGATAGGCTGGGATTGGTCAGGTGTACTGGCCGACAATCGAAGCAGACGCTCGAATTCCTCCCTCGGAATAGGCCCTTGAGGACCCTGGTAGAAGCCGCAAGCTCTTATGCTCATAAGAACATAAAGTCGAGCCATATGGCCGATGTGGCATTTTTGCTGCTCAGCTTGCAGCTTCAGACGCCGGTAAGCATCTTCGGCTAGCCGAACCTCAAACTGCTGCCCTTCTCTTAGTTTAATAGGGGCAAATGGGCGCAGGGCTAAAAGGCCTAATTCGACCAACTCGGCAGTTAGTTCGACAGAAATCTCCAGCAGATACTGCCTGGATACGCCTGCCCTTTTTACCGCCTCATCAAATATTACGGCTTCGTTAACGGTTAGCGCAAAGGTCGCTTTACGCTGTTTCTTGTGGCGGTCCATATTTCGGCGGACGCCAGAGCTCAAAAATTATATCAAAAAAGCCCCCGGAAATCCAGGGGCAAAATATTAAATATCATTCCGATAGTAGATTTACTCCAAGGCGCGTTCCGCAATCATATACAATCTCTTCAATAATTTCAATTATATTTTTTAGGGTGGTTATATCTCTTCTTCGTTGAGCTCTCAAGCTTTTAAAAATTTGACGTTCATTAAACCCTTCTTTCTTTCCCGTTTCCTTAATTTGCTCTTTTTTCAAAAACATTTCCCTTATTAAAGATTTATAAAATTCTAGCCGCTTTAAGTCAGCCGGCCTGTCTATTACATTCCGCTTCAATAAAACGGTAAGCTCTATTTCTACCGACGTCAAAAAAGTATCCTGCGCCATATTCAAGGGTTCCTCGTGGCTTTTCCTGACAATCCTTTTTTTGGGCGGCTCCGATTCGGATTTTAACATAGCGCGGAGATTGTTTAAAGTGCCTCGTAAGACATTAGCTCTCCGTTGCCGCTCCTCTTCGGGTAAATCCAGTTCCTCGGTGCCAACGTTTGGATCTCCAAGATCTACTCTTATTCCGCTCTCAGAAAAAATGGGCATGATTAAAAATTTCTTTTATAAATGATGAAGCTAAAACCATCATGTGGATCATTAGAAATTTTTTGCCAAACATTTTCATCAATATCCGGAAAAAACGCGTCGCCGGGGAAGGATTTTTCCACGCGGGTGATATACAATGTATCGGCCAAACTCAGGCTTTGGTTAAAAATTTGTTCCCCACCGATTATAAAAACATCTTGACTCTGATGCGCGCGCAAGGCTTCGTCTATGCTATGGAAAAGTTCAACTCCCGGTGGCAATTTTAAGTCCTGCCTGCTTATGACCACGCTGGTCCGGCCGGGAAGGGGCTTTTTGAGGCGGGCGATAATTGAGTCGTAAGTCTTTCGACCCATAACAACGACTTTACCCAAAGTCAATTCCTTAAAACGCTTTAGATCTTCGGGTAAATACCATGGCAAATCGTTTTTGGCACCAATGACGTTATTTTCGGCTATGGCGGCAATTAGTGCGATCATTTTTATGTATGATACTGATATACGGATCTGAATACGGATGATACGGATAATACTGATTTCGGTATTCGTATTATCCGTATCATCAGTATTTATCAGTATATCCGTATCTTATATAGCTATTGGGGCTTTAATTCCCGGATACGGGTCGTAGCCTTCCAGGGTGAAATCTTCAAACTTAAAGCCAAAAATATCCTTAACTTCGGGATTAATTTTCATCGTGGGCAAGGGTTTTGGCTCTCTTGAGAGCTGTAGTTTAACTTGTTCAACGTGGTTATTGTAAATATGCGCATCGCCCAGAGTGTGGACAAAGTCACCCAACTCACGGCCGGTCACTTGGGCAATCATCATAGTAAGTAAAGCGTAAGATGCAATATTAAACGGCACGCCCAAAAATGTATCGGCCGAGCGCTGATAAAGCTGGCAGGATAGTTTGTTATTAGCCACGTAAAACTGAAACAGGCTATGGCAGGGCGGCGGGGCGGTTTTTTTACCCGCAATTAAAGATTGTAAGTCGGCCACGTTCCAACCGCTTACTATCATGCGCCGGTTGTCGGGATTATTTTTTATCTGATCCACCACGTAAGAAATCTGGTCATAAGTTTCGCCGTTATACCCTTTCCACGCGCGCCATTGCTTGCCGTAAACCGGACCCAAATCCCCGTTTTCGTCCGCCCATTCGTCCCAAATGGTCACTCCGTGCTCATTGAGCCACTTCACGTTTGTGTCGCCCCTCAAAAACCACAACAATTCATAAATAATGGACTTCATATGGACTTTTTTCGTAGTCACCAAAGGAAATCCGTCCGCGAGATTAAATCTCATCTGATATCCAAAAATCGATTTCGTACCCGTCCCCGTCCGGTCGTGCTTCTCCACTCCGTCTTTTGTAATTTTGTCCAGAAGATCTAAATATATTTTCATATTACTCCCGGCGTGTCATCCCGAGGATCCCTCACCCCTGGCATGACCCGCAAATTAATTATTTCTAATCATGAGATAAACCTTACGACGGCTTAACATCCTTTAGCGCGATTCTCCTGACCAGTTCCCAGACTTTATTATGCACCTCGGGCGGGGTTAGCAGCAACCCGCGATTCACGCATTCCACCAGCTTGGTATTGGGGAAGAGCCTGGCAATTTCCTTGTAAACTTTTTCGGCGTTTTTCAGATGTTTTAAGTCCGCCTCATGCAAATCCCTCTTTTTGCCGTTGACGTACTGGCGGTCGGCGGAAGATTTTTTGTCCACTAATTTTTGCGCCATTTCCGCGGGCATATGGAGAATTACGTTTAAATCCGGTTTGGGTATGCCAAAAATATTATATTCCAGATTATCCAGCCATTTAAAAAATTTCAAACGGTCCAAGTCGTCCGCAATCTTTCCGCCCTGATGTCCGGCATTGGCTGTGACATAACGGTTCGATATCACGATCTTGCCTTCTTTTAACCATTCCCTAATTTTGAAACTCGCGTCAAAACGGTCTATAGCGTAAAAAATTGACGCCGCTTCCGGCCCCACCTGGCCATATTTACCATTAAGATATTCTTCAATGAGTCCGGCGGACTTGGTGCCGTATTGCGGAAAATCCACCATCTCCACCGTATAGCCGCCCAGCTTTAACTCTTCCACCAGCAAATTAGTCTGGGTGGCCTTGCCGCTGCCGTCCGTGCCGTCAATGACAATAAACCGGCCGCGCTGTTTTTCTTCTTTTTTCGATTTGCCAAATTTGAGCATATGGACGTCTACTTTAATTTATTAATAATCTCGTCCACTTTCTTATATAATTCATCCAAACTTCCGACATTGTCTATTTTATAATCCGCCTGTTTTCCAAGTTCCGGAATTTCCAGTTCCGTGGGGCCGCTTTCCTGCTGTTTAAAATGTTCAAAATCCATAACCGCGTCGTCGGCTTTTTCGCGGCGCAACATGTATCGGTCATACCTGATATTTATAGGGGCGGTAATATAAATAATCTTAGCGCCCCAGGATTTTACCACGGAAAGCTCGTCCATGCGAATACCGTTTACGACCCGATAGCCGGATATTGACCGCTTTACTCTTTGCTCCAAGGCATCGACCAAAACATGGGAGCCAAAAATTTTCCGCAGCGACAATCCCAGCTCAATTTCGTTTTTCCGGGAAATTTCCAAATTCAAGTCTTCCAGTATCGCGTCCAAAATGTGGGTAAACCTAAAATGCCCGGCATCGTACTTGCCGACCAAATAATTCGCCACGGTATCCTTCCCCGCCAATTTTTCCCCGACCAAACCGATTATCATAAACAATTTATTGCCCAAGATTGCCCAGAATTAAATAAAATTAAGTAAAATTGTTTCGAAAAATTTTGGGCAATTTTATTTAATTGTTATATCCTCCCGTGCTCCCCATGCCTCCCCTGTCCACATTGCGCAACTGTCCCATTTCTTCCCACTCGGCTTGTTCGGTTTTTAAAAATATTCCCTGCGCCAAGCGCTCGCCCCGTTTAACTTCAACCGTCTTTGTTGTAAAATTATGGACAATAATGTGGATTTCGTCGTTCGGCCCGGCATAGTCCGGATCAATAATTCCAATACCATTAGCCAGGACCAGACCCTTCTTGAGCGGAAGGCTGCTACGGGCTGCCGTAAGCAAAAAATGGCCCTTTGGAGCAGCGATTACCAGTCCCGTGGGTATTTTTGCGACCTCCCCGGGAGCGATGGCTATATCCGCGGATGAAGCAATATCAAACCCCGCGGATTCGGAAGTGTGATATTTCGGCAATTCGACCTCTTTATTTAATTTTCTAATTTTAGCTTTCATATATAAAATGCAAAATGTCAAATTAAGTCTAAATTCTTGAATTTAAAATTATTCTTTAGACATTGATTTGAAATTGGAAATTTAAAATTTGAAATTATTCAATAGTTCGCTTAGGTTTTTGTACAACCCATCCTTACTCCCCTCGTTCTCAATCGTCCAATCCGCCCTGGCAATTGGCCCGGCCTGGTGCAAATTTTCGATTTGGGAATAGTCGCGCGATTGCAGGTCGGACTCGGACAACGGCCTGACCGGACGGTTTGCCATCCGCCCCGCCCGGGTCTTAAACGATGAGTAAATAGCCAAAACTTTAAAATTCTCGCCAAAGGCTTTTTTTAATTCCAAGTATTCTTCCCAGGAGTACATGCTTTCAATTATAACCGATGAATTCTCGAAAGCGGATTTTATTGCCGGCATATTGGCAATGGCCATGGCGGCCATGCCATCTTTGGCCCGGAATTCTTCCCGAACCGCCCTTTCCCCCGCTTCCCCCGGAATCCCGCGCCGGACAGTTTCATCCACCACTGCCTGGCCAAAATAAACTTTGGGCCACCCCGTTTTTTTTAACAAATACTCCGTCGCCTCCGTTTTCCCGGCCCCGGCCAGTCCAACTATAGCAAGGACAATTTTATCCATATAGATTATTAAGCCTCTCAAAGTGGCAAAGAGCACCTTTGCCACGCGCGCTTCCTTACTTTTCTGATTTTAGCTTTACTTCACCCTCGTTTTCCCGTGTTGGAATATCTTCCAGAAAAATTTGCCTGAGTTCTTCGCGCCACTTGGGATTTTCCGTATAGACTTCCACGCTGACTCCGGCTTCCTTTAACATATCAAGCGCGGACGGGTTTCGATAAACTTTACCGATGACAACGCGCTTCACCCCGGCCGCGATCACGTACTTGGCACAGTGGATGCAGGGGCTGTACTTGGTGTACATAGTCGAGCCGTCCGTACTGGTTCCTCCCTGCTTGGCAGCTTGCAAAAGTGAGTTGTGTTCCCCGTGTATAGTACGCACGCAGTGGCCTTCCTCCAGCAAATGTCCGACATCGTCGCAGTGGGGCAAACCCGGAGGGGAGCCGTTATAGCCGGTCGCGATTATACGATTGTCCTTGACTAAAACCGACCCCGCGTAAAGCCGGTTGCAGGTGCCGCGGGAAGCCACAATTTTGGCTAAAGCCATAAAATAATCGTCCCAAGAGGGCCGGAAGTGAACTCGTTCTTTATCCATAATTTATTGAAAAAATGACTTATTTGAACAAAAAATGGCAAGTCGGACGAGTCAGTCTTGTTCAAGCTTTTCTACTCGTTCAATCAATTTATTCTACACCAATTTCAGCGGATTGACAAAAAAAACTTATTGCCTTAAAATACTAACAAATGAGCAAAATCTTCTCTTCCAGCCTTATCATTATTATTACTCCGAAGCCGCCGGCCTTGGGAAGAGTTTTAGCGTAAACCTAAACTCCAAACCCCGAGCCTCGCGGCCCGGGGGTTTTTGTTTGCCGCGTAGCGGCAAACAACCCGCCGAAGCTCCAAAGACAGTCGAGGCGAAGGAGCGTCAGCCACAAGTTTGCGGTCAAAAGATTGTCACAACCAATCTCTTGCCCACAAAGCGAGGAGCACTTATGGATAACACCAAAGTTTTGCTCGACGGTTCCGCCGAGGAACCCGTCAGCCAAGCAGCCGCCGCGCCGCTTTGCACCAATTCCGCCGCAGAACCTACGGCAAACCGGCAGCAGGAAAATCACCCGTATCCCTTGGGGAACGGATTGACCTACTTCATACATGTCGGGTGACAAAACCGCCGGCTCCGCCGGCAAAGACAACTCAAAGGGAGGGGAAATTTGCAAACAAACCAGCAGGTTACGCTTTCGGGTAAAGCAGGCAGCAACGCGGGGATCTATCGTGGTTACTCTACGCGTATAGAGACACCGCTTTGGGGCCACCGCCTAATCGGGGTAACGCAAGTCGAGGAATGGCCGAATGGCACGCTAGTTGTAGCGGCAATCGTTGACGGCGACCACGCTGGCGAACCTTTTTGGGGAATACAACCCTATGATAGCCAAACGGTCGTCTTAACTCAAAGCCTGCCTCCATCCATTTCGGATGAGGAAGGACAATTCTTCCTCGAATACGCAAACCAGGGTTTGACGTTCGAGGATGACCCTGAATTCTCGCGCAACCACGCGGCCGACGAAAATTACCCTTGGTGTGTATAAACGGGCTTTGTGAGAGCGCTTACCGGCGCCAGATGAGCCACCGGCAGGCGGACGCATTACCATTGCGTCCCCTGCCCTATTTTTTTGCACAAAAAAAGCCGCCGGAACGGGCGGCTAAAGGGCTTAAATTTAAATTTGGGGTCTCCTAAAATCTTCTATCCCGTAATTGCGAGGCAGATCGCCTTTGAACATTTTATCCTGGACAACTTTTAAAATTTCCCCGAAATTATTTTGGGATTTGAGCAAATACGCTTCTATGCCCAGGCTTTGGGCGGCCTGCATTTCTTCCTGGCTTGCGAAATTAGTCAGGACTACGACCAAAGTGGAAGAAACATTTTGGTCCGGGTAATCCCGAACGTGTTTTAAAAAATCCAAACCTTTAACTTTGGGCAGCATCAAATCCAAAATTACCAGTTTGGGCATATGGAACAAAAGTTTTTCCATAGCCGCGGATCCGTCATCGGCCACGCTAATTTCCAGCCCGAACCCCGAAAGGTAGGCGCTCAGAGCGTTGCGGTATTCTATGTCATCTTCCACAATCAAAACTTTTTTCGATAATTCGTCCATAACAAATTTTTAAAATTTTAATTTTTATCGGGGGTACGAAAATCCAAAACCTCGTCAACCGGCCCTTTTCCGCCTTTAAACAAAATCTCGCTGGCTTTTTTAAAGACATCCTCAAAACTGGTTTGCGATTTGACGAAGTAAGCGGAAATTTTAAGCTCCTCCGCCGTTTTAATATCCGCTTCGCTGGATAAATTACTCAAAATAATCACGGGCATGGCCGCAATTTTTTCGTCGGGGTACGTGCGGATTCTTTTTAAGACCTCAAACCCATGGACTTTGGGCAATAACAAATCCAAAATAACCAAATCCGGCCGGTGGAATAAAAGCTTTTCCATGGCCATTTCCCCGTCATCGGCTGTGGATATGGTAAAACCGCGGGAAGAAAAATAATCGTTTAAAGGGTTGCGGTACGACAGGTCGTCTTCTATAATCAAGATTTTTTTGAACATGTCGTCGTACATAGGGTAATTGACAAAATTGTCAAAATTTAAAAAATTGACATAATTGATACATAATCATTGTGACAATTATGCTCATTTATGTCAATTTTATTCGGATTTACTCAATACTTATTAAATTTTTACCCTGATTCCCGGACCCATGGTGGAGTTCACCGTAACGGACGAGATAAACTGGCCTTTAACGGTAGCGGGACGGCTTTGCTGGATGGACGCAATAAAAGCCTTAAAGTTTTCCAATAGCTTGGACGATTCAAAATTAGTTTTGCCCACAATTTGGTGGACGTTGCCGCTGTCGTCGTTCTTAAAGTTAACTTTGCCGCCGGCAATTTCTTTTACCAGCTGGGCAATATTGGCACCCACTGTTCCGGTTTTGGGGTTGGGCATAAGTCCCCTTGTCCCCAAAATTTTGGCAATTTGCGCCAGTTTCGGCATTAACGCCGGTTCGGCCACAGCCACGTCAAAATCGGTTTTTTCCGTTTCCTTGATTTTTTTAATCAGCTCTTCCCCGCCGACAACAGCCGCGCCGGCGTCCTTGGCTTCCTTTTCTTTGGCTTCGGTAACGAATGCGGCAACTTTCTTGCTTTTGCCTGTGCCGTTGGGCAAACTCACTGTCCCGCGAACGGACTGGTCGGTTTTCTTGGCATCAATTAACGTTCGGACATGCACTTCTATGCTGCCGACGAACTTGGTATTACCCGTCTTCTTGGCCAGTTCTATGGCTTCTTCGGGGCTGTAAACTTTATTCTTGTCCACCAACTCATTGTTGGCCTTAACTCTTTTGGCAATTTTTGCCATAACTTTATTCCTTTCGTGGTGCTGATGAGTTTACTTTAATACGTGACAGTAATAAAATAAGCACTCTCCCACAAATAATTATTATTGATTATTTAGCTCTTTTCATTTTCCATAAACTTCTGGATTTCCTTAACGGTACTCATAAACTGGGCCGGGAAGATAATGGTGGAATTCTTTTCAACGGAAATTTCGGACATGGTCTGGAGGTTGCGGAGTTGTAGGGCTATCGGATGGGCGGCAATGACATCGGCGGCGTCGGCCAGTTTTTGGGCCGATAAAAATTCACCTTCGGCCGCGATAATTTTGGCACGCTTTTCGCGTTCCGCCTCGGCCTGCTTGGCCATGGCCCTTTGCATATTTTCCGGGAGTTCAATGTCTTTAATTTCCACGGCGGAAACCAAAACTCCCCACTCTTCCGTCCGCTGGTCCAAAGTGGAACTAATGTCTTTGTTAATAGTGTCGCGTTCGCTCAAAATTTCATCCAGCTGGAATTTTCCCACAATGTTGCGCATGGTGGTTTGGGACAGCTGATTTATGGCGCTCATCACGTTCTCTATGCCAACGATGGATTTTGTCACGTCGACAATTTTGTAATAAGCCACGGCCGAAACGTTCAGAGACACGTTGTCTTTGGTAATAATCTGCTGGGCCGGAATCGGCAGGGTGATGGTCCGCAGGTCGACTTTCCGCATCCACGAAAAATACGGGATAATCCAAACCAGCCCCGGATCTTTAATTGAGGTAATTTTCCCGAACAAAAACACCGCGCCCTTTTGGTACTGCTGGACTACCCGAAATCCGGGAAGGATTATGAAGACGGCAATAATGACAATAAGTTCCCACATAAAATTTAGATTTAAATGATTTAAAAGATTGACACGATTGACAAGATTGGGACTGGCAATTCTTGTCAATCATTTAAATCTTATTCAATCCTGTCAATCGATAACGTCCACGCCCATGCTCCGGGCGGTACCGCGAATGATTTTTTCCGCGGCGGCGAGGTCGTTGGCGTTTAAGTCGGGCATTTTCTTTTCCGCGATTTCGGTAATCTGTTTGGCGGTAATTTTGCCGACTTTGGTGGTCAGCGGATTAGCGCTCCCCTTTTGCAGGCCAATAGCCTTCATAATCAGGTTAGCGGCCGGCGGAGTTTTTAATATAAAGCTAAAAGACCTATCTTCAAAGATAGTCATAACTATCGGCACAACGGTGTCGCCCATTGCCGCGGTTTTGTCGTTAAATTCCTTAACGAACCCGGCCAAATTAATGCCATGCGGCCCCAGTGCCGTACCAACCGGCGGTGCCGGCGTGGCCTTCCCGGCGGGAAGCTGGAGTTTAAGTTGAATCTTTACTTTCTTGGCCATAAGTTTTTTTGATGGTAGACCGCGTTAATATTTTTTCGGTAGAGCCAGCCATCGGCTGGCCGCTATCTTCGGCCGGGCACTGCCCGGCTCTACGGTGCGATCGAGATCCCGATAAATACCGGAACCAACCATTCCTTTCAAATTAGATTAAAGATGAAAATTCCATCCGAATTTCATATTTCGAGAAGCGCGAAGTATGAATTAGGAATAAAATTATTTTTGCAGATTATTCTTTTGCCTTTTCGCGTCAATGGTTTCCATAACAAGCACCCCAATGATAATTATTAGGGCTATAGCAGGGAATATATACATCCATGCATTAAATAATAACAGTCTTGCAAACCCACAATCTCCACCAGTACACCCAACATTAGATTTAAAAAATAACCATAAAGCAATTAATCCCGCCGCATAAATTAGTGCTAAAATGGATGTCGTTTTTATAGCTGGGGATATATTAGACATAAATTAACTTTTATAAATATACTAATGCTAGACTACGGGTATCTTTTGCGTCTCGCGATGGCCAGCGGCGCAAAAAATTCCGGGATGGCACAATTCAGTTCCGTAGTTTTCCGTAGTTCCGTTCTGTTCCGTAGTTCCGCATTGACTATATCTTCTTAACCTGCAAAAAATCAAGTTCAACGGGAGTTTCGCGGCCGAAGATGGTAACCATAACCTTAACTTTGCCGTGCTGTTCGTCCAGGTTGCCGACTTTGCCTTCGTAATCTTTAAACGGCCCGTCCTGGATTTTTACCAGGTCGCCAACCATAAAGTCCACTTTAAACTTCGGTTCGTCCGCGCCCATGCGCTTTTTCAAATAGGCCAGCTCTTCGTCGGAAATCGGGGTCGGCACGGTGCCGGAGCCGACGAAACCGGTAACGTTGGGGGTGTTGCGGACCACATACCAGGAATCATCCGTCACTATCATGTCCACCAATACGTAACCCGGAAAGATTTTTTCTTCCACGGTGGTGCGGCGGCCTTCCTTAATCTTAATCTTTTTTTCCTTGGGCACGAGCGCCTCAAAAATCTTGTCCTGCATATCCATGGACTCGATTCTCTGCTTTAAATTCCAGGCGACGCTGTCTTCATAGCCGCTGTACGTATGGAGCACATACCAATGGCGTTCGCCGGTAACTTGTTGTCGACTCATATAGTTCTAGATCCGCTGATTAGTCGCTGATATTTACGCTGATTGGGACGCCGAAATTATATAGTAACGTCCGCTTCAGGTAACCTCAACGGTTATTTAAAATAAATTATTAATGCTGTTAATATTGTTAACACTTCCAAATAAAAAGTAAGCCGTTTGAGGTATTGCTGAAAAAAACTCCACCAGTGCCTAAAAAATCTCCGGTCCTGGACAATTATATTTGGCGGGAAGCTTAAGGCAAACTGTTTTTTTGACAGCGGCCACAGCCACATGATGCCGTCTTCAACACTGTCTAAAATCAAATGGCTCCAGCTTGCCAGCCAGACTAGCAAACCGACGGTTTGGATATAGGCGGACCGGGACAGAAAATAAATCAGCAGTCCGGCAATTAACCATAATATTGGGGCGTGGCTGATTAACCGGCGATGATTATTTTTTTGCGAATTTTTTATGGTAAACGCCTGTTCGCGAAAAAATATCCAAAAATAATCCAAGTCCGGAGCGAAGCCAAAGAACATCCCCCACCATAGCATCTGGTTCTGCTGAAGCGGCGATAATTCGGGATGGGTAAAGTGTAAAAGTGCTTCGGCGGTTAAAAAACCGGCGGCGATGTGTCCTGGGGGAAGCATGTAATGGGCAATGGTTAGTAGTTGTAGAAAGTAGTGGAGAAATTAGGTATTGGTTTTGGTTGCTCGAACCTCAAAATCCACACCTTACAACTAATGCCTGCACTACCTTCTAAAACCGACAACCATATACTAAATAATCTAACGGGCTAAAATCGCGGTAAATAATTGCAGCATCAGGTAATCAAAAGCTCCCAACACCAAAGCTACAACTATACTAAATACAATAACGGTAAGAGTATATCGGATAGTATCGCTGCGGCTTGGCCACACCACCTTAAAAAGCTCGGTTTTTACCTGGCGGAGAAATTCAATCATAATAAGGAACTAGTTAAATTCTAATGATTACACGGAACTACGGAAAACTGCGGAACCTACAGAACCAGGAACTGTAATATTCGGCTATCCCGAACAAAATAAGTTCCGTAGTTTCCGTAGTTTTCTGTAGTGCCTTTCTTATCTATTTTAAAAGGCCCTGCAGGCCTTTAAGTTAGCTCATGATAACATAAAAGCCTTAAAGATGTCAAAAAAAGTAATTATCCGTTTTTTGTGTCAAGGGCGACCCTTGACATTATGGCTTATTCTTGAGCATTTTTATAATTGATGATTTATAAATATGCCTTTTGTAAGGTTTTAAACGAAAAATTTTGACAATCAATCCCCTTTTTTTTAAATCAGACTGCAAATTATTTACATAATTTTTTTGGTCAAAACCCAGGGCGATTATGTCCGGGTGCTGCTTTATAATATGCGGGAGGTGACTATTCAGACCACCTAAAACAGCCTTGTCGATCAACAGGATTTTTTTGACCGCGTCTAATCGTCTGCGCTCGGAGATGCTAGGTCTATGGCCTTTTATCCGCGAAACGTTTTTATCCCGTGCCACACTGACTATTAAATATGGATTTTTAGATAAAGCCCGGGCCTGCTTAAAAAAATTTAAATGACCCCGATGCAAAACGTCAAAGGTGCCAAACAACATAATCCGAGTTTTGGAATTAGGAGTCATAAATTCGGAATTAGGAAGAGAAACAATCGTATTAAGCCGATTGTTTGCCGGCAAAAAAACTCTTAATAAAATTCCAGTCGTCTTTTTTTATAAAACCCGTGGCGATTAAAATTACAAAATATGACACCGCGCCAACCGGCAAAGACAAAAACAGGTTGTAATTGCGCAGCGGCCAGAGAACCAAACCCATTATAATTGCGGCCAGGGCGGGTTTAAAAGCCAGGGAGAAAAATTTAAAATCCGTTATCCCCTTGCGGATAAAATAAAAATAAAATATTCCCTGAAGGCTTTCGCTGACTACCGTCATAAATGCCGCGGCGCGGATTCCGAAATGAGGAATAAGGATCAGGTTGCCCGCAATATTTATAATCACATTGGCGCCGGTAATAGCCATGGCCTGTTTGGTGAGCTGCGAAATAACCAATGAGTTGGCGGGGATATACACAAACTGGATGGCCGGCGCCCATATTAATATAGACAGCACTACGGCCGAATAAGCGTAGCGCGGATCATGCGAGGTTAATAAACCGATAAGCGGCAAAGACAAAATCATTCCGCCCACGGCCATGGGCAAGGCCAGCGCCAGCATAAGGCTGACATATTTTTCCAGATTTTCCCGAACTTCTAAAATTGCTTTCTTGGCCATTAGCCCGGTAAAAAACGGGAATAAAGTATAGGACACTACCGCTGGGAAAAAATTTAGCAGGTCAAAAATGCGGTAAGCGGTAGTATAAAGTCCGGTCTGGGTATAGCCCTTTAAAAACGTGATAATAACGACATCAACTCGGTTATAAATGGCGCTAAAACCAACCAGCAAAGTAAACGGCCACGCTTGTTTTAAAATACCGCGGATTAGCCCAAAATCAAATAATTTAATCCCCTTTAGGACTTCCGGTTTAGGGATATGTTTTTTGACAAAATGCCAGTACAAAATTAAGTCCATTATGCCGAAGACAAAGGTAACGCTCGATAAAAAAACAATATACTTGCGGAGCAAAACCGTTGCCATAATCAGCGTAAAATTTACGCAGGAATTCAAAAAGTTCATCCACGCGACTTTGCGCATATCCTGGAACGCGGCCATAACCGCCAAATACGGGTACGTTAGCGCGTTGGTGAACATCCCGAGGCCGGCCACGCAAATGCCAAAAAATACCGCGTGGTCATAATGCCGCATAGAAGCGATACCGACTAACAGTATATAGAGGACTACCGCGACCACAATCTCAAAGGAAAAAAACTTTTGGAAATACTCCTTGGCACGTTCCGGTTGTTCGCTGATTTTTTTGGTAATAAACTGCTGGACGCCAAAATCGACCACCGTGGAAAACAGCAGGACGTAAGACTGGATATAAAAATACTGCCCCGTCCCGAACGGGCCGAAATAAGGCAGCAGGGCGCGGTAAGCCAAAAACAGCATTAACAGCGCCAGCACGCGGCTGGCGGTAAGCCAAAAAATATTTTTGGAAATATGCGTGCTCATTTCCTGTATATTATCAGATAATTTTTATTTTGTCCCCCAACATCAAATAAAGCGTAAAAATTATGTTATAATTATTTGTATGAATAAAAATCAAAAATTATTGTCAATTTTGCTTACTGTAATTGCCAACCTGGGTTTCGCGGGATTGGCTTTGGCAAACAACGCCGTAACAACGGCTGCCGCATCGACATCAACGGCGCCAAGCCTGTCCGCCACGACAACACCCACATCGACATCAACGCAATCTACCGTGTCCGGATTGCGCGAACCGAGCGTGCCGCCAATTATTACCCAAATAAGCCAGGCCAAAAATTTGCTGGCCAATATTACCTTAAACCACGCTCTCGAGCCGGTCTATAGGACAACCAAGAACAAAAAGACCGGCAAGGTAACCAAAGTCATCAGCAAATACAATTTAACCGACAAGGATATCGCCCTGGCGGTTTTGGACCCTGCAACTAATAATGTTATAACCACCGTTGGGAGATTGAACGGCACATCCATGGTATTTCCCGACCCGGCGGTTAGCATTAAACTTATAAATTTTAACGGCGTCAACAGCCGGTTTGAAGTAGATAAGCCGGTTAACGGCACAATCCTGGCGCTGAAATATCTAATCAGCAATCCCGATACCGGCAGCAAAGCCGCTATTGAAAAAGGCCTTTATCCGGCCGTCTATGTCCCCTACTCCAGCAATTTAAATACGCCCGACGTAATTACCTTCGGCCAAAATTATTTAAACGGAGTAATTAACACCGTCGCCCAACAGCTATACGGTCTTCCATCCTCGGCCATTCCCGGAGACACGATTACCCAGGCGGTTCCGCCGGCCATGATTAAAGCCCTGGTTTACGCCGAGCACAGCGATACTTCATCCATACTTAACGGCAACGTCCAAGGATCGCTCGATCAGATGAACATATTACTTGCCTTAAACGGACCGGATACTTACAAATACAGCGTCTCCAACGACGGCTATGCCAGCCGCGGTATCGCCCAATTTGTAAAATCCACATACGATTCCCTGGTTAAGCGACATCCGGAAGCATTTTTAAATCCCAATTATGTGGCAGGTATGCAGGACCACGTAAATTCCATTAAGGCCATGTATTTGTTGTTGGATGATTACGCCGGCGATGTGCGAATTAGGGCAAGCCAGGGTTTTGTGGCTGCCAGGGTATTTGATTACGGAGCCGCTTCTTATAACGGCGGCACCACGCGCGTGGCTAAGGCGGTTAACGCGTTTGGTGACGCCTGGAACCAGGACAGGAGCGCGCAGATAAACGCGTTGTCGGGGCAAATTTCAAATTTCAAATCGCAAATAACAAACCTGAAGGCTAAAATTAAAAAAACCGCGGTTAAAAAAACCAAAGCTGAGTTACAAGCGCAGCTCGCGAAGGCGGAGGCAAATTTATCGTCCGATAATTCCCAGCTGGCTACGATGCAGGCCGCCAGCTTAAAAAACGCCACTGTAAATTATTTGGCAAAAATTTATAAAGTCATCCAGTATTTTAACGACCAGCAAACTACTTAAGATATTCATAATTCTTATGCGGAAACTTTTCTTATCCATTTTCGCTGTTTCCCTGTTGGCCGCGGGCTGTGGTTTTTCATCCGGCCCCAAGACCCAGCCAATTACAACCCTCAATCCGCCAACCCCCACGCCGGCTCCGGAACTAACGCCAGGCACCGCAACTTCGTCGGCAGGCGCGGTTTTAACGCCTACCTCGGATAGCCTACCGTCAGGATTATCGTGGCCCATAAGCGACGCGCTGTCCCGCGTGACCAAAAAACCATTTGGCCTGTACGTTTCGCCCGGGCACTCCCCTGTTTCACCGGAAAAATTTACCGGCTACCATACCGGAACGGATTTTGAAACCACCGCCGCGGAAAAAAATATTGATGTGCCGATTTTTGCAATTTGTTCCGGAAAATTATTGCTGAAAAAATGGGCTTCCGGCTATGGCGGAGTGGCCGTGGAATCCTGCACTATAGATAACCAGCCAGTGACGATAATTTATGGCCATTTGCGGGAGTCTAGCATTTCGCCTGCCATAGGACAAGCCATAAACACCGGAGATAAAATTGCTGTCCTGGGTACCGGCTACAGCCAGGAGACCGACGGCGAGCGCAAACATCTGCATCTGGGTATACATAAGGGCAGCGCCATAAATATTTTAGGCTACGTCCAAAATGCTTCCAACTTAAGCGCCTGGAACGATCCGCTGGCCGTATTAAAATAATCTAAATAAATAGAATCGAAGCCTCACCGTAATAAACTCGCTTTCGGAAAAGCCGCCAAACCCCGGTTTTTAAGCCTCCTTTTGCCAAAAAAGGAGGCTTAATTTATGATGTAATGGCGGGAAACAAACTTTACAATTTGGCGATATAACTGTCAGTAAGCTTTTTAGGCAAGCTTATGGAAATCAACCACCTGGTAAAACTAGCACGGGACGGCGACGAGGAGGCTTTTGGCCAAATTTATGATAATTTTGCCCAAAAAATATTCAAATTTATCCGGTATAAAATCCAAAACCGGCAGGAAGCCGAAGACGTCTTGCAAGAAGTTTTTACTAAAGCCTATATTGGCTTGGGGAGTTTTTCTATGGAGAACTTAAATTTTTCCGCCTGGCTGTATAAAGTCGCGGGCAATACCATTAATGACCATTTCCGGAAAAAATACCGTTCGCCGGTTACCGCGGCTATTGATGAAAATTTCGACGCTCCCAGCGGTTATTCCCTGCAGGATGAAGCCGCGACCAAGTGGGATTGGAATTTGGCCAGAGACGCATTTTCGCAATTGCCGGCCGTCTACCGTCAGGTTTTGGAATTACGATTTGTGCAGGAGTTGTCCGTGGACGAAGTCGCCGATATTTTGCATAAAAGCAACCTCTCCGTGCGTCTTATCCAGCACCGGGCATTAAAAAAAGTCAGGCAAATTTTAAACAATTATGATTTGGGCTACCAAAAAATTTGAGAGGGAAATCCAAAGCCTCAAGAGGCTTGTCCCCGAACAAGACCCGCTTTCCGCCGATGAGCTGGCAAGTATAAAACAGCGGATTTTTTCGGCTGTAAAAAACCAGACGCCGCCCAAAATATTTTACCGAGTTGATTGGCGGCTGAGATTCGCTAAAGTGGCGGCACCGGCTATTTTGGGATTATCCCTGATTGGCGGCACAGCCTACGCTTCCGGCGGGTCAAAACCCGGGGATTTGCTTTACCCGATTAAGCGCGCCACGGAAACCATTCGGTTGGATCTGGCCGCGTCCGATCAAAGCAAAGCGGTTTTACAGGCTCAATTTGCCATCGAACGGATTAAGGAACTGGCGGAAATTA
This sequence comes from Candidatus Doudnabacteria bacterium, assembly GCA_031291995.1. Lineage (GTDB taxonomy): Bacteria > Patescibacteriota > Doudnabacteria > UBA920 > UBA920 > PALSA-1336. Next base: position 37,142 of record JARLHZ010000009.1, read on the forward strand.
AACAATCAGTCCAATCTTCGGCCAATACGTCCGGGCAAAATAACGGCTCCGCCGCCACATCGACCGGTGGTGCGGCAGTACAGATTACGGCAACTTCAGGGACATCGACGCTCCAAAACATTGGCGGCCAAACCCGCCTGGAAATCCGCGCGCAAAATGACGCCAGCCTGCAGGTTAACGAGGCTCTTAACGCCATGCAAAAAGTTCAGGACAAACTTCAAAATGAAGGAAATAAATCGGCGGCCGACGCGATATCCCAAAACATCGCGAAACTGCGGTCGGAAGCCCAAATCCAGGATATAAAAATTGGTCCCCGAAAAATTGAGTGGCGCGATAAACCGGACGACGGCGGTATTACAATTGATTTTCAGGCTACCACCACAATTCCCCAAGCCCATAAATTACCAAAACTAAAAATTGGGGAACATAATTCAGGTGAGCCCTCTATAACCGTTCCTTCAATATTACCTCTTCCCGAAGTACAGGGAAGTTCGACCGGATCTTTTTACCGTACCGGCCCGACAACCGGCGTTACAAGCACCGCGCCGGCCACGCCAATTTTCCCTATCTTTCAAAACCAATTAAATACGGACTCTCCCGCAACATCATCCGCCTGGCAAGAACGGCAAAGCAACACCGACGGATTTAAAAGCTCATCCAATAATGAGAACACGCGAAATGGTCAGGACAGGTAGCGAAACAAAAATTCGGATTTTACGACATATAATAATAAGAGTCCCTAATATAGCAAAAAACCCAGTCTAGAGCTGGGTTTTTTGTTATATTTAGCGATGTGACGTTTACGATAAGGAAATATTATTGGGTCACGGCGTTGGCTTTGGCATAGCTGTCGACTTCGGCCTGGGGCAGAGTCACTATTTTTTTGGCGCTGTAGCGCCCGGCTTTAAACTGGGCGGCGGACAATCCCGCCAACTGCCCGTTTTTGACCAAATACACGGTGGCGTCCTTGTCCCCTTTCACCAAAGTACCGTCGCGGGGCGGCACTGGCACGCCGGTATACCATTCCACAAAGACGGCTGTGGAAAATACATAATCGGGAGTTATTCCGCGCTGTTTGGCCACGAACGATGAAATGGGATGGGTCACGCCGTCTTTAAATTCGTACAAAGAACCGGTTTTGCTGTCCACCGCAAAGAATGTCCGGTCTTTGGGCTGAGCGTAAGCCGCGGTGGGCAGCGCGCCGATTTCATCGGAAGTTATAGTCCCCACTTGGCTTTGGCGATATCCCTGATTTTTAAAGATATCGGCTATCACCGCGTGCTTCAAACCGTCCTGCACCAGGTAGACCGTGGAATTGCCCGCGGTTTTAACCAAGCTGCCGTTTTTGGGCGGCACAAAACCATTTTGGGTATAGGTCCCGATTTCATCATCGGGTACAATGACAATCTGTTTTGGTTTGATGTTATTTTGCGCGAATGTATAAGCGCTGTACAGTTCGATTTCGCCGTTTTGCACCAAATATACCTGCGGTTTAACGGCCCCGCGAATAATCGTCCCGTCTTTTGGCGGCAAAATTGTACCGGTGGCAAACAGTGAAGCGTCGGAGGCGTTAACGCTTAAAGCCGTGGCCGCTGATAAACCTCTCTGGCTAATAACAAAGGCGGAGGCCGGATGTTTTACTCCGTTCAAAAATACGTAATCTTTCCCATCCGGAGTTTGCACCACGGTATTGTCGACGGGCGCGTACAAATCCCCCGTCGGGTAGTCGGCAAACTCATTGGGCGACAGCGTGATTTTGGAAGACGTATTCAATCCTCTGGCCTGGGCGACAAAATCCAGCAGCAGCTGTTTGGAACCGTCTTCAATTATATATGTGTTAGTCCCGTTTGCCAGAGTAACCAATGTGCCGTTTGGGTATTTAAACCACGCGGTAAAAAATTTCCAAAAATTATAGTTGCCGTTAAAAACGTGCGGGGTGTAGCGGTACAGCGCGGCCGTGGCATTATTGGCCAGAGTCACGTTTTCCTGAGCCGTTACTCCGTCGTAACCCCCCATGGTATTATCAAGTATTATTGTCTGCCCAACCTGGCTGACGCTGCCGTTATAGGACGGACCGCGGCCGCCCGAAGTATTAAAAGATTTCATCAGACTTTTGGCGGCGCCCAAGTAACGATTGCCGCTGCTGTCCAGATTGCCGAATAACTGATAGTAAAAACCCGGAAAAAGATTCCAGCAGGAGACATTGTCGCCGCAGTTAAAACCCATGGCGTGGTCGATGGCCGTTTGCTGAGCGGCCGCCGAGCCATACTTCTGGTCAACCAAACCCTCTTCTTTTTCCATAGTCGCCAAAATAACCTGGGGGTTTAAGCCGGTCGATTGGGCGGCGTCCCAAATTAATTCCGCGGCCGTGCGCAGGCGCGGCAAGGAAGACTCCGGGTCATCCAGCGCCTGCTTGAGCAATATCGCGTTAGGTTCTTTTAAATTCGGCAAAAAAGACGGGTCCGTATTGGCCAAAACGGAACCTTTAATTTCCAAAAATTTTTGAATGCCGGCCGCTCCGCCGAACGTTTGAGTATCGGAAAACGCCGTGTCGGAAATCAGCTGGTTTGGGTTAAAAACAGGATCAATTGCCATTTGCGCAAATGCAAAAAAGGGCAGAATCGCCAAAACGCCGACACCGGCGAATTTAAAAATATTAAATTTTAAATTTTTGTTTTCCATTTTTTATTGTTAATATTTGCCGGAACAATTTTACCTTATATAAGACTCCCCCTGCGGGTAACTTTGAATGTCGGAGTCCGGAACAATCATCAAAGGAAATATATTCAAACCGCGCTCAATATAAAATCCATAATTTATCGGGTGCAGCTGCTGCCCGATTACCCAGTAAACCGTAGGCTCGCTTTGCCCGCGCACCAATGTCCCGTCGGTCGGGGGCAAAAAACTCCCGGTCGGCCAGGAACTCAATTCGGCATAGCTTAAAGTATTAATAGGCTTTTGGTTCATCCCCTGCTCCAGATAAACCGCGTAAGTTACCGGTAATTTTTGCCCGTTCTCCATAATATAGACTGTCGGGTTAGCATCATATTTGACCAGGGTTCCGTCAAGCGGAGTAAGGTACGCGCCTTCCGGATATGAAGCGATTTGCTCGGAAGTGCTGATTATTACCGTTTGGTCGGAAAACCGCTGATTAAAGACAAACGGCGAGACCATCCGTTTTTGGCCGCCGATAATATCGTAAACCACGCCCAAATCCTGGGCCTTTACTAAAGATCCTTCCCCGAATTTTTGCGTAATAGCCGTTTGCAGGCTGGCAGGCACGTCTATACGTCCGGAGCCCAAAAGTCCGGAGCAGGATGAGCCGCCGCATTGGGTGGAATTATTGCTATCTATGGAATCGGCGGTGGAAATTATGCGGTCGCGAATTTGGATATTTGTGGCCGTTGGATACAGAGCCCGAATTAATGCCGCCTGGCCGACTACAAATGGCACGGCTAAAGAAGTACCCGAAGCGTAGGCGTAAGAATTCGGCGACGGTTTTTTTGTGGTGGGGTCGATGTTGATGGTAGAAAGGATCCGCTTGCCGGGAGCGCTGACATCTATGCAGTTATGGCCGTAATTGGAAAAGTCCGCTTTTTGGTCGTTCTGGTCGGTGGCCGCGACGCCGATAACCATGTTGTAATTATTATCGTCGCAAATCGGGAACACCGGATCCTGGTCCAGGCTTTGCCCGGTAACATTTAAGTCGTTACCCGCGGCCGATACTATAAGAACGTTTTTATTAAAAGCATAGGAAATAGCGTTGGCCAATGTCGTGTCGTGGCCAAAACCCACGCCGCCGACGCTTAAATTAATAAACTGGGCGCCATGGTCAGCCGCCCAAATTATGGCCTGAGCCAATGTGGCGGCATCGCCCTGTCCCGAGTTGTCCAGGGCTTTTACGGGCATTACGGTAATTTGCCAGTTTGTACCTACTATGCCCAGGCCGTTGTTGGCGGTAGCGCCAAGCACCCCGGTAACCAAAGTCCCGTGGCCATTGTCGTCGGAATTGGTGCCGGGCAGAATGGATTGTTGGCTGACAAAATTAAACCCCGGCACAAAGTTTATGGTTTTTAAATCCTGGTGGGTTTCGTCTATCCCGGTATCAATGACCGCTACAATATTATTTTGGGATCCGGTGGTTTTTTGCCAGGCCTGGTCAAAACCGGCCTTAAGCAGCCCCCATTCTTTATCAATATCCAGGGGGTTAGTACTGAACCCGGGATCGTTAACTACAATACCGGCGCTTTGCGTCCGCATTTCAGGCTCAAGATAATTAAACTGTCCCTGCCACAGGGTCTTTAATTGGGCCAGGGATTCGTTTGAGTCAAAAGTATAAATGTTTTTAAACTCGGGCGACTGATTACTGAATAATACATGATGGATATTTCTGGCATCGTTAAGCAGACTGCTAAAATCCGCGGCGCTTTTTAACTGAACCGTATAAAAACCTCCGCCGTTAGATTGCGGGGAATTTTGCGCCAAAGCTAAAACCGGCATGGCCGATAAGCCTATTAGCCATACCGCGGCGGCCAAACTTAATTTTCTAAAATATTTACCGATTATTGCATTCATAAACATTCGCCAGATTTATCGCTCAAAACGTTAACGTTGTTTCTAGGCATTAATCGCGATTGTATTTTCCCGTCCATAAGTACCAGCGGACCCGGAACAAATCTTTTAAAACTTCAAAATAACTTGATAAGCTAACAGTGGAATCACCGGCATTTTCCCAGACCACCGGGACTTCCTTAATTTTAAACCCCAAATTTGTGGCAATAGCCAATATTTCTATATCAAAACCGAACCGGTCGATTTTCGCGCGCCCGAAAACTGCCTGCGCCGCTTTGGCCGTAAAAAGCTTAAAACCCCGCTGGGTATCGTGGATGCCCCACAATCCAGCCACCAGGCGAATTAAATATTTTGACCAGTGGCCAAAGGCGCGCCTATACCACTGGGCGTGCTCGTTAACTTTCGCGCCGGCAACTTCAATGGAGCCGATTGCGGCATCGTAGTCCTGGTTAATATAAGGAAGGAGCTTTTCCACCTGCTCAATGGACGTGGAATTGTCGGCGTCTGTAAACAGCCGCACGTCGCCGGTGGCGTTCATCATCCCCTGCCTTACTACCCACCCTTTGCCGTGATTTTGGGGGTTGTTGAATATTTTTAAGTTCGGGATGCTGCCGCTAAACCCCTGCACCACTTCCGCGGTTTTGTCCGGGGAACCGTCTATGCAAACCAATATTTCCCATTGGTACGGCTGTTTGGAAAAATACCCGCTCATTTTTTGCAAAGTGGGACCAATTCTCCCCTGCTCCTTATACGCCGGAATAACTACCGAAAGTTTCATTTTGGATAATTAATTTTTTTTATTATAACATAAATTATCGTCAAATAAAAACCATACCCTGGTAACTGCCCACTGGGCATAAGTCAATAAAAAACTGGCCTTTTCAGGCCAGTTGGGAGGCGGTAATTTTCAGTTTTGATGTTTGCTGTAGCAGTCTTTGGTATTCAGCAAAGAATTTATCCTTTGATGTCCGCCATAAG
>JARLHZ010000010.1 GCA_031291995.1 Candidatus Doudnabacteria bacterium
ATAGCTACAATCACTACAGAATCCACACATCATTAAAAATGCCGCCGTCAGCATTTGCCGACCGGCAGCGAAATCAAGTATCATTAACTTAACCTAAAAAACCGCTTACAAGGTGTCTAAAGAAATGGGTACCTTACACATAGAAATTACTCTTATTGGGTTTTCCAAAATCGTCTATTATAGATAGGTAACTTATTTCCTAAAATTCCCAAAAAATGCCACAATTAAGGCACAATTAATTGATAAGACGAAACAAAATTATGGAAAATAATACTATAAATCAGCCTGTGATACCGGATAGTCAACTGGCGCCAGCCAAACCAAATAATGGAGGCTCTATATATTTTCCACCAAACCCTAAAAGGCAGGCTGGGGAAATTATTGTTGGCATTCTTCTTTTTTGCTTGGGTTTCTATGTTTTGTATTTGGGTTTTGTCATGGGCTCGAAGACTACGCCCCAATACAATCAGGCTGCATATGGTAGCTGCATAGTCAACGGCGGAAGCGATAGTAAATGTCTTTCAGAATTACACCAAACTTCCATACCTAGCGCACCTTTGATCATATTAGCCATTATTATAATCCTTATCGCCATAACTCTCTTTAACGTTGCTTGGGCGCGTAGCCAAGGGCCTATGTCCTACAGTATTGCTTCCAATTTAAGAGGCGGCCCGATGCTTCTACTAGCAGTCGGGGTACAATATATTTGGAAACAAATTTTTAAATAACGACCTCGTAAAATAACTGAAGTCAGATATTGAAGCGGTGGGGTCTTATAATAATCCGTAAAAAGATAAGGGATTGTCGGCGTGAAACGGTAAATTAATCAGACCATTTTGGAACGCCAAACGCCAAGCGTGGGACACAACCCTTAAGGCGTGTTCCAAATGTTCCAAAACAATAGACTAGATCCCGGCTCGGAGGCCGGGATGACACAAACCGCGGCCGACCGAGAGGCTTGAGTTCGGCCGCTTTTCAAAAGCCCCAAAATCCCTTACAATACTCCAAGACAGCCGCTTCGTGAGCGGAGTGCTCCACCACTGCTTCGCCAAGGCTACGCAGTGCAAGCACCGCCATACCACGCGCGTTATCATAGCCAAAGATTTAACTATTGATAGCGAAGCAGTGCCCTTCGTAGCTCCAACGCAGTTGGAGCGAAGTAGGGCCATTAACGTTGTTAAGGTATGCTTCGCCAAGGCTACGCAGTGCAAGCACCAAATTGCCGAGCGCGTTATAGAATCAATATTTTAATTCAAACCAAAAGCCGGGACTGCCCGGCTTTTAAAATTGTTCGATAAATTTATTAAACTGTTGACCGTGGTAGGCTTACGCGCTTGGCCGAATACGAGGCATTTTCCGCGGATTTTGCGATTAGACGAAACGCGTAAGTCCTACGCGATTAAATATTTCCTGTTTATCCTGACCGCGTAATACCCCACCAGCATAATCAGCAGGCCGGCCAAGACCAAAGCCAGCGGCCAGCCCAGGCCGGAGGTAAAATATTCGCCGGTCAATTTTAAAATATAACCGATTAGAAATATTGTGCCAAAAACCAGGAATGCCTTGCTTTTGGCGTAGACGCTCAAAAAAATCACGCCGAACACGACCAAAGGATAAATTAATTCCCAAAAGGCGTTTTGATTGGGCTGCCAGCCGCCAAGAGCCAGGGCCGAACCAAGAAAAAACAAGCTGCCAAAACCATAAAGCACCCCAACCAAGGCCTTCTGGGCTGTTACGGCTAAATAACGGCCGACGAGCATATAAACCAGCCCAATAACCAATATTTGGTATTCCCAGACTTTGGAATAATCCGAGCCGCTCAGGCTTTCCCCGACCAACCATGCTATTAAATAATGGAATAACGCGGTCGCGAACGCGATGCTAAAAAAAAGTAAAATTACCTTCTGCTTAAAATACCAAAATATGCCAAAAAATACCGCGGTGAGCATGGCGTAAATTGCCACCCATAAAACGTTGCTGGATAAGTCAAAACCCGCTTCCTTAAATGTTACGCCGACGCCAAGCGGGGCAAGCATGCCAAACAGCAGAAAAAAAGCGTCGGATGGCTTTTTTAAATTTTCATAACGGTTTAAGAGGACAGCCACAATCAGGGAGGCTATACTGCTGCCCAGGGTGATAAAGATCCGTAAAAAACTGCTGAAATTGTCCCAATTTTGGTAGCACAAAACAATAATCCCCAAAAAGACAATCGCGCCGCCTATGTAATAAAGAATTTCCGCGATGGATAAATTTTTAGACGAAGCTATCTCATGCGCCGCGGTCGGCGCTCCGCTGAACGCGGACATAACATCCGCGTGGCTTACTTGCCCGCTTTGGGCCATTTGGGAAATTTCCGACAGCAATTGTTGTTTGTCCATAAGCTCATTATTAATTAATATTTTGTTATCTGTATTTATTCCTCCCAGCCTAAAAACTTAAAATTTGAATACGCGCTGCCGGTCAGCTTTAAATTCAGCTTTACGGCCCGGTTATTACCCTTAATATACCAGCTATTATAATCCCCGCCGCCCCCGCCGAATAAAAAGTCACCGCCTCCACTGTTGCCTTGTTGCACAAAATAGCCATCGGGTGAAGAATTGGTCGGGTCTAACGTGTACATTTGCGCTTGGGCCAAAGTTACTTCTGTAGCCTGGCCTTTTGCCACATCATATAAATAAAAATTTACCGGCCCAGTTTGGGGTACGGGCGGGTAAGCGCTCGTTTGCGCCGGCGGCGTGTAAATTAACCGGCCGCCGCTGACCTGGTATCCGGTGCTGCCGTAGCCGTAATCGTAAACCGAATTGCCGGTCATATACAAAAAATTATATTTGGGATGTTTGCCCGCTCCGGGCATATAAATAAACGCCGCCACAAGTATAATCATTAATACCGGCACCGCCAACGCTATATATAAAGGAAGTTTTTGTTTATTTATCATATTGTTAATTTATTATATCTTTCTTAATAATAGCACTTTTCCGCCAAATAATGTACAATAGATTGGTAAAAGTCAGAAAGTTGGCGTGATTTAAAGGATTGACATATAAATACATGTCAATCATTTAAATTTTGTCATTCTTGTCAATCATTCTATGGAACGCGTCCAAAAATTTATCAGCAGCGCCGGCGCGGCCAGCCGCAGGAAAGCCGAGGAGTTCATAAAGTCCGGCCAGGTGTTTATTAATGGCAAAAGGGCTAAGCTGGGCGACAAAGTGGACCCGGCGGCGGATGTGGTAAAAGTTTATGGTAAGATAATCAAACCCGCCGGGGAAAAAATATACGTCGCTCTCAACAAACCGAAAGGCGTAGTAGTCAGCAAAAAAGACCCGCGTCATCGCAAAACGGTTTTTGATTTATTGCCGGAAGAATTAAAAACCAAAGTCTGGAATGTGGGACGTTTGGATTACGACACGGAAGGCCTGCTCATTATGACTAATGATGGCGATCTGACGCAGGCTCTGGCCCACCCGAGTTTTGAACACGATAAAGAATACGAAGTTACAACCAACGAAGCCGCGACCGAAAGCCAGCTGGAAAAACTGCGCACCGGAGTGGAAATTGCCACGGGCACCACGTATCCGGCCAAGGTAAAAACCAAAGGCGGCAAAATTTACATAACCATTCATGAAGGCAAAAAAAGACAAATTCGCCGCATGTTCGAAGCCGTCGGCCTGTCCGTCCAAAACCTCAAGCGCATCCGCATAAACAACCTCATCCTTCCCCCGGACTTAGCCGTGGGCCACTACAAAATGGTCGCAAAATCCGATATTTTATAGAAACAGTTTCAAAAAAAGTACGCGAGGCAGCCGGAAGGCGCCTCGCGTTTTGGATAAGTTTGTGCGGCAGTCATAACCGCCTCCTACCGGATGATTCTCATCGGCACTACGTTCTTGGCTTTAGCCAGACCGCAGCTTTCCAGCACGCGGATAAGTACCCACGCCGGATCATACTCGAACGTCTTCACAGACATCTTCGGCCGGGAAGGGTACGCGTGATGGTTGTTGTGCAACCCCTCGCCCGCTGTAAGTAACGCGATGGACTGCAGGTTGGTGGCCTTGTTGGGGAAATTGCGATAGCCCACCATGTGGCACACGCTGTTAATGCTCGAATTCAGGAAAATATAGAGCACTACGTGCGCGAACCACGCTGTAAATCCCCACCAGATGCCGAACATCGCAGTAAAGATTAGGATTCCGCCAATCCGGCCTATCCACTTACCATGCGGAATGCAATCGATTACATCGTCCTTCCAGTCCGGCGTGTACTTTGCGACCATCGCCGCATCCGAAGCGGCGGCGTGGTACATGAAATAGTTGCCAAACAGCACGGTCCACATGCCGCGCAGGTAAGGACTGTGCGGGTCGCCCTCGACGTCGGAGAAGTGATGGTGCTTGCGGTGCACCGCAGCCCACTGGCGCGGGACAATTCCGGTAAACAGCGCCAGCTCCAGGTGCATCAGGAACCCTACGATCGGGTGAAGTTCCAGCCCCCGGTGCGTTTTGCACCGGTGGAGGTAAATCGTCGTGAAAAATACCGACGTTTGAAGGATCACCAGAGTGATGACCCCCATTGCCAAGAGACTCATCTTGATGAATCCCCCTTTCACCAGTAAGTATACTTGCCCAACAATTAAAAAGCCAACCTCTTAGCAGCTGGCTTCACAAAAAGGGAAAAAAATTTATGAGACTAAATCATAAGGGGCTGGAGTATATCCTTGCTTCCAGGGCAAATCATTTTGATATTTATCTAGGGACAAGAACTTTTTCATTGCCATTTCCTCATTTGGCAAACCTAAAACATCTTGCTCTGTGATATCCTTTTTTAATTTTATCTTCGGGACCCAAACTTCTCCGCCGTTGTTATCGGTCCCCATAAATTCCAAGTCATCTTGATCTTCATATACCAAAGCGTCATCATTTACAAATATTATTTTGGTCTCGTCGCTCATAATTCCCTGTTTAACCAAATCCCTAAACAAATTTCTACAACTCATGCAGGAATGTAAAACCGTCTGGCTATGATTAGCATCCTCCGCATGTTGACCTATTTTAGTATGATGTGAAGCCACCACAATTCCAGATATATACTCCGCACCGCCTAAAATAACCGAGCTACAGGCATTATTTTAAGCACACAGTTTATCCCAAGCATTCTGTTGATGCTCCCGAGGTTTAAAATTATGAGCGGATTCTTCAACGAAACCGCCATCGACATGGGAATTTACCGCTATTACACTTGAACCGACACGAAAACCCCTGTAAGAAATCGCCTCGATGTGTTTGAGAATAGCATTAAGAATCAAGGAATTTTTTCTCTTTTCAAATTGCTCTCGCCCTCTTTCAATCCTTTTGACTACTTGCTCGGGTGAAAATTTGGGCCGTTCAGACGTTTGACCGAGCGTCTCAAGGTCTACCGTTTCGAATCTATTAGGCATATATGTTATTCTTCTTCCCCCAATTCCTGCCCCGCGCGGAGGCGCTGGGTTTGGAGGTTGTAAATTCTTGAGTATTGGCCGGCTTTTTCAAGGAGTTGTTTGTGGGTGCCGCGCTCTTTAATTTCGCCGTTGACCAGTAACACAATTTCGTCGCTGTCTATGACCGTGGCAAAACGGTGGGCCACGGTAATGGAAGTTACGCCTTTGCTGACTTCCAAAATTGATTTCCGGATTTCTTCTTCCGTGTGGCTGTCCAGTGCCGAGGTCGCCTCGTCGAAAATTAAAATATCGGGCCGCTTAATAATGCTGCGGCCGATGGCAATGCGTTGCTTTTCTCCTCCGCTTACCATTAAACCCCTTTCCCCGACTTTTGTAAACAGGCCGTTACTGAGCTTGGCCAAAAACGGCTGCAAACTGGCTCGCTCGGCCGCGTCTTTCACCAAATCATCCGGCGCGTCAAAAGTGCCGTAACGAATATTGTCCGCTATGGTCGTATTAAACAACACGTTATCCTGCAAAACCAAACCAATGCGCTTATGCAGGCTGTGGGTGTCGTAATCTTTTATCGGGCGGCCGTCGATTAAAATTTCGCCGGATGTCGGCTCGTAAAATCTCAGCAAAAGTTTAATCACCGTGGACTTGCCGCTGCCGGTCTGCCCGACCAAAGCCAGCTTTTTACCGGGCTCAACCAGAAACGATATGTTATTTAAAATTTGCCTTGAGACCTTCATTCCATGTTCATCCGCAATTTTATCCGTGTCCATCTGTCCCTCCCCGTAATCAAATGACACATTTTTGAACTCAACGCTCCCCTGCAGTTTATTTATCTTAATGGCATTTGGAATATCCTTAATGGTTACCGGCTCGTCGAGGACGCTCTGTAACCGGTCCACTGCGGCTATGCCTTCGGTGTATTTGGTGTAAATGTCGCCCAAATCATAGAGCGGCTGGTACACGGCAAAAGAATAAAAATTAAACAGGATAACGTTGGCAAAAGACAATAAATTCCGGTAGGCCAAAACCGCGCCCCACCACAAAAGAACCACACGGGCCAAATTCACCACCGTACCCTGGGCAAACCCCAGGCCCTGGTATGCCAGGGTCTTTTTTTTCAGACGCAAATGCTGCAGCTGGTTGTCGTGCCGCAAGTTTTCCTCTTCGCGCCCCTCCGAAGAAAAAGACTTAACCAATTCCACGTGGGTAATGGCTTCAAAACTTGAGCCGAACATTTGTTCGTTAATTTTGTTTATCTCCACCTGCGTCTTTTTTATTTTCCGCGTGAACAGCCAGGTCACAAAAAAGAACAGCGGAATAAACCCGAACAGCGCCACGCCAATGCGCCAGGCTTTCCAAAACACAATAATAAACACGACAACAATGGAAAAAGAGTTTTGAAAAATTTTGTCGAACATCACCTGAAACAGAGCCGTAACGTCATCACGGGCTTTGCTGAGTTTGCGGAACAGCTCGCCGCCTTTTTCACGGCTATGAAAGGACATCGGCAGTTCCAAAACGTGATGGTAAGCGTGCTCCAGCACGCGTATGCCAATCCGGTCGGCCACGGTATTCACAAAATAGGTCTGTAAATTTTTGAACGTCCGCGCGCCAAAGGCCACCGCCACCCAGGCCACCACAATTAACATCAGGCTATGGAAAAACACGGCGGAAGACGGGAAGGTTTGGGCCTGCGCCAAATACTTGCTAATAATTGTGGCAAAAAAGAACGGCTCGATTAACGATAGGCTCTGGCTCAAAATAACAAACACAAAAATCAGCGCGATTTTGCCGCGCTCCCCCTGCCAATATTTGGATAGGAATTTGAGGTATGGAAACATATAAACCGCGGATCTGCTCGCGGATATCCGACGCGGATCAAATCGCGGATCTGCGTTAAGATCGGCGTATTGGATCCGCGTGAAGCTCCGCGGTTACTTAAAATGAAACACCAGCCCGCCGATGACCGTGGCCGTGACCGCAATAGTTATCGCGACGGCGCTAATGCGCAAAAACCATTTGGAAAAACCCCTGGTAATATAGCGCGCGCCCATAATTTCCGGGCTTTCGGAAAAACGAATCAGGAAATAAAAAATTACCGGCACCATGGCTCCGTTCAAATAATCGGCGTACAAGGTCAGGCCGAACAGGTTAATTTTCGGAAACAGCGCCACAATCAACCCAATAAGAATTTGGACTATAAAAAAAGAATAAAATACTTTGCCTTTCAGGAAACTGGCGTTTAAAGTACGCTCGTAACCGAACAGCTCCGTAAACACATACGCCGTAGCCAAAGGAACAATCGTTAAACCTAAAAATGAAGCCGCGAGCAGGCCGACGGCAAATAAACCGTAAGACAAATCGCCTGCCAGCGGGCGGATGGCCAGTGCCGCGGTCGCCGCGTCGGTTATGACTTTGTGGTTAACAAACACCGTGTAGGTGACGGCAATGGCTATCATCCAGGAAAAAAAGTTCGTTAAAATTGCTCCGGAATATACTTCGGCTTTTTCCTGGTTTAAATGTTCCGGCTTCAGCCCCTTGTCCGCAATGTAGCTATGGACAAAAAATTGCCCCCAGGCCGTAACCGTGGTGCCGAGCACCGCAATCAGGGTAAACCAGTAATGCAAATTTGTAATATAGGCTCTTTCAGGGACAAACAGGCTGAGTTTTATGGCCTGGCCCCAATTGGGGTGCGACAATACGGCGGAAAAAATATAAGTGGCGTAAAATAGGATGGTTATTAAAAAAATCCGCTGGAGATTTTTATAATTCAGAATTATAACCAAAGCGATGAGCAGCAGGCAGCTGAGAATTAAAACCAACTCCCAGGGCAGCCAGGGAACGGTATCTAAAAGCTGGATGGAAGATTTCAGGCCGGTGACATCCTGCAGTACAACTCCCTGGTTGACTACAAAGTAAGCAATAAATAAAAAAACGGCCGTCCTGACGCCGTAGTGTTCGCGTATTAAATCGCCCAAACCGGAACCGGTGACAATGGCGATGCGCGCGCCTATTTCCTGGGTAACCGCCAGTAAAACCGTAGTCAAAATAATAAAATACTGGGAGCTCATCCCGTAAAGAGCCGCGGCCACGCTGTAAGTCGCAACACCGCCGGCATCATTGTCGGCCATGGCAGTAATCAGCCCCGGTCCGGCTACAGCCAGGAAAATCAAAATTTGCCGCTTGTATTTTTTCCAAAAGTTTGCCATAAATCATATTAACTTTACGGAATACGGAAGAGATACGGATATACGGAGGGCACACAGGTTCCGTATATCCGTACAATCTCCGTATTCCGTAAAGAAAGTTAAGCCGAAGGAAACAGCTGCCGCATAATGTCGTCTATCGTCACCACGCCGGCCAGTTTTTTATCTTTGTCCAGCACCGCCGCGGTGTACAAATTATATTTAGTCATCAGCTTGATAATTTTTTCCGTGCTGTCCCCCGGCTTTAACGAAGAATGGCGCGGAAATTGCTTGGCCAAATCTGTCATTAACGCGCCCGGTTTTGCCAAAAGCAGCCTTCGGACGGAAACAATACCCTTAAAACCGCCGCTTTCATCGGTTATATAAACATGGACTATGGAGCGCATTTTCTCGGACTGCTTCCGGATTTCATCTATGGTTTGCGCAACCGTCCAATCCGGACGGGCACTGACAAAGTCAACGGTCATAAGCCCGCCGGCCGTATTGTCGGGATAGGAAATAAGCTTTTGCAAATTTGTGGCGTGTCCCACGTTAATATCGCCCAAAAGTTCGCTCGCCTCCTGGCTGGACAGGGTTTTTACCAGGTCTACCAGTTCATCGCTGGACATTTTGGACAAAATTTTTCCCGCCTGCTCGGGACCCAAGTATTTAACCAGAAGGGTCTGAAGCGTTGGGTCTACCTCTTCCAGCACCTTGGCAGCCTCAGCCGAGTCCAAAGACGCCAACAGGCTGGAACCGTATTTTATATCCAAATCTTCCACAATATTTGCCAAATCCGCCGGATGCAAATGAGCGAGCTGCTCGGCCACGGTACTTAACTGTAACGGACCTCTGTTGTCTAACAATTTAGCTTCCCGAAAATCTATCAAATTTACCTTAAACGGAACCGGAACCGTACTGCCGCTCCAGCCCAGCCGCCTAAGCAGTCCCCGAAAACTTGCGTCAATCCCGACCACGCACATTTTGTTTTCAAAGACGCTGATGCGCAAATCGTTGACCCTGACCACGCGAGTGCCGACAACATCCACAATCTGCCGGTCCAAAATGTCTTTTTTTAAATATACATACTGGTGCCCCGATGGTAGCTGGCTTAAAAATGCCTTGTTGAACAAATTTTTCAGGGTAATTTGGCTGCCGTCAAAATTAGCCACGTATTCATAAGGGACAAATTTTGTTTGGCGGTCCCTGGTTTTTATGACCAAAAACTCCAAAGGCGCGAAGTTGGCTTCTTTGGGGCTGATTAAAATATCCTGGAGCTTGCCGACTATTTCGTCGGAACTGTCATAAATTTTGTTATTTAAAAGCTCGCTGATGTAGGGCATATACAACGGAATTTTATAAAGGGACACAACGGAAAACTACGGAACCTACGGACAGATTCTTAGAATATTTAACCTGATAAGCAGCCTTATATTAGCATATTTGACTTTATTGGGCTAATAGCGATTTGCTCCGGGAGCCCTTATGAGGCGGCGGCCGATTATGGAAACTACGGTAACAATCAAGCTGCCGAAAAACGCCGCCCAAAAACCTTCCACATGGAAGCCTTTTACGAAACTGGCGGCCCAAAACATCAGAGCGTTTATTACCAGCAGAAAAAAACCAAACGTCACAATGCTCAACGGCAGGGTCAAAAGTTTGAGCAGCGGACCCACTGTGACATTTAATATGCCGAGGACAACGGCAACTAATATCGCGGTCCAAAAACCGCTGACGCTTATGCCGCGGACGACGCTGGCAGCCAGCAGAACCCCGAGGGCAGTGAACAATATCCTAAATATAATTTTCATGATTGAAGTATAACATTTTACGAAATTTTTATAAACCCCGATTGTTTGCTAAAATAGCTGCATATGGATTATCCGGGCAAAAAATCCCTCAAGCTGCATGCCAAGTTTAAGGGTAAAATGGAAATAAAAATCAAAGTCCCGTTATGGACTATGGCCGACCTTTCCCTGGCATATACCCCCGGCGTGGCCGAGGTTTGCAAAAAAATCGCCGCCAATGGGGCGCTTGCCAAAAAATATACCATCAAAAACAATACGGTCGCCATTATTACCGACGGCAGCGCCGTGCTGGGCCTGGGCAACATAGGGCCGCTCGCGGCTTTACCGGTTATGGAAGGCAAGGCCATTTTGCATAAACGATTTGCCAATATTGACGCCTTCCCGATTTGCCTGGATACCCAGGATACCGAAGAAATCATCCGCACCGTAAAAAATATCGCTCCGGTTTTCGCGGCTATTCATTTGGAAGACATTGCCGCGCCGCGCTGTTTTGAAATTGAACGGCGGCTGCGGGCCGAGCTGGACATTCCGGTGCTCCACGACGACCAGCACTGCACGGCCGTGGTGGTTTTGGCGGGATTGATAAACGCGTTAAAAGTTTCGCGGCTAAATAAAGCGCAGGCGAATGTGGTAATCAACGGCGCGGGAGGCGCGGGCATTGCCATTGGCCGCCTGCTTTTGGCTTATGGTTTTAAAAACCTGGTGCTGTTGGACAGCCAAGGTTCCATATATAGAGGGCGGAAAGGACTGTCCGCCGAAAAGCTCAAGCTGGCTAAATTAACCAATCGGCAAAAAATCTCCGGCGACCTGCCGGCCTGCCTGAAAAACGCCGACATATTCATCGGGGTAAGCAAGGGCGGCCTTCTCAAGGCCGAAATGGTTAAACAAATGAATAAAAATCCGGTAATTTTTGCGCTGTCTAATCCGATCCCGGAAATAATGCCGGCTGAGGCCAAAAAAGCCGGGGCGCGGATTATTGCCACCGGCCGCGGTGATTTCCCCAATCAAATTAATAATGTCCTGGTTTTCCCCGGCCTATTCCGCGGCGCTTTGGATAACAACGTTCGGGAAATTACCGAGGCAATGCTGTTAAAGGCCGCCAATAACCTGAGCGCCCTTGTTAAATTTCCGACTGTCCACAAAATCCTGCCCGATTTGTTTGATACTTCTGTCGCCCAAGCCGTAGCCGGAGCCGTCAAAAACTGAAGTAATAGCGATAAAAGCCAACCCGGATGGGCGGACAAATTTTTTTGCCCCGCGTCTTGCCGATGAACAAATTTTCCTTTATCACCATTGTTAACCGGCAGGGCGTAGAGGCAAACCAAACTTTGTCCGGCAGCCCGGACCAAAAATACACCTGTTCGTAAAAACCATCAAACCGCTTGACGGCAAGCGGTTTTTGGTATATTATTAGTTTATCTAATAATTTGATTATCTAATCATACGGAAATGGGCACAAATTCAAATGAAAAAATTGTCTCCCTGTTTTTTACCGTATCCCGAAGCCTAAAACAAAAAATGGACCTGAGCAGCCCGTTTTTTCAGCTGCCCCTGGCCCACGCGGAAACGCTACGCCTTATCCGTGAAAAGAAAAGGGTGCCGATGAAGCAAGTGGCCGATTTTTTGGCCATTACCCCGCCGTCGGCTACGGCGCTGATTGGCCACCTGGCCAAAGCCGGTTATGTCCAAAGGACGTCCGGCAAAAACGACCGCCGGGCGGTCTACCTGTCCCTGACAAAAAAAGGGGCCTCGGTCATGCAAAAAGCGGTATTGGACCATTGTAAGGTTTTTAGCAAGCTTTTGGATAAAATCAGCGACAAGGAACATTTGGAATTACTTAACATATTAACTAAACTAGCTAAATAGAATCTATGAGAAAACACACCACATTCGCGGCGGTCGGTATTGCGGTTATTCTTGTTGCCGGAGCCTTTGTCAGCCATTCATTGAGCCAAACTCCGCAAATCAATTTTACGACCGTAACCAAAGCCGACATAACGCAGGCAGTCAATGAAGACGGAATTGTCGACGCGGCGCAGGATCTTTCACTGTCGTTCCAATCCGGCGGAATTGTCTCCCAGGTAAATGTAAAAAGCGGAGATACCGTTAAAAAGGGGCAGATTTTAGTAAAGTTAGACTCTGCCGCGGCCTCGGCGGCGCTCAGCCAGGCTCAGGCAGCGTTATCCGTAGCCCAAGCCAATTATAATAAACTGATAAACGGCGCTACCGGCGCCCAGTTGAATGTGTCACAGGCAGCGCTGCAAACCGCGCAAACCGCTCTGGATAACGCCAAAAAAACCCAAACCGCGACCATTGCGCAGCAAAATTTGATAGTCAGCAACGCGCAAATCACCCTGTTTAACTCAGGACTGGCCGCTACGCCATCCGCGGGCAACGTCTCTTCGGCCGGCCCGACAATATCCGGAACCTACACCGGCACTGCCGAAGGTCAATACAATATTATAATTTCGAACAGCGGCTCGGGGGAAAACTTTTCGTACAGCGGTCTGGAAAACGGCAGCGCCGCGGTAACCACCACCGCCCCATCGCCCCTGGGCACAAAAGGCCTGTACATCCAATTTCCTTCTTCCACTCTTCCCAGCAATGACACTTGGACGGTCAATATTCCCAATACCAAAGCTTCAACTTATTTGGCCAACTTAAACTCGTACAATGCCGCGTTACAGACTCAAAATCAAGCTGGCGTAAGCGCCCAGGCGGCGATTGATAACGCCCAGGCGGCTCTGGCGCAGGCTCAATCCGCTTTGCAGCTGGCGCAAACTCCGCCCCGTCCGGAAGATATCGCCTCCGCCAAAGCCCAGGTTGATTCCGCGGCGGCCCAGCTCCAGACCGCGCAAAATAATTACAATAACAACGTACTAACCGCCCCGATAGACGGAATCATAACGTCGGTGGATACTAAAATTGGCGAGACAGTGGCCGGCAGCACCCTGGTACCGGGAGTCGATGCCGTAAAAATGATATCCGGACAAAACCTTGAAGTCGTCGCCTATTTGTCTGAGGCCGACATCGGCAAAATAAAAGTTGGCGACCCGGCCACGGTCACGTTAAGCGCCTATGGCAGCAACACGCCATTTAACGCTTCGGTAATTGCCATCGACCCGGGAGCAACCGTAACCAATGGTGTGTCAGCTTACAAAACCACGCTGGAATTCGCCCAGTTAGATGACCGCATTAAGACGGGCATGAACGCCAATGTGCTTATTACGGATGAAACACGCGCCAATGCCCTGGTTATCCCCCAATCGGCGGTAATTACCAAAGGCGACCAGAGCTTTGTCTTAACCCCGGATCAAAACGGGAAAGTCCAGGAAACGCAAATTCAAACCGGCATTAGCAGCTTAGACGGCAGAATAGAAGTTCTGTCAGGCTTGAGCGAAGGACAAAAAATAGCGACTTTCGGCAATTAATAACCGATCAAAATTTAATCATCATTTATGGACAATTCAAAACCTGAAGATCAAATAGTCAAAGCCGTGGAAAACACGGAAGGCAAAATAGAAAAAACCGAACGGGGAATCCTGCAAAATAAATGGGTCAGGAGCGGCGGTGCCGTGGTTTCGGTATTGGTCGTTGTGGGAGCGCTGCTTTATTGGCAAATGTCCAGCACCAGGGTCGGAATAGACACCTCGCTAATCAGCGCTCCGGTCATTGACCTGTCCCCGACCGCGCCCGGCCAGCTGGAAGAAATATTCGTTAACGAAGGCGACATGGTGGCGGCAAACGCGCCGGTGGCCAAAGTCGGCGATGAAATTATAAAAGCCAAAATCGCCGGGGAAATTATCAGCGTGCAAAACAACATCGGCAAAAGTTTTAATCCGGGACAGACTGTAGTCAGCATGATAGACCGCGGGCAGCTGCGGGTAATTGGTACGATTGACGAAAATAAAGGCCTGGACCAGATTCATGTCGGCCAGCTGGCCAGCTTTACCGTGGACGCGTTCGGCTCAAAACAGTACCAGGGAGTAGTGGACGAGATAAGCCCGAGCTCCAACCAATCCGACGTGGTATTTAATATTTCATCGCAGCGCGAAGAGCAGCAGTTCAACGTAAAAGTCCGCTTTAACACCGACGCTTACCCCGAATTAAAAAACGGCATGAGCGCGAAACTGACAATATTCACAAAATAAATTTCCAATTACAAATTTCAAATCAAACCCAAATAGTTAAATGTCAAAATTTAAGACTTTGACATTTAATTTTGAGCATCTATTTGAAATTTGAAATTTGATATTGGAAATTTGTAATTTTAGTTCCGACCCAAAAGATTATGACAGAAACCTCAACAACGGCAATAAAACCTCCTGCTGAACCCTCCTCCCTCAAATGGTGGATTCTGTTAACCGTGATTGTGGGAACCTTCCTCGGCCGCCTCGACCAGACGATTGTCAACCTCGCCCTGCCGAAAATTATTACGGATTTTAATATCTCGGTTTCCGCCGCCGGCTGGATTGCCACAGCCTACATTTTGGCCAACGCGATTTTCGTGCCCATTTGGGGAAAACTTGGCGACACCATTGGCCGAAAAAAAGTTTATATTTTGGGCTTTACTATTTTTATTTTGGGCTCGGTTTTAGCCGGTCTGTCTTGGAACTTAAGCTCCATGATAAGTTTTAGGGTTATCCAGGCCATTGCCGGGTCGGCAGACTATCCGACCGCCATGGCGATTTTAGCCGTAACGTTCCGCGGTGAAAAGGAACGGGCCCAGGCTTTGGGCATTTGGTCTTCTTCATTTGCCGCGGCGGCGGTTTTCGGCCCGCTTATTGGCGGCCCGCTGATTGACAACTTCGGCTGGAGGAGCGTTTTTTTAGTTAATCTTCCCGTCGGACTTTTGGGTTTGTTTATGGCACTGACTTTCATAAAAGAATCCGTCTCCGAAAAGAAAACTGAATTTTTCGACTGGTGGGGAGCCATTACTTTGGGTACCGCGCTTTCGGCGCTGGTTTTAATTCTTGACCAGGGGCCGAGCTGGGGCTGGACTTCCTGGGAGGCGTGGGCGTGCTACGCCGCCATTGTAATTTTTACCTGGGTATTTATCCGCATCGAACACAGCGTTCCGGAGCCGATTGTCGATTTAAAATTTTTCAAAATCCCCGCTTTTGTCAATACGCTAATTAACAATTTTATCGTGTTTATGGGCATGATGGGCGGCGTATTTTTAATTCCGATTTTTGCCCAAACTTTTTTGGGTTATTCCGCCACCCAGAGCGGCTACCTCTTTATTCCCATGGCCGCGGGCTTGATGGTGGCCGCGCCGATTGGCGGGAATTTAGTGGGACGGGTCAAACCGAATATTGTAATCGCCTTAAGCACGTTTGTGGCTGGTGTCGGCATTTACTGGTTCCGGTTTTTGGACCCGCGTTCAACCGCGATTGATATTATGATTCCCCTGTCGGTCATGGCCTTCGGTTTGGGTTTTGGCATGGCGCAAAGAACTAACGCCATTGCCGCCGTCGTTCCAACGGAAGAAATAGGCGTTGCCTCTTCCATTTTAGCCCTGGCACGCAACGTGGCCGGCGCGTTCGGCATTGCTGTGTTCGGCACGGTGCTGACCAATACCGTAAATTCCAACGTCCTAAATATCGCCCAGCGCAGTTTTGTAAACAGTTCCAATCCTCAAGATTACCAAAAATTTATCGGCCTCATAATCTTAAAAGCCGAGGTTTCCGCCTATGGTTACGTCTTCCTGCTCGCGTCTATATTAATATTCATCGGCGCCGTAGCCGCGATTTGGATAAAAATAGACAAAGAGCGCACAGACGTGCATATTATGGTGGAATAATTTTCGGTGAAATTTTTTTTAAAAAATCCGTAATAGTTTATGCCGGGAACTTACCGGCAAGTTAATAATCGAGCCATGCCGCAACTGATTGGCAAAGCGACAACCAGGCGTGGCGAAGGGCACAAGGCCGTGTTATAATGGATAAAAGGCCTTTGAGCTTATGATATCCAAACAAAAAATCGGACTTTATATTTTTCTGATTCTTGACGCGGTTTTAGTCGTCTTATGTTTTTTGCAGGTTTTTCATCCTATCTTCGGTCTTGAAGACTTTGGCTTATTTAATGCCAAAGGACCAGTGGCCGCGGCCCAGGCCAGGCTGATTGTGACGGCATTTTTACTAATGTTAATTATTGTAATTCCGGTACTCACTGCCGGTTTTTTTGTTGCTTTTAAATACCGGGTCGGACGGAATGAAGATTACGACCCGGAGTGGGGACAAAAACACGGTTACTTAAAATTTTTTATGTGGGCATTTCCGGTTTTAATAATAATTTTTATTTCCATATTGAATTTTAAAAGCGCCCATAGTTTGGATCCGGCTCAGGCAATATCCGCGGGTAGTCCCCCGCTGACTATCCAGGTTGTGGCGTTGCAGTGGAAATGGCTGTTTATTTATCCCGGCCAGAACATCGCGACTGTAAATTATATAGACATCCCGCAAAACGTGCCTCTACATTTTGAGCTTACGGCCGACGCGCCTATGAGTTTGTTTTGGATCCCCCAGCTGGGCGGTGAAATGGCGGCGATGCAGGGAATGGTTACCGGGATAAATTTAATGGCCACGCAGACAGGAACCTTTACCGGACAGAATTCCGAAATCAACGGCGAGGGTTACGCGCGTATGAAATTTACGGTAAATTCAACCTCACGGGCCAATTTTGATGCCTGGGTTGCGGGAGTCAAAAAAAATTCGCCGATGTTGAACGAAGAAGAATATAATAAATTAATTCCGCCCAGCCAAAACAATGCGCCCGCCTATTATGGCAGTGTTGACGCAAATCTGTATAATAATGTTGTAATGAAGTTTACGGCTCCAAGTTCAGCCGCTGCAAGTAGTGTTCCCGCGATGTATATGAAATGAAGCTTTCTCATTCCGGGACACACCGGCTTTAACAAATCTTAAAACATAAATGCACTTCCTATTAGGCAATTTAACACTTGAGTCCTTACCCCACGAATGGTTTACCGTGGCGGGCACCGCGACCCTGATTTTGGGAGGTTTGTTTGTGGGCGGTTTACTGACATACTTTAAACGCTGGGTGTGGCTGTGGAAAAACTGGCTCACGTCCACGGATCCCAAAAAAATCGGCGTGATGTACATTATAGTGGCGTCGCTGATGTTGTTCCGGGGCGCGGTGGACGCGGCCATGATATGGCTGCAACAATCCATTGCCGTTGGCGCGCACAACGGCTATTTAAGCCCTGACCACTTCCAGCAAATTTTTACGGCCCACGGAGATATTATGGTGTTCTTTGCCACCATGGGATTTTTGTTTGGACTCATAAATATTATTGTGCCGTTGCAAATCGGCGCGCGCGATTTGGCTTTCCCGTTTTTGAACAGTTTGGGGTTTTGGTTGTACGTGGCCGGCGCCATTTTAATTAATATGTTTTTTGCCTTTGGCGGCCAGTTCGCCTCGGCCGGCTGGCTATCGCTCCCTCCCCTGTCCGAAATCGCCTACAGTCCGGGCGTGGGCGTGGATTACTGGATATGGAGCCTGCAAATCAGCGGACTCGGCACGCTCATTGGCGGCATTAATTTTATTGTCACAATTTTAAAAATGCGCGCGCCGGGCATGAAGTTAATGGACATGCCGATGTTTACCTGGACTTCGCTTTGCAGCATGTTGCTTGTAGTTTCCGTGTTTCCGATACTGGCCATAACCATAAGCCTGTTATGGCTTGACCGCTACTTTGGCATGCACTTCTTTACTTCCGGTTTCGGCGGAAACCCCATGATGTACGTAAATTTAATTTGGATGTGGGGGCACCCCGAAGTCTATATTTTGGTTCTGCCCACCTTTGGCGTTTATTCCGAAATCGTTTCCACATTTTCGCAAAAAAAACTGTTCGGTTACACGTCCATGGTTGTTGCCGCTTTTGGCATTACCGCGCTGGCGTGTTTGGTTTGGCTTCATCATTTTTTTACTATGGGCGCCGGTTCCGATGTCAACGCTTTTTTTGGAATTATGACCGGCGTAATTGCCATCCCCACGGGCGTGCAATTTATAAACTGGGTTGCCACAATGTACAAAGGCAAAATTACATTTATCTCGCCTTTGTATTGGTTTATGGGCTTTTTAGCCTGCTTTGCCTTTGGCGGCATGGCCGGCGTGCTTATGTCTTTGCCCGGCGCGGATTACCAGCTGCACAACAGTTTATTCCTGGTTGCCCATTTCCATACCATGATAGTCAGCGGCGCGCTGTTCGGAATTTTTGCGGGCATTACATACTGGTTTCCCAAAGTCACGGGTTTTAAATTAAACGAATCTTTGGGCAAAAAAGCTTTTTGGTGCTGGCTGATTGGCTTTATCCTGTCGTTCGGCCCGCTCTATATTTTGGGATTTTTGGGCGCCACCCGCAGACTTGACCATTACGACGCGCCCGGCTGGCAATGGCTGTTTATTACCGCCGGCATCGGACTGTTAATAATCGGCTTGGGCGCGCTGTTTCAAGTCGCGCAAATAATTGTCAGTATTAAAGATAGAAAACAAAATGTCGCGGGCAACGACCCCTGGAACGGACGAACGCTGGAGTGGTCAACAAAATCCCCGGTGCCTTTTTACAATTTTGCGATAATTCCGACTGTAACCAACCGCGATCAATTTTGGGAGGATAAACAAGCTAAAACCCAAAACCTAAAACCCAAAACCTATTCCGATATTACCATGCCCAAAAATACCGCTATGGCCATTTATTGTTCCGGCTTTATCTTTGCCGCGGGCTTTGCGTTTGTTTGGCATATCACCTGGTTGATATTTGTAGGATTAATTGGCGCTATGGTTTGCGTAATCATCCGCGGACTTGATGAGCATACGGAATATACAATTACCGCCGCGGAAATAGAGAAGATGGAAAATATTAAACCCTAATATGAGCGAAACCACCTTGGAGCACCATCACGAAAAAACCGAAAACGCCCGCTTTGGCTTCTGGGTTTATTTAATGACGGACCTGATTATGTTCAGCGCGCTGTTCGCCGCTTACGCGGTCTTACGTAATAATACCTTTGGCGGGCCGGGCGGCGGCGACATTTTTAACCTGCCTTTTGTATTAACCGAAACTTTTATTTTATTGACCAGTAGTTTTACCTGCGGCTTGGCGACTGTATCGATAAACCAAAAAAAACTTAAGCAGGCGCTGTGGTGGTTAGGAGCGACATTCTTGCTCGGCGCGAGCTTCTTAATAATGGAACTTACCGAATTTCATCGACTGATTGCCGACGGCAACGGACCACAGCGCAGCGCCTTTTTGTCATCTTACTTTACCTTGGTTGGCGCGCACGGACTGCATATTGCGGTTGGATTGCTGTGGATGATTATTGCGGGAATTGTCGCCTATAAACGCGGTTTGACCGAAAAAACCGCCAGTCAACTCACCCGCCTGGCCCTGTTCTGGCACTTTTTAGACTTAGTCTGGATTTTTATTTTTACAATAGTTTATTTAATCGGGGTACTCTAAAGCAGATATTAATGGATATTGGGATATTGATAGATATTGTCCCATAGGCAAGATCCAAATATCTTAATATCAAAAATTTATGCCTACATTTAAATCTTATCTCATTGGGTACATCGCTTCAATCCTGTTGATACTTTTGGCGTACTTGCCGGTGCAAATTCATTTGGCTTCAGGACACCGGTTGTTGTCCCATGGATTCATTATGGGAGCCGTGATTCTATTGGCTATTGTCCAAATGATCGTTCAACTGATATTTTTTCTCCATCTCGGCAATAAAAACTCCCGATGGAATATAGTATTTTTAATTTCCACCATCGGCATTGTCTTAATTGTTGTTGCCGGTTCGGTTTGGATTATGACGAGTTTAAACAACAGCATGTCATCGCAGCAGATTGATAACTACATGCAGGATCAAGGGAGCTTTTAAACTATGTTAAGAAACTATTACGCGTTAACTAAACCGGGTATTATTTACGGCAACGCCATAACCGCCGCAGCCGGATTTTTTCTGGCCGCCAAGGGCGAGATTGACTGGAAATTGATGCTAATGATGCTTGTCGGTTTGTCGTTAGTAATCGCTTCCGGGTGCGTGTTTAACAATTATATGGACCGCGACATAGACGGGCGCATGGAGCGCACCAAAAATCGCGCGCTACCGAGCGGCGCGGTGTCGCCCAAAGCCGCGATTATTTTTGCCGGTTTGCTTTTGTTTTTGGGGGTAATTGCTTTATATTTCCATACCACCAATAAAGCGCTAATCGCCGCCCTGGTCGGATTTTTTGTTTACGTATTTTTGTACACGCCGCTCAAGCGGCGGACGGTTTACGCGACATTAATCGGGAGCATTGCCGGAGCCACTCCCCCGGTTGTGGGTTACGCCGCGGTAACCAACCGCTTTGATTCGGGCGCGCTGATTTTATTTTTAATTTTGGTCTTCTGGCAAATGCCGCATTTTTACGCCATTGCCATTAGGCGAATTAAGGATTACAACGACGCGTCCATTCCCGTTCTGCCAATTACCAAAGGCATTTATGCCACAAAAATCCAAATGGCGCTCTATATTATAGGGTTCATAGTCGCTAGCGCCATGCTCACGCTTTTTGGTTACGCCGGATATTTGTATTTTGCCGTTTCAACTTTGCTCGGTCTGGCTTGGCTGTGGAGATCTGTCCGGGGTTTTAAAACAGCCGATAATACGCTTTGGGCAAAAAAAGTGTTTTTATTTTCCTTAATTGTCCTCACTTCGCTTTGTGTTATAATTCCAATTGATCAATTAATTAAATAAGATTGCTTCGTCGCCGGACAGGATCCTGGCTTCTCGCAATGACACATTAAATATCAACAAATATCTTTCTATGATTTTAATATTCCACATCTTAGTCGCTTTATCCAGCCTGGGCTATACAGGTTACGTGTTTTTTTCCCCTTCCAAAGGAAAACTCCATATTGCTTATACTTTAGTAGTGTTGACGGTTATTTCCGGCACCTTTCTGATAGTTACCAAGCCGGCCCACATGACCCAAACTTGCGAGGAAGGTCTGGCTTATTTGGCAATTGTGGCTTATGGGATTGTGGCAGCCCGTCACAAATTAAAATTAGCAGAGCAACTAAAAATATAATCATCTAAAAAGCGCTATCCGCCACACCGCCGATAGCGCTTTAATTAACAGTCCCACTTATTTATTATCCGCACCAACGGCCTGGGTGATACTGGTAAAACCGTCCCGATGAAGCATCTGGGCTATCCCCTGGTTTATTTGGCCAATGAGCTGCGGGCCTTCAAAAATCATGCCGGTAACGAGCTGGACTAGGTTGGCGCCTAGGCGGATTTTTTTGTAGGCATCCCGGGCATTAAACACACCGCCGCAGCCGATAATAATTTTTTTGCCGCCGTAAAATTTATAAACTTTTGTAATCAGGTCGTTTGTCAGAGGCTCCACGGCTTTGCCGGAAAAGCCGCCTTTGCCCTGGTGATTAAACTTGTTAACCTTTGTCAGGTTGGTGCAGACAAAACCGTCAACGGGATATTTTTGGCAGACCGACAAAATTTTCATCAATTGATCCTCGGCCAGGTCGGGAGAGAGTTTGACAAAAACCGGCTTTATTTTGGGAATGCTAAAAAGTTTTTGGAGCAGCAGGTCCAGATTTTCCGGTTCGGCAAAAATCGGCTTTTCTTCGCAGGTGTTGGGACAGCTAATGTTTATGGTAAAGTAATCGCCGACGTCCGCGAAAGTTTTGTAGGTAAAAAAGTAGTCGTCAATTCCCGCAGCCACAACCGAGGTCTCCGGGTTGTTGGTCTTGGCAACGCTAATGCCGACAATAAATTTAAATTTTAACTTGCTGAGTTTTTCCCGGACAGCGACGGCGCCAAAATTTTTCAGGCCGTAATTGACCCGGAGGGTCTGCTTTTCCGGCAAACGGTATAGGCGGGGCTTTTGGTTTCCCACGTAAGCTTTGGCGGTAATAGAACCCACTTCTTCAAAGCCGAATCCCACTTCAGGCAAAATTTGAGTCAGTTTGGCATCTTTGTCGAACCCCGCGGCCAAGCCGATGGGGTTTTTAAATTTCAGGCCGGCGACGGTTTGCTCAAGGCTCTTGTCCTGATAGTTACAAAAAACCGCCGTAAGTTTGCGGGTAACAACATTTGTGCCAAAAAAATATCCACAACTGCTTACAAAGTCGTGGACAGCCTCTGGATCAAATACAAAGAATATGGGCTTGAGAACTTTTGTGTATAGAAAACGCTCTATACTGAACAATATTTTCTTCATGATAGTCCAATTATAGACGATATTTAATTTTTTTGCCAATTTCGAAACAATATTCGGTTTTTTTGCGTATAATTGAATAAGTGGCAGTATTAAAATCATTAATAATGACATCCTATGACCATAAAAAAACTTAGACATTCATGCATGGCAATTAAAGAGGGAGCTTTAACCATCTTAACCGACCCGGGGATGTATAGTGCCGATGAAACCAAATCATTAACAGGTATAGATGTCGTCTTAGTCTCCGACGAACACCAAGACCATTTTGATATTCCTTCCGTTAAAATGCTCTTAAAAAATAACCCGGGCCTACGGATTATTACCCAGCAGGCGGTAAATAAATTACTTGCCGACGAGGGTATAAAATCGGAATTATTGTTGGACAAACAATCCATGGAAATTAACGGGGTAAAAATCGAGGGTTGCGGGGTAAAACACGCGGTGCTTCATTCCTCTATCCCCCAGTCGGACAACACTGGCTACATAATCGCGGACAGATTTTTCTATCCGGGTGATGCCCTGACCATTCCTCACAAGAAAATCGAAGTCCTGGCCCTGCCGGCCGCGGCGCCATGGCTTAAACTTTCCGAAGCCATAGATTACGCCCTGGCCATTAAACCCAAAATTTGCTTTCCTGTCCACGATGGCATGTCACCCAGTCCTTTTATGGCCAAAATGATCGGCATGGTTCTGGAAAAAAACGGCATCAAGCTAATATTGCCGGATGGTGAAATGGAAGTCTAGCCGCTTCATCAAACACTGACTCGCGCATATAAAGGTTCCCCGCCGCAAGCAGCGGGGTATTACTGCAAAGACATCGCTACAATTGCGCGGCGAGCCGCGCGGTATTGAACCTGTATTAGCTCCTCGGCTCGCTCGGCCATAAATGGCCGGACTCGCTCTACGTCGCTAATAACAGACTCGCTTACGTCGTTAATAAACAGTCAGACTTGACTTAGGCCAATGCCTTTGCAATAATTTATTTGACATTTGATGATTGTCGAATTATTTTATGTATTTTAATGAGTGGGGAAAACAAGAAATTATTAGGTTAAAAAGGCTTTACCCTCAAATGCGGGTAAAAAACCTGATCAAATTTTTCCCTAAACGTAATAAAGCAACTATTGCGGCCAAGGCTATGAATCTCGGATTACTTTCGGCTAAGACCTGGCAAAACACCGACAATAAGCTTTTATGCTCTAGATTTGCTAATTCGTCCAAGAAAGAATTATTAAGCTTATTTCCCCGAAGGACATGGCCGGCCATTTTAGCTCAAGGGGAAAGACTGGGCATAAAAAGAAATAGAAATAAGCCAAGGTTAAATATAAATGAAAACTATTTTAGCAAATGGTCGCCTAATATGGCTTATATTCTTGGTTTTATTTTGGCGGATGGCTGTATTATTAAAGGCACTTACAAAGGATACAGCGACTCCCTGAAGTTCGGGGTTCAACTTAAAGATAAAGATATTTTGGAAAAAATTAAAATTGAATTGCGTTCCGGGCACCGTATATCAATTATTAGAAATGCTGCGCATTTATGCATTACGAGCCAAAAAATAGTTGACAGTTTGAAGCATTTAGGCATAACATATCAAAAGAGCTTAAACGAGATTGTCCCCGATGTGCCTGACAAATATAAAAGGGATTTCGTTCGCGGGGTTATAGATGGCGATGGCGGGATCTCTTTTGATAAAAGAAGTTACCCCACCTTGGCATTATGCGGTGGAAAAAATACTGTCAGTTTTGTCAGAGATTACTTTTGGATAAAACAGAGGGCTTTCTCTGTTGTTGGAAAAAGGAAGTTTTCACCAAAAATTAACAAATACTTATACGGCATTACTTATAGAGCTAATACTGCGAAAAAAATATCGCTTTTTTTATACAAAAATACAGCTTTATACCTTGACAGAAAATACAAATTGGCTCTAAGATGCCAAAACATCCAAATAAGACAAAGAATTAATTCGTCCCTCTATGAAAAATGGCAAGCATCTCATTCTGGTTGAAAGTCCCACAAAATCCAGAACAATCCAAAAATTTTTAGGATCCGGCTACATAGTAGAAGCCAGTTACGGGCATGTCAGGGATCTCCCAAAAAGCAAAATTTCAATTGATACTGAGCACAATTTTAGACCTGTTTATATAATTCCCCCAAAAGCTAAAGAAATAGTAGCTAAATTAAAAAACCTGGCAGAGGGAGCCTCCTCTATTATATTGGCGACTGATGAAGACCGCGAAGGAGAGGCAATTTCCTGGCATTTGGTACAGGCTTTGGGGTTGGGAGATGAAGCCGAAATCGCCAAAGGCAAGGAAGACAAGCGCATAAAACGCATTGTTTTCCACGAAATTACCAAATCCGCCATCGATGAGGCCATGAAAAATCCTCGCGATATCGACCTGAATTTGGTGGATGCCCAGCAGGCCAGGCGCGTTTTGGACCGGCTGGTCGGCTACGAATTGTCTCCGTTTTTGTGGCGCAAAATCCGCTACGGCCTTTCCGCCGGACGCGTGCAATCGGTGGCCGTAAGATTAGTGGTGGAACGCGAGCGCGAAATACAAAAATTTAAAGTTGACGAGTACTGGAGTATAGAAGCGAATCTGTCGCGAATAAATGAGGCGAAGACCTTTGTCGCGAAATTAAACGCGATAGACGGCAAAGCGATAGGCAAAATGGGTATTCCCGCGGAGGCAGATGCCAAAAAAATAGTTGCTGACCTTAAAGGCGCGGAATACGAAGTTTCGGAAATCACCAAAAAAGAAGTTAAGCGCACTCCCGCTCCCCCGTTTATTACCTCCACGCTCCAGCAGGAAGCCGCGCGCAAACTCGGTATGTCGGCCAAACAGACCATGGTCATTGCCCAGCAGCTTTACGAAGGCATTAACATTGGCAGCGAAGGCCACCAGGGATTAATTACTTACATGAGAACCGACAGCCTTAATTTGGCCCAATCGGCCCTGGCTTCCATTAAAAATGTCGTTGCGCAGGAATTTGGCCAAGACTACACGCTCGACGCGCCGCGCTACTACACCAATAAAAGCAAGGGCGCCCAGGAAGCCCACGAAGCTATCCGTCCGACCGATGTTTTACGCAAACCTTCCGATATTAAAGAATATCTCGACAAAGGCCAATATAAAATTTACGACCTTATTTGGAAACGCACCATTGCCTGCCAAATGGCCCAGGCAGTTTTGGAACAAACGGCCGTGGATGTGCAAGCAGACAGCAAACAGCAGACAGCAAACCGTTACCTGTTCCGGGCCAACGGCCAGGTCATAAAATTTGACGGGTTCATTCGCGCCTACACCGAGGGCGAAGACGAAAAAGCCGAAGACGAAATTGAGGGCGTCTTGCCGGAATTGTCGGCGGATGAAAAATTAAAACTTCACGAATTAAATCCCCTGCAGCATTTTACCGAACCGCCGCCGCGCTTTACCGACGCTACTTTAATCAAAACTCTGGAAGCCGCCGGCGTTGGCCGCCCCTCCACTTACGCCCCTACGCTGTCCACTATCCAGGATCGCGGCTATGTGAATAAAATCGACAAAAAATATTCGCCGACCGAAGAAGGATTTTTGGTTAACGATATGCTGGTGGAAAATTTTCCGGAAATCGTGGATTTAAACTTTACCTCGCACATTGAGGAAGAATTTGACGATATTGCGGAAGGTAAAATCAAATGGGTGGAGGTTATGAAGGAATTTTACGGGCCATTTAAAAAACATTTGATTGAAAAAGAAGAAACCGTGCAAAAGACCATTGAGGTCTCCACCACGCCCTGTCCGCATTGCGGCAAAATGATGCTCATAAAATACGGCCGCATGGGAAAATTTTTGGCTTGTCCCGAAGAAGGCAGCAAAGTTACCCAGCCGATGCCCGAGGAAGCGGCCAAAATTAAGGAATTACAGGAAAAAACCAAAGGCGAACTATGCCCTATTTGCGGCAAGCCCATGGAAGTTAAGCGCGGCCGGTTTGGCTTCTTCCTGGGCTGCGTGGATTACCCCAAGTGCAAAGGCATCAGTAAAATCTGGAATAAGACAGGCTTTAAATGTCCGTCGTGTTTGGAATCCGCCGACAGAAAGGACAAGCCCGGCGACATTGTTGAAAAAAAATCCCGCGGCCGCGGCAAAGCTTTCTTTGCCTGCACCCGCTTCCCGGACTGCACGTTCGTAATGAACGTTAAACCGGAAAGTCAGCAGCATCTGGACGAAGCATATAAGAATTGGAAAGAAAATCCCCCAAAACCGAAAAAAATCTGGAAAAAGAAAAAAACCGAGTAACCACTCGGTTTTTCTTTAAATACACTAAGCAAACCCTGTCTTTGGTAGACAAAACGTGCGGCCGCACGTTTTGTCTACCAATTTCATTTAATACTATTAAGATTGGCATTCGATGTTTGTTTCTGCCTCAAAAATAATATTACAACATTTTTGAGACCGTTTCTAATCATTTCTGGAATATATTTCCATCTGAAAAATTACCGCTTGTAAGGCTTTCCACCAGCCGACTACCGATATGTAATAGCGCAGATGCGCCAGTTTGTCGACAAGATAGGCGAACCAACCGGTTAAGTACAAACCGTTATAACTCATTATCGCCCACTTGCCGCCAACGTTGACAATGAACCCGTGCATGATGTTCCTATACGGCTTGGGCGGTTTCAGATTTTTGATTATATATGGCAGCGCGTAAGCCAAATATTCCGCCTGGTCCTGGGCATCCTGGGCGGACGACGGCACGGGGTGGCCTTTGCCGTCTAACACGCACGCGATGTCGCCCAAAGCAAATATTTCCCGATGGCCTTTAACCTGGAAAAACTCGTTAACCGGCAAGCGGCCTTTCCGATCCAAATCCCCCACTGCCAGATGGCTGTCGCAGGCTTTTATGCCGGCGGTCCACACTAAAACATCGTAGGCGATTTTATCGCCGGTCATCAGCTCCACAAAATGTTCATCAACCGCCGTAACCCGGGCCGACAGCCTCACCCTCACGCCCAATTCCTGGAGCCGGCCATAAGCATCGCGGCTTAAACGCGGGTCAAAACCCGGCACCAAAGCGTTAGCTCCTTCAATAATTTCTATTTCGATCTTCTCTCTTGGATAACGGTTTTTCCATGCCATAAAATCCGCCAAACCCCGCAGTTCGCCGGCCAATTCCACTCCGGTATAGCCGCCGCCCGCTACAACCAGCCGCACGGTCTTTTTTTGAGAATCAAATTTATGAGCCTGGACGCTAAACTCAATCTGATTGCGAACCCTCAGCGCGTCAGGCAAATCTTTAAGCACCAAGGCATTTTTTTCCGCGCCCGGAATATTAAAAAAATCGCTTTGCGAACCCAAAGCCAGAACCAGATAATCGTAATTGATTTGCTTGCGGTCAAGTTCCAGCAATTTTTTTGCCGGGTCAATATGATTTAATCCGCTTTTTACAAATTTGATTTTTTTGTTGTTAAAAATTTTGGCGTATGGAATAGTAATACTTGTGGTCATTTGGCTGACCGTAGTAATTTCCTCTTCGGCTGTCGCCACCTCGAATAAATTCGGCGTAAAAAGATGATAATCCCGTTTATCAACCAGGGTCAGTTCAATATTTGGATTAGTCCGAAATTTCTTTTCGAGACTTAAAATTGTTTGCAGCCCCCCGAATCCGCCACCGACAATTACTATTTTAGTCATTTTTGTTTCTTACATTTACAAATAGTCTTACTTTACAATTATAACACAAAAAAACATCTTATCGGTAAGATGTTAAAATGCCGGGACGATAAAATGATAAGAAAACTATTCATATTGGAGAGCCGTAATCGGATCCATTTTCGACGCTTGGCGGGCCGGCAGCACGCCAAAGGAAATTCCGATGGCGGCCGAAACTCCCACAGCCAATAAAATTGCGTAAACCGGGACGCTGAACGTCCAGGTTAGGCCGGAGGAAGTGGCGATTAAAGAAATTATCCAGCCCAAAAATCCGCCGAATAAAATCCCGATAACGCCGCCGATTATAGTGACTAAAATTGATTCCATTAAAAATTCACTAAGGATGTCGGAATTCTTCGCGCCCAAAGCTTTTTTTAAGCCAATTTCCGCGGTGCGCTCGGTTACGACCACATACATAATATTCATAATACCCACCCCGCCCACTATTAAAGAAATAGCGGCTATGGCTATAAGTAAAATAGTAATTCCGTTAAAAATTACGTTAAACGTAGCCAATGCCTGCGCCTGGCTCTCTACCGTAAAATCGTATTTAACCGGATCGGTAATGCTATGGTTGTAAGCCATAATATTATTAATCTGGGCGGTGGTCACATCCGACAAATTAATATCTTTAAGCTGGACAACGCCGATGGCCAAATAATCTATGCCCAATAGTTTTTTCTGAGCGGTTCCCAGAGGAAGGTACAAACTATCGTCGGCCGTGCCGCCGCCGGCAAGTCCTAACGGATTATAAACTCCGATGACCTGGAAATTCAAATTTCCCACGTGTATTAACTGGCCTATGGGGTCAGTTTGATTAAATAAATTCTGAGCCAGAGTATCGCCTAAAATTGCCACCTGAGCCGCGCTATTGTCTTCGGCTTGGGTGTAAAAACGGCCTTCTTTTAATGTGTGCTGGTCGATTTGGAATTTACTGGCGGACGCGCCGTAATACATGGCGCTTTTATCGGTATTGCCGTAGCTGACGACCGCCTGGCCGATAACCTCGCCATAGTCGCCGACAACGTTGTTTAATTTGGCAATGTCATCCAAGTCCCGCTGCTTAAAACTGGTAATGACAACTCCGGAAAATGCGGCCTCGCTGGGACCGCCCCCCGCCGAGCTGGCCGCGCGGTTTTTGGTGGTCGGCGGAACGCGCGTCTGAATAAACAGGGTATTACTGCCTAAAGCATTGACCTGATCGTTAATTAAACTCCGAAACCCCGCGCCGGCGGACAGCACTAAAATCACCGTGGAAATGCCGATCATAATTCCAAGTGTCGTCAATACCGTCCGAGCCGGATTGGCGGACAGCGCTTTTATGGATTGTTTGAAGGCGGTAAACATAGATTGATTGACAAGATTGACAAGATTGACAAGATTGACAAGATTGACAAGATTGACAAGATTGACAAGATTGACAAGATTGACAAGATTGACAAGATTGACAAGATTGACAAGATTTAACGACTGCTATTCTTGTCAATCTTTTAACTCTTTTAAATCTTGTTAATTATTTCACTCGTACCTCAATGCTTCTATCGGATTTAAGCGGCTGGCTTTAAAAGCGGGATACAGGCCGAACACGACTCCCGTCAGTATTGAAACGCCGACCGCTAAAATAACGGAGGTCACGGAAACGACAAAGGCCCAATCGTATCCAAGCGCGTGCATTAACAGTGACACAAGGTAGGAGACAATAACACCCACAATAATTCCCACCAACCCGCCCAGGCTGGTCAGTGTGCCCGCCTCCAATAAAAACTGGTTGCGAATGGCGCTGTTGGTCGCGCCGACCGCTTTGCGCAGGCCGATTTCCCGGGTACGTTCGCCGACTGTGGCCATCATGATATTCAATATGCCGATGCCGCCGACTATTAGGGACACCGCCGCCATCGCCGTTAAAAATAAAGTCAGCGCGTTGGTAATGGTGCTTAATATGCTGACCGCGTCGGCAATGTTGCGCACGGTCCAATCCACATCCGCGTCGGATTTTATATGGTGCTGCTGCCTCAACACCGCGTTAACGTCGCTGATGGTCTGATTGACGTTATCCGAAGAGTCAACCTTAATATTTATGGCCTGCAAATAATTTATTCCTAAAATCTGCTGTTGGCCGAGAGCCAACGGCAATAATATTTGGTCGTCCTGGTCCTGGAAAAATGAACTGCCTCTCGGGGTAATAACGCCGATAACGCGCAACGGGATGCCGCCGGGCTGTTTTTGGGAGGAACTGCGAACCTTGACAATCTGGCCAACCGGATCGGTTCCGCTGCCGCCAAACAGTTCATTGGCTACGGTTGAACCCAATACCACAACATTGGCATTGCCCTGGTCCTGCTGCTGGCTAAAAAACTGACCTTCCTGCATGGTAAAACTTATGACATTGGGATAATTATAATCGGTACCGACAAAATTAGTGTCAACGGTCTGGCTTTCCCAGGCCACGGCAACACTCCCCCGGACGGTGGCGTTAACCGCGGCAGCATGGGGAACTCTGGAAGTATCACGCAAAGCCGCGGCATCGTTGGTGGTCAAAGTGGTTATCATAACCCCAAACAGCTGCGCGGGAGGGCCTTTGTCATTGCTTTTTCCGGGCTGAACGCTGAGCAAATTGGACCCGAGTTTGGTAACCTGTCCCAAAACCAAAGCCTGGGCTCCGGCGCCCAGGGCGATAATAATTATAACTCCCGCTACTCCGATGACAATCCCCAAAATCGTCAAAAACGACCGGCCTTTGCGGGCCAGCAGGGTGCGGAAAATAAGACTGAATGTGCTGAAAAAATTCATATGTAGTAATCCCAAATATACAAATCAACACAAATATACAAATTGCTACACAATATTTAAACAGGTCGCGGATGTCACAAAGATTTGTATATTTGTTTCTATTTGTATATTTGCGAATACTACTTAACCAACTCTTTATCCGGACTTGCAATGGTCCTGGTTTTCACCGCTTCGTCGGAAATAATATTTCCGTCTTTTACCCGGATTATCCGTTTGGCGTGGTTAGCCGTATCCATTTCGTGGGTCACCAAAATAATAGTATGGCCGTCATCGTTTAATTTCTGTAAAATTTCCATGACAATATTGCCGGATTTGGAATCCAAATTCCCCGTCGGTTCGTCCGCGAAAATTACCGCCGGATCGCAAACCAAAGCCCGGGCGATGGCAACGCGCTGTTTTTCCCCTCCCGAAATCTGGTTTGTAAAATAATCCAGCCGATGGGACAGACCCACGGATTCCAAAGCTTTTTTCGCCAATTCATCCTGATTTTTTTTCTTGCTGTAAATCAGCGGCAATTTAACATTATCCAAAACCGTGGTCCGGGTAAGTAAATTAAAAGA
Source organism: Candidatus Doudnabacteria bacterium (assembly GCA_031291995.1). GTDB lineage: Bacteria > Patescibacteriota > Doudnabacteria > UBA920 > UBA920 > PALSA-1336. The sequence goes on from JARLHZ010000010.1 coordinate 31,720, forward strand.
TTGGAACACAAACCCGATGCGTTCATTTCTTAATTCCGCCAAATAATCGTCGGTAAACCCCTTGGTGTCGCGGCCTTCAAATTCATATAAGCCGCCCGTCGGCCGGTCTAAAAAACTCAAAATATGCATTAACGTCGACTTGCCGCTTCCGGAAGGCCCCATAATGGCGACAAACTCGCCCGTCTCAATGGCAAAAGTCAATCCGTGCAGCACCGGTGTGACCACGTCTTCGTTAATGTAATCTTTTTTAAGCTCTTGGACTTTGATTAAATTCATAATAAGAGATACATTGACAAGATTTAAATAATTTAAATGATTGAGCAAGATTTTCCCGACCAATCCTGTCAATGATGCACAATCATGTCAATCTTGTCACTTATGTTATTGCTTTATATATGTCACTATCGTCTCGCCTTCGCTGAGCCCCGAGGTAATTTCCACCATGCCGCCATCGGCGTTGAGCCCTGTTTGAACCTGAACCTGATGATAGGTTCCTTTTTTAATATCATCAACCACTCTTACGTATTGGTTGTTGTTTTGGTTAATTATCGCGCTGCTTGGCACGGCTAAAACGCCGGTTTTTTTGGCGACCAGGACGGTCATATTCACGGTCATCCCCGGTTTAATATCCGGGATGTTTGGCAATGTGGCTTTGACCAGATAGTTGACCACGCCGGAAACGACCGTGGAGGCGGGGTTAACGGTTAAAACTGTACCCGCAAAATGCCGGTCGGGACCCAGGGCGTCAAAAGTGTAGTCCACCGACTGCCCCGACTGAATGGAAGCGATATCCGCTTCGCTGACATCCGCTTCGGCATGCAAATCGCTGACATCCTGTAAAATTAAGACTTCCTGGGAAGCGTTTGCTTGTTCACCGACTTTAATGTCCACTTGGGTAATTGTCCCCGAAACCGGAGCCGTTATGACCGTATTACTCAAAGCGGCCTGCGCGGCCTGGACTTGGCCCTGAGCAACCAAAATTTGCGCCTGGGCGGACGCGACATCGGCGGGTTGGGCCGCCTGGGTCTGCAAATTAAGCGCCGCCTGGGCCGCGGCTACGGCATTTTGCGCGGCCGCCACCTGGCTGGCCTGGGTTTGCAAAGCCGCCTGGTAAGCGTTGTAATTGGCTACGTAATTGGTAGCCTGGGTATTGGGAACGGCCAGGGTCCAGGTATCGTAAGACGAAAAAGTGTTTGAGGAAAATTTAATCAACAGACCCTTGGTGCCAAGCGGCTGGGGAGAGGTGCTGACAATGCCACTGCCGTTCTCCAGTCCGCTGTATTTAAAACCTTCACCGCCGCCGGTCGAATAAATGGAAATATCATAAACCCCCTGGTCGGCTCCGGTATAGGTGCCGGAAACCGTGGCGGTTACTGTGTCCTGATTGCCGCTGCCCGCCACCGCGCTGAGTGTCGAATTCAGCAGCGCGCTGTAGGCATTGCTTACCTGTACCTGCTGCTGGCTGGTGGCGGCTTGCAGGGAATTCTGCGCATTACTCAAATTAACCTGGGCCACCTGGATACTGGCGCTGCTCGAACCGGCTATGACTTTTTGATACGCCGCCTGGGCCTGGGCTAAACTGCCGCGAGCCGTGGTTAAATTGGCCGCCTGGGTACTTTGGTCAACCGTCGCCAAAACCTGGCCGGCTTTAACTTTGTCGCCCGCCTGGACTTTCACAACCGAAACCACGCCGCCGGTCTTGAAACTCAATTGCAAATCGGTCCCGCTTACGACCTGGCCGGTACTCAGCACTGTCTGTTGAAGATCCTGCTTGGTGGCAACCGCGGTTTGAATATTCCCGGCGGTGCTTTTTCCGGATTTAACCCGGTAAACTATAAAACCTGCGACCAATAAAATAATTATTGTCCAAATGATTTTCTTTTTAGTAAAAAAACCGCGGATATTCATAAATAATTAAAATTAGTTAATGGGTAATAATTAGCGCTCGGACTGAGGGAACATTTTTGACATATTTTTTAAAATATAATTTTTGACTTCTTTGTTTGCGCCGCTGCCGGCCAAATTTTTCATGATAACATTTACAAAACTTTCCAATTGGTCTGTCTTTATCAGACCCAGGGCCTTGCCGAACTTCCCCATAACCATAAGCTGATCCCCCTGATTCAGACCCAAATCTTTGCGGGCCTCGGCTGGAATAACCACCTGGCCTCTGGCACCGACGGTAGTGGTACCGTATAGTTTGTCCTGGCTGGTCATTTTTTTGTGGATTTTTAAATGCAGGCTGCTCTTCATAAATACCCTTTCCATTAACCATGATTGATAAGTATGATGTTTCATACTTATCATACTTCATTTTAGGTCAATTGTCAAGCTAAAGCGCCGATTTAATTTTTTCAGCAATGCCGTTTTGATTGAGTATTTCGTTTTCCGTAACTGATAACATATTATTTTTTCTTAAGGCAGACGGGGTAATGACCCGGTAAATTTCCGGGAGCTGGGAATCAATGCTTTCCGCGACCGTTATTTGTTCAGCCAATTTTGCATATTTGTAATAAAGATCCCTGTCATCCAATAAAAATAAATCCAGCCCCGTGGGTTTGTAAATTTTTCCAGAACCATCCGCTCCCAAAACCAGGCTGCCTTCGGCAAAATTGTCCGTGGGCACCGCGGCTATCCGGTTAAATGTTTCCAACTCGCCCCGCTCTTTGAGCAGTTCCAAAAACCTCTCCTTAATCTCTGTCAGCCAATTTACCTGGTTAAAGCCCCCCAGACAAGTAAAGCCATAGTACAGCAGCACCAAAAAACACGCCAAACTGCCCGGATATATTTGACCATCCGCCAGCAACCGACTCACGTCATTGCCAAAAAAAGTGGCAGAAAAATTCTCAACGGACAACTTTTGTCCTTGCCTGACTAAACGTACGCGGCGGCGATTTGTATCCAAACCCCAAAACAAGAAACTTCCCTTGTGTCCCGCACTAAAGGCGCCCATACTGCCGAAAAAAAACTTCTCGATGCTGTCCCAACCATTGGGCGTAAAAAATAATTTATGCAAAATATGGTTGCTGTCCGCGGCAATATCGCCAACAATAATATCGACGACCAATTCTTCCAAAGGGACATATAAGAGTCGCGGCGCCGACGGAAAAATTTTTGACCAGAGAGCCGGGGCAATAAATGCCGCTTGTTCGGAAAAATTTTTTAGTTCAAATACGCGCGGATTTTCAAATACCCCCTCAATTAGCCCGGACACCCGGCGCTTTCGCTCCGGCGATAAAAAATCAGCGGCTAAGATTTTGGCCATGACGCGTTCTACGTCGCCGGGACCAAACCCGGCAGCCGCCAAAACCGCCTCGGTTTTAATTTTGTCCGGAAAAAAAGAGAACCGGCGCGTTTGCCCGTCAGTTCCGGTCAACAGCAGACAGCCGGGCCAGGAGGAGTTATTTAACGACACGCCGGCCGTAGACAGGCAGACTAAATACTTCAAATTCGGGCGAAGACTGTAAATTAAATTGGAATTAACAAAGAAAGGGTGGTTTAAAATTCCGTGGTGGTCAATAGTCGAAACCAGCGGATGGAGGGCAAGTTGGGACATAACATCTCCGACAGGGATATCGGAGCCGGATCGTAATATAAATTTTTTTAAATAGGAAAAAAAGACCTCGGTGTGCTCCGAAGGTTCGGAAATTTTCCAATTATCCGCGTAATCGGCCAGGCTTTGATTGCCGGATTGCCGATAAATTTCGGCCAACGTTTTTTGCCTGGCAAACACTTGAGCCCTGAGTTCGGACAAGTTATCCATACTCTATATTATAGCTGTCCTAAAACAAAATAAAAACCCCCGCCCGAAATGGGGACGGGGATTAAATATGGAATTTTATTGAACCCCGACGGGAGTTAAAATGTGAATACCGGGACCATAATTACCGGTCTGGGCGCCCAGGCAAAAGTAATAGTCGTAACTGGAATAAACCTGGGTAATGCCATCGGGCGCCAAGAACTCGGTTCCCGTCGGCAAATAATAATAAGTGCCGCCCATAACGTTGCCTGGAACCGGCGGCGGATAACTTGTCTGGCCGCACGCGCCATCCGGCGGCATTGGCGCATTTGGCGCGCTGGCAATGTAAGTAGGAATTAAAGGTGTGGGCACTCCGGTTGTGGTCGGATATCCGTAAAAGGAACTAAAATACAAATTTAAGCCGGTGTTCATTTGGGTCATATCCGCCAGTCTTTTGGCGTCACGGCTTTTGGCTTGTCCGGACATGGCGGCTATCAAAGCAATCGAAGCCAGTAAAGCAATAATGGCGACCACGACCATAAGCTCAATTAAAGTAAACCCATCTTGATCCGCGCCAGGATAAGCAACATTATGCCGCAGATTATTTATTTGTTTTTGGTTTCTCATTGCAGAAATTTTACACAATTATTATAACAAACAATCATAAATTTTCCTAGTGGATAAGCATCCATGATAAGCATCCAAAAAACCCCGGCCTTGATAAATTCGGCCAATTGTTGTAGAATATCAGAGATTATAGGAATCTCCAATCGTTGAACGCAAGTATAATCCTGTTAAAACCAGTCTTGCCTTGCGAAGCTTCAGCGAAGCAGGGTCTTGCCCTGCGAAGTCTTGACGAAGCATGGGATGGTAGCTCAGTCGGTAGAGCAGCGGCCTTTTAAGCCGTTTGTCGTGGGTTCGATCCCCACCCATCCCACCAAAAATTAAAACCCCAATGTTATGGGGTTTTAATTTTTGTCCTGAGCGAGGCCGGCTTTGTCGGGCGAGTCGAAGGGCATAATAAATTCCAGTTTAGCCAATATTAAAAGTATTAAAAAAATTACTTTTCGGACACCATCTGTTTGGTAGACTGGCGCTGATAGTAATAAAATAACAAAAAAGTGCTATAATACCGTTAATTAAACTTAACGATATGAAAAAATTCCTGTTTGCAGTGCCTTTAGTGGTTTTGTTGGCTGCCGGATGCAATTCCGCCACGCCGCCGGCAAGCCAAAGCAATAACCAGCCGGCTTCCGAATCGACCAATAACCCCTCACCCACCCCCGCAACCACGCCCACAACAGAATCGTCCGACAATAGCGGCTCCGGCGTGTCCATGGCTGGATCCGACGTCTGGCAGGCGACTTTACTGGCCTCCGACAATTCGGCCAAAGGAAATTATATGATTTCCGTATCCGGACACAATCTCTATTTAAATACCAGCCGCGACTATAGCACCCTGGTCGGCAAGCCGGTTAATGTGAGTTATACCGGCGATATAAATAATTTCACGCTCGGCGATATTACGGCGCAATAATTACTTAAAAGATATTAATGGAAATTTGTTGATATTAATAGATATTAGTTTGTACCGAATATCCGTTAATATCTCAATATCCGCTAATATCTTTTTTAAATCCCTATGATTTTAGAAACTTTTAAAAATTTTTCCGATTTTGAACTGCTCGACAGCGGTTTAGGCTATCGCTTAGAGCGCTGGTGCGCGGCAACATTACAGCGTCCCGATCCGCAAATTATTTGGCAATGTTCCCTGCCCGTGGAAGAATGGAACAAAGCTTGGGCGATTTTTGAATCGCCGAGCGGCAGTGAAAAGGGGCGATGGGAAATTAAACAGGCGCTACCGCATCCCTGGATAGTCAAATTTGGCGAGGTTCAATTTCAACTCAAACTCTCCCCGTTCAAACACACCGGCTTGTTTGCCGAACAGGCGGCAAACTGGGAATGGATGCTGGCAAAAATTTCAAATGGCAAATTTCAAATTCCAAGCGACGGGTCTTCGGCATCAAATAGTTCCTCCGCAGATGGAAACAATAGAGTGCTAAAAATATTAAACTTATTCGCTTACACCGGCGGCACGACAATGGTCCTGGCCAAAGCCGGGTGCCAGGTTACCCACGTTGACGCTTCCAAGCCGGCGATTACCTGGGCAAACGAAAACCACAAGCTTAACAATTTGCCAGCCGATTCGGTCCGCTGGATTTTGGATGATGCCGTTAAATTCGTTAAACGCGAATTAAAGCGAGGCGCCAAATACGACGGAATAATTATGGATCCGCCGGCCTTTGGCCATTCGCCCACGGGCAAAACCTGGAAGTTTAACGACGACTTGCCGGGACTGCTCTCCGACTGCGTGGAATTATTGTCGGATGATGCAAAATTTTTAGTTGTAAACGGCTACGCGACAAACTCTTCGGCTTTGGCATTAAATAACCTGCTGGAAGATTCTATATCATCCAAACACGGAAAAATTGAGTTTGGCGAACTTTGTTTAAAACAAAAATCCGGCAGACTCCTGTCCACCGGAATATTCTCTCGTTGGTCAAAATAACTTTTACCGGCAACTGTTTTTACTAACTACGAATCAGTACGAATATACTAATGAAAGTGCTCAAATCATAAGCATAAGATTAGTATATTAATAACCAATTAGTAGTTAGTAAAGGCAGTTTTTTTATTTCTTCGGCTCCAGGTACTCCATAACCTTGCCATAAAGCTCATCCATGCTCATACTGCCTTTTATCCAGTATTCTTTGACGCCCTGATCCAAAAGCATCTGTTTTAATTCGGGCTTGTCCAAATTAGTCAGCGCGATAACCGGGACGTTCTCCAGGCGCGGGTCGCTTTTTATATAATCTAAAATACCGGAACTGCCGTCTTCCTTGGTTAACAGCAAATCGAGCAGAATAATATCCGGCGTCGCCGTTTGTAGAACCTGTTTGGCTTCTTCCGGCGTACCCACGGCGTAAACTTCGCTTTCCCAACTGTCAAAGCGCTGTTTTAACGTATTCAAAATAAGTTGGTCGTCATCGACGATTAAAATTGTGTGTTTACCCATATTTTTCCGGCGTCGCTCATGGCAATCCTTTTAAAAATTAAATTTCGTTGGGATCGGCGACAGCCCGTCCCAAAATAATTAAAAAAACCAATGGGGCGACCAGCCAAATAAAATCCGCCGGTCCGGAAAGGAAAATCAGGGTAATCAGGTCGGAAAAAGTTTTACCGCTGACCGCGAGGTAGCTTAAAATAGTGTTAATTAGCAGGCCGACCTGCAATACGGCAAAAACGATGGCAAACGGAATGGCGGTAAAATGCCGGCCATCCGCCGAAGTCCGAAATGCGTACCGCGACAGCAGCACAAATAAAATTACAAAAATTATCAGGAAACTGACCAATTGCTGGATGCTCGACAAAGTATTGGGCAGCGCCTGGCCGACGCTGTTACCCAGCCACGGCGCTTGTAGCACGAACAGTTTGGCAATATACAGACTCATGAGCAGGCTGATAATTCTGCCCCGTCCGGCCGAAAAAGCGTAAAAAATACTGGCCACCGCCCAAAACAGCAGAATAAACAAATCCCAGCTGGGCGTATGCCAGTTAAAGTTATGTATTATTTGATTGGCCCCGTCGACTGTTATTATGGCTAACATTTTTATTTTAGCTTAAGCTCTACTATTATAGCACATATCGATAATGAACCCTTATTTAAGCTAAATTATCGTTATTGCCTCCATTTTTACCGTTTTCCGACTGCCAAATTTTATCCAGCTCGATTTTTAAACCGTTCATTTGCTGATGAATCGAACTTACCTGTTCCCGCACTCCGGCCATGCGATCATCTTCCGTCCTGACTTCTTTTTCCGTTTTTTCGGCGATTTTCTTTTCGCCTTTAAGGCCGGAAATTATTATTTCGTTTCCAATAAAGTTCGAGACAAACACTCCGGTCATCAGCAATAGTACACTGCCAATAATAAACGACAGCGGACCGTCCCACCAGGCGCCCAGGTTTAAATCGACGCTGGACTGGGCCACAGTCGCTCCCGCGGTCAAAAACCCCATAATGTAATCCATGGTATGCCACACACCCCGCCAAAAAATTACCACCCCAATTCCGCCCGTAAAAGCATAAGCAATAGGGTAATGGCTCAAAAACCTGCGCACATGGTCTTCCAACCTATCACCGGCATCATACAAAGTTTTATAAATTGACATAAATTATTTATTAATTATTTTTCTGCGGGACAAAAGTCCCAAATTAATTTAAACCAGGTGCGATAAGTTTCAGCCAACTGCGGGTGCTTCATAACAAAAATTGTTACGTTTTCACCAACATTGCCAATATCCACGCTGGTAAAGGTGACAATATAGTCGCCGAACATATCCGTCACTCCGGGCGTCGGATATTTTTTCGGCAAAAATTTATATTCGCCGCCAACATCTTTTATAGCCTGCGGGATTTTTTCTTTTACCCGATAATCGTAAAGGGTAAAATATTTTTTATTTTTCCGTTTCATGGCCGCCTGAAAATCTTGCAAATACTGCCTGTCGATGCTGGGTGTAAACCATAAAACCTTGGCTCCCAAAAAATAAGTATCTTCGGCCACCCGCGCCATATCGCGCATATAGTTTTTGTAGCCTTCCAAGCCTTTGTAAATATACGCGGCTTCTTGTAACGGTGTGCTTTGATAAAGTTTGTTCAATTCCGGTAAAATGTTCGTTAGTTTCCTTTCTTTTTCTTCCAAAACCTCGGCCAATTTATTTGGAGTTACCGCGCGAAACTGATGTTCCCCTTTTTGAAAAATCCGAAAAACCAAACCTTTTTCCACCAACCGGTTTAGCGCGTCATAAACATTGCGGCGATGCACACTGGCCTTAAGCGAAATTTCCGCCACGCCAATCTCCCCGGCGCTCAACAGCGTCTCATAAATTTTAGCCTCATTTGGGCTAAGCCCAATTTCTTCAAAAACTTCGGAGTACATAATTTCTCCAGTTGTGTCATCCCGACCGAGGAGTGCATCCGACGAGTGGAGGGATCCCTTAAATCTAACTAAGGGATTCCTCGGCCAGAGGGCAAAGCCTCGGAATGACACAAGAATAAAGGTTATTTATCTTATGGTGGCATTTACCACCCTATGGTGCTCTTGGCCACTCATTAAATATAGTTTATGCTATTTGGTCACCATTGTCAACTTGATCATGGGACAAGAAGGGAGGAAATATGGAAGTAATAGTTGGGTTAAAGCTTTTGGCATTACAAGCGGTAATGGCGGGGTTTCAAAGGATGTACCACTACCACTCTCAGCCTCTTTGGGTTGAATCGGTAGAGGTGGTTTCGTCCGAAAAAATCGAAGGCAAAGATAATTGGAACGGGAAGAAATATGTCTTTGCTATTTCAGCTCTTTCCCGGAACAGAATCGACTCATGCCGGGCTGAAATTTCTGTGGTCAAAAAACCCGCTCCTCAGGACTTCACCGTGGGGTTGGCAGGATGGTGCCGTAGCCCTGTCGACGTATTATATGTCAATGGCTTTGCCGACAGCTGGCAAGAAATGAATATATCGGTGTTCAGCTCCGACAACCCCAATAGCCTGGAAATCGATTCCGAACGTCGACTGCCGTTGACGATATATGAGTTTCCCGTCGCCGAATTGGAACAGCGCGTCAATCAAAGGGTGCAAGTAAGGCTAAAAGATTGGCACTATGTTGAAGGATCGCTTAACTACTACGGGCCCGGCGCGACCAGACAAGGGGACAACTTCGTCATCATCGACGGCGGCCAAAGCACTTCGGTTCACATATCAGAAATTGCTCAAGCCTGGGCAGTGGATCGCAGACGACAATTTTGAACTTAAAAATCGCCTTTTGTGATGTGATTAGGAGAAATTACAAATGAAAATGCGTTACGCATTGATCTACGTGGCGGTCGTAATCATCGGTTGGTTCGTGCCGATTGCGATTACCGGCCAATCAGCACTTAACAGCACCGCCGTGACGGCGGTGACAATCACAGCGTTACTGGCTTCGCTCTTGGTAAAGTTCGCGGCATTCGACCGCGCGGAGCGCTGGAACCAATGGGTTGTGCTGTATGTGCCCATTATGCTCCTGGCTTTCCTGATGGGCGTAGCCATAAAAGACAAAGACACCCTGAGCTGCATCCAGCTTGGAATCGGCTCGCTCATCCACGTGGCTTTCTGGCTGTCGTCCTGCGAGTCCGACAGCCTGCGCCTGAGCGAATTCCGGGCGAGCAACGGCGCCGGCATGCCGCACACCAACGATTTGCTGTTCTCGCTGTTCCTGAACGAACATCGCGGCGCGGCGTCAAACATCGTCAAAAGCCTCGGCAAAGGCTTTCCGGTGAAACTAAAGGAAATTGCGGCATTGCTGCCAAATCTTTCCGAGGAGTTCATCGGGGAAGTCCGAAAGGAAATCGAAATCTACCAAAGGAGGAAGCACGGCAAAATATTGCAATAAACTATCAAAAAGGCGACGGATGGCTCATACCACCGTCGCCTTTGATTTTGTATAATTTTATTTCGTTCAAGTAGCTCTTTACCGCCTTGGGCGTGAGCTCCGTTTTCATTTGCGGACATGCTTACTTTTCTTGTATTTTTTTACCGATTCATGTAAAAAATCCACCATTTCTTTATGAGTATCAAACGGGCCATAAACTCTGCCGGCTCTAACATCTGCCAGACCCTCGGCAATTCCCTTGTCGACTAAATTTTTAGCCCTTAAAGTAATTTCACCTTTGTTGACGGTGGCTTCAAAAATATCGCCAATGTTCACACCGGCTTTTTTTCTTAAAGCGACCGGCAGGGTGATTTGGTATTTTGTTTTAACTTTAACTAGTTCCATATGATTACAAAATGTTAGAAAGTTAGACTTTCTTACATTATAAACCAAAATGACATTCTGTCAAACTTCTAAATAAAAGCGGCGACGGCGCAAATCTGCCGTCGCTTTCGATTGCCCAACCTAATAAAATTTTATAAATTATTTAAAAAATCTTCCCGGTCAATTTCCGCTTCCCTTAAAATTGCTCTGAGCAATCCTCTGCCAATGTCTTCACCACGATGATCCGGTACGACTGTCGTACGACCATCGGGATGCGCAAAAAATCGATGAGAACCTGACTGGCGAATCTCGATGAACCCGAACATTTTTAAAGCGCGAATAACATCGCGCGCTTTAAACATGGGCAAACGGGCAGACATAAATTACAAAGTTACCATTTCCATAGCTATAAAGCTGGGCTGATGGGACAAACCCAAAATTTTATTCCTGTATGCAGAATTTTTTTTTGCAACCTCCAAACATAATTTTATGGCCTCTTTGATTCGCTTACGCAACTCGGTCAATGTTTTAGCCTGTGTATGACAACCTGGCAATGTTGGTACCGAAGCTATAAAAAATCCATCCTCATCCTGTTCAATAATTACCGCGTAATTATTTTCCAAACGCGTTGAATAACCGACCATTTTTTCTCTAACCTTATTGGCGGGATAAATTTTAGATCTTTTCTTCATAAAAGACAGCTTAAATATCGGCTTGCATAAGTATTATATCATGAAAATCTAAAAACTATCCTTAATGCTGTTCCAAAGACTTTCGTCTATATTTACCGTCTCTCCCCGTTCGTCGGCCAATTGTTTGAGCAGTTCTTTCTCCTTTTTGGAAAGTTTGGCCGGGGTGACGACGCGGACGGTAATTAACAGGTCGCCGCGGCGGTCGGGATTATCAATATTCGGGACGCCGTGGTTTTTAACTTTCAGCACCGTTCCGCTTTGTGTCCCGGCTGGAATTTTTAGTTCAATATCGCTGTCCAAAGTTTTAACAATCAATTTGGCGCCCAGCGCGGCCTGCGTAAAACCAACCGGCAATTCCCTGAGCAGATTAATGCCGTCGCGGACAAAATCCTTGCCGGGTTTTACGCGAATGGACAAATACAAATCACCGGCTTCACTGCCGCGGTAACCGGCTTCGCCTTCGCCGCTTATGCGTACCCGCTGGCCGTTGTCTATACCGGCCGGAATTTTTACCATTATTGTTTTTTCCTGCCGCAAACTTCCAGACCCGCCGCAGGTTTTGCAGGGTTGTTCCGGAACCTTACCAGTGCCTTCACAGCGGTCGCAGGTTACACGGCTCTGGACCTGGCCAAAAATAGTGCTGCGGTTTGTGACAATATTTCCCTGCCCGTGGCATTTGGGGCAGGTGTTAATTTTAGTGCCCGGCTGTCCGCCGCTGCCTCCACAGGTTTTACATTTGTCCTTTTTTTCCAGTGTAACGGTTTTCTCCGCGCCGAATACGGCTTCCTCAAAAGTTATTGTTAATCCCATTTCCAAATCAATTCCCCGCGTCCTGCGGCTCTGCCTCTGCTGCCCCCCGAACATCCCGCCAAAAATATCGCCCAAATCAAATTCTATACCGCCTTCGCCAAATCCGCCAAAACCTTCTCCAAATGGGGATCCTGCCGTTCGATAACCGCCAAACGGACTTCCCTGGCCTTGATAGTTAAAGCCGCCGCCATTCCTGGCGGCCTGGTCAAAAGTCTGGCCATACTGATCGTATTGCTGCTTCTTTTCCGCGTTGCCCAAAACCTGGTAAGCCTCGTTGATTTCTTTGAATTTTTCCGCGTTGCCATTACCTTTGTCCGGATGGAACTCGTGGGCTTTTTTTCGGTAAGCGCGTTTGATTTCGTCCGCCGAAGAGCCTTTGGAAACGCCTAAAATGTCATAGTAATTTATTGCCATAGCTAGATTGACATCATTTAAAAAATTTAAAAGACTGACATGATTGGGTCGGCATTCTTGTCAATCTTGCTCAATCCTGTCAATTTTGTCAATTTCCTCATTCTGTTCTAAACCCAATCTTGTGCTCGGGTTGTTCGGACATTTTAATTTGGCCGAACTGCTTTTCGTAATTTTTCAAATTCTCTTCCATAGCCGCGACCACCCGCTTCATATGACCGGGCGACAAAATAACGCGGGCGGAAATAATCCCGGAGGGCGGAAAAATATTCATAAAATCCAAAATAAATTCCTCGGGGCCGTGGCCAACCTGTACCATATTGGCATACACGCCCTTTAGCACCTCATCGGAAATTTTTACCTGGATTTGCTGTCCTTGGTCTTTTTGTTGATCCATAAAATTGAATTTCTACGAAGTACAAACAAATGTGAACTCATGAACAAAGGAGTTTCTCTTCGTAAGTTCGTAAAATTTCGTACTTCGTAAACTGTTTAATATTGCGATTTTAGCTGCGAAATTTTAAGCTGTTCGGCGGGGCAAAAATCCTGTGATATGTATAAACCGAATGCCTCAAACGGCTGGCCATTTTGCCCGATCTGAGTATCCATAACACAGCTGTTATCTGTGGATTGGGTCTTTAACCCGATCTGGATGCCAAAATTCTGAAGCAGCGAAGATAAAATATAATTATTTAATTGCTGCGGCTCGGAGCGCAAAAAATCCATATAAGCAGATACGGAGATGGCCGTTCCCGACTCCAAGTATGTAGTCGACATTTCCTGGTCGGCCCTGGGGCTGTAATCCTGTAAAAAATAAACGTAAAATTTACTTCCCCCTCCCGGCACACGCGTGTCGGAACCGATTCTGGCCGCGTTAAGCGTCGTTAAAGGAACCGTACTGTCGCTCACCGAACCCCCGTCGACAACCTGGGCGGTCCGGCCGGTATATTTACTTACCAGCGACGCAAAGGCGTTCAGCGGGCTGACATCAACATCCAGCGTATCCGGCTTGAACCACACTATATAAATGGGGCCGGCTGCTTTAAAATATTCCGCCCTGGCATCTCCCGGTTTATGAAACCCAAATAGTGACCGCAATACCGGATATTGGCCTATGGTATACCTGGTCGATTGGTTAAACTGGCTGTCCGGACTGCCCTTGGCCTGCAATTTGACGTAAAAGAACGCCCCTCCCGCCAAAAGCAGTATAATAAAGAAAAACGCTTTCCAGCTCATAATTTTTATTTTACTTATAAGGTACCGGATATTATATACCCGGTACCTTATAGTTTATACTATTTTGGGACTTCTTTATAATCCGCGTCAACAGTGCCGGAATTACCCCCGGAAGTTCCGCCCGAATTACCGCTTTCCGCCGACGGATTGGCGCCCGCCTGCCCGCCAGGTCCGGAACCCGCGGCAGGATTTGCCGGCCCGCCCGAGCCTTCGTACATAGCCGCGCCGACTTTTTGGACAGCCTCGCTCAGCGCGTCCATGGTTTTTTTAATCGCCTCAATGTCATCCTTGTCTTTTACTTCTTTCAGGGCTTTAATTTTTTCTTCCACAGACAATTTGTCTTCGGCTTTGAGCTTTGAGCCGGTCGCGGACCCCGAGCCTGTCGAGGCGGCATCCTTTAAAGTTTTTTCGGAAACGCTAATGAGCGTATCGGCCTGGTTCCGCATGTCCACGGTTTCTTTGCGCTTTCTGTCTTCGGCCGCGTGCGCTTCGGCTTCTTTTTTCATCCGTTCGACATCGTCTTTGGACAAATTGGAAGAACCCTGAATGGTAATTTTATTTTCCTTGCCCGTAGCCTTGTCTTTTCCTTTAACAGTCAAAATGCCGTTGGCATCAATATCAAACGTCACTTCAACCTGCGGTACGCCGCGGGGCGCCGGCGGAATGCCGTCCAAAATAAACTGGCCCAAAGATTTGTTATCCTTGGCAAATTCGCGTTCGCCCTGCAGAACGTGAACTTCCACCGAAGTTTGGTTATCGGCCGCGGTGGAAAATACTTGGGACTTGGAGGTCGGGATGGTGGTATTTCGATCAATCAGCGCGGTACGAATTCCCCCCAAAGTTTCCAGACCCAGCGTCAAGGGAGTTACGTCCAGCAGCAAAATTTCCTTGCCCTGCACGTCCCCGCCCAAAATGCCGGCTTGAATAGCCGCGCCTTTGGCCACGGCTTCCATCGGGTCTATGCCGCCTTCCACCTGCTTGCCGACGTAAGTTTCCACGAACTGTTTGACCGCGGGCATCCGGGTCGGGCCGCCGATTAAAATAATTTTGTCTATATTCTGCGGCGTCAGCTTGGCATCGTTTAATGCCTGCTCCACGGGGTGGCGCATTTTTTCCACAATCGGCCGGATTAATTCTTCAAGTTTGGCCCGGGTAATCTTAATTTGCAAATGTTTCGGCCCGTTAGCATCCGCGGTTATAAAAGGAAGGTTAATATCCGTCTCCATGGTCGTCGACAATTCTATTTTGGCTTTTTCGGCCGCTTCCCTAACGCGGTTCATGGCCATCTTGTCATTGTTTAAATCCACGCCGCTGGAAGACTTAAAATCGTTTACAATGTAATCGATAAGCGCTTTGTCCATGTCCTTGCCGCCCAATTGCGTGTCCCCGGAGGTGGATTTAACCTCAAAAGTAGCCTGATTATCTACCTCTGAAAAATCCATAATCGTTACGTCCAAAGTTCCGCCTCCCAGGTCGAACACGAGAATTTTTTGGTCTTTTGACGATGATTTATCCAAGCCATAAGCAAAAGCCGCGGCCGTGGGTTCGTTTATGACGCGAACCACTTCCAACCCCGCGATTTCCCCGGCGTTCTTGGTCGCTTGCCGCTGCGCGTCGTCAAAATAAGCCGGCACGGTAATTACGGCTTTAGCCACCGGTTCACCCAAAAAAGTTTCCGCGTCTTTCTTGATCTTCTGTAAAATAAACGCGCTGATTTGTTCCGGGGTGTATTCTTTGCCGTTAATCTGGTATTTAAAATTTGTACCCATCTTTCTTTTGGCTTCAAAGATGGTTCCCTCGGGGTTTGTGACCGCCTGGCGTCTGGCCGGCTCACCGACCAAAAGCTGGCCTTCTTTGGTAAAAGCCACATAAGATGGAAAAGCTTTCCCCGCGGCGGATGTGCCTTCCGCGGCCGGAATAATCACCGGCGTCCCGCCCTGCATAACACTGGCGGCGGAGTTGCTCGTCCCCAAATCTATCCCTATAATTTTTGGCATAATGTGTTCTCCTTTTAAAATTTATTCATAATTCTTGTGATTCCCGCGGAGGCAGGAATCATAATTTTTTAGATGCCGGCTCGGGAGCCGGAATGACACATAAGTTAATCCCTTAAAGCCGATAAATCGGCACGCTACATACTTAGATTGCTTCGACATTGTTCACTAATAATTCGATGGCGACTCCTTGCCTGAATTCCGTCCGGTACGTGGCTCGCGATGACACGAAAGTTTAAATTCCGCGCCAGATCTGCGTCGCTATCCGCGTGCAGATCTGCGGTTTAGAGTTCCTCAATGTCCAAATTCTTAAACTGGTTCAGCGTCATTCCCACAACATTCTTGCTTGCTAATAATTTTTTGGAAGTCGGGAAATCTTTTATGTGGTCTTCTCTCAACTTTACAAAGACGTTGCCTTCGCTGCCGTCGGATTCACGCTTAAAGTGAAGGATTATTTTTTTGTTATTTAACTGCTTGCCGGTAATTACGCAGTCATCGGCGGTCAAGGTTTTTATTTTCTTGTCCTTGTCTTCCCACTCCATTATTTCACCAACTTCAAATATGTCTTTTATGGTCATAGATTCTCCACAAATCACTAATTTCACAAATGAGGACAAATCTTACGGCAACTTATTTGCAGTATTTGTGAACATTTGTGATTAGTGGATAATTAATTTTTCTTCTTGCTTATTAAGATCCCTCGACTCGACCTTCGAGTAATATTCTATAAGGTCTCGCTCGGGATGGTTGCTATAATTTGCCACCTTCGGCGGCCTTCTTGCTGATAACCACTTGTGACGGACGAATAACCTTACCGTTTAGCTCAAACCCGGACTGAAACTCATCTATAACAATTCCATCGTCTTTTTCCGATTCGACTTCCTTTATCGCCTCATGGAAATTCGGGTCGAATTTTTTGCCAATGGCCTCAATTTTTTTGACACCTAAATCCGATAATACTTTATCTAACTGGATGACAATTCCGTTCACTCCCGTCTGCCAGTTTTGGTATTGTTTTTCAAAGTCCGTCTGCAGATTGCTGTCTGCTGATTGCTGATACTGCGGCAAATGCTTCAGCGCCTGCTCCAGCGTATCTATAGTGGGCAAAAGTTTTACCACCGTTACTTCTTTGGCAAATTCCAGCAGCTCCTTATTCTCGCGTTCCTTCTGTTTTTTAAAATTTTCGAAGTCCGCGGCCGTGCGCTTCCATCCGGCCATGGCACTTTCAAAATCGGCTTGGAGCTTTTCTAAAGAAACATCACTGGCTTGATTTTGGTCGTCTTGTTGTATATCGTCGCTCATATGATTAATTCGGATTCATTGATTGAATGCGGATCTACTGATGCCTACCAACACACTTCGATCATCAGCATCCGTAGACATCAGTTGATCCGTGTACCATCGGTAGATCCGTATTAATTATTTAATCATGGTCAATAATATGACTGCCGCTCCCCCGCCCAACAGCTTGGCAATATACTCCATAAGGGACAAATTCTTTTCGTACTTCATGCTCTTGGGGCCGATTAAACCGATTACGCCTTTTTTGCCGCCGGGCAGGCTGAGGCCGCTGACTATCATAGAATAATCGGACTTTTTGCTGAGTTTTAACTCTTTTCCAATAAACGTTTCGGGTTTTTGCGAACCTGAATAATCCAGCATCATTTTTTCCGCGTACTGGTCGATGTTATCAAAAAACTGAGCAATCTCTTTGGCATCCTCCGCCGGCAGGGCCGGATTATCGAGAATATTGGACAGGCCCGTAGTGGAAGTTTCTTCGGGAAAAAGCGTGAAAGATGCCTGTTGGGAATGGTCGGACAGTAATTTCGCGATTTTCCTCCCCATTTCCGCGTGGATAATCTGCATCTTCATCAATTCGCGCCTGAGCAAATCCTGCTCCTTTAATGTCAGCTGTACGCGGTCCATAAGTTCGTTCACAAAAAACCGGAATCCTTTATCGGTTGGCACGCGACCCGCGGACGTATGAGGCTGGGTAATATAACCGGTTTTCTCCAATACCTGCATCTCGTTTCGGATTGTAGCCGGGCTGACATCAAAAGTATATTTACCCGCCAAATCCTGACTGGCTACGGGTTGGCCGTTGTCGCAGTTCTCCTTAACTATGGCCGCAAGAATTTTGGCTTGCCTTTGAGTGATATCGGAATTTTTGTCCATAATTTTTACCTTGATTAAACTGCTACAATGATAATATCATTAGCACTCTACCATGTCAAGTGCTAACTATCTCTGTAAAAATTTTCTTTTTTTGCTATAATTACGGAAAGATAAAATAATTAATAATAGAGGTTTATGAAACCCAAACACAAACAATCGACGGCAGGCCTGGCTATATTGGCTTTGTCGTTTTCTTTTTTTGCCGCGCCTCTCAGTAGTTCGGCGCAAGTGCCAAGCATGCCAATGTTCGCGATGCCGAGTCAACCGCAATTTAATAACTTTTGGAAACCCGACTTCCAAAAACCGTTCTTTCATGCCCGGGTTTGCGCCCAGGCATTAGCCGGTTTTGGCCTGGCGGGATGCGACGCCCATGTGATAACTGATGCGGGCGGCAAAGCAAAAACTTTTACCGCTCCTTCCGGTTACGGGCCGGCGCAATTCCAAGCCGCCTACGGCATAACCGCAGCATCCGGCCATCCAATAATCGCCATTGTTGACGCCTACAACGCGCCAAATATAACCTCCGACTTAAATACCTACAACAAACAGTTTGGCCTGCCCTCCTTCCCGGCCTGCGCCAAAAATGTTTCCGGTTCCGCCGTGCCGTGCTTCCAAAAAGTCAACCAAAACGGCGGCTCGTTCCTGCCTCTGTCCAACTCCGGCTGGGCATTGGAAATTTCCCTGGATGTCGAAGTCGCCCACGGTGCCTGCCCACAATGCAGCATTCTGCTAGTGGAGACAAATTCCAGCAGCTACAACGACCTGCTCACGGGCATTGATCGAGCGGCCATAATGGGAGCCAAGGTTATTTCCGACTCCTGGGGCGGCGGGGAATTTTCCGGCGAAACTTCCTACGACAGCCATCTCAACAAACCCGGCGTAGCCATAACTTTTAGTTCCGGGGACAGCGGCTACGGGGTGGAGTATCCGGCCAGTTCCCGTTATGTGACCGCGGTCGGCGGCACATCGCTTATGATGAACGGACTAGCGTACGCGGGTGAAACCGCCTGGAGCGGCGCCGGTAGCGGCTGTAGCCAATTTGAGAGCAAACCGGTTTGGCAAACAGATGCCGGATGCGTTAAGCGCACCATCGCCGATGTTTCGGCCGATGCAGACCCAAATACTGGCGCGGCTGTTTATGACAGCTACCACTTTAGCGGCAGAGCAGGTTGGTTCCAAGTCGGTGGCACTTCGCTGGCTTCGCCACTGGTTGCCGCGGCGTATGCAACGGGAACGCCGATTCCTGCCGGCACTGCGCCAAACCAAATGCCCTATATTAACTCGTCGCTGCTGCATGATGTAACTGGCGGGGGCAACGGCACGTGCGGCGGAGAATATCTTTGCACCGCCATTTCCGGTTACGACGGCCCGACAGGCTTGGGCAGCCCCAATGGCGGCGGAGCGTTCTAAGTCAATTAATAATTTCCGCCCTGATTCGGTTCGGGGCGGATTTTTTATGGTGGATAACTTTCCCAAAAACTCCTGATTTATTAAAAAATCAGGCTTTTGACATATGGTGAACGCTCGTTTACTATTTATTCAAGAGTTACCGGATAACCTTATATTGGGTTTCCGGTAATTTTTTATTATTAATCAAATTAAAATGAAAACAATACTTTTTTTGCTGGCGCTAACAGCGCTTATTATCACACCCGATATTGTCCAAGCTGCCGCCATTCATAATGCCCGCGTTTGCAGTCTGGCTAAAAAACAAGGCCTGGCCAGCTGTAATGCCCGCGTAATCACCGATGCCAAGGGTAAAATGGTTGTAAATAATTCTCCAATCGGGTTTAGTCCGGCTGATTTGCGGCATGCCTACAATCTTTCGGGGAAGGCGGATAATCACCCGGTCGTCGCGATTGTGGATGCTTATGACGACCCGACAATCAAAAGCGATCTGGATGTGTACAGCAATCAGTTTGGTTTGGCGCACTTGCCGAACTGTAAAACCGATGCCGCCAAATCCTTAGTCCCATGTTTTCAAAAAATCAGCCAGCGCGGCACCGCCGCTTTGCCTTCAATAAATAAAGGCTGGTCAATGGAAATAGCGCTGGATGTGGAAGCGGTTCACGCTATGTGTGAAAACTGTTCAATTTTATTGGTGGAAGCGACTTCTCCCAATATGACAAATTTAATGGCGGCCGTTGACGCCGCGGTTAAAGCCGGAGCAGTGGCGGTTTCCAACTCTTACGGCGGCCCGGAATTTGCGGAAGAAAAACAGTTTGACAGCCATTTTAATCGTGCCGGAATCGCGTTTACCGTAAGCAGCGGCGACAGCGGCTACGGGGTACAGTACCCGGCCGCTTCTCCTTATGTCACGGCCGTGGGCGGGACTTCCTTATATTTAGGCTCGGGCGGCAAATATAAAAACGAGGACGCCTGGAGCGGGGCTGGCAGCGGATGCAGCCAATTTGAGGGCAAGCCGGCCTGGCAAACAGACAATAAATGCCAAAACCGAACCGTGGCGGATGTCTCGGCGGTTGCCGACCCGGACACCGGCTTTGCGGTGTATACCACGACGAGCGTCAAAGGCCAAAAGGGTTGGTTTACGGCCGGCGGGACATCCTTGTCTTCGCCGCTTATTGCCGCAGTTTATGCTTTGGCCAAAAATATTCCCAGTGGCCAAAAAGCCAACAGTCTTCCCTATAACCTGGGAACCAAATCCAACCTGCATGACGTGGTCGGCGGAAGCAATGGGGACTGCAACCCCGCCTATTTATGCGCCGGTAAAACCAAGTACGACGGCCCAACCGGTCTGGGAAGCCCCAACGGTATTGGCGCGTTCTAATGTAAAGTTAACTTGACATTAGTTTTTTGCCGGTTTAAAATAAAAACAATAACTTAACACAAAAAGGAATCACCAAGATGATCATACAAATACTTTTTGCCGTCCTGGCCGGCATATTAACCATTGCCGCCCCCTGCATTTTACCCATGCTCCCGATTTTGCTCGGCGCTTCGGTCGGCCAGCAAAGCAAGCAACGGCCGCTGTTTATTGTGCTAGGATTTATTGTCAGTTTTTCTGCCGCGGCGCTGGTATTGTCCGCAATCATCAGCCACTTTGGTTTAAGCCCCAACCTGCTTCGCGATATTGCGGTAGTCTGCCTGGCTATTTTTGGACTGCTGATGATTTGGCCAAAACCGTTTGAATTGCTGGCTATGAACATGTCCGGCACCATAAACTCCGCCAATAAATTGGGAGGCGGTTCCGGAAATACCGGCGGGCTGTTGCTCGGCCTGGTCTTGGGCATAGTCTGGACTCCCTGCGCGGGGCCAATTTTGGGATCAATCTTAACCCTGGTGGCAGTTTCCGGCAGTACCTCAAAATCGGTGATACTGATGATTGCCTACGCGCTGGGAGCCGGCATCCCCATGCTCATAATCGCCTACGGCAGTCAGTGGATAACAACCAAGGTTAAATGGCTGGCGCAATATTCGGTGAGACTTCAGCAAATTTTTGGTATATTAATTTTACTATTGGCGGCTGCCATGTATTTCCAATACGACGTTGTAATTGAGGCGGCGCTGACCCAGGCTTTTCCACAATCCGGTCTGGAAACTCAGTTGGTCCAAAATGGCAACCCTATTTTAAACACCAACCATAATGCACCTATGGAATCTGCCGCCCTACCATCCCCGCCCGCGACCGGACAAAGCACCACAACGACATCGCAAAATTCCGTTAGACCGGCCACCCCTCTGGATGTTGTCCCTCTGCAAAATTTCGGCAAAGCCCCCGATTTTACCGGAATAGATCACTGGCTGGATCTTCCAAACAACGCGCAATCGCTGTCGCTGGCCGATTTAAAGGGCAAAGTTGTCCTGGTGGATTTTTGGACTTTGTCCTGCATAAATTGCATCCGCACCCTGCCATATGTCACAAAATGGTACGATACTTATAAAGGCCGGGGATTGGTTGTAGTCGGAATTCACACGCCGGAATTTGATTTTGAAAAGGACACCGGGAACGTCCAAAACGCCATAGAACGTTTTAATATTCATTATCCTGTCGCGCAGGATAATGAATACACGACCTGGAACGCTTATAATAACGAGTATTGGCCGGCCGAATATCTTATTGACCAAAAAGGGAATATTGTCCACGAACATTTTGGCGAAGGTGAATATGACGTTATGGAAAATGCCATCCGGGAATTGTTAAATGAAAATACGGCGGTCGGTCCTGAAAATGGCTCGAACTTACAGGGAGTCGGCTCCCCGGAAATGTATTTTGAAATCTCGCGGCTGAAAAATTTGACACCCGACCAGCAAGCATCGAGCCAGCCGCAAACTTATGCGCTTACTCAAAATTTGGCCCTGAATAATTTCGCCCTGGAAGGAACATGGCAATTTACCGGCGACCACGCGACTTTGGTAGGCGGACCCGGTAAAATCCGCCTGCATTATCATGCTTCCAATGTCTATATGGTGGCCAGCAGCGATAAACCTGTAACCGTGACAGTCTTTGTGGATGGCAAACAGGCCAGCCAGGTGACAATTCAGTCCTCCCGGCTCTACCAGCTCGTTCAATCCGATTACGCGAACGATTACACCGTGGAAATTGACATCCCACAAGCCGGCCTTAACGCGTTCACGTTTACATTCGGATAAGCCGACACTATGATTTTAAACTCTGTTAAACAATTTCGTGAGCGGCAAAACATCACCCAAGAACAGCTTGCGGCCGTAGTTGGCGTGTCCAGACAGACCATAATTGCCATCGAAAAAGGTAACTATGAACCTTCCCTGGGACTTGCCCTAAAATTGACAAAAATTTTTAAAATTAAGGTAGAAGATATTTTTGTGCTAAAATAAACTATATGAAAGTAATAATTTATTATCTACTATTATTGGTTTTTATAGCCTTAGTTGCCGGCTCACTTGTGCTGGGTAGGCCGCAAAGTATGGGTATGCAGCAAATGCTGGGCATTTCAGCGGCCTTAATTTTATATGTAATAGCCATGTCGTTCGTCGGGGAAGGCAAAAATCAGGACGAACGGCAAATTCTCCACAAAAACTTATCCAACCGGGCGGGGCTCGTAGCCGGGTCTGTGATATTTTCCCTCGGGATTTTATATCAGCTATTTGTCTCCCACAACATAGACTATTGGCTTTGGGCCGGGCTTATTGCTATAAATCTCACAAAAATTATCAGTTTAATTTTTCTGGAAAATAGAAATTAAAAAATACCCGCGCGAGCGGGTATTTTTAACAATCTGTTATTTAGAACCGTTTTCCGTCACTGTCTTGTGGTGGGCTACCACAATCGGACCGGTATCATAGGTGCCGCTGTCGCTTAGCACTATATAACTCACCAACGAAATTCCTGTAACCACCAAAAAAACAATTGTCCAAATAAACCAACGGGAATCGTAATTTTTTACGGGCGGCTGGGTATTTCCAACATTAGCCATATTTTTATTTTAATTATTTTATATATATTCTCTATAAATTACTGACTTGGTTTTTTGCAGTGCGCACGGCCAGGATGGCAAAAATCAGGCTGACTATCCACAGTGCCAAAATCGGCAAAAGCACGACCGCGCCGCGGGGATAAAAAAAGAAAAACGCGAAACTGACAATCCCCAATGAATATAATTCAATCAAAAATACCACCACGAGCGCCTTGATAAGTTTCCCCACGACCGACTCGGCAAACAGCTTATGGACTTTGTAACCTTCGACAATCAGATAAACACTGCCTAAAACCAGCAGGGCTAACGCAAACCATAAATAAGCCCCTAATTGACTGCCGTCTTGCATATACCAATAAATTTGATGTTTATATCCGGTCTTCCCTGTTTGCTATGATTATAGTTTACCATATTTTTATGCGCCGGGCAAAAATTTAAGTCTTCTGATGCTCGATATTGATATCCCATAAAAACAACAGGACGCTGATCAAGTCGGTGGTTAGACAATATTGGCAGATTTTTTTTAACACAAAAAACTGGATGCTTAAAAATGCCAATGAAGCCACGGCCCCAATACCCAGCAGCCAAGTCAGCAGCGTTTTCCAGGTGGCGTAATAATTGGCGAGTAAGGCGCACACCGCCACCGAAAAAAAATAGGCCACTCCCCATACCGATAGCGGCAAACCCAACAGCATGGAGTACTTGCTGTTTAACACGGTCTCACAGCCGTGGGTCAAATCACACGGCACCGCAAAGCCCAAGTAGTGGGTAATGGCCAAATACAGGCTGACCCCTAAGCCAAAAATGGCTAAAATTACAATGGCATCATGTTTATGTCTGTGCAGCATATAAAATATTTTAGCATAAATCCCCAAAATAACAAAATCCCCTCTCCCGCCACTGGCAGGAGAGGGGATAAAATCAAAAGGTGATTTTAGTACTGGTCGCGCCGGCCGTAGCCGCCGCCGTTGCCGCCCTGGCCGCCAAAACTGCGGCGCGGTCGGTCTTCCAGCGGACGGGCTTCTTTGACAACCAAAGTTCTGCCGCCGTACTGGCTGTTGTTGAGCGCGTTAATCGCGGCTTCGGCTTCGGCGTCGTTTTCGAATTCGACGAATCCAAAACCTCTGCTGCGGCCGGTCATCTTATCGGTGATGACGGTGGCAGTAGCCACAGTGCCGTGCGCGCTGAATAACTGCTTAAGGTCGTCGGATGTGGTTGCCCACGGAATGCCGCCGACAAAAAGTTTCTTAGCCATTTATGAATAGGCTTTCTTTTAAGAGCTCACCTTACACTCTTACTTATATATTAAGGCGATTAATGCCGGACTAAACTCTTATAAAGATAAACTCTTAAAAGAAGCCTATTGCCCAAACGATCTTAATCGAAGATGATATTAGCATTATAGCCTATTCCGCCAAAAAAATCAACCCCGGTTCGTTGGGGTCGATTTTAAAATTTATGTTTGAATTTAAGCCGCTTTTTTCACGACCTTGGTCTTTCTGAATCTCGGCGCGCTATCCATGCGTTTACGGGTATAATAAAGCTTGGCTTTGCTTACCAGGGCGGGCTTGGTGACTTCCAACTTCACAATGTTCGGGGAATGGAGCGGAAATATTCTTTCCACGCCAACGCCGTAAGAAATTTTTCTGACCGTAAAAGTAGCGTTAACTCCGGTGCCGCCTTTAATGGCAATCACCAGTCCTTCAAACATCTGCACGCGTTCCTTGCTGCCTTCTTTAATCCTTTGGTGGACTTTAACGGTATAACCGGTCCTAAATTCCGGCAGCTGTTTGATTTGAGAATCGGTGATGTTTTTTACAATTGGCATAAATGGATATTTATTGATATTAAAATATTGTGATATTAATTGTGTTTCGAAAATATCTATTAATATCTACTAATATCAACAAATATCTACAACACATTATACTTCTTTAACAGTTTTACTGTTTAAATCGACTAAAACTTTCCGCAGATCGTCAGCTAGTTCCGACTCGGCTTCTATCCAGGAATTGTCCGGAAGGCGGACTTCAATTTTTTTTGCGTGAAGGAATTGTCTGTGTAGGCCTGGTAAAACAGTCCTTTTCCCGCCATAGAGCTCATCACCCATAAGCGGGTGTCCTGTGCTGGCAAGGTGGACCCGGATCTGATGTGTTCTGCCTGTATGCAATTTTACCAGAATTAGGGTGTATTTGTCAACCCCGGCCGCAGCTCTCCCCTCCTTTTCAAGGAGGGGTCCTCGCGAAGCGAGGGGGGTGGTTGGAGTTGGCAGATATTCCAAAACCTGATATTCGGTCACGGCTTCCTTGGCTAACACCGGATCTTTGGCCGTTTGTTTCCGGAAATCAGTTTTGCTCTTACCAATGGGCGTTTCAATAAAACCATGCCGCTTTTCAATCTTGCCAAAAACCAGCGCGATATATTCTTTCTTGATTTTTCGTTCCGCAAACGCGTCTTTTAAAAACTCGTACATTTCCTGGGTTTTGGCCACTAAAATGACCCCGCTGGTATCCTTGTCCAGCCTATGCACAATCCCCGGCCGGTGATCTTCCCCCACAACCCTAATGTCCTTGAAATGATAGAGCAATGCCGAGGCCAATGTCTCCCCTTTAAATCCCGCTCCCGGATGAACAGTCAGCCCTGCGGGTTTGTCTATAATGAGTAGTCCGTGATTATTATATAAAACTTTCAATGGCGTATTCGTCGCCTTCAACTCTGTCTGCCGATTTGCGTCTGCTGATTGCTTATAGCTGACTTTATCGTTCAACCGCACCACAAACTTACTCTCCACAATAGGCTGCCCGTTAACCTCCGCCTGACCGCCCTCTATGTCGCGCTGAATCTGGCTGCGGCTTATCTGCGGCAGCTGCTTGGCCAGATATTTATCCAGCCGGGTTTTTAATTCTTCAACGACAAAAGAATGTTCGGACATAAATGCGATTCAATAATTTTATTGGTTGTTCAGCAAATCCGGACGGCGTTTTTTTGTGCGCTTCATTGCCTCATCCATTCTCCATTTTTCTATATTCGCATGGTGCCCGGATAATAAAACTTTCGGCACCTTCAAAATTTTTCTTCGCTTTGTAGGGACGGGTCTAGACCCGCCCCTACCCAGGGCAGGAATCATCAAAATTTCCGGTTTTGTATACTGCGGAAATTCCAGGCTATTTTCGGAAAAAGATTCTTTATCTGCGGATTCATCCTTGCCCAAAATCCCTGACCTCAATCTCATTACCGCTTCGCTGATAACCAACGCGGGCAATTCTCCGCCCATTAAAACATAATCCCCGATGGAGATTTCTTCGTCTACAAAACTTCTCACCCGCTCATCAAAGCCCTCGTATCTACCGCAGACAAAAATTAACTCATTAAATTTTGCCAATCGCTGGGCCATTTTTTGGTCAAACTTTTGGCCCTGGGGTGTTAACAAAATTATACGTGCCTGTGTAGGGGCGGATATTATCCGCCCCCTATGATCAGAGACCGACTTTATCGCTTTATATAAAATATCCGCGCGTAACACCATACCCACACCGCCGCCATATGGCCGGTCGTCAACAACCTGCCTCTCACCCAAACCAAACGAACGTAAGTTTATCGGCTGAATTTGTAAAAGCCCTAACTTAATAGCTCTTTTTACAATTCCAAAAGACTCCACAAAATTTTCTATAAATGAGGGAAATAACGTAATAATTTTAATCGATAACTTTTTAGACCTCATGCAATTATTTTAGTAACTTTCGTGCTCTTTAATATTTGGTAGAGACGTCAATATTATAGCATTAAAATAACCCCGGAACGCCGGCAGCCGCCGGAAATTTCGGGGTTATTAAATTTATAGATTCCGCGTTAGATCCGCGTGCGGATCCGCGTATCTTAGAGTTTGAACTCGTCAATAGACTCTTCGGAACTCTGGCTCATACCCATCGGGCTGCCCATTTGGCTGCCCTGATGACCCATACCACCGCTCATTTCGCGGCGAGGACCACGGTGAGAACCTTCCGGTTCATAGATTTTCAAGTTCACACGGGCTTTATGCTTGGCGCCAACTACGCGCAATAAAGTGCGGATGGCTTTGGCCGTCTGGCCCATGCGGCCAATTACCTGGCCCATATCTTCGGGGTTGAGATGCAGAGTAATTAATACTCCCATTTCATCCACGACGCGTTCGGTCTTTACGTCTTCCGGATGGTCGACAAGAGACTTTACAACGTATTCAACAAAAGCTTGGTCTTGCTCCATAATAGTGCAATTTCTGTGATAGCGTAATTCTGCTTCGACCTTTTCGTTAAATTAGCGCGAGCTATCTTGGGGATATTATAGGCGAAAGCGGGCTTAGCTGTCAATTATAAAATCCCCAGATGGGAATCTTCTGGGGATTTAGAATTGAATTCTGAATTATTGGGCCGCGGCTTCCTCGGGCTTGGCTTGTTCGGCGGGGGCGGCGGGTGTTTCGGCGGAGGCTGGAGTCTCGGCGGAAACCGGCG
This sequence comes from Candidatus Doudnabacteria bacterium, assembly GCA_031291995.1. Lineage (GTDB taxonomy): Bacteria > Patescibacteriota > Doudnabacteria > UBA920 > UBA920 > PALSA-1336. Next base: position 59,529 of record JARLHZ010000010.1, read on the forward strand.
CGGCTTCCGGTTTTGCGGCGGCTTCGGCCACTACCGGCTTTTTGGGAATGCTGAAAGCTTTGACTTTCGGACCCGAATGCAAGCCTTTAGTAACAAGCAGGTTGTTTAAAGTTTCGCTGAGGGCAACGTGCTGGCCCAGCCAGTGCTTTAACCGGTCTTCTTTCACCTGAAAATATTTCTTGCGCGGATTATAGCTTCCCAAAACTTCCAAAAACTTTTTTTGCACCGGCGCGGCTTTTTCCGTAAGCACGATTCTAAAATCGGCCTGGTTCTTTTTACCGGTACGCTGTAAACGAATAATGAGCATAACTGATAATTTATAATTGATAATAAATAACCGATATTGCCAGACATAAAAATCTATAAGCAGCAACTTTAGATTTGAATACCGGCGCTTGAGCGTGCTGATATCTTAACATTTAATGGAAGAAGCGTCAACCTCAGTATTTCGACATGTACTGATGACAAAACCAATTATCAGGAATAAACTTGGGTTAAGAAGGGCTTTATGATTCACTGTGGCAACAATCTCAAAGCCGTCAAAACGATCTACGAGAGGCGTAATGCCGACCAAGCCGGATACGTTAAACTTATTGCGCACGCCGCCACTTGCGCGAGTTGCGCAAGAAACCTGCAAACGCTAAAAGACGAGGAACTTCGTCAATGTTCAACACCCCAGCCTGTCAAACTCAGGTTTGATGGAAAGGAGAACCGCCGACGATGATGTTGGCCACAACGCACGAAACCCGCACCAAGCCGAATGTTGTGCGGGTTTCTTATTCCTAATTCCTAATTCCTGCTATTTCGCGTACTGCTTAGCCTGATCCAATTTTACGGAAAGCAATTTACTTACGCCATCATCACCCATCGTAACACCATACAAAATGTTGGCCTGGGTCATGGTTTCGCGGTTGTGGGTAATGGTTAAAAATTGGGTCTGGTGAGCCAGGGTGCCTAAAATTTGGCCGAAGCGGATGGTGTTGGCGTCATCCAAAGCCGCGTCCACTTCGTCCAAAACCACGCAGGGGGACGGAAAGCAGGTTAGCAGGCTGCACAGCAGGGCAATGGAGGTCATAGCCCGTTCTCCGCCGGACAGCGCCTGAATGCTGGCCAGTTTCTTGCCCGGAGGCGTAGCCTTAATATCAATGCCGGAAATCGCGTTGCCGGTATGCTCGTATTTTTGCAAAACTTTTTCTTCAGGCCGCAAATCCTGCGGCTGGTTGTCGTCGGCTTCCGCTCCGGCTTCCACCGGCAATTCTTCGGGTGGCTCATTTTTTATAACGCTTAAATACCCGCGGCCACCGTTAAACAATACTCGGAAATAAAATTCAAATTTTTCGCTAATCTTACGGAACGCCTCGTTAAAAGTATCCTTAATCCGCCCGTCCAAATCATCAATAACCTGGCGCAAATCCGTCATGCCTTTTTGCAAATCCGCCACCTGCGTGCTCAGATTCTGGTGCCGGGTTTCAGTTTCCTGATATTCTTTAAGTGTTAACTCATCCATTCCGCCGATGGTTTCCAGCTGATTTTTTAACCTGGCTATTTTGTTTTCCAAATCGTCAGTACTGGTTGCCACTTTGCTTTCCCCCAGCGTTTGCCACTCCGGCTGCCCCAAAGTTTTGACTACCTCTTCAGCGAGAAGCTGCAGTTGAGTATCTATCTTGGCTTTTTCAATATTTATTATCGACTCTTTGTCTTTAATTTTGGACAGTTCATCCTGGGCAAGGCGGAACTGGCCTTCGGCGCCCCTCAAACCAGCCTGCCTTTTTTCCTGTTCGCTGTAATGCAGCTTTAGTTCAGTTTCAACTTTGGCCATTTCCTGGCCCAATTTGTCAACGTCAGCCTGGATTCTTTTTTCCTCCGACAGTAAATTCTGCCAAAATTCATCGGGAGAACTGCTCTGGACCTTTTTTAGTTCCAAATCCAAATGCAACTTTTCCTGCTGCAGAGCGGCCAGTTCGCGCTGTAAAAAGTCGACGGCTATCTTGCCCTTGCTCATTTCCAACTGGGCATTATTGACTTCCTGGTTTAAAACTTCCTTTTGCTTAAGCAACTGATCCAATTCTTGTTTAACCGCTTCCAAACCCAGCCGCGGGTCAGCCACCGTCTGCTTGGCCGCCTTGCGGAATCTGGTAAAGCTTTCTTCCATGCTATTAGCCTGGTGTTTTATTTCCTCTAGGTTTACCGCCTGTACCAGCATCTGGCTAAATTTTTGCCAGGCTTCTTCCAGCACGCGCAATTCCAACTCCACAAGATTCCAGTCTATCTGGGCGGGATTACTCAGTTTTTTTGACAGTTCATCAAGTTTTTTATTGACCGTTTCCAGGCTTTTAAATTGATCGACAAATTTATTCTCCAGCTGCTTTTGCGTTTCCAGCGTATTTTGAATTTGGCCGGTAACTTCCTGAATTTTTCCATGTTTGTTGTGGACTTCCACCGTCAGGCTTTGGGCATCGCCGGCCACGGCTGTTTTTTGGCTTTGCATTTTCCCCCGTACCAGGCTCAAATCTTCAAGCAAGCGGTTTTTTTGCGCCTGGAGTTTGTGGAATTCTTCCTGAATTTTTGCAAACGTTCCGCCGCTTTGCTGCCCCGCCTGTTCCAATCCTTCGGCCTGCTGTCTTAAATTTGCGGCCTTGGTTTCGCCCGCTTTTTTATGTTCTTCGATTTCCGACAGCTGTTGCAAAATTTTATCGGAAGTCTCTTTAAATTGCCAAAAACTGCGTCCGTAAAATTCCCGCCGGTAAATTTTTAATTCCTGTTCCAATTCGGCCCTGGCTTCCAACTTTTTCGCCTGGCGGCGCAAACTTTTTAATCTTGGTTCAATTTCGGCGATTAAATCTTCCGCCCTCATTAAATTCTGGGCGGTCTGTTCCAAACGCCTTAAAGTTTTATCGCGCTTTATATAATAATTTTTAACCCCGCTTGCCTCGTCAACCAGATCTTTTACGCCCGGCGGCCCCTGCATAACCATTTGGTCTATAGTGCCCTGGCCGATTACCGTATAGCGGGATGTGCCGATGTTGCTTTTTAAAACCAAATCCACAATATCCAAAAGCCTGACTTTATTGCCGTTTATCAAATATTCGCTTTCTCCGCTTCGGTCGATTCGCCGCCCAATGCTGACTTCCGAAGCATCCAGAGGTATCCGGTGATCGGAATTATCGAACGTGGCGACAACTTCGGCAAAACCCTGCCTCGTCTTTTTATCGCTGCCCGCAAAAATCACGTCATCGCTTTTTTTGCCGCGGATAGCCTTGGCGCTCTGCTCGCCCAAAACCCAGCGCATAGCGTCGGCGACGTTGCTCTTGCCGCTGCCGTTGGGGCCGACAATCGCAATAATCCCCGCTGAAAATTCCAGCGCGGTTTTTTGGGCGAAACTTTTAAATCCGTGGATTTCGAGGCGTTTTAAATACATAAATAAAATGCCAAATAGCAAATACCAAATTACAAATCAATTCCAAATGTAAAATTTAAAATCAGTTTGCGATAAATGTTGGAAATTTGATATTTGGACATTTGGATTTTGTTTGATATTTGAAATTTGATACTTGAAATTTAATACTGATTTTTCTTAAGCGCGTCTTCGGCCGCCGACAGTTCCGCTTCCTGTTTGCTCGGACCGGTTCCCCGCCCGACCTCTGTTTGCCCGACGTAAGCGGCCACCACAAAAACTTTGTTATGGTCCGGACCCGTTTCGCTGACCACGCCGTAAGTCGGCGTCACGCCGTTTTTTTCCTGAATGATTTCCTGTAATTTACTCTTCGGATCAACATAACTGCCGCCGGCAATAATACTTGGCAGTTCGACCAAAACTTCGTTGATAATAAATTGTTCGGCCGCTTTATAACCGGCATCCAGGTAGACCGCGCCAATGACCGCTTCAATGCAGTTGGCCAAAATTACCTGCCTGGCCCGGCCGGTATCCTTGGCCTCGCCGCGGGACATTTGTAAAAAATTTTCAAAGCCCAATTTCTTGGAAATATCCGAGAGCATTTTATAATTCACCAGGGCGCTGCGAAAATTGGTCAACTCACCCTCGGGATGGGGATAATTTTTATAGAGATATTCGGTCGCCGCCAGCTCCAAAACGGCGTCGCCCAAAAACTCCAGACGCTCGTTATGGGGCAAACTAAATTTACGGTTCTCATTCAAATAGGACCGGTGGGTAAATGCCGAGACATAAAGGTCAAGATTGTTGACTTTTACTCCCAAAATTTTTTCTAGCTCCTGTTTATCAAGTGACGACATCGCGATAATGGCGCAAGAATCACGAATCAGGAATTAAGAATGCTTAATTCGTGGTTCTTGGTTCTTGGGAATTAAATTATAATACTTTAAAAAAGTCTCTGTGCCCCTCGACTACACCACGCTGCGCGTGATTGCGCTCGGGACACTCGACTCGCTCTGCACTTCTTCGTTGGTTGAGGCCTCCCAAAGGCCGAAACCACGAGCGAGCTTCGGCGTTAGCCGAAGCGAGTCGAGTGGTGGGCGGCGAAGGAATCGGACCTTCGACCCTTTCTACGTCAAAGAAATGCTCTACCACTGAGCTAGCCGCCCAAAAACGATATTTAAATTTTATTGCCCGCCGGGGATACTATAAGCGCCGGCAATTCCTGCCTGACGGTTTCCGGATCTTTTTTTCTATTTATGGTATCTAAAAATAACAATACCACAAAACAATTCAAAATCGCCGAAAGATAAGCAATTAACACTACCACAGCTGCCAACAATAACCATATTGTAGCAGAATGTCCCGAAACTGAAAACTCCCTGATTAAATAAAGGTCTCCCAATACCCTGTGGACCAAAGCGTAAGATATGCCGTGCGCTACAATTAAGATGGCGGCCGCGGCTCCCGCAAACGATATTCTTTTATTCCAGGTGTCCATGGCCAGAGACAGGGCCGACGACAAATTTTGATCGCACAATGCAATATATAACAATGAAAGGCCTGCGGTGGAAGCCGTCACGGCAAAAACCAGCGTATGCAGCGGCCAAAAAGGGAAAATCCAGCGGGCTAAAAGCACTACAAAGACAGTCATTAAAATCAGGCCTATACCGGAAACGCTTTGGCTTTTAAAATTGTGCCGCGGCTTATCGGGATTGTTAATAAACTTATATGCCTCTATATCCTGCCACAACCGAATGGTTAATGGAGGCAGTACTGCCATAACCAGAACCAGCCACATTGCAGAAATATGGTTTAACGATTGCGGTCTGACCAGCTGGCCAACGGCGGAAAAAGCCCCTGCCTGTAAAATCGCCAAAATCCACCAGCGCGGAAACCGGCTGGTGGATAAAATAGACTCGAGTAAAATAGGTTTCAATTTCGGCATATCCGGATTTTAAACAGCCACTAAACCGCGGCAACCGCGGGCGTTTCCACAATCGGCGGGAACTCCGGAGCCCGCTGTTTTTCCGCGGGAATAATATCTTTTACAATCGCGAAAAAATCTTCCTGTTCCAAAGTTTCGTCTTTTATCAGCCTCTGGGCAATAGTTTCAAGATAATTTCTGTGTTTAGTCAGAACCTCAATCGCCCGTTCCAGGCCTTGCTTCATGATTTTGGAGACTTCCTCATCTATGGTCTTGGCCACCGCTTCGCTGTAATTTCTTTGTTCCGAAATTTCCCGTCCCAAAAATACCATTTCATGCTGGTCACCCAAAACAATCGGCCCGATTTCTTCACTCATGCCATAATTCATTACCAACTTTCTCGCCACTCCGGTCGCCACTTTCAGGTCGTTGGATGCTCCGGTCGTCAGCTCTTTAAATACAAGCTTTTCGGCCGCGTAACCGCCCAACAAAGCGGCAATTTCGTCCAAGAAACTCTGCTTGGTGTGCAAATGTTTATCTTCAAAAGGAAGTTTCATGGTATAACCCGCCGCGCGGCCGCGGGAAATTATGGAAACTTTGTGCACCGGATCCGAATACACCAGAACACTGCCGATTAACGCATGGCCGCCCTCGTGATAAGCCGTAATTTCCTTTTCTTTGGTCGATAAAATATGGCTCTTTCTTTCCGGACCGAGCATAACTTTTTCTATCGATTCCTTTAGCTCGTCATTGCCGATTTCCCGCTTATTGAGACGCGCGGTAAGGATGGCCGATTCATTGATTAAATTAGCCAAGTCCGCGCCGGAAAAACCGGGAGTGCGTTCGGCAATTTTCCGCAAGTCCACGCCTTTGGCCATGGGCTTGTTTTTGGAATGAACCTTTAAAATAGCTTCGCGGTCGTTAATATCGGGCAAATCCAAAATTACCTGGCGGTCAAATCGTCCGGGACGGAGCAGTGCGGGATCTAAAACGTCGGGCCGGTTAGTGGCGGCCATGACAATCACGTTGGTGTCGGTTTCAAAGCCATCCATTTCCACCAAAATTTGGTTTAAAGTTTGTTCCCGTTCGTCATGCCCGCCTCCCAGGCCGGCGCCGCGCTGGCGTCCGACGGCGTCTATTTCATCAATAAAAATAATGCACGGGGCATTTTTTTTGGCTTTTTTAAATAAATCGCGTACGCGCGCCGCGCCAACACCCACGAACATTTCCACGAATTCCGAACCGGAAATATGGAAAAAGGGTACGTTAGCTTCGCCGGCCACAGCTCTGGCCAGCAGGGTTTTGCCGACACCCGGGCTGCCGAGCAACAAGACGCCCTTGGGAATTTTCGCCCCCAGGGACAAAAACTTTTGGGGGAACCGCAAAAATTCGACAATCTCCTTTAGCTCTTCCTTGGCCTCTTTGGCGCCGGCGACATCGGCAAACTTTACGCGATTCTTTCGTTCGTCGTTCAGCTTTACCGAACTCTGGCCAAAACTTAAAGCGCGATTATTGCTGCCCTGCACCTGTCGCATAAGGAAATAAACGAACAAACTGACTAAAGCCAGCGGCAATAAAATGGAAAGTATCGGGCTGGCCAGGTTGGACCAGATACTGCCGGTATCGTATTCGATTCTTACTTTATCCGGGGTCAGCTTGGACGGATCAACGCCGGTATTTTTAAAAAATGCCACCACGTCCGTACCTGAAACAATTTTGGCCTGCTCTTGGGTTTCGCTATCTTTAACTTTGACCGTCACCAAACTGTCGGAAATCGTCATGGTGTCAACTTTCCCCTGGTTAAGCAGGGTGCTGACCTCCGACATGGATACCGAATTGACTTTTGGATTTTGGTTAAATGCCGAAAAAATCGCGGTAATAAACAAAAACCCGACTAATATTAATATGATATTCTTAATAATTTTTCCCATACTAGCTCCTGTTTAAAAGAATTAAGGTTATTAGATTATACAAATTATTTCGAATTTAATCAATGGCTTAATGGATGCCCCGCTTTGCTTCCATAAACCGCGCGGCCGATTAAATATCGAGCGTGGAATATTCGCGTTTGCGTTGCGGAGAATGTAAACATAATAGAACTTTCGGGCATAAAATTAACTATACCCTAATTGAGCTCTTATTTTTAATTTTGAAAATTAAATTTTGCCCTGTACCAACTCGCTACGACCTAAAAGTCGGCTCGGGTGCAGGGAATGTACCAGTCGGCTAACTGGGTTCATGGCTGCGCCATGTACCGGAGCAAAGCGACTGGTACATGGTGGGGACGGTGGGAGTTGAACCCACAAGCCCTTGCGGGCACAAGGTCCTAAGCCTTGCGCGTATGCCAATTCCGCCACGTCCCCAATGAACGATAATAACTCATTAAATCGCTTTAATTGGCAAATCTATTTTAGCAGTTTAAGGCTTATGTTGGCAAAACAAAATGCCTCCACCCTAATTGGACAACGGCAAAATAAAGGTTCCCCGCCGCAAGCAGCGGGGTATTACTGCAAGGAACAGCTGCATCTTCGCGGCAAGCCGCGAGGTATTGAACCTTTCTTTCCGCCAAAGGCGGATCCGCCTCCGGCGGAAGCTCCCTGCCTGGCGGCAGGCAGGCCTCGGCTCGCTTGTCCTTTGAAAGACAAAGGACAGACTCGCCTACGTCGCGAATAAAAACTACAATTATTGCCCTTTGGTAATAACGCTGCTGATTACGGTAATTATAGCGTACGATAATAGCACGACAATGACGCCGATAATGGAATTAACAATGGCTTTTTTGCCTTTTTCCGACTGCTCCTCGTTGCCCGCGGAAGTAATATACCAAAAGCCGCCGACAATAAGCATTAGCACGGCAATAACTCCGGCCAGCGCCAACAGCAAAGTAATTATCTTAGTCAATAAATCTGTCAGGCTATTGCTGGCGCAAATTCCCCCGTTGCAAGCCGAACTGTTCGGCGGCAGGCATAAACCGTTAACCGAAACTAAACCAGCCGCGCAGTTACCTTGTGTCTGGCCAGTTCCGTTAGTACTTGCGCCGGTAAGCGAGATGCCCATTGCCGTTGCCGTATCAGAGCCGACGATTCCGTCATTGGTCAGGTTGTGTGATTGCTGCCAAAGCTGAATTCCCTTGATTGTTTCTGAGTCGCAAGTTCCGCTGTAAGTGACATTGCTGTCAACACCCTGCACGATTCCCTGAATTTGCTTAATAATATTTGGGTCGGTAGTGCCGCAAGACCCGCCGCCCTTCGGCGACCCAATAGCGTATTGAGAAGAATTGTTGTTAGCCGGCAATCCACATTTACCGCTGTTACATACCAGTCCGCTTTTGGAAGTACCGCAATCCGCGCTGGTGGAACAAGGCGTAGTATTCGTTACCGTCTCACAGGTGTTGCCGTTTGTTTTATCACAAAATAAGCCGGTAGCGCAATCGGTATTAAAAGTGCATCCGTCCCCCAGCTGCGCGTCGGCAAAAACAAAAAAAGGGTAAGCTAAAAATACGCCAACAATTAAGACGACTAATGCCGAAATATTTAAATACCTCAATGAAAACCCTTTTGCATGCGTCCCGTTCATTTTGTGTCTATTTTAATTTTCCGGATTCGAACAGAAGGAAAAATTAATAACCCGAAGCCACGTAATTGGAAATTACGTTGATAATTACGAATGATAAAACAATTATGACTATGCCAATAATGGCGTTAACCACGTTTTGTTTGCCCTTTTCCGCGGCTTCTTCGTTGCCGGCGGAAGTAATATATTGGTAACCGCCGACAATGACAAACACAATGGCGATAGCCCCGGCAATATACAGCAGCATGGTTATTACCAAATAAATTAAACCGTTCTGGCCGGTCAGATGCGTCGCGCCGCCAATACCCATACCTCCCGTGCCAGGAAATAAACCACCAACGCCGTTCAGGCCGCTTCCAAACGCGTCACCGCCCGTGCTTTGGGCCGATACTAATCGCGGCATCGCCAAAATGCTTCCAAAAACAACCGCCGCCTGCCAATATTTGAGTTGTAAATATTTTTTCATTGTATTTTAAATTTTTTATCAAATCCGAAAACAAAAACAATTTGTTCTCGGATTTGATCCCAAACAATACGCTTGGGACCAAAATTTCAAATTACGGCGCGCTAGTCGAATTCGGACTGGCCACCAGGCTGGAAATAACGTTTATAATCACGTAGGACAAGATTATAATCACGATACCGATAATTGCGTTAATGGCCGTACCTTTGCCTTTTTCCGCGGTTTCTTCGTTACCGGCTGAGGTAATGTACCAGAAGCCGCCAATAATCAGGAACAACACGGCAATACCGAAGGCAATGCCCAAGAGCCAGTCAATTACCGTGCGAATAAAACCGTTAATGCTGGTAGATTGACAGTTTAAACCCGTTGACGGGTCGCACTGAAAATTGGCATTTAACTGAGCGCTTGCCAACACCGGAGCGGAAATTAACATAACGGACAACATAACTTCCGCAATTTTAATCAGTTTTTCTTTTTTTATTATTTGTTTCAAGCTGTTCACCCCCTCTCTGTACCTTTCCCTCTCCCTCCTTGCCCGCCGAAGCCTTTTGGCAAAGGCGGGTGGGAGAGGACAAAGGTGAGGGATTAGGATTAATTTTTAATTTGACTTTATTATACCACAATAGTTACCTTGTTTCCATGCTAACTCCCATGCAACAGTAAATTTGAAATAATTCTGACGATAACGGTGGCTAAAATTACCACCACCAAACCGATAACTGAGTTAATGATTATTTTTTTACCTTTTTCCGACTGCTCCTCGTTGCCGGCCGAAGTCACATAAAAGAATCCGCCAATTATTAAAAAGACCGCCGTGACCACGCCAACCAGGCCCATTGCCCAATAAAATACCGCCAAAACCAGGCCGCTAGCCGAGCAAAAATAAGGCAGGCTGCTGCTGGCTACCACATTGGCGCCGGAACTCAATCCGAATTGGCTCATAAAATTGGCACATCGCTGGTCAGAAGAAATTACCGGCGCCTGATTTTGCGCCCCGGCCACAGCCGGCACCAACGCCAAAAATGACAAGTTGAATAGAACCAGCAGTGAGGCGATTTTCGCGAACTTGATAAATTTAATTCCCATATTTTTGTTGTTAGATTTTATTGATGCAGTAACTGCTCGGGCAAATTGCTACAGGGATTTTGGTCAATGATCAGGTAATTCATGGGGTTAGTGAGATCAAGCCTGCAATTGGCGTTGTTCTTTAATGAAATATCGCGGGTCAGCAGGACATTAACCACCGTATTAATAAGCATAAAGGCGATTAGCACCAAAATAAACCCGACGACCGCTTCCGAGATTCCGCTTTTATGTTTGGTAATCGCTTCTTCATTACCCATGGAAATGACCAGCCAAAATCCGTGGTCAACAATTTTGTATGCCGCGTAAACTCCGGCCATGGCAATCAACCAGTTGGTGACCTTGGCAATGAGAGTAAATATATCTATAACCGTACACGGTTTTTCGGCCGCGCCACCGCACGGTACCAGCCCGGCCGCGTGCGTAACGTGCGGCATACTGACGGCAAATAAACTAACAGCCGATAAAGCCAGGATTCCAAGGAAAATTTTTTGTTTCTGTGCGGACATTTTCAATACTAATCAATTACCCCGCAGCAGAGCTGCGAGGTATGAACTGCAGGTTGCAAAGGAGTTGCTATAACCCCGGAGCAGAGCTCCGAGGAAATCTTATTCATTATACCATAAGCTGACCGGAACCGCCAAACCATTACTGGTAACAGCTCTCAATCTTGAGTAGGACAAACCCGGAGGCCGGAAATACTGGCGATTTTATGCAGCGAGAATTGGGATGCGTTGTGATATCAGGCGCAGACTGATGAACGAGAAGCCCCCCAGGCCGCGGAAAATCGGAAGGATTTTCGGCCTCACTCAGGCTTGTGAATTTTGATCTTATTGATTTACCAGAGTAGCGGCCTGCTGTTGGCCCTGTTGCAGCGCTTGCTGGGCGGCCATGCCGTTCAAAATCACATTATCTATCATTTGCCCGAAAATTCCGTCCATCTTAACCTGGTCGGGCTTGTAAAAAGACTTCGCGGTCAAGTCGGAATTGGCGAACACGCCAATGTCCGGGTCCTGGACCTGCAGGCTGATTAAATCAAGACGGGAAGACGGCACCTTATTTTTCGCGTAATACTGGTCAAGGGAACTTTTGCTGGTTATAAAATTTATAAAATTCCAGGCCGTGTTCGGGGATTTGCTCTGTTTGCTGACCACTTCGCCCCAGTAATTGGCAAAGTTGACGGCCGGCTGGGTGAGGTTCGGCTGGGGCATGGGAGCCACGTCAAAATTTAAATTCGGATTTTTCTGCCTCAGACTGGCCAAAGTAAAAGAATAACTGATTAAAAACGCGGCGCGGCCGTTGGCAAAGGCGTCTATGGAATAATCGCTCCGCGCGTTCCAGTTATAATTTGGCGAAGCGGGATTGGCAAAAGAAGTGTAATAGTTCAGTCCGTCCAAACCCGGATTATCGCTTTGGCCGTTTTGGGTAACGGCATTAGCGAATACCGGCCTGGTCCCGTCCGTAGAAAACGGAGCGGCCCCTTTTTGAAGCATAAATAAATACAAAATATCCACAGCGCGATTGACGTTGGCGTTAGTGCCGGCGGCCAGGCCGCTCAGGGTAAAATAACCGGTCTGGTCGGCGCGTTTGATTTTTTGCACGTCCTGAGAAAGTTCGTCCCAGGTTTTCGGCGGGGTGGCTATGCCGGCGGATCCTAAAATATCCTTATTATAGTAAAGCCCCAGGCTATCGACGCTTAAAGGTACGCCGTAAACTTTTTGGTTGAGCGTAAAATCCTTAACCGCCACATCCACGAAAGTATTTTTATAGTTGGTGTACGATAAGATTGTACTGGTCGCCGGACTGATTTTGTTTATATACTGGGGCAGCCAGGAATTATTGATGGCGAAAATATCGGGGCCGGACCCCGAAGCCAAGGCGTTGATTAAATCCTGCGGATAAGTATTAATGTCTTTTTGCGTAAATACCACCTGGACATTGGGATATTTTTGCTGATACGCACTAATCAGCGGCTGAATTTGCGCGGTGGTAATAAACGGATCCCAAAAATTCAGCACAATCCGCTGCGATGCTGTCCCGCCGCCGCCGCATCCGGCGGAAACGAACACTATTCCCAAAATGGCCAATAATATTTTTGATTTGAAAATTTGCGTTTTTTGTTTCATTGTTTAAAATATTAAATTATTCTTTCAAATTTTTAAGATACGCGGCGAATTCATGTTTTAACTCATCGTGTTTTAGCCCAAATTCCACCACCGCTTTTAAATATTCCAGCTTATTGCCGGTGTCATAATATTTGCCGTTTTGGATTTCCACGGCATAAACATCCCGCTGTTTGGCCAATTGATTAATCGCGTCAACCAGCCACAACTCCCCGTCTTTGCCGGTTTTGGTTTTAGATAATATATCAAACAGTTCCGGCGGCATTATATAGGCCCCGTGGGTCGCCAGATTGGAAGGCGCTTTGCCGACGGCCGGTTTTTCCGTAATTTGATTAATCTTAAATACTCCGGGCGCGACATCCGATACCGCCGCAATTCCGTATTTATTTACCGCTTCGTCCGGCACTCTGACCGCGGAAATATTGGCCGCGCCGTATTTATCCCAAACATCCATCATTTGCTTCAGCCTCGGCGGAGTGGAATAAATAAATTCGTCTCCCCATAAAATCGCGAACGGCTCATTGCCAATGACGCGGCGGGCGTTTAAAATCGGGGTACCGTTGCCATAAGGCCCTTTTTGCCGCACGTAAATAAAATTGGCCATCTCCGCGATTTTGCGGACTTGGTCGGCCTGCTGCTGTTTGCCGGCTTCCAGCAGGCGTTTTTCCAGCTCGAACGGATAATCAAAATGGTCCTCTATGCTGCGTTTATGCCAGCCCGTGACAATGACAATGTCTTCTATTCCCGAAGCGACCGCCTCTTCAACGACGTACTGGATAATCGGTTTATCTACAATCGGCAGCATCTCCTTGGGCATAGCTTTGGTCGCCGGTAAAAAACGTGTCCCAAACCCCGCCGCCGGAATAATCGCTTTTCTGATTTTTAGTTGCATGCCTATATTATAAGATAGTAATCGCGAATATACAAATTCGCGGTTACTATTCTGTTTTTGGCCGGTAAATTAGGGCTTCACCGAGATGCCGGGCTGAAATTTCTTTCGCGCCGGCCAAGTCGGCAATGGTGCGGGAAACTTTTAATATTCGGTGGAGCGAGCGCCCGGAAAAATTATATTTTTTCATGGCCGATTTCAGCACATCCTGCTCGGTTTTGGCCAGCCGGCAGTATTGCTTTAATTCCGGCAAATTCATCTCGCTGTTTGTCTTGCTGGAATTGTACCGCTTTTGCTGGACGGCGCGGGCGGCCGAAACCCGTTTTTTAATTGCCTCCGAACTTTCCGAGCGCTGCTGGTCTGTCATTTTTTCGTAAGGCAGCCGCGGTACTTCCACGTGCAGGTCAATGCGGTCTAGCAGCGGACCCGAAACTTTTTTTTGATATTTAAAAATTTGTCCGGGACTGCAAACGCAGGGTTTTTGCCGGTCTCCGGCATAACCGCAGGGACACGGGTTTTGAGCGGCGACCAAAGTAAATTTTGCCGGAAAAGTAAAACTGCCCGACGCGCGCGCGACCGTCACCACGCCGTCTTCCAACGGCTGGCGTAGCGCCTCTAAGACATTGCGGGGAAATTCCGGAAACTCATCCAAAAACAAAATTCCCCTGTGCGACAGGGTAATTTCACCCGGGCGCGGATTTGCCCCGCCGCCGACCAAAGCGACATTGGACGTGGTGTGGTGCGGACTGCGCACCGGACGGCTGGACACCAAACTTCCGGAAAGTTTGCCGGCAATACTGTAAATTTTAGTCAGCTCCAGGGCTTCGCTTAGGGATAAATCCGGTAATATGCCGGCCATTGCCCGGGCCAAAAGCGTTTTGCCGCTGCCGGGCGGGCCGGACAACAGGAGATTATGCGAGCCCGCAGCGGCAATTTCCAAAGCGCGTTTGGCCAGTTCCTGCCCGGCGATATCAGCCATATCCAGCGCCGCGCTCAAATTTTTTAAAATGTTTTCCGGTTTTTGGCGGGGCTCGGGCCGTAGGACGACAAGCCCCGACAAATGCCCGAATAATTTCCTTAAGCTGTCCACCGCGTAAACTTTAATGCCCTCGACCAAAGCCGCTTCTTTGGCGTTTTGTTTGGGCACGAATAATTCCTTAAAGCCCGCCTCCGCCGCTTTTATAGCGGCGGCCAGAACGCCGGGAACCGGACGCAGTTGCCCGTCCAAAGACAGTTCTCCCAAAAACATTTTTCCTCTACCGTCAAACACCAGCTGGTCTGAGGCCGCAAGCACTCCAAGCGCTATTGGCAAATCAAAATGCGTCCCCAGTTTGGGCACGTCGGCCGGAGCTAAATTTATCGAAACGCGGGTGGGCGGATAATTACACTCGGAATTCTTAATGGCCGCCTTGACGCGTTCGCGGCTTTCCTGGACCGCGGTATCCGGCAGTCCGACAACAATAGTCGCGGGCAACCCGTTGGTCACGTCGACTTCAACCTCAATCAGTTCCGCGTTTAACCCGATAACCGCGGCGGAAAAAACTTTGGCAATCATAGAATGAGCATTTAAAAAATTGACAAAATTGAGCAAAATTGAGCAAAATTCTTTAATACCATTTTTGACAATTTTTTAAATTTTGTCATTTTTGTCAATAACTTTGGCGGGCTTGAGCGCTAATAAGATAATTCCTAAAATAATATACCCATCGGCCAGATTATATATTCCCACCCAATGATAAAAAGCAATGTAAATAAAATCGCGCACGTAGCCAAGCGCGATTCTTTCCGCGATGTTACAAAATGCGCCGGCAAAAATAAGGACGAATGCCAGCCGCATTATGCCGGTAAACTCGCGGTGATGTTTAGCGGCGTAATATATCAAACCGGCCATAACGCCAAAATATATCAAATACATTAAAAAAACCGGCACCGGCAGGCTAAACGCGAATTGCCGATTTTGAAAAATATTTTGGGCGGCAGACTTACTGAACTGGTCAGCCGCCACCAAAAAAATAAATAAAAAAGCGATAAGCCAATTTTTTTTGCTTTCGCTTTTTTTGAAATCGGTAAAATTTTCCATAAAAAACAGTATTTGGCGCATCCGGTGCATCGGTAACTAATCGGCTAAAACTAAATTGCCTTATCCGCCCATGGTATAGCTCTGAGCCGATCTTCGGAAATTTCCTTCCCATCGACTCCAATGCCATACGTCCCGTTTTCAATTTTCTCCAGCGCTTTATCAATTTTTTCCAAATCAAGTGTCACTCGGGCAATCATATCCTGACTGACTTCATCGTCTTCGACTTCCTGAGCGTTGGAATCTATGTCGGCTCCCAATTCTTCATGAGGGTTTAGCCCCGCCAAATCATTTTGCAACTTTTGTTTCGCGGCCAGCAATTGCTGCTTCATTTCTTCAATAAATTCTTTGTTTAGCATAAAAGTTTAATTAAATTAATTCTCATATCCGCGGGCTCGGACCGCCGTAAAATTTTTTTGCCCCGCGCCTTGCCCGCCCAAGCTTTACTACTACCAACACCGTTCGTTGGCAAGGCGTAGAGGCAAAACAAATTTTTCGGCGGCCCGAGCCTTACCCGAAAGGCATATATTTTGCCTGTAATTCTTTCTTGCATTATATCCGATAACATTCGGTCTGGCAATTTTTTTGCCCTTAAGTAAGTTGTTAAGCCATAGAAAAAGGCCCTTTCGGGCCTAGCAAATTGAAAGCAAAATGTCTAGCGAAAAGGGCCTTGTAACCGGGTTTCGATCGGTCACGCGCCGCTTAAGCTCCAAGGCCAAAACTTTTTGGTCCTAAACCTTAAGCAGCGGGCAACACTCTGTCGAATTCCGGCCTTCCCGGCATAACAGCCAGGAGAGCGTCTGAATTCCAACCTAATGTCAAACTACACTCTAAACTTCTCTTGTGGTGAATTAACACCTTAACAATTTGATTAACCTAATTTTGGGCTAATCCTTCATTTTTATTTTTGTTTTACAAACAGCCTGGATTGGACAGGCTATGACGAGAAGTTTAAAGGAAAACTGATTTTAAAAACGATTAAAAGCAGGTTTCCTTCAGTGAGTTTGAACCGCCTTTGGGGCGGAGTTTTTAAAGAGCTACAATCTTTGTTTCAATATTTATCCACAAAACTTATATATTTAGGATAACATCCATACTGGCTTTTGTCAATAAACACGAGTTTTTTTATACTGTTTCCTTTTAAATAAAAGGGGTTTTAAGTTCAAATCGACTAAAAAGAGATAAAAACCGTACTTTTCCACAATTGTATAATTTGTGGATAAGTTGTGAAATTCTCCATCAGCTAGAACTATTCTGCCAATTTAGCCCCGGGCAGGGTTTTATAATAGTCCTTAAACACTAAAGCGTAAGGTTTATCCAGTTTTTGATCAATAACATAGATGTCTTCCAGCTCGTCAGTATAAAAAAACTTTAATACTTCATGAAAATTCAATAAAGCCTTAGGCAGGGCATAATCGTTAAAAGCGTTATTTAAGGTTTTCCCCAGCGCTTCCTGGTACGGATGGGTAAACTGGTCAAAAGGCAGGCGGCATACTATCAACCTTTTTACCGCCAGTTTGCCGACCGGCTCCACCGGGTTTTGCGCGGCCAAATGTTTAAGGATAAATTTATCGGTACATAGCAGGAGGCTGTTTTTATGAATAGAGAAGTTCCGAAAGATTTTATTGCTGCCGCCGGAATTATTTTGAACAAGCAGGGAAGCAAAGCTTTTTAACTCTTGATATGTCTGGTCATAAAATTCCCGGACTTGAACTTGGCCGGCAAATAAAATCGCGGCCGGCAGAACATCGGCATCGGAGATCAATTCCCGAAGTTTATCCTGCGTTGCGCCCGCGGCCAGGCAATGGAAAGTAATACCCGCCTGTTTTTTTGCCAGACTCTTTTTCTCCCCGGAAAATAAGTCCCCTTGTTTTGCCGGCAAGGCTTTGCGCTTGGAACCGATAAACTCCACCGTGCCGCGATCAAAATCCTCCAAACCCAAACGAGCAATAAAAAAATCGGTAACGACCGCGTTATCCAGCGAATCGGCAAAACTAATGGAGACAAAAGGCCGGAGCGTTTTGCCCACCAGATCTTTAATATCCAGCGGCATGCTCAAAAACGCGCAGCGATTTTCCGCCAGTTCAATCCATTTAACACGGTTTTCCTGCTGAGTAAAAAAATCCTCCAGGTTTAAAATAAATTTTTCGATTATCGCGGATTTAAAAACTTTATTGTGTTTGGCCAGCTTGACCGTATAATTTTCCGCGGAATTTTTAATCTTCTGGTATTTTTCGTCATATTCGCTCTGTTCCGAAATTTTATAATACTGGAAGGTCGGGGGGTTGGTCTGGAGCAGGGCGCTTGCCAGCCCAAAAAATAAATCGCCGTCGGCCAAGGCCTGACTGACAGTCACCGCGTACTTTTCCAGGCCAAAGCCGCCTTCGGGGTCAAAATATGATTTTAGTAAATAATTAATATAACCCCAGCTGACCTTGCTCCCCATATCGGCCGTGATTATTCTTTCAAATTCATTTAAGCCGCAAATAACCGTCTTGCGCTTTGTGTAATAGCCAAGGCTTGAAAGCTGCAGGAAAACTTCCTGGTCGCAGGCGATAAGCCCTTCGGCCTCCTGTCCGTTAAGTTCTCCTCCGCTGATAAGTTCCTTAAACTGGCCGCCAAAAAAAGACAAATTCAAATCCATAAATGTTTCGGTTTGCCAGTTCGTCTGGCGCCAGACCAAAACTTTCAGAATAAATTTAATTTGTTCAACCGATAAATTTTTTTGTTTTATCAGGGATTCAAACTTATTTTCGTTAAATGTCTGCTCCGGCAGAAAAATTGGTTTGGCCACTAATTTTTGGCGGTATAATTCCAAAACCTGCCTGGATTTTGGGATAACCAGGAGAGACTTGGCCTGTTGATTCGCCAGCGACAAGGCTAACCATGGAACGTAATCCGCGGCTAAAGAAAAATTATAAACCCGTTTTCCTTCGAGTTTAAAAACCCCGGATTTTGGCGCGATTTCCCGCGACCGGTCAGAAATTATTGGAAAACTCCAGGCGGGAAGATTAATATCCAGCAAGGGACTCCAGGTAAAATTGTACGGCTCAATAAATGACGCGATTTGCTTTTTTAGTTTATCCGGCAGACCCCGATACAGCTGTAAAAGTTTCTCCAATAATTTTAGAGTCGCTTTGCTGTCGGCAAGGGCGCGATGGGCGTCTTTATGTTCAATGCCAAAAGTATGCATCAAGTTTTCCAAATTATAGCTGTGATGTGTCGGCAGCAGCCATTGCACCAAGTCCAATGTATCGATTGATTCTCCGGAAAACTTTATGCCAAAACCCTGTAAAAATTTTATATCAAAAGCAATATTGTGCCCGACAATTACGGCATCCTTAAGAAGTTCCTGCAGTTCATCGCGATGCTCCGAAAATGGTTCCGCGTTATCCAACTCCGCCTGTCTTATTCCGGTCAACCCCAAAATATTTGCCGGCACTTCGCCATGGGGTTTAAATACCCTGCTATACTCTTTGGCAATCTTAATTCGCGCCGGCTTCGCACCGGTCCCGTTTTTCGTGTCCGGCTTCGTGTCAAATTCAAAAAACACGAAGCCTATTTCCAAAACCTCATTCTTCAACGGATCAAACCCGCTGGTTTCAATATCCAAACTGCAATAAATTTTATCCTTTTTTAATGTCATAACTGCCTAATTTTACCACACCCCCGCCAATAAAAAAACCCACCCAAACTTAGGTAGCAGGTCCAATTGCTAGACCATCTCGGAACAGGTGGAAAACCTTTTTGGGCTTTGGCAAGAGATATTTATTTTACGATGATTAAAAATTCTGAAATCAAATTTGCTATAGCCGCCAAGTTAAAAAGATATTTAAAGATAGCCATTCCTGCTTTTCTCTTCCAAGGCATTTGCTAAAGGAGAATCTAGATTAAGAACCACCCATCTTTTTTGTCCACCATGATACAATGTGTTCCATTTCATTGCCATAGGAATTCTTTTAGCGGCTATTGCTTCCTCAGGAGTTTGCCAGTGAGCGTCGTTTGTTTGAATGGCTTGCTCTAAAATTTGGTCTTCTGCTCGATTTAATCTTTCAACTTGCACCGAATACAATTCTCTGTTTGGACCTTTGGGATTTATTCGTTGGTCAGATATTCTTAGAACCTCCATTGCAAAATGTATGTCAGCCAAGTCTAAACTGCTTGCATCTGACTTTTTTATCATCTGGACAATCCGCATGGCATCTTGTTCGGTTGGCTCTTTAAAATCATCAACGAAATGCCCCTTAGAGTCACGCCCTAAAAGAGTCCCGTTATATTCATCTTCAAGTGCTTTTATAGTAACAGCATTGTCTTTGGGTTCAGCCATTTCTGTTTTGGCGGCAGAAAGCTTCCCTGTTAAGAAGGCATTGTAATCTGATTCTATCTGTTTAACTGTCCCTCGAGCTTTTTCCGCCAACTCATAAAATTTAGCCTTCAGGTTAATTTCATCGCCAGATTCTGAAAGCTGTTTTATTTCTTGCACGGCCTGAGCCATATCTGGCCCAGTTTCAGGTAGTCCAATCCTACAAACCTCACTGCTAATAAATTTAAGCTCGTCTGGGATAGTTGAAACTCTTTTAGGCATGGACATGCTCCTTGGCGGCGGTTTCATTGGGTCAAATGACCCTTCCGGCATTGGAGGACAATCTTGCAATTCCACTTTGTCAGGATATAATTTAATCAACGTTTTAAAAAGTTCTGCGTAATTTGGACTGTAAACTTCGCTAATCATCAATTCTAGTTTTTCGTCCCTGTTCTGTCTATACCAATCCAGAAATGATGCCATTAGGTGGTATTTTGTAATCGTCGAGGCATATGGATCGGTACTGCCCGCTTCCATAGTTTGAGCATCAGCCGTAAACAGTTGTTCGAATTTCACCTGGAAAATTTTACCGTCATGGGAAACCGCATTAGCCAAGGGATGGTCTGAGTGTTCGCCTTTGAGCCAATACTTAAAAGATTCTATAAACCTATCACTTGGATCAACCCCGGCAACCCTTCTTTCTACCATAGTTGTTAAACCCTCATTATAAAGAATACTGTAAAAATAACTCTCTGGCTCTAGCGTATGGGTGTACTCGTGGACAAATGTATCTTCTGGAGCTGCGTTGGCACCAGAAATAATATTTATGTTTTTTTTTGACTGCTTTTTTGTCAGTAAAGCCGGCCGTGGTCTCCGTGGCAATATCTTTAGAGGTAGTTGCTCCGTGAATCAGTATCGGCGGGACTTCCGCCTGGGTTGCTCTTTTATATTTATCTGGCAAAAATTTATCCGCCAGTTCAAAATCTTTTTTATATTCGCCCTTTTTTAAATAATTCAAAAACCTATCTACGAGTTGTTGGTCGCTTGGCGCAATATCGGGGTCAACATAAACTGTTAAGCCAGTCTCTAATACTTCTTTTCTGAATTTCCTTTTTATAACCTCGGCGACTTCGGGCTGGGTGCTAAATACTTCGCTTATAACGTTACTACGTTCTAAAATAGAAAGTTCCGCTAATTCACTTTTTGTTTTTTCGTCATTTTCTAGTAACTCTTTTCTTTTATCCACCTCGTCATTGATAGTAAGGGCTTCTTCATGGTATTCATCCATCTTCGCCCGTTTTTCAGCATCAGAAAATTGACCAAATTTTTCTTGGTCAACAATTTTGCTAAAGTCGAATTGTTCGTTAGATCCTCTCGGCATATAACCTTATTTGCTATATTATATACCTTTTTGGTCGTATACAAAACCAAAAAGTTTTCCAATTCCCAGTGGATTAGCAAATGGATTTTGAAAAAATTAAAATTTCAATTACTATTTGTACGCAGTCTAAATATTCATTTGATCTATTCCCAGTGGCGCTTGCATTTGGTAAACTTTAAAGCCCCACATTAGCCGGGGTTTAAAGTGGCTTAATTTTAGGTCAAAATCAGATTTTAATCTTTTTCTATCAGTCCATGTTTTTGCAAAAATTGGACTATCGGCTTGGCGCATTTTAGACAAATAGAATAATGGGGAACCGGACTTAAATAACCAATGCTTATTTCATTATCGTATTCAACTTCTTTGAAACAAATATCGCATTTTGTGATATACATAAATTTTTGGTTGTTTTTTTATAATTGACAAAAAAAATTGAACTGCTATAATTTAATTACTTTTGGGATATACCCACCGATCCGGAGTTTAGGCTCCGGTGATTATTTGGAAACTCGAGCAATGTCTCGAGTTTTTGTTTAATTTCAATAAGATCCTTATTTTCCAACGTCGCAAGCCTCCTCTGAAACCTGTTTACATGAAACATTCTAATCTGATACAAAAGCACAAATTGAGTAACGCCATTAACAAGAACACTTGAAAACCAAGAACCGATTTTTGGTTGAGTAGATAGCGGTATGCCAATAAAACTGACTGACGACAACTTCCTAACAACCAAGACAGGCCTTCTAAAAGTAACCCCTTTACCACATGATTCACTGCCGATATTTATTCCAACGGAACACCACCAAATATCCCCAGATTTGAAAAGAAATTTTTCAGACCTCCTTTCTAAAGCTTTTTTCTTTTCATTCCAATTATCAAAATCCTTTTGCATTTAGGCCTCCAAACTGTCTATTAACAAGCCAGAGGCCACATATTGTGGCCTCTGGGGTCTATAGATTTAAATTTATAAGCCGACTTATTTTACTTCCACTTCATCGGCTACTTCTTCCGTCTGCTTGACCGGAATTGCGTCGCCCGCTTTAACTTTGTCGCGGACGGCTTTGTCCACGTCTTTAAAGACTTTGGGATTGTCGCGCAAAAATTGTTTGGCTGTTTCTTTGCCCACGCCAAGTTTCACTTCTCCAAAACTGTGAGTATTGCCGCTTTTTTCTATGACGCCGATGAGTACGCCCGTATCCAATAAATCCCCGGCCGCGCTAATGCCTTCGTTATACATAATATCGAACTCGGCAATTTTAAACGGCGCGGCAACTTTATTTTTAACTATTTTCGCTTTTACGCGGTTACCGATAATTTTATCGCCGTTTTTTATTTGCGCGTTGCGGCGCACCTCAATGCGGACGGATGCGTAAAATTTTAACGCGTTGCCGCCGGTCGTTGTTTCCGGATTGCCGAACATAACGCCGATTTTCATACGGATCTGGTTGATAAAAATAACTGTTGTGCTGGTTTTGGAAATAATCGCGGTTAATTTGCGCAGCGCCTGGGACATTAGCCTGGCCTGCAGGCCCATGTGACTGTCGCCCATTTCACCTTCAATTTCGTTGCGAGGAGTCAGCGCGGCGACAGAGTCTATAACAATTAAATCCAGCCCGTTGGACCGAACCAAAGTTTCGCAAATATCCAAAGCCTGCTCGCCGTTATCAGGCTGTGAAATTAGCAGGTCTTCCAATTTAACGCCGATGCGTTTGGCATATTCGGGATCCAGCGCGTGCTCGGCGTCTATAAAAGCCGCGAGTCCCCCCCGTTTTTGTACTTCGGCTATCATATGCAAAGTTAATGTGGTTTTTCCGGATGACTCCGGACCGTATATTTCAATAACCCGCCCCTTGGGAATGCCGCCAACTCCCAGGGCTAAATCCAAACTAATACTGCCCGTGGGAATGGATTCCACGTCCATGGTTTTGGAATCGGACAGCTTCATAATGCTTCCGGCACCGAACTTTTCCTGGATCTGGTCCATGGCGCTGGTTACGGCTTTCCACTTCCCGGCATCAGCCGCCGGCGTTTTTGTTGTTTGTTTCGTCATAAATTTAGCTTAGCTTATAACAATTGGTTAATAACCGGTAACTGTTATAAGTTATTTATTATAAATTACCGATCATAATTATTTTATACGAACGTTCACCTATTGTCAAACAATGCTTGTGGATAACCTACTTTGGAGCGGGAATAGATGTCGGCAAAGCAGGCGCGAAAAATGACACATTATTAAGAGGCTCTTTGCTCTTACCCATTGGCCCCAAATTTTGGCCATCCAGCCAAACTACCGTGGCGCCGGCATTGGACGTGGAAATAACTATTTTTTGAGCCGCGGTAAAAACTTTACTGTCGCCTGAATTAAAACTGAACGTTTGGGAAGATTGATCGTCGATTGCGGCGTTTAGGGTTACAGCCGCGCTAAGATCAATTTTTAATGACAGCGGGGTACTGCTGGCTACCGCGGAGCTCGTTATATTTATACTTTGGCTGGCCGTTTTCCCAAATCGGTTGCTGGCGGTAACCACTATGGTTTTTGGTCCCGGAGTCAGACCGATTTGCGTTTCAAATTTTCCTTTTGCGTCCACAAAAACATTTTCCTTGTTTACCGTAACCTGGGCAGACGGGTCGGTTTGCCCGGCAACGTCGGTGGAAGATCCGGAAATGACCGAGTTGTTTTGCGGTGAAAAAACCGTCAGGCCCGGCGTTTTATTTATCGATAAAACCTGCCAAACTATGTAGGCCACGGTAAGAGCGACAAATAGCATACTGCCGACTAAACTAATAATCTTCGGAGTCACCACCATCTTCCCCAAAAACCGCCGCTGCCAGGCCGCGGTGGCCTGTCCGGCCGAACGCGCAATCTGCTGGCTTATGCCTTTTTCCTTTTTAAATTGAGCGACCAATTCGTCAGGGTCGGCCGAGTATAAAACGGCAAGCTGCCGCAAAAAACCAAAAACATAAACATCGGCCGGCAGGCTTTTAAATTCCCCCAGCTCCAGGGCTTCCAAAAATTTAAGCTTGATGCCTGTTTTTTTTGAAACTTCTTCCAGCGTTAATTCCAAACTGACGCGAGCGGACTTTAAAAATTCGCTTAAAATTTCCGTCTGAATTTTTTTTCGTTCAAATAACATGCGGGCAATATCAAATTACAAATGTTAAATTACAAACAAAATCCAAATGTCAAAAATCAAATTACTCCGGCATTATAATAAATTTGATTTTGATATTTGGATTTTGGTCTTGATTTGAAATTTTAAATTTGTAATTTTTAATTATTATTGTTGTTCCTCTTCAATTCCATACTCCGCTTTTTCATCGGGCGGAATTACACCATAAACTTCGCGCGGTTTGGCGCCCTCGCCGGGGCCGATAATCCCCTGCCCTTCCAAAATATCCAGCAATCTGGCGGCCCGCGCGTAACCGACCCGCAAGCGGCGCTGGAGTAATGAAGCCGACGCCTTTCCCGCTCGCTTAACTTCTTCTATTGCTTCGGACAATAACGGATCGTCATCGTCTCCCCCGCCCTCGCCTTCTCCACCCCCAATACCCAATGCCCGTTTGGGTTTTTCCACCACATCGTCGTTATAAATAACCGCGCCAACCTGCGCTTTAAAGAAGTCCACGACTTGTTTAACTTCCTTTTCGCCAATATAAGCTCCCTGGATGCGTTTGGGTTTGTTGTATTCGGCGGATGTGTAAAGCATATCGCCGTTGCCCAAAAGTTTTTCCGCCCCCGAACTGTCTAATATCGTCCGGCTATCGATTTGTGAAGCGACCGCAAAAGCAATGCGGCTGGTAATGTTGGCTTTTATCAGGCCCGTAATAATATCCACGCTGGGGCGCTGGGTGGCCAGAACCAAATGGATGCCGACGGCGCGCGCCATTTGCGCCAATCTGACAATGGCCGATTCCACGTCGGCCTGGGCTACAGCCATCAGATCAGCCAATTCGTCCACCAAAATCACTATATAAGGCAAAGCCAGACCTGCGGCTTCGTTGTATTCCAAAATATTCCGCTTGCCGGCTTCGGACAAAAGTTTGTAACGGCGATCCATTTCCGCCACCGCCCACTTTAAGGCGTTAACGGCTTTTTCGTTTTCGGTAATTACCGGCGTCAGCAAATGAGGGATGCCGTTATACAAATTCAGTTCCACCCTTTTCGGGTCCACAACAATAAATTTTACGTCCTGCGGCGTATTGCGGTAAAGCAAACCAATAAACAAACTGTTAATGGCCACGCTCTTGCCCGTACCCGTGGCGCCGGCTATCAGCAAGTGCGGCATTTTGGCCAAATCCACCACCATGGGATGGCCGGCCACGTCGCGGCCCAAAGCCAGGCCGAGTTTGCTCTTGTGGTTTACAAAGTCTGTGGTCTGCATAACTTCGCGCAGGCGCACAATTGCCGTGGATTTGTTTGGGACTTCAATGCCGACCAAGGCCTTGCCCGGAATGGGTAATTCCATGCGGATGGAATGGGCGGCCAAAGACAGCGCCAAATCGTTCTGCAGCGCGGCGATTTGCGAAAGTTTTACTCCCACCGCCGGCCTTAAAGTATATTGCGTAACCGTCGGCCCCACGTTGACCTCGCCCATTTCCACGTCTATGCCAAAATCCGCCAACGTCTTTTTTATGATGGCCACGTTTACTTCGATGTTGCCGCTGTCCACTTCCGCGTGATTGTCGTCAAGTAAATCAAAACCCGGCAGTTTCCAATCCTTGCGGTCTTCCAGGGTGATGGCTTCTATTTTTAACCCGTCAACCTTGCCCGCGTTAATTACCTTGGTAATCGGGGTAATGGGCGATTTGGTTTTAATATTGGTGTTATTGTTATCGTGATCGTTATCATTTATCCTAGGATTTTTATCCAAAACCCTTTCTTCCACAAATCCTTCTTTGCCCATGGCGTTGATTTTCAAGACGGCGGGAGCTGCCTTGTCCGCCGCAGCCTTGGCGGCGGCGGATATTTCTTCCTTAGCGTTATCTTCCGACTCGGGTTTTTTGGCAAAAAATTGGCGCAGGGAAAAATCAAATATTATTAACAGCGAAATAATCGCCAAGGCCGTAAGAATCAAACTCCCCGCCCAAAAACCCAAAAAATTAAACAGGGGCTGGGAAAAAATCGCGCCCAAATACCCGCCGCCGCGGCCTTCCATGGCCAAATCAAAAGCGCTTAAATCGCTGCTCAAATAAAAAATGTGAACTAATCCGGCAATGCTGCCCGCCAGGAGGACGGCGCCAAAATAGACCCGCCAGTAAAATCCGCCGCCGCGGCCGTCTTTTTCCAAATCTTCTTTATAGAGGGAAATGGCAACACTTAATAAAATCAGCGGCACGGCATATGCCATTAAGCCGAAGCCCAGCGACAGGGAGCGGAACAAATTGACGCCCAGACTTCCTGCCACGCCGGCAATGCTTAAGACCACTATTAAAGCCAAAACTATAAAGATTACCACCGCTATCCCGCGCTTGGTTTCACCTGAAAGATTTAACGATGGAGTCGGTATTTTTCTGTCTTCTTTATCTCTGTCTTTGCCTTTTTTTCTTTTAGCCATATAAATTTGATGTTTGTTCCCTATTTTCCGTAGTATTCCGTAATCTTTTAATTCTTATTCCGTAGTTTATTTTAGCACTTTTTTGCCTAACTTAAAACCCCGCCAAAATTTTCACCCCGGATAGTTATAAGATTGCCTAAATAAATTATTTTTCAAAATCCTCGGCTTTTAAATCTGCCTGCCTTAAAATGGAACTAAAAGTCCCTTTTGGTATTTGTTTCCTGCCGGCCGGGACAATCACGGTTAATATCCGGTTGCCAGTCTTACGATACTTAATATGACTGCCCTTCTGCGAGGCAAACAAAAAGCCCTGGTTTTCCAGGACTTTTAAAATCTCTTTTGATGAATATAATTTAGGCATATGCTACGGACATTTTGGTGAGTTCTGCCTTTTGGATTTTGCTTATTTTTGGCGTTTTTGCGTCTTCAAAATATAGTTCCAAAGCTTCCTGTAAATTTTTTATAGCTTCCCTTTTAGTCTTGCCAAAGCTGGAAACATCCACGTTCAAACACTGGGCAACATAAAATTTGTCTTCTTTCCAAACTGCCGATTGTAAATTAATTTTAGCCATAAAATAATAATTATTTTACCATTTCTTCCAATTCGCTTAAATCGACTGCCAGTTTAGATTTTTGCACAATCAACTTTAGATGTTTATAAAAACTTTGACTCACTTTTTTTAATTCAAAATATCTCTCTTCCGAGATACTGTCTAATGACGTCTTTTTTATCTGCATAAAATTTCCTTAATCACCATATAAGTATAAAACCGCATTAATAGGAAGTCAACATCAATTTAAAATCCCGCCCCTTTTCAGAGGCGGGATTGGTTTGTTGTTTTATCCTATTCTCTATTCGCTAAGCCCTATTCACTCTACAGACCCTTAACTTTGACCTTCTTCGTCTTCGCCTTTGCGGCTTTCGGGATAATTATAGTCAGAATCCCGTCTTTTAGGTCGGCCTCGATGCTTTCGCTTTCAATGTCCACGGGGATGATGACCGAGCGGGAAAAATTACCCCAGTAGCATTCCTGGTAAAAATAATCGTCCTGGGGAATCATTTCGTCTTTGCGGCGGCTGCCTTTGACCGTAAGCATGTCGTTGGCCACGGTAATGTCTATGTCGTCAGGCCGGACTCCGGCAATGGTGGACTTGATAATCACATTATCCTTGGTCTGGTACATGTCTATATTTAACTGGCCTTCAAAATCGCTGAGCCATTCTTCGTTGCCATTGCCGTTGGGCTGGGCTGATTCTTTGGTTTGTGTTGTTTGTGTTTGCTGCCTGGGCATAATCACTTCTTCTTCAACTTCCAGTTCGCGTTCTTCCACCGCGTCATCCGGAGACAGTTCTTCGGCTTCCACAACCTCTTCCTGGTATTGTGAAACAGGCTGGATCATTGGCTCTTCCGTCACGCTACCCCCCATTATCTTTCCAAAAAACGAAGTTTTTTCTTTCTTAGGCATAAATTTTTACCTGTTCCCCCGTCAAACTTCCCGGGGTAAATTAATCTTATGCTGTTATCTTAGAACAATAAATATATTGCGTCAAATGGATTTTTTGAGGTTTTTTCCGCCCCGTGCAACCTGTTAAACCAACCGCCCCACAGCCAGGGCGGCGGCGTCTTTAGGAAATAATACGTCAAGTTTCGGGTTCGATTTTAGGGCGGCCCTAAAACTTCCCGAGCGTACTTCGTCTATAGCCTGTTCGGCTATCTTGCCGTATTTGGGCATGACCAAATGGTTGTGCAAAAGATAATCAAAATTATATTGCTCCTGCCCGGGCAAGAGATGCGAAATTATCATCGGCAAATTCCAGCGCAGCGCTTCACTGACAGACAGCCCGCCGGGCTTGGTAATGAACACGTCGGCTATGGCATACAACTCGTCCATTGCGGGATAAAATCCCAGCACAGTAACGTTGCCGGCAGAGGCCAGCTTGCTTTTTAGTTGCCTGTATATAATTTCATTTTTCCCGCAAACGGCAAAAACTTTTATGTTCGGTTGATTGGCAAACTGGGCGACCAGATTCTCGTCCACCCCTGTTCCCAATGAACCGCTGCCGATTAATATAACTTTATCCCGCGGGCCGACGCTCAACTTATTTTTTATTGAGCTGATGTCTATTTCAACTTCCGGCTTTAGCGTCATTCCGCAGACAAAAATTTTATTCTCCGGCACGCCGAGCTTAACCATTTGTACTTTTTGCTCGGCAATGTTCGCCAAATAAAAATCTGCCTGCGGGTAAAGCCAGTAGCGATGCAGATGGAAATCGGAAAAGGCGATACCGAACAATCCTTTGTACAAATTTCGTTTTTTAAGATACGCAATGACCGCCGAAGCCGTGGTTTGAGTGGTTATAATTATGTCCGGCTTAAACTCTTCCACGTAACTTTGCGTGAGCTTGTGATTAAAACCCGCTATAAAAACCCGAAAGGGCAAAATAAGAAAGTGACCATAATCGTAAAGCCATCCCCAAACAAAAGGCAGACGGTTGTTTATAAAACTATGGATGGTCGTGACGGACTTTTCGAACATCCCCTTCTGGACAGATCCGATATCGTCCGACTTAACCGTAAATCCGTTAGCTTCCAGTTGCGTGCCAATATTCTCCGCAATGCTTTTGTGCCCAAGACCCACCGAAGTATATAAAATGAGAACTTTTTTCATGGGACAATATCTACTGATTTTTTCCGGCTTTCGATGTACATCAGCGCAAAGAATTCCGGGATTACCCCTATGGGTGGAATAATTTAATTATTGCGTCAAATTCTTTGTTATTCAATAATTTCTTTTCCAATACCAATTCACGGATGGTTTTGTTGCTATTGACGGCTTCCTTTACTAATTCACTGGCTTGGTCATAGCCGAGTTTTGGACTGAGCAGGGTGGCGTAGGCTGTGGATTTTTCCAGGAGTTCTTTACAACGCGCGCGGTCGGCTTTTATGCCGTCCACGCATTTTTTGGCAAATTGCAAAATTAATTCATCCATCAATTTTAAACTTTCAATTAACCGGTCGGTCATTATTGGCAGCATTACTCCCAGTTCCAGCTGAGCCCCTTCGGCTCCGTGCTCAATGGTCAAATTATTGCCCGAGACCAAAAAGTACAGCTGGCTAACGGCTTCAAGTAAAACAGGATTCACTTTGCCCGGCATAATCGACGAGCCGGCCTGCAGCTCCGGAATCATGATTTCTCCCAATCCCCCTTTGGGCCCGGCCGAGAGCCAGCGCAGGTCGTTGGAAATTTTGGACAGGTCGACGCAAAACGCGACCAACGCCTGTGACATCCAGACAAAGTCGCTGTCACTACTGGTTTGAGGCATAAAGTTAGCCGCGGGCTTTAGCGGCAGTTTGGTAATTTTATCGAGTTCAATGTATAACTGCTTAATGTATTTTGGAGAGGCGTTTATGGAATTACCGACCGCCGTGCCGCCTAAATTCAGCTCCAACAGATTCTCCATAGCTTTGCGGATTCGCTGCTGGCCGCGCCTGACGTATGCTTCGTACGAGGCAAATTCGCTTCCCAAGGTAATAGGTACCGCGTCCTGCAGATGCGTGCGACCAAGTTTTACTATTGATGAAAAATCGCGGGATTTTTTTTGCAGGCTTAGCGCCAGTACATCCGTTGTCGCGAGCAATTTTTGCGCCAAACGGTAAGCGGCAATCTTAAATGCCGACGGCATAACATCATTTGTCGAATGCGACATGTTAACATGGTCGTTGGGATGCACCAGCGGAAGCTCTCCCCTTTTGAGGGGAGATGCCCGAAGGGCAGAGAGGTTGCCTTGCAAAATCTCAGTAGCCCGGGCGGCAATTACCTCGTTGGCATTCATGTGGTTTGAAGTCCCGGCGCCGCCCTGAAATGCCGGCAGGACAAATTGCTCCCAGTGTTTGCCTTCCAGTATCTCATCGCAGGCCTTCACAATCGCGGTTTTCCTGGCATTATCCAATTCTCCCACTTTATTATGGGCAATGGCCGCGGCTTTTTTAATTTCCACTAATGCCAGCAAAAACTCTCTGGGAGCTTTACGGAAACTGAACGGAAAATTCTTAATCGCCTTTTCCGTTTGCGCACCGTAATATTTTTTATTCATCGGATTATTTTAATGGATTTAAACAGTTGTATTATAGACCATTTTTCAGGTATAATAAACACCAGCCGCGGAGAGGTCGCATAGTGGTCTAGTGCGCTGGTTTCGAAAACCAGTAGGGGCGCAAGCCTCTCGAGGGTTCGACTCCCTCCCTCTCCGCCACAGTCGCTCGCAGCGGCGTGGCTCCGCCAGAAAGTTAAACCCCCGAATTCGGGGGTTTTAGATTGACCGCAAATTTTTGCAAAAACTTTTACGATGAACCGACGACAAGCCGTTTTGGAGAATCATTGTTCGATGAAACAAAGTACCGTAACCTTTGTGCTGGGCAAAGTTGTAGATTGGGTAGTCCTGATGAATTTTGGTCATAAGCCGATCGCGATAAACTTTCGCGATTATAGAGGCGGCGGCAATCGAAAGAATTTTATTGTCACCGTCTACTACGGCTTCCTGGTCAATATCAAAATTGGGGATAGTAAATTTGCCATCGATAACCAAAAATGGTCTTTTCGTGCCTTTGTAGTGCAGGCCCTCGGCCTGCTTTTTCTTTTGGGGCAGGCCATGGGCCTGCACTACATGAGAAAATAATAACCCTTCAACTGCCTTGCGCATTGCCAGCAATGTCGCGTTGTGAATATTTATTTCGTCAACTATTTCCTGCGAAACTTGCCCGATGCTCCAAGCGAGCGCCTGCTCTTTAATAATAGAGGATAATTCTTCGCGCTTTTTAACGGAAAGTAATTTGCTATCGCGCACACCCTGCTTCATGTCCCATGTTTCAAGATTCATGATTACCGCCCCGGCCACCACCGGTCCGGCCAGACACCCGCGTCCGACTTCGTCGCAGCCGATAACCATGTGATAACCATCGGATATTTTTTTCTGTTCGTAGCGAAAATTCATAGGTTTAATGTCAAACAAGATTTCTTGCAAATCCGTTTCACCCTTTTCTGGCTTAACACCATCAAAGCGAAGATGAAACACAGTAGGGACAGGTCTAGACCTGTCCCTACGAAAAAATTATTGTCGAATTTTTTTGCCGCCTAACTTCGCTCCGTTCAATTGCTTTAGCACGCTGCTTTCAAATGTAAAAGTTATTTCCCGCTTCTCTTTGAATTTTTCTTCCGCGAATTTTATCAGCTCTTTCAGTAATTCATCCAGCTCCAATCCACTTGCCTTCCACAAGTGGTGGTACAATGTTCCCGGCATCGGATTAACCTCGTTGGCAAAAAATTGTTTGCTCTGTTTGTCAAACAAAAAATCCACGCGAGCAATTCCGCTGCACCCTAAAGCTTTATAAACTTTTAGCGCGGCATTTTGTAAGGCGGATGTGGTCGCCTCATCGAGTCTGGCGGGGATAATCAGGTTGTTAACTGCTTTACCGGTCTGGGCTCCGCCGTCGCTGATATATTTGTCTTCAAAATTAAACAAGTCATTATTAAAAACCGATTCCTGCAATAAAGAGGCGCGCGGCTTTTTATTTCCAGTAATACAGCAAGTGACGTCCATTAAATTTTCCACAGCCTGTTCCACCAAGACCTTCTCGTCATAATGCAAAGCAACTTCAATCTTTTGTTCCAGGTCTTTGTCGTCTTTGGCTTTTCCAATGCCAATGGAAGAACCCAAATGAACCGGCTTGACAAACAATGGATACTTTCCTAATTCTCTAATTTTCTCTTTTACTAATTCTCTGTTTTCTTCCCAGTCTTGCTTATAAAAATAAACAAACTTCGTCGTCGGAATGCCCGCGTCCTTCATGACGATTTTGGTCAATGCCTTGTCCATAGCCACGACCGAGGCTGGCACACCACAACCGACATAAGGAATACCGAGCATCTCAAACATGCCCTGAATGGTTCCGTCTTCCCCGTAAGTTCCATGAAACGCGGGAAAGGCCATATCAATTGTAATTGATTTTCCGGCAAACCCCTTGCGCTTAAACACCATCTTCCCCACCGACTCCTGCATGTCCAAATAGTATTCAAAATATTTTTTGTTGTCTTCCGGTTTATGGTTAGGGTCGGTAAACAATTTTAAGTTTCCCAAATCCTCGTCCAGCATCCACTTGCCGGTCTTGGTTATGTAAACCGGTGTTACCGGATAGCCCAAACCTTTCAGACCCGCGATGATGAGTTGGGCGGTAATAATAGATATATCATGCTCCGTACTGCCGGAGCCAAAAAATACGCCAATGTTTTTTGTCATAATTTTTTTCTGTCGGTAGCGTGCCCATTTATGGGCGTTCCCGGATCGCCGATAAATCGGCACGCTACAGTTACATAATTGTTCTTCTCAAATGCTGCGGGATGTGCACCAAAATTTCGTACGGAATACATTCGCAAAGTTTGGCCAAATTCTCTATAGAGTTTTTATCATTTTTGTTGGCGCTAATTACAAACACTTCATCTTCCAGCTTTACATCGGGAACTTCGGTTATATCTATGCTGCTCATGTTCATACTCACGCGCCCAACAATCGGACAATAAATCCCACAAACCTGATAAGACCCTTTATTGGACAGCCGGCGATCCACTCCTTCAGTATACCCCACCGGCACGGTGGCAACAATCATGGGTTTTGTCGCTTCAAACGTAACCCCATAGCCGACTTTTTCCCCGGCTCCGATTTTTTTTATTGAACTGAGTACGGACACGAGCTCCATTACGGGTTTTAATTCCAGTTTTACTTCACGTGAAGGGTTAATCCCATAAAGTCCAATCCCCAACCGGCTGACGTTGGCCTCGATTTTATCCGCGTAGGCCGCACCGGCGGTATTAGAAGCGTGAAAATATCGAATATATGAAAACTCTTTTTTAAATTGGACGGCCGTGGAATTCCACTTTGCAATCTGGCCTAAAGTAAACCGGTTATCCGCGCCGTCGGCATCGGCAAAGTGGGTGCAGAGGCCTTCCAAATTAATATTCCGATTGGATTTAATGGCCTTTATTGCTTCGGCAATTTCCGATTCCATAATCCCCTGCCGGTTCATCCCGGTATTTATTTTCAAATGGATGTTCAGCGGCCGAGTTAATTTGGCGGATAAATTTTTTAAAATTCCCAAATCAATAATTCCAAAGCTGACCTCATTTAGCTTGGCGGATAATAATTCATTTTCCCGGCAATATCCCAAAACCAAAATTTTGGTTTTAATGCCGTGCTGGCGCAAAGTCAGGGCTTCGTAAAATGAATCAACCATAAAAAACGCCACATCTTGATTATCGAGGACCTCCGCGACCTGGACCATGCCGTGACCATAAGCGTTACTCTTTAATACCGGCGCGAAAATTAAATTTGGATATTTGCCCTGGAAGCCGTGCAAATTAAATAATAGAGCGTCTTTAAAAATCCGCACTTCAATTAACGGTTGGTAATTTATTTTTGGTGACAATATTTTATTTAAAATTTTTCTAATGTTGCTCAATTTTGTCAATCTTATTTAATCTTGGTCAATTATTTATACAGGATTTCAGATATTTTTGACTGCCGATGAAATGCTAACTACAGTCAAAAATTCTGGAATGACAGAATTTCCTGTCCCCTCAATTTTGTCAATTTTATTTAATCTTGGTCAATTTTGGTCAATTCTAAATGTACTGGTCTCCCCAGTCGTTCTGAAACATTACCACGTCGCCGGGTTTTAAAATATTTTTCAAGCCCGCGTGGGCTTCTAGTGCGCTGTCAAACCAAATAATTTGCGGTTTTTTGACTCCAACCACCTCCCCCGCTGACGCGGGTACTCCTCCTTGAAAAGGAGGAGAGCTCGACGTTTTTTCGGACAACCGCGGAGCCTCCCCTCCTGGCAAGGAGGGGTGTCCCGCAAAGCGGGACGGGGAGGTCTGAATTCCTTCTTCAACAAACCCCGTCACGCTATTTCTTATAAAAATTGCAACGTCCGCCACGCCGGCAAGCTCCCGGCCAATTTGCCGATGAACTTCGGCGGAAGAGTTCCCCATTTCCACCAAACCGGGCGTAATATATATTTTCCGCCGGTTTGTGAATCGCGACAAAACCTTTATTGCCTCCCCCACCCCGTCCGGATTGCCGTTGTACGCGTCATCTATAACTAATACCTCGCCCGCCGATTTAATCGGCTGCAGCCGGTGCTCCACGGGCTTTATATTTGTAATACCCCGTTTCAGCTCATCATCCGACATCCCCAAATTTTTGCCGATCTTGACCGCCGCGTCCACATCACCCAGCGCGTACTCTCCCAATAAGTTTACTTCAATTTTACCAAACGATTCCAATTCCGCTTCCCAGCAAAGTTTTTCGGTATTAAATTTTTGATATTTGATATTTGATATTTGTCCGCCAAAGGCGGATCCGCCTTTGGCGGAATATTTTTCCACCTTGTGGTCCGGCCAAATAAATTTTTTATAATTATCCATTACTCTTTTATCATCGGCGTTTAACAGCACCACAGCTCCGGGCTCGGAGCCGCTGACAATTTCAAAAATCGTGGACGCCACCGTTTCCATATTTTTCATTCGTTCCAAATGCGATTCGTTTATGCCGGTTACCACGGCAATATTAGGCTTTGCTATATCGCAGATCTCCCCAATGTCCCCGGCGTAATGTTCCCCCATTTCTACTATTAATACCTGAGTTTCATCAGTCACCTTATTTAAAATCCACCGCGCGATTCCCACCGGCGTATTTACACTGTCCGGAGTGGCTAATACCTTAAACCTAATACCTAATACCTTCCCCAGTACTTCCTTCATCGTAGTCTTGCCGTAACTGCCCGCTACCCCGATTATTTTTAAATCAGGCGGCATATTACCGATTTTAGATTTGGCGCGGATCGCCAATCTTTTTTTTGCCAAACTATCAAACGGTTTAAGCAGCAATAATACAACGCTAAATAACAAAAAATAAAAAGGCGACAAAATTATCGCCGCGATAACCGCGGCAACAAAAAAATTGCCGATTGAACCGGTTAAAATTACAGTTATTAAGCCGCTAAAAATTATGACAAAACCGTGCAAAGCCACCGCCATAAGCATCATTGCCTTGGCTTTTACGCTCCACACCAATTCCTTCCGCTGTTCCCCTCTCGGCCATGGCCCCTTTTTAAATAACAACTTCCAATACCTGCCCAGCTCATAGTTTTCCAGCTGGAGCAGGTACAATTGATACCTTATAAATTTCGGAACAATAAAATCCATATATTATTTTTTATCCCGAATGTAGTGCGGGCCACGGGCCTGCACTACACGTCGCAATTAGGTTATAAATTCTCCCACCGCTTTTGCGAATTCTTCCGGCTCATCCGAAAAGCTGAAATGGCCGGCATGTTTGAGAATTAGGAATTTGGAGTTTGGAATTAGGAATTTCATAAGTTCCCCGAATTTTGGAGGCGTGTCTTTGTCATTTTTCCCGTTTATAATTAGCGTCGGCACGGTAATTTTTTTCATGTCTTCCGATAAATCTTCGCTTGTAATATTGACAAAAGTTTTTTGCAGTTCCGGCGTAGCTAGGTAGTCTTCCGCCCCGATTGATTTATAAATTTTTTTTCGCAATCCGTGCATAAACTCCGGCTTAAAAAAAGGCTTTACAATTTTTGCGCCAATCTTCATCATATTCTTTTTATCCGATGGCATGGCAAACCCGGCGCTGTCCGCTAAAATTAGCTTGCTGATTAATTCCGGATGTCCAGCCGCCAGTTTAATTCCAATGCGGCCGCCGAACGAATGGCCGATGATTATTACATTAGTAAGTTCCAATTTTTTAATGAACCCCGCCACAACTTCGGCATAACCCCCTACTGTCATCGCATGCATTGGGATTTGCGACCCACCAAACCCGGGCAAATCCAGGGCAAACAAATGACAATTGACAATTGACAATTTACTTAGCACATTTTGCCAAATTTCTTTATTGGAACGCCAACCATGCAAAAAAAGCAAGGTTTTGCCGGCATCCCCCGATGTTTCCTGGTAACTAATTAAATAATTATTTACGATAACCTGCTTAGTCATGTTTAAATAATAGCATTACCTAGCACAAGATAAAACCCCAGCATTATGCTGGGGTTTTATCTGGTCGGGCTGCTGGGAATTGAACCCAGTCTACACGCACCCGAAGCGTGCGTACGACCGGCATACTCCAGCCCGATTGTTATTGTGGAAGGATAAAAATAACCCTGATTAGGGCTTTAATCCTTGATTAGATTTTCTTTTTTGATTCTTGACCATTTTTTGACTTGGATTTCTCTTTGCCTTGCTTGTATTAAACTAAGGAAAGTTTCTGCGTAGACAATTTCCCCGCCACCGTGTTGTTTTGTCCATTGAGCGCCTTTGCCTGAGTTATGCCGAAATTCTCATTGAGGCGGAAAATTTGTGCATCCAGTGTACTAAGTTCCGTCGTTACAACTAAAAAAATAAAGGTTCCCCGCCGCAAGCAATGGGGTATTACTGCAAAGACATCGCTACAATTGCGCGGCGAGCCGCGCGGTATTGAACCTGTATTAGCTCCTCGGCTCGCTCGGCCATAAATGGCCGGACTCGCTCTACGTCGCTAATAAAACACACAGTTGTTTGCCCCTCGACTCGGTTGCGCTCGCTCGGGACACTCGATTCGCTACAAAGCTGGTGGTCGGTCGAAGCCCTTTAGGGCGTAGACCACGAGCGAGCTTTGACGAAAGTCAAAGCGAGTCGAGTGGTGGACCTGGAGGGAATCGAACCCTCGACTAATCCATGCCATGGATCCGTATTACCATTATACTACAGGCCCCTGCTCCGCCAAGGCTTCGCAGGGCAAGCCCCGCGTAACCTCGACATTTGGTTTGACACTAAGATATATTACTCGATTTCTCTAAAATTATCAATAGCCCTTTGGCAGATTTACCTGGATTTGCTGGCCGTTGGGCAAAGTGACAATTGTCGGCGTGCCGCTCCCCTGCTGGGCATTCTGATTATCGGATGGTGTTTGGCCTGTGGGAATTAATTTTTTCGCAGAGTTTACTAAATCTGTAAAATTTCCGACTTGATCCTCAAAAGGTTTTAACAAACCGGTTTTCTGTAATATCCAACCAAGAATAACAACAATTATTGCCAACCCGGCCACATACCCCAAAGCGCTAAACATGCCGTTAAAAAAAGATCTCCAAATCCCGGCACTGCCGGTTTTCTTTTTAATTTCCGCTAAATTTTCATTCAGCTTCTCCAGCTCTGTTTTCAAATCCGGGTCAATCATGACTTTATTATAGCAAATGCTTTTCTTTGGACACAGTGCTTGCACTGCGCAGCTTTAGCGAAGCAGTGGTGCCCTCGGCAGGAATCGAACCTACATCTCATCCTTAGGACGGATTTGCTCTATCCATTGAGCTACGAAGGCAAAATTGTACGTTTGCCTCAACGATTATAACACAAAAGTCGCGCTTGTGTTAGAATCATAAGTATGGTAACATAGCAAATTTTTGATAATTAAATAATATTTCTATAATTTTGTCAAATAGTACACAAAAAAAGTTCAATAAGATAAATATTGCACAGGCATTCTTTGTTTTATTCATTTTTAGCCTATTTTTTCCGATTAGATACGTTATTCCAACAAAAAGCGCCTATTTAATAGGGGTCTATTCAGATTTTACATCAATATCCCTATATTTAAGCGATATTTTTTTAATTATCACGTGGTTTTTTTGCTTTCTACCACGTGATATAGGTTATTTCTGGCTAAGGATAAAGGATAAAAGTTTAATAATATTCATAATATGGCTTATTTTAGGCCTTTTATGGCATCTGCGTGACAAAACTAGCCTAAACCTATGGTATTCGCTTAAATATGCGGAATTAATTGTTGCATATGGAACATTTAGCCATTTATTCAGCAAAACATCAATAAAATCGAGTTTTTTGAAGCTATTTGCGTTTTTTTCCAGTTTTGAAGCCTTTTTGGCCATTTGGCAGTTTAAAACTCAAAAATCTCTAGGTTTTTACAAACTTGGCGAACAACACTTATCAAGGGCCATAACCGGCGTGGCAAAAATTGTTTCAGGTGGAACAACATATATTAGGGGATATGGGACGTTTCCGCATCCAAATATCCTATCTGCCTTTTTAACAATCGGACTGATGGTTTGCCTATATTTATTGTTAAATTCAAAAACCCTGACCTCAAAAATCGCTTTTAGCCTGGCTATTGCCATAAACACCTTAGGCTTGGCGGTAAGTTTTTCCCGAGCCGGCTATTTGGCATATGGAGCCGGTCTAATTGTATTTTTCGGTTATTTGTTCTACATGGAACGGATAAAAATGCCGTCTCTCATAGCAAAACGAGTATGGATAGCAGCCGGGGTATGTCTTGTTTCTATATTGGCATCCTTAATTATGTTTCGGCCATTTTTACTGACCCGAGCGAATGTGACAGATGATTCCTCCCTGCAAAGAATTTTTTACGCGAAAATCAGTTTAAATATGATGGCTCAGCATTCAATATTTGGGCTTGGAGCAGGGGAGAGCCTGCTCCACATGCAACAATATTCGCCAATTAAGCTTTGGACATACCAAATTCAGCCCGTTCATAATTATTTTTTGCTGTCCGGAGCGGAACTGGGAATTCCGGGAATGTTAATTTTGATTTGGGTATTTCTTTCTCACCTGTCGGGACTACTAAAAAATAACCATACAACTTACAACATACTACTTACAACAATCCTTGTCGCGATATTAGTCCTAATGCAGTTTGATCACTATTTCTACACCCTCCAGCAAACTCAGCTCTTACTCTGGACTGTCTTAGCACTCATCGCGGCGGAAATTAAAAACCCACTCATTTCAGAAGGGGTGAACTAAAAATCCGTAGACATCAGTAGATCCGCAGACAATCAGTAGATCCGTGTTAACTACTTATGGTATTCTTTGCCGGCCAATATTGTACACGCCCGATAAATTTGTTCTTCCAAAACTACCCGGGCCATGTTATGCGGGAAGGTAAGAGGGGACAGGGACAATGAATAATTGCTGTATTGGCGCAAAGATTCGTGCAGGCCAATGCCGCTGCCTATTACAAAGACCAACTCCTTGCCCAGGCCGCCAATGCGCTCCAAAAAGACAGAAAAATCTTTGGAATTCCTTAAACTGCCTTTTTCTTCAAGTAAAATCACTACCGCGTCTTCCGGCAACTGTTTTACAATTTTTTCCGCTTCCTGCTCCTTTATTTTATCCAAATCCTGATTTTTCCCGTACCCGATTTCCGGCAACTCAATCACCTTAACTTTAGCAAAAGGGGACAGGCGCTTTAAAAACTCAGCCTCCAAATCCTTGTAAGCCTTTTCCTTAAATTTTCCGAGTGCAATTATTTTTATCTTAAACATATTACCATTGTAACAAATAATCGGGTACAATAACACCAAAGACCTATCAAAAAGTCAGCCGTGAAAAAACAAAATAAATATTCAAAAGCTTTAACACAAAATTCCGGGTTCACGTTAATTGAACTCCTGGTTGTTATTTCCATTATTGGTTTATTGGCATCTGTTGTTTTGGTTACGGTGTCCAACGCCAGGGAGAGCGCCAAAAGAGCAACCGCGGTTGAAAACATAAAGCAACTACAGATTGCTCTGGAAATTTATGCCACGGACATGGGATTTTATCCGCCTGATGTCAGCCGGGGATGGGATCCCGGCATTGCCCAAGCCCTGCCGTATGACACCACAGGCAGCGGTAATGATTGCGCGACCAATTTGGCCAGCTGTATTTGCAACAATTACTTAACCTGTACCGGCAGTTCGCCCGATAATATCCCGGCGAACTGGATAAATATTGTTCAAACCAACTGGTGCGGTCCGTATACTATAAAATGGCCAATTTTCACGCCATGGGGAGGGGTTTACGATTATAATTACTGGCCCGTCACGACTGACCGCAACGGCTGCATGGTTCCGCCCGGAATTTATTTGGGCATAGAATCCGGCAGCGGCTTTACTTTGGACCCGGGCACCGAACAAACTCTCTACAACGAAGGTCTGGACAACGACGGCTGCCCCAATAACGGTGAAGTCCAGATGTTACTTGTTAAGCTATAAATAAAAACCCCGATTAAGGGGTTATCAAACGCTGTACAATACCGAGTGGTGGACCTGGGGGGAATCGAACCCCCGCCTCGGCAATGCGAATGCCGCGTAATACCACTTTACTACAGGCCCG
The DNA here is from genome assembly GCA_031291995.1 of Candidatus Doudnabacteria bacterium. Taxonomy (GTDB): domain Bacteria; phylum Patescibacteriota; class Doudnabacteria; order UBA920; family UBA920; genus PALSA-1336. The sequence continues at coordinate 100,534 of JARLHZ010000010.1, forward strand.
TAAAATCCCTATAATTTTAACTATAATTACAACTTAAGTAAAGGCATGTTTTATTTCTACATTTTAAAATGCAAAGACGGCACACTGTACTCGGGCAGCACGAATGATCTTAAAAAACGCGAGGCGGTGCACAACTCCGGCAAAGGGTCTAAATATGTTATTGCCCATGGCGGCGGAAAAATTGTTTATCATGAAAAATTCAGAAAGTGGGGGAAGGCGCTAAGTCGGGAGGCTCAAGTAAAAAAATTATCTCGCAGAAAAAAGCTGGAGCTCATTAAAAAATGAATGTGGATAAATGGTTTGACGTATGGTAAACGATTGTATACCATTAAACTATTACTAATTAATATAGGACTTACGCGCTTGGCCGAATACGAGGCATTTTCCGCGGATTTTGCGAGGCGTAGTTCACCTACGGCGAGCAAAACCGCAAGGAAAATAACGAAGTAGTCGGACAAGCCCCTTGCGGGTTTCGTCTATTGTCTAAATATTTGTAGACGAAACGCGTAAGTCCTATAATAGTTTAAATATGGAAATTTATACGGATCTACAAGTCGAAAAATTTACCCGATCTTTGCAAAGGCAGGCGGGCACCAAAATAGTAAGGACAATTGAACTTTTGGAAACATTTGGGCATAACCTTACTATGCCCCATAGCAAAAAAGTGGCAAAAAATTTGTTTGAGCTAAGAATCAAAGGCCAGCAAGAAATTCGAATTTTTTTTACTTTTTATGACAATGCCGCTCATTTATTGCACTGTTATGTTAAAAAGCAGCAAAAAATACCGGAAAAGGAACTTGAGCAGGCCTTAAGAAAATTAGGCCTCTGTCACGGCAAATCAATAATGTCATCCCTCCGGCAATTTAAAAATGTCACCTTAGGTTAAATTTTGACTTTCGACGGCGGATCCTTGTTTGCCACTATATTATTTGTCTTAAAGGCTTTTATGCAATTACACGGCGTAGGGTAATTGGTTCAGTTCTATCAAGGGGTGACATTTTCGTTTAGCCAGAGGATGACATTTTCGCCTTGCCGCGACAAAGAAAATTAGGCCTCTTGACACAATATAACATATAAGTTATACTATTTTTATGCGATCATTTAAAGCTTTCAAAAAACAATTACTAAAAGATCCCAAATTCAAAAAAGCCTACGACAATTTAGGCCCGGAGTTTGAATTGGTGAAAATGCTTATTAAAAAACGTCTGGAGCAAAAACTAACCCAGGCTCAACTGGCAAAAAAAATTGGCACCAAACAATCGGCCATCTCCAGACTGGAGCAGGGATCTTATAATCCCAGTATAAACTTTTTAAAAAAAGTCAGTACAGCTCTTAACGCCGACCTAAAAATTTTTATTACCTAGAAGCTATACCAAAGCATAGCGGAGTTATGTTTACTCCTCAATCCTCTGATAAAACTTCCGCTTGGCGAATTCAATAGTAATTAAATAAAGCAGGGTTATGAGCAGGGCGGAAAAGATCATGGCAATGGACAGGGGAGCAAAGCCGAAGATATTTTTTATGGGGCCAAGGGCGAAAAAGAAGGCCAGAGCCAAAAAAGCGAAGACCGAAATAATTAAGGACTTTGCCGGCTTGCTGGAATAAAAGGGGATGGCTTTGGTCCGAATAACAAATACTACTAAAATTTGCGTGGCAAATGAAGTTATAAACCAGCCGGTCTGGAAGGCGTGGTTGGTGTAATGAAAAACGTAGGTTAAAACAAAAAAAGTCACGAAATCAAAAACCGAACTTAAAATTCCGAACACCACCATAAAGCGGCGCAAAAAATGGATTTTCATTTTGCGCGGTTTTTTTATGGCCTCGTCATCCACATTATCCAGGGGAATAACAAACTGGGAGCCGTCATACAGCAAATTATTTAACAAAATTTGGGTAGGCAGCATGGGTAAAAACGGAAAAAATAAGGATGCGCCGGCCATGGAAAACATGTTCCCAAAATTGGAGCTTAGTCCCATCATTAAATATTTTAAAGTATTGGCAAAAGTTTTACGGCCCTGAATAACGCCGTTTACCAGTTCCTTCAAACTTTTATGCAGCAAAATCAAGTCCGCCGATTCCTTGGCCACGTCCACCGCGTTGTTGACGGAAATACCGACATCCGCGGCTTTTAGCGACGGCGCGTCGTTTATGCCATCGCCCATAAACCCGACCACGTGATTATTTTTTTGCAGTGTTTCGATTATCAATTTTTTCTGGTCCGGCGTAACCCGGGCAAAAATCGTGGTTTTTTCCACTGCCACGGCCAATTGGTGTTCGTGCAATTTTTCTATTTCCGAACCGACCAAAACTCCGGTTACCTGTAACTGGATTTCCTGCGCGATTTTTTGGGTAACCAGCTCATTGTCCCCGGTAATAATTTTTATGCCAATACCGTAATTTTCCAAAATTTTTAACGTCTCGGTAACAGTTTTTTTCGGCGGATCTAAAAAGGCAATAAAGCCCAAAATAATCAAATCTTTTTCATCTTCTTTGGTATAAGCCAACTTTTCCTCTACCGCTTTTTTTGCCACGGCCAGCACGCGGAAACCGTCTTTGCTTAATGCCTGATACTCCGCTTCCAATTTTTTGGCTATACCGGCTGTTAATTTATTTTCAGCCGTTTTATAGTATCCGCAAGTCGCGAACATCTCTTCCGGCGCGCCTTTGGACACCAATTCATGGCCGCCTGGAGTTTTCACGATAATAGAATCGCGCTTGCGCTGGTAGTCAAAGGGAATTTCATCTATTTTGCGGTAGCCGCTCACATCAAATGGCTTAAATTCTTTAACCGCGCCGTCCAGGGGATTTTTAAAACCGCTGCGGAAACTGCTGGAAATAAACGCGTAATCAAAAATTTTCTCGTCCGCTTGGCCCTCGGCGTTTACGTATTTGACCAGCTCAATTTTGTCCTCGGTCAGCGTGCCGGTTTTGTCCGTGCATAATATATCCATGGCGCCAAAATTTTGAATGGATGACAGTTTTTTTACTATAACCCCGTGCTTGGCCATGGCCAGGGAACCCTTGGAGAGGTTGATGGTAATTATCATGGGCAGCAATTCCGGCGTCAGCCCCACGGCCAGGGCCGCGGCAAACAAAAACGATTCCAAAATTGCCCCGCCGCCTTTTAATATCGCGTTCACAAAAAAAATAAAGATAACCAAAACAAAAGTTATCTTCATTATCAAATAACTAAAGTCTTTAATGCTGCGCTCGAATTCGGTGGGCCGCTGGTTTTCTTCCAGGCTTTCGGCGATTTTGCTGAATTTGGTTTTTTTGCCGGTCAGCTCGACCAGCATGCGGCCGGTGCCGGTTACCACGCTGGTGCCTAAAAAGGCCGGCATATCAACCTGTTTTTCCGAAGGGAAAGATTCGCCGGTTAACGAAGATTCGTTTAAAAATAAATCTTTTTCCAAAATTATTTTTCCGTCGGCCGGAATAACGTCCCCGGCCTCCAGCTCAATTACATCGCCCGGCACAATCATTCGCAAGGGGAGCGGGGTAACTTTGCCGTCCCTGATTACCTCGGCGGTAACCATAACTTTCTCCTTAAGTTCTTCCGCGGCCTTTTGCGATTTATAGGTGTTAAAGAAATCCAGGAAAACCGAGATAACAACAATGGCAATAATAATAGACGCGCCCACCGGATCGCCCGTTAACGCCGAAACCACAGCCGCGAAAATTAAAATCAACACAAGCGGATTCTTAAACCTCACCAAAAAAGCCAAAAGCCCCGAAAGTTTTTTGCTTTCCGCAATCTCATTATACCCATACTGCCTCAGCCTTCTACCGGCCTCCGCACCCGATAACCCCAAATTTTCTTTTGTTTCGGTCATGATATTGGCTTTTCTTTATTCTAACACAGAAAACCACCGTCCCTAAATAACCCGCAAATATTTAAAACCTCTTGCCTGAGTTTAAAGGTATTTCCATGACTAAGCAGCCCCAAATATGATTGTATGGTTTCATTCGTTTGATATTTCCGCATGCCTCTGAACATCCGCCGCCTGGTGACGTTGCGCAGCGCCCGGTAATGCGGGAAATTCACCCAGCCTAAAAAATCCACGCCCGAAGCCCATGTCTTTATAAAAACCTTGTCGGGATGCAAGCTCAACTTTAACTGCTTATCTAAAAATTGCTTAACCTGCGGCATTAATGAAAACAAAAAATCTTTGCTATCCGCTAAAAAAACAAAATCGTCGGCATACCGGACGTAGTGTTTGACTTTTAATTTGTGCTTTACGAATTGGTCAAATTCGTTCATATACACGTTGCAGAAAAGCTGGCTGGTCAGATTTCCGAGTGGCAAACCTTTACCATCTGTTTGAAAATTAAAACTTTGTACTACCCGCTCCAACAACCAAAGCATATTTTTGTCTGGGATATAACCCGCCAAAATCTCAAGTAAAATTTTATGGTCAATACTGGCAAAAAACTTTTTTATATCGCACTTCAAAACCCAAACCGTGCGGCGGTTATTTTTACTGGCTTGCAGATAAAATTTGTTAAAACGGATTATCGCCCGGCGGGTTCCCTTTCCGATTTGGCAAGAATATGAGTCGGCAATAAAAACCTTCTCGAAAAACGGATACAGCTTCGTATAAATAGCGTGATGTAAAACTCTATCCCGGATGGTTGCTTTATGGATATTGCGTGGCTTTGGGTCAGAAATGTTAAACGCCTTATATGGCCCGTGAACATAAGTAGTAACTGCCCACTGGGCATAAGTCAATAAAAAACTGGCCTTTTCAGGCCAGTTGGGAGGCGGTAATTTTCAGTTTTGATGTTTGCTGTAGCAGTCTTTGGTATTCAGCAAAGAATTTATCCTTTGATGTCCGCCATAAGG
>JARLHZ010000011.1 GCA_031291995.1 Candidatus Doudnabacteria bacterium
CCTTATGGCGGACATCAAAGGATAAATTCTTTGCTGAATACCAAAGACTGCTACAGCAAACATCAAAACTGAAAATTACCGCCTCCCAACTGGCCTGAAAAGGCCAGTTTTTTATTGACTTATGCCCAGTGGGCAGTTACCTTGCGGGCACTAACATTCCGTAGATTCTGTAGTTTTCTGTAGTGTCCCTTCTTTGATTCCGTAGTTCTATTTTACTTCAAAGGTTACAGTCATGTTTTCCGTAATATCCTGGCTGCCTGGCTGGATGTCCGGGGCAATTGATTTTGCCGAGCCGCCCATACCCATGGCCGCGTTAAGCGCGTATGGTACCGGACCCGGCATGCCGTTGCCATTTTCCGACACGCTGACAACTTTACCCAAGGACAACCCGGCAGTTTGCGCCAGTGCCTGGGCCTTGGTTTTGGCGTTTGCTATGGCCTGCTGCTGCGCCTGCTGCTGCAAAGCGTCCGGATTTTCAAATGCAAAATTCACTCCGTCAACTTCGTTGGCACCGTTGTTCACCGCGCCGTCCAGTATTTTCTCTAGGATCGTTTGGTCTTTGTCCACTCCATGAACCTTGACCTCAACGGTCTGGTTTGCCTGATAGCCGGTAACTTTTGGGGTCGTCGGCGCTCCACCCGGTATCATTACTCCGCCGTAACTTTGTTGCGGATATAAATTTAATTGCTGGGTCTTAATATCACTATCACCTATTCCCTGCTGTTTAATAAAGGCAATGACTTGATTAACCTTTTGGTCATTTTGGTTCTTGGCGTCGGTGGCGGTCGACGCTTGAGTCATCACTCCCACGTCCACGGTGGCTAAATCGGGCGTGGCCGAAATTTTCCCTTCGCCGGAAACGGCAATTGTGTTAGCCGGTTTTTGATTATTTACGACCTGATTAAAACTGTATACCTGCTGCACTATCAATAACGCGATAAAAGCAATTAACAACGCTCCAAGCCCGTTAACCAGCCATTTTGGCAAAAAATTATTCTCCATAAGTGTTTAGTTAGTTTAATTATCTTAAATTTACTGTAAAGGGTCCGCTCATTACAGTTTCCCGTTCATAAGCGTATAAATATTATCCGACGCGATTTTCAGGTATTTACGCATGCCTTCGCGCTGGATTTTTTCTTCGTCTTCTGACAACGGGCTATTATAATAGTAATCTATTACGTCCCGGGTTAAGCTGTCCCTTATCCGTTCGGCCTCACGGATAATCTCCTGGTGCCGCTGCGCGGCCAGGGTTTTATCAAACGAATCCGCCATAAATTTATTGCTTAATTTTAATTTTTAGGCTTTTGCCTCAGCTTAATTTAATTATACCACCGGATGGGCAAAAGGAAAACCGGCGCAAACGAGCGCCGGTTTTAAAACCACAGATATTTTACGCCTAAACGAAAATTTCACGTTTCGTTCCCAAATCACAGAGTTAAACGGACAATATTTGTTCCAAACGCGGCCGGTCAAAACCTATAATGTATTCCGGCTCGCCGTCCTCATACTGGATTTCCGTAACGGGTACGCCCATTTGCCCGGTTTTCCGAACCATGGTTTCCGCTTCATCCTGGTTTTGGTCAACATAGACTATTTCGTGCGCAATTTTTTTGTCTTCCAGCCAGGATTTTTCCATTTTACAATAATGACAGGTTTGGGTGGAATATACTTTCACATTAACGGGCTTAAGTTCATTTACTCCCGCGGCTTGATGAATTATTTCTTTGATTGTGCCGTCGGCTTCAGCCGCAAGTTCCGCCAAATCCGGGTGCTGGGTTAAGGTTTTTAAAATCGCGGTTTGGCCGGTACCAACTAAGATATCTCCGCCTTTTTTAATTATAGATACGGCGCATGGCAAAAAACCTACCAAATTATAATCTGTACCCAGTAATTTCTTCAGCCAGTCGGTACGGCAAATTAAGACCGTTTTGCCGGAATTTTCCGGCAAATCCACTTCTCCCAAAACTTTGAAGCCTTGTTTTAAAGCTTGATTTTTTAATTCGGCTTCGGTTTCCGCCAATGTGCGGCTGCTCTTACGAAAATACGCGAGATTCATAAATAGAGTGAATTAATTATTTTTTATTGTTAATGGTATTAATTTTCAGCATTGAGTACAAACCACAGAATCCGGACAGCGAGGTCATTAAAGAGATTGCGGCTAAAACATAAAATATATATCTCCAAATTCCGAAAAGCCAAAATTGTGCGGTTAAAAACAATACTGCCGCAATAATGAAACGTACTATACGGTCAGCTTTGCTTTCATTGGGCAATGGACAATTCATATTATTATTCCTTATGGCAAATAAATTGCTTTACGTATTTAATTAATGGGGTTTTATTTAAGGTATAGCAAATATTTTTACCCTTTCGGGCGGAATAAACAAGTTCGTTATCTTGAAGCAGTTGAAGGTGATGGGATATACTCGCAATACTCATTTTCAGGCTTTTTGCCAAATCGGAAACACAAATATTTTGGTGGTCAAAAAGCATGCATAATATCCTGATACGGGTTTCGTCTCCGGCCAGTTCCAAAATCCGGGCTTTTTTGGACAAATCCCTGGTGAGGGGCTTTTGGGCTATTGCAATATTTTTCATAATGTTATATCATTCAAATAACTGTTTGAATGATATAACAGGCTGAAATTCCTGTCAAGCCCTTAACCGTTCTGCCGTTGGCTGTTGTTTTTGACAACTTTGCCGCCGGTGGTATTATATAAAGGTGGTGTTATGGCGTTAAATCTTTGCGAATACCGCTGCAAAGTATGTAATAAATTGCTCTGTAAAGGCTTCTTAAATGACCGCGACAGCGTATTGGAGGTTAAATGCCGCGGGTGCAAGCTTGTTTCAACTTTTACCGGCCAAGACGCCCTAATTATTCAAAAACGGTCCGTTTTAATCCGGCAAGGTCTCATTCCCGATACCGATTTATCGGAAATTCAAAGTAACAACTTATCCTAACGAACGAAGCTCGCGAAGCTCAAGTTTGCGGGTTTTTTAATGTTTTTAGTACCTATTTTATTATTAAATTCTTATCTTAAATATGACCCAAAAGTACATATTTTTTGGCGTAGCCGGTGTGGCAATAATATTGTCAGTTTTTTTGTTTTGGAAAGGCGGACCAAATAACGAAAACTCGAGCGCCGTAAAAGGCGCGAGCATTGTAGCGGAAACCTATATGGACGTCCGGACGGATCAGGAATGGGCAGCCGGGCATTTGGACGGGGCCGTGCACTTTGATTTGGTAAAAATGCAGCAAGGACTGCTCCCCGACCTGCCAAAAAACACCCCCATTGCGCTTTACTGCCGCAGCGGCCATCGAGCCGGCGAGGCACTGGCCATCCTCCAGCAAAACGGCTTCACCGCCGTCCGCAACGCCGGGGCCTTTTCAGATTTGCAATCCCAAGGCAAAAAAATCTGCATAGGCGATCTCGCCTCTTGCAACTAATATTTGAAGCTAAATCCGGTCTTTAGACCACAAAAGAACACCACTCTAATGATTTTGGGAGGTTTTGATTAAAATTTTTAAGATTTGTAAAATTTAGAACAAACTAGCCTGCTCAACCATTGGTTGGACTAATTCCATATTTTCCAAGTCCGGCTTGTTTTCGAGCATAGCAATTATACATTTGCCAATATGGTAGCTCAAATTTACCGGAACAGCATTGCCGATTTGCTTATATTGAGCCGACATTGAGCCGGTAAATTCCCAGTCATCCGGAAAAGTTTGTATTCTTGCGTACTCACGAACATTTAAAGGCCTAGTTTCGTCCGGATGACAACGCTCGGTTTGCTTTTGCGCGGGAGCGCAGGTCAGGGTTAGGCTTGGTTCATCCCAAGATAAACGCCTTGCCATTCCTGTTTTGCCGCCGCCCATAAAAAAACTGGCTCCCATATATTCTTTTTGTAATTTTTCGGGCAAATCACGCCAATACCCCCCCGGCGGTATTAGGTCTAAAATATCTTTTTTCTTTTTTGGGTATTCCTGCCCTTTAGATTTTGGGCATTTTTCCAACGCCTCACGCATTGAAACAATGTAGTCTTTTTCTTTTGGAAATAATATTGGTAAATTAAGGTCATTACGGACTGCCAATATAACAAGCCTCTCACGTTTTTGTGGCACATCCAAATATTGAGAACGTAAAATTTTATAAGCAACCTTATATCCTAAATCTCTAAGTATTTTTAAAATAGCCTCTAATGTGCGGCCGTTATCGTGTGCCAATAAGCCCCGGACATTTTCACCCATAGCAATTTTTGGGCGGACTTCTTTTATGCACCGGGCGAACTCAAAAAATAAAGTGCCCCTAGCGTCTTCAAAACCTAATTTTTTCCCGGCAAAGCTAAAAGCTTGGCAAGGGAAACCACCTTCAACAACGTCAGCTTTCATTTTTGTAAAATCAAATTTTCTTACGTCCTCTTGTAAAACATTCCATTCCGGATGATTTTTTTTAAGTGTATTAACAGCGTCCTTATCTATTTCCAAAAGCATTTTATGACCTATCCCGGCATTTTCAAACCCTAAAGCAGTTCCGCCAGCACCGGCAAAAAGTTCTATTGCAGTATACTTAGTTTTAACTTTTGATTTTAATATTTTGTATTTGCTAGCGGAGGGATTACCTTTGATTTTGTTATGCATTCTTTGGACTTCATCCAAATTGAAAAGCCTATAATTTAAATAAGACCTTTGGCCTTTTATAAGTCCTTTTTTATCCCAGCGCCTAATAGTGTCCGGAGAAACTCCTATTTTTTCGGCGGCGTCAGAAACAGTTAATAAAGTATTAGTAATCATATAAATATGGTATCAATAACCATTGCATAAGGCAAGGGTTATTGTGTGGATAATTGATTTTTTCCCAATTTTAGCTATAATTGGCTTATGGACAAGAAACTTAAGAACGAAATCAAAAAATACCTAAAAATTGAATTTGCGGACGCAATACGAGAAAAACTTGAGGGCGGATATAAACTTGATAAATTTATTATTAATCCCCTTGTGTTAACGGCTCTTTCAAGCGGCGTGTTTGGAAAAACAAGTAGCCTAAATATGGCCAAAGCACTTCTATACCCAAGGGTCTTGGGCACTTCTATTAGCACATCCTTTGGCGATAAAATGCAAAAGCTTTGTGTAAGCTATTTAGGGGCAAATGCGTCGTCAACACCCGGTATGGATTTAGAATTTATAGATAAAATTGACGGCAAGAAGGTTTTAATGCAGTTAAAAGCCGGCCCAAATACTATAAATTCGGGCGATGTAGAGCCAATAGTTTCAGAAATGAATAGTGCATACAGATTATTGCAAACAAATAAGGTTGGTAAAAATATGCCCTTGTTTGCTGTGGGCATTGTATATGGGTCAATGAGTGAAATTAGCGGCCACTATAAAAAGATTGCCGATTCTCCTGTTGGTGCACAAGCAAAAATTCCCATTTATATAGGCAAAGATTTTTGGCATAGGCTGACCGGCCAAGAACTTTTCTACCGGGATTTAATTAATCTATTTATAGAAGTATTTGATGAGGAAGATTATTCAGACCTTTTAGAAACAGACTTAAAATTGCTGTCAGCTGAAATTGAGGGGCGTTATTTTACAAAACATAAGTTTGACCCCAATAAACTTTAGGCTACTTTACTTGAACTAAAAAGCACCTGTAAATAGGCGCCTTTTGGAGTATGGGTTTAGTGCTCAAATTTTATATCAAGTTTGGGGGCGGCTTTATCTACCCAATTTTCAATGTCTTTAATACGGCGGTTTGCGACTGTCCGCTCTTGGTCGTTGGTAGTTTTTTCCTTTAAGACTTTATCCACGGCTGATTGTAGGGTAGAGAAGCTTTTTTCCAGTTTTTCAATGCCTTTATCAAAGTTGGCTTGGGTTACAAAGACGGTTTTTTGAAATTCCGTCAAATTTTTGATGTCTTCGGAGGTCAACATATATTTTTAGGTTAGTGGGTATATTTTATACCCTTAATAATTCTCAGTCAATTTGGTGAAGTGGATAAAAGAAAACCATCCAAAACTTGAATGGTTTTCTAAAAATATGATAGTATCTTAACATTACGCCCACCCTTCGACTCTCCGCCAGAGGCGGATCGCTCAGGATGGTCCAAGCTAACGCTTGGCCCACTGAAGTGGGTATTAAGCTTGTTTTAGAACCAATTTACCTAAAAAGGGGTTCGAATAAAAATTGATTTTCAAAAAACTACCTATAGATATTTTATCACAAAATATCAAATCAGTGAACTTATATCTTTAATCCCTTGCTCGGAAACAGGTGAAAGATTTTCGTGCTTTGAAATATCAATCCGCCCGCCGACCGGTTCATAAATATAGTCAACTATTTGTGACCAAATATTAAATTTTTTATTCACATCTGAAGTTACAATAAAACCCCTTACCAAATTTGATAAGTTACTATCCCACTTATCTAAATCAGCGAGTAGCCGTTTATCGCTCAACCACCAACGGCCGTGAACCGCATAATGAATTTGGAGTAAATCTTTTATGCCAAAATTCATTGATAAAATAGCAGTCACCGGGTCTTCTTTTAAATTTCTTTCAACCTTGCTATTAGCATTATAAATTAAGAACCTCTGAAAAGGGTAGCTTTTTTCTTCAAGTTTTTTTGGCTCCCTATCTTTGTAATATTCCCTAAGTTTTGTCAGGAGACCAGTTTTATCAAAAATAATTAGACTTTCTCCTACCCATGTTACCCGTTGAGGCGTTTTATTTTCTTCCTCACTGGTTTGCTTTACGAGTTGCTCGTGGGAAAGAAAAGATAAATCTAATTTTACCCCTTCAATAAAAGGGTGGGTAACATCAATATAAGAATTGTCTGCAACAGTAATTACCCGAACATCCAAGTCGCTATTTTCAGTAATATCACCCCTTGCGACAGAACCAAAAATAAACGCCGCCTCATATTCTGAATAATTCTCTAACTGTTTAATTATTTTTATAGCCTTATCTATTTGTTCTTTTTTCGTCATAAAATTTTTGTTGCGGCCGAGAAAGGTCGTTTATTATTTTTAACAATAAATTCCTCAGTCAGTTCGTCTTTGTTTTTAAAGCTTTTTATTTCTTTAAGACTAAAAGGTTCAAAATTATCATTCTTAAAATCGTAACTTTGAATTTTTACGTCAAATACGAGCCACACAATATCATAAACTAATTCATCAGCTTCTTTAATAGTCATATTCTGTGCACAACGATACTTAGGTTTGCCCACAAAACCATATTCCTTTATCCTATCCTCAATTATTTTATCAATTGGCTCACCGACTAGCAATCTAATTGGCCATAACCCGAAAGAGCCATCAGCTGACTTTCTAAGTAAAAATTTGCCCCCTAATCTGCAAACCAATACTAGAGTGGGCAACTTCTCCTCAACACTTAACAATGTCTGTGCATCAAAATATCTAAATTGCCGAGCTCCTTTATTTGAAATATAATATTTATCAACTTTTTTACTTATAAAGGATTGCTTTTTTAAGTAATCTAAGTGATAGGCAAATTTATCAGCCTCCTTAAAATTTTTTTGTAGCTGTGAAAATTTTTGGCCATCATTTTTTATAAGTAACGATAGTATTTTCTTCTGTTTTACGTTCATATTATACTACTAATTGTCAATACTATAAGTCTATATTGCAATTAAATCACAGTCTAGGCCAGATGATTAGACTAAAGTCTGCGGAGAGCTTCTATAAGGTTTTATACCATTTTTGAAGGCATAACAAACACCTCGATTTCTCGAGGTGTTTGTTAATATTTTACCTTTTGCCCCACTGAAATGAGTGTTAGGCGTGTTTTAAAGTAATAAACCCCTACTGGGTTTGACTCGCTAAATTTACTGCTTCTTCCATAAGCTTTCTCTGGTCGTTGTTTGCTTCCCTAATAGCCTTTTTTATGACTTTATCCTGTTGGTCAGGAGTAGCGCGACGGAAGAAGTCGGAAAATGCGCTAACCTTTTTTTGCTGTGAATTTAAGTTCTTTTTAGTAGCATTGTTCATAAAATAGTCCTTCCTAAATTACTAATATTATAACTTTTCTTAAGGTGGCTGTCAATGTTTTCAATATTTCTAACATAATCCTCTTGGTTATTGGTAAAATTCTTAATTACCAAATTCAGCACCACTCTGTCCTTAAAAATTTCTTTAATTTTTGTTACGGTTTCTTTGGAGCCAAAAAATGCCCTAATAAAAGCTTCCTTAGTAATATTTCTATGCTCTACCAATTCTCTTTTTTTTGTGAACTCCCAAGCTATAACTGGGTCTTGAAAAAGATAAAATATTTGGATAAACTCTCTTTGCTTTAATGTACGAGTTATATTTTCGTGCGCCTTTTTAAAATTAGCCATCGTGCCGTCCAAAATAAAGTTCTGGTCATGGACTAACGCGTGGTAGAAAACTTTATCAACGCCAATATTAACTGCATATTGAAAAAGGTGTGAGTTGCCTCCGGTGTATTGCGGAATTATATCCCTAATTTCATCGGGGTCAATTCTAACAGCCCCTTCACCTGTACCCTTAAGAAAGTTTTTAGAAAATTCGGTTTTCCCAGCTCCCGGTGAACCAGCCATAAAAACAGAAATTGGGTGAACGGCAGATGGATATTTTTTTAGGTCACAAAACCGCGCAACAAGGCTCTTTAAAATTTCCTTTTGCCTCATATGCTTAATAGCGGCTTCGCTTAATTCTTCGTCTGTTTCCATATCGATAATAATACCACAAATTTTAAACTTTTTTACGATTTTTTATTTATCCACTTGACCGGGAATATTTTGGTGTTAAGTCGAAATAATTTCTAATAATTAAAAACAAAATTATAAACATTAAAAAATGCGATATTTGCAAAAGTGTCATCAAAAGACAAGACAACGACTACTCTATCTCATCGAGCGATCCGTATACCCACATGGATCTTTGCACAAAATGCGGTAAGCCAATACAAGCCTTATTGCAAAAAAAGGTCGCGGCAAAATGACATACGAAAAACCACCCAATTACTTGGGTGGTTTTGAAAAATTTGATATTACCTATTAGCCCACTGAAGTGGGTATTAAGCGTGTTTTAAACCAATAAACCTATAACTAAATTCGTATGATTTTTTAAAGCACATTTATATTTTATCACATCTGAAAACACTTTTCCACTAGGTTATTTTAGAAGCCTTTTTTGCCTCAATTTTTCTCTTTACGCTAACAAAATCGTTTTCCCAATTAGGGGTACTAGGAAAACCCTCACCTGTTTTATCCGCTATAACACGTTGTAGAAAACGCATACCACCATATGTTTCTAAATAGCCACCGACTACTGCCGCCTGATGTTGGTATCCGTACCTTTTGTCAGCCGGGTAGTCACATTCCGCGCAATACTTATTTAGACCGTTTGCCAATTTTGCTAAACGTGGGTCAGATAAATCAAAACGTGAATGCACAAAAGCGTCATCGCCATCTTTGCCTTTTCCTTTAAAATATAAATCTTGGAAAAGGTCTCTGCTTTCCCACCTTGCATTGTGTGCGGGTTGCCCTTTGTGTCTATTAACCATGTAATAGGTTCCGGCCGGATAATAATTTTTTAATTTTTCTGCAAATGCCGGACTTGTTTGCTCAATATCTTTTATAGATAATTCAACTCTATTTTGATTTATTAGCTCTTTAAGAACTTCTGCTTGCCTCGCTTCATCATCAACTCTAGCAAGGTCAGGATTTGTTTCTTTCGGCGCACCATTAGAGCCAAAGCGCTTAAATTCGGCTCGTATTTTTTCAATCTCTTCCTGTGGCACATTAAGGCTCCCAGTTTCGGGATTGATAACAGCACCTTTTTGCATTAAGCTTGCTGTTTCTAAACTAGCACCGTAGGCCTCGCCTGTTGTCATAGGCCTGAATTCTTTTGATGATTCGCCCATAAATTTTAGAGTATATTAATAGTAATTTTAGACACTCCTATTATATCATATTTTGGCTTAGCTCCTATAGAAAATGGGTCATTTTACAAATCTGTTAGCAAAAATTCAAAACCGGACTTCTTAAAATTCAAAGATGGACTTGGGGCAGGTCTTTAAGCAGAATAGTTTTGGTCGCCGTAAGGGTGTCCTGATGCCAAATCCTGACTTCCGCATTGCCTGTCTCCGGCTCTGGCCTGATTTTAACCGCCACTTCCTGCCCTGGGTTGACGCCGGGCACGTCAAACAGCAGATTATGCAAAGAGATTTTCCGGTAGTGATTGACCGTGCG
>JARLHZ010000012.1 GCA_031291995.1 Candidatus Doudnabacteria bacterium
CCTTATGGCGGACATCAAAGGATAAATTCTTTGCTGAATACCAAAGACTGCTACAGCAAACATCAAAACTGAAAATTACCGCCTCCCAACTGGCCTGAAAAGGCCAGTTTTTTATTGACTTATGCCCAGTGGGCAGTTACCCTCAATTAAATCTGTGGATAAACTAAAAATTGCTTTTTTGACCAACCTTTAGAGCAACTTTTTACCCTTACCAACGTTTTATTAAACATGAGGGCTAAGCAGTTAATAATTGACAAACACCCCTATATAAGGCAGTATACAATCATACAGGAGGAATCATGCGTACATTAGCATTGTTTTTTGTCGCAACATTGGCTATGGCCAATGCCCAAGATTCAGCCACGGTTGTCCCTTTGGGAATCCCGGCGGTAAACTCACCTACTCCAACAGGACCCGCCCAATATTGTGGGTTCAGTCAAGAGTCAGCGCAACAACAACAAAGGTTAACCGGTTCTACCCGCAACACCAGCGTTACCCTGCAACGGGTAGCCTTGGATGGAACGGTCACACCTTTGGCCAACGACCATGACGCCTGGAACACACTTTCCGAAGCATTCGGAGAGGCATTTTGTTCCAGTACGGGAAACGATGCCTGGTTTACCACCACCGACATCAGGTACTCCGGACATAAAAGCTTGTGGCAATTGGTAGATGGGGTCCCGCTACGGACTTTAAAAGTCGGTGACCATTTATTTGTCAGCGGATTAGACTTCGTTTATCAGGACGGAGTCACGGTGGTTTCCAGTCTTAAAAATCCCACCATTTATGGGAAATTCCAATCTCGATGGGGGCTGAGGACTCTGGCTTTCTCAATGGGCCAAAAACCTCAACTAATTGTTGACTACGGCAATAACCCCATATTCGCGGCCTGTGCAACCGGCGACAACCTTGCGGCCGTTGTAAGGTTCCAAACCATTTTTGGGGCTCAATCCCTGGTTACCAGGGTCGGCTCCGACGGACTACTTTGGAATCTGGGAACCATTCCCGATTTAGGCAACGACGGCAGCCAAAACACCGCGCTCCGCAATCTCACATACAGCCTGGGCTGCAATGCCGACACAATAGGCTTTATGATTCGGGATGGGGACTCGGCAACGGCATGGACCATCAACGACGATCAACAGAAAACTGTAAGGGTATTTTCCGGCAACTCCGCCGGGGAATTCCCCATTTCCAATATTTGGGGGCTTTCGGTAGGCGCAGATGGCAGTGTCTCGTTTGCCATGGACGCCACCATTGTCACGCCAACAGTTTATGGATGGGAAGCCATCTTTAAAACCGCTGACGGACAAGCCGTCCCTGTTGCGCGGGAAGGAATTGATTTCCCTCGCGTTCCCGTTACGTCCGCCCAACCGGTAACAGTTGGAAGTCACCTGCTGGTAATGCAGAATCCTACAGGTGGAGTGTACGAAGTTAAACAATAGGGAGTGATCAGCTTTCAAGAGTAATAACCGGTATCATAAAGATACCGGTCTTTTTTCACCTGTCTTTAATGAAAAATTATTAAAACCCGCATAAAAATAAGGGTTTTAGTATTGACAAAGCCTATAAAAAGTGCTATAATAACGAGTCAAATTTAAATTTATTTTTTTGTGCTGATAATTGGCTGTTTATAAAAGCCGCTAATTATCAGACCCAAAAACCCAGGGAAAGGGATTAGGTCGTAGTGCTCAGTTTCCCCTATTTACAGACTTTCCAAATTCAAAAAAGAGGATTATCACAATGCGTACACAGAATTTCTCGATGTTGTTCACCCTGGCGCTGGTGGCGCTGGTGGCTTCTTTTATTCCGTCTTCGGCAATCGCACAGACGACGCCCGTGGCCAACGGCTACGAGCTGAACTACATGACTAACGTGCCGATGATCAACCTGGTACCGACCGACGGCTTCCCCGGTTTTTGTGGGGTCGGTGGCGGACAGGAAATCTTGATCCAGGGCCAGATAACTCTGAACATCGCGGACACGGCAAATTCCCTCAACACATTCCACGGTGGGCCGCGGAGCTATCTCCAGACAATCCAAAACAATATTGTACGAGAAGGCCACGCTTGCGCCACGAACAACCTGTTCATGTTTGTCTGGAACGACCTCAATGGAAGCCCAACCCTGCGCTCTCTACGCTTGGGAGACAAACCAACGCTCTCCAACCTTATAGTCTTCACTGCCCCCGGCCAGCCCTTTAATTACGCCGGCGGTTCGGCGACATATTTGGATGGCTATACTATTACGGCCAACTACGGCCGCATCATCCTAACCGGCAAGTTTGACGCGGGATTTGGACCGCACACGCTGGTCTTCGAAATCTACTCCGGCGCGCCTCCCGCGCTACGCGCGGATCTCGGCACCGACCAGGCAGTAGATGCTGTAGTTACTTCGTCCACGGTCTATGTGAAGCAGGTTACCGAAGACCACAGCACAGAGTATGTCATGGCTATTCCCTACAACACCGCGCCTTTTAAGGTCGCTGAGTTGGACGGAATCAGTACCGACGACCTGACTGCCCCGCCCTACGCCCATGAGGAACTGGTTATGGCAGCAAGCAAAACCACAGCCACCTTTTCCGTTCGGCAGGGGAACCACCTGGTAATCCAAACTCTCGCTGACGGCAGTACTTCGCCGTTTGTAGTTTTGGATACCGCCCAAGTCGGCGACTACCCAGTAGCCCGGGTCAACTCCGTGGCCATCGCGGACAACAAAAACATCACCTTTGTGATGCAAACACTAGTCCCGGCCGACGACATCAGCAACGGTGGACAGGCCTCAGTTTACCGAATTGATTCGGCAAATAACCTGACCAAAGTACTGACCGAAGGCCTGGATATTGGACATATCCGCGGCACTCAGTGGTCAGTATTCTCTAACGGCAACCTCACGGTTGCCAGCAATTACCTGACAACCTACCAAATCATCGACCCCCAGTAAGACTGGGGACGTACGCAACACCCTTGCTGGTTTTCCGGCGCCGGGCAGAACTTCTTGTTCTGCCCGTTTTTTTGATAATATCTAAATAGTAAAACTTGTAAATCTCCTATTTAAAGCCTATAATTTAAATATGCCTGGGGTAAAGGGGGTCAAGTCTTGACATTTGACAATTTATAATAAACGGGGATCATTCTTTGACAGCCTGATTGTGGGCGAAAACAAAACCTGACTGTTACCGACTACCCTATAGCTGGTTTTGGAAGCCGATATCAATAAGGTGAACGGTTTAATGCCTTATTCAGCATAAAACTTACCCGGGCTCAAATTTTATATTTAACAAAACAAACGGGAGTCGCCCGTTTGTTTGACGTTTCAGCAAGTTCTATTTTTTAGCCAGACCAAGCATTTGTTTGTCAAAAGTTACCAGTCCTGCGCTCATATCCGTCGCCAGCCCAACCAAAGCCGCGTCGGTAAACGAAATCTTTTTCTTAACGGATATAAAAAATCGAATATCTGATTGTACGTCTATAACCGGGATAACTGCATTGGTGGCATTTTGTATATCCTTTAGAAACTGGATGGCAACGTATTGGCCAAGTTTATATGTTAACACCGTGGCTGTTTCCTGAATCACATAAGGATGGACAATTAGCGTCTTTTTGTTTAATTCACTTAAAACTTTTAAAGCATTTTTATGGTTACTGTCGCCTTCATAATAAGCGGCAACAAATATATTGCTGTCAATAATAAATCTGTCAGGTTCCATAAATAATTTTGTCAATATTTTTAGATAAGTTTTTACTCACGTCCCGCCTTTTTTTTACCGCGTTTTTTTCGGCAAGTTCAAAGAACGTCGGCGCGGAAGCAGGTTTAGCCGGCTGCTTAAAAACTGTAACAACAAATTTTTTTGTAATGGTTTTAACGGCCATAAATTAAATAGTTTACTTTAATACTATAATATTAGTGAATTGTCATCCTTAAGTCAAGCTGTCCTTCATAAGAGAACCAGACGAGGGGGGTCAAGACGAGGTATCGGTAGGGGGTCAAGTCTTGACATTTGACAAATGAGGACAATCCTTATACCCTATTGTTATGGCAAGACCATTACGAATTGAATATCCCGGGGCTTTTTATCATGTTATAAATCGCGGACTGGAAAAAAGGGAAATCTACCGCACAGATAAGGATCGCGAGTACTTTTTGGAGCTGCTTGAGCATTTGCATGAAAAATATGGCTTGTGGGTTCACAGCTACTGTTTAATGCCCAATCATTACCATATTTACCTGGAAACACCCAATGGCCAGCTGTCCAGGATTATGAGACAACTGGACGGCAACTATACCCAAAAATTTAATAAAAACCATAAACGAGTCGGCCCGTTATTCCAGGGCCGGTATAAGGCAACTATAGTTGACCGGGACAGCTATTCCCTGGAGTTATGCAAATACATTCATCGTAACCCGGCCAAAGCCAAGCTTGCGAAAAATCCGGAAGATTATAAATGGTCCAGCTATCCTGCTTTTCTGGGTAAAGCACAAGTACCGGGATTTTTAAAAACAGATTGGTTGTTAAGCCAATTCCACAAATCCGGAAAAAAAGCCCGGACAGCTTTGAAAACTTTTACTTTGGAAACCAAGGGGCAAGCCTGGTCGCCGGAAAAAGAAACATACAAAGGCCTAATTTTGGGCAGCGATGATTTTATTTCACAAATTCAGGATAGTTACATATCCAAAAAATCAGATCCCGAAATTCCCGCATTAAAACTTACTCGGAAACAAATAACACCCGAGCAAATAGAAAAATTGGTAGACGGACTAAATTTAAATCTTAAAGCCCGCAACAAGCTCGTTATTTACGCTCTAAAAAAATACAGTCAGCTTACTTTAAAAGAAATTGGCCAACGGATTTCTAACCTGCATTATTCTTCTATTTCTCAAATAGCAAAAAGGCTGCAGCAGGAGGCAAAAAAAGACAACCGGCTTACCCGGTTGCTGTTAAAAGTTGATAGGTTGTGCAATATGTAAAAATGTCAAGATTTGACTACAGGATATCCAGGATACTTAGCATAAAGCGGAAGCATCTCGCGCAGAGATGACTTCCGCTTTATCATTTTATTATGTCAAAAACTTTCTTTCTCAGAACGGTTTTTCCTAATACTTTATTTGCGCCGCTAGTACGAATATACTACGCTCACCGTTACCTGTTTTTGGGTGTTACTGGATATGGTAATACTTAGCTCGTTGCCGCTTTTGGTAGCCACCAAATTTTTAACAGTCGGCTGATTTACGGAACTGGAAAGTACCCAGCCGTCGGTCTGGATAAATTTCTGGTAAGTGCTATAGTTAGCATCCAGACTTTTGGCGCTAATATAAGATCTGGAAACATGGGTTTTGCCGGTACTCGGATCTTTAACTTCGGAGTTTTGCAAAATTTGGGCGTTATCTTCCCAGGGCAGGCCCGCGGGCATGAGGGAAGGGATTTGCGCGGAAGCAATTGTCGTAACCTGCGCCGCGGGAGGTACCGCCATATTCTGGGCAATTTTCAAATTTTTACCGTTGGGTTGGGCGGTCTGTTTGCTCGCGTTATTATATTTAGATATGGCCAAAACGGCCACCACTATCAACACCACTATCACCACCCCATAAACCAGGTATTTGTTGTTTGTTTGCATTGGCGTATACTTTATTATTTTTTAAAATTATTAATAATGGTTAATAGTCTTAAGCCTGTGAGCGCTGTCAGCTGATAGCTGTTTGCTGTTTGTTTTTCCCGGTCTTAGGGTCTTTAGCGCTAACAGCCTACTTTCCACAACCTATGACTCCTCTACCTTCTAAAACCCACAACTACTTCCCCGTCACCCGTTACCTCTTGCCTATTCGCTATTACCTAATCACTGTTTGCTGTTTGCTGA
>JARLHZ010000013.1 GCA_031291995.1 Candidatus Doudnabacteria bacterium
AATCAAAAACGGGAATTGGCGGAAATTTTACTATCGGACGTTTTAGTCAAAGACCAGAAAATCCAACAGATACAGTTCAAACCGGCATTTCAGAGGATGTATTTATCACCTAAAAAACTTGATTTTGGTGCGTGGAGCGGGATACGGGAATCGGACCCGTGTCTAAACCTTGGGAAGGTCTCATACTACCATTGTACTAATCCCGCATAAATATTAAGCCGGCTATTTAAAATTTTACATACCGGGAAACATTAGATGATATATTATACCAAAAAACGGATCGGCTGATGGGCCGTAGACCATGACGCCGCCGAGGCCGCCGGTGATGGTTATGCAGATTAGGCCGGCCAGGGCGAAAATTACGGACACGGGACCGGTTAGCAAGAGGTTCGAGTAGCTGGTAAGTATACGCCAAAGAGAGGATTCGGAAATTTTTTTCACGTAATAAGATTGCTTCCGACTTCGCCAAGGCTTCGTCGGACAAGTTGTCGTCGGCGGCACTCCGCCTCGCAATGACACGATCTCTTTATTTATCCAGGCAAAAAGATAAGCGGCGGCAAGCAGGCCGAAAATCGCCACGGACAGATGAGCGAAATTTTCGTGCGTGGAGAGTACTTGTTTAAAATTGGCTATGGCCGGAACAAAATCCCCTTGCCTGACGGCAGATCTAGCCATGTCCCCGGTGTAAGTGGCCGCGAGAGCGCCGAGCCCGCCAACCATCAAAAATACGGCCTTAAGGTAAAACCAATACGGCTGGGCCATAATTTTTTTGAACCGTACAAGTTCCATCAGAGCATAAATAGTTAGCAGGGCGATGGGGAAATGAACGAAGACGGGGTGGAGGTTCATAAAAATAGTGAATAGAGAATAGAGAATAGGAGAATAGGAGAAAACAGAAACCAGCGGTAATTATAGCAAAAAGGGCGATTATTGGGAATCTTTGACAGTAATTTATATATATGGGAAAATTAAAGGGAATGAAAATTACGAAGCGAAAAATTCCGGCCACCATGGCCACCCAGCATCCCGACCACGCGGCTCGGCCATTTTGGCACAATAATGTTTTTATTCCCGCTGTTGAGGAAGCGCGGGAATTATTTTTGTCTTTTAAGGACCTGGGTATAAGCGAATACAAGTGGGATTGGGAGGGAAAACTCGTGGATGAATCTGTTTTGGAACGTTTACTCGCGCAATATTTTGAATATTTTAAGAAAAACCCGTTAGGAAAAGAAAAGTTTTTGACCTTCCGGCTTCCGAATCCCAAAGTGGAAACCGAATTCCGTCTTGGACGCGCGCTTATGGGTATTGCTTCTTCGGCCGGACTGGCCAAACAGGTCGGGATGCACTCCCCTCCCCTGTTTGAGGTAATTTTGCCGATGACGGAATCGGCCGCCGAGATGCTGGCCATTCAGGAAGCGTTCGCGGAAATCGCCCAGCTAAAACATCCGCTCAATCGGTTTGAAAAAGATTTGCTCAGCCATGTTTTAATTGTCCCGTTGTTCGAGCAAGTCGACACAATTATCAATTCCGATAAAATTCTGGATAAATATTTGGACGAGCATAAAAAGATTTTCGGGTTTACCCCGCCATATATGCGGCCATATGTGGCGCGTTCCGATCCCGCCCTTAATTCCGGCATTGTGCCCACGGTTTTGGCAATAAAAATTGCTTTATCCCGCTACGTTAAATTCGCCAGGGATAATAAAATCGAATTGTATCCGGTCATCGGTTGTGGTTGCCTCCCCTTCCGCGGCGGACTATATCCTTTGCGTCCGGAAAGATTTTTGAAAGAGTATAAAGGGATAAGAACCGTTACAATACAAAGCGCGTTTCGTTACGATTACCCCAAAGCTACCGTCATAAAAGCAGTAAAAGCTTTGGAAAAAGGTCTGCCCAAAGGCAAAGCCGTGGAAATTTCTGTTTCGGATGAGCAAAAGCTTATTGCCGCCTTACGGCCGTTTGAAGCGGCTTACAAACAAACCGTAGAAGGCATTGCCCCGCTGATAAACCAGCTGGCGGCGCACATTCCCCGCCGCCGCGAGCGCGTCCAGCATATTGGCCTGTTTGGCTACAGCCGCGGTATGGGCAAAGTCAGCCTGCCGCGGGCGATAAGCTTTACCGCCGTGCTTTATTCTTTGGGCATTCCGCCGGAGTTAATAGGCACCGGAAGAGGTTTGGCCGCGGCTGTTAAATCGGGAAACATAAAGTTGATTGAAAAACATTATACCAATTTAAAACACGATTTATATTTTGCCGGCAAGTTTTTTTACCGCCAGGGATTGGTGAATTTGGCAAAAAAAATTCCAGCCTGGAAAAGCATCTTAACCGACGTGGAGGAAATAGAAAAATATTTGGGCAAGCCGCTTGCCCCCAAGTATTTAAACGAACAGGAACATCAGCTTATTTCCGCCAAACTCCACAAAAATCTCCGCAACCCCAAAAACATAGGCAAACTCATCGAACAAAGCGCGGCACTGAGACATAGCATGGGGTAGCTATACAGTCTGTATAAAATGGAGACGAGGCGCCCGAAGCCTCGTCTCCTTTGCATTTGCCCAGATTGTTATGACTTCACCGTACGGTCGGAAGACCAGCATTACACTCATATAGTGAAATCGGCTCGGGAGGTGGCAGAGCAATCTTGGCGCCGCAGTGAACGCACCTCGTTTGGCCTTTGTAAGCCTGATCTTTGTGGCAGTTGCCACAATTGAACGAGTGAGATGCCCCTTCTTTTTTTAAATTCACGATTCCTCCTTGAGAATCGAATTCAGTTTCCGGTGCTACTCACAACTTCGCGGTATTGTGAAAGTTGCGAGCACCAGTCGAAAACCAAAATAAAACAGCCTTTGCTTTACGCAAAGGCTGTTGAAAATTACAATGTCAACTCAGCCTTTGCTTGTCAAAGGCATCATCATGGTGCTAGATTGAGCTATCGAATATTTCATAAGTATATGATAATATTAATCCATGAAAAATAAATCGTCAAGTTCGAATTTGTTGGTTGTAGGAAGTGTGGCGTTTGACAGTATTGAGACGCCGTTTGGGAAAGTTAATAAGGCTCTTGGGGGCAGCGCCAGTTATTTCAGTTTAGCCGCGAGTTTTTTTGCCCGGCCAAGTTTGGTGGGCGCGGTGGGAAATGATTTAACAGATAAATATCGTACGCCATTGCAAAAGCATAATATAGATTTGTCAGGTATGGAGCAGGTGGACGGGAAAACATTTGCCTGGGGCGGAAAATACAGTTTCGATTTAAACAACCGCACCACTTTGTTTACCAAATTGGGGGTTTTTAAACAATTTAAGCCAAAGCTGTCACAGGCTCACAAATCATCCGACTATGTTTTTTTGGGCAACATCCACCCGGCGCTTCAGTTGGAAGTGCTTGCGCAAATAAACAAACCAAAACTGGTCGGGCTTGACACCATGAATTTATGGATAGAAACCGCCCCAAAACTTTTGGCCGAGGTTTTAAAGAAAATTGATATTTTTATTATTAACGATTCCGAAGCGCGCGAGTTTTCCGGAGAACACAATTTAATCAAAGCGGCAAAAAAAATCATGAGAATGATGGAAGCAATCTCTCCCCGACCCTCCCCTCATAAGGGGAGGGAGAAGACGCTAATAATTAAGCGCGGAGAGTATGGTTTGCTCATGTTTCAGCAATCTTCTAAGAAGATTGCCGCGTCGCCAGCCAAAGCCCTGGCTCCTCGCAATGACACAAATGGCCTGTCTATATTCCACCTCCCCGGCTATCCTTTGGAAGATGTTATTGACCCCACCGGCGCGGGCGACAGCTTTGCCGGCGGGTTTATGGGGTACCTGTGTAGGGAAGGGTCTAGACCCTTCCCTACCTTTAAACATCTAAAACGCGCCTGCGTCTACGGCTCCGTAATGGCCAGTTTTTGCTGTGAACAGATGGGAACCGAGCGGCTACAAAGCTTATTGCAGGCTGATATTAAAGCGCGATATGGTAAATTCAAAAAGATGACGGAGTTTGAGTTAGATTGATCGAAATAGCCATTTCATATACGTAATCAGACAATCACGGATGACAACATCCGTGCTTTTGACGAAATTTGATTTTACTATTAGACTTACGCCATGTCACAAAATGCAAGAGGACTCCCCGGGTGGGGAAATGGGGCCAATGGTCTGAGCCCAAGTTTGGGCACTACCCGGCCACTCTACAATCCCGCTACAGTGCGTGAACTCTTAAGCACCGTTTGCGATCCAACGGCCGCTGGCAGCGAGGTGCTGGGCGTTTTTCCCACCACCCCGCGCGATTCCGCTAGCCCAAACATCAGCAGAACCCTGCTGAATCCTTATCGGAGATCTAAGGAGTAACATGCCGCACAGGAACATCCCCTTTGAAGCGCGCCGCTCGCTTCGAGGACAATGCCCTGCCGATGATTTTTTGATAGGTCCGGGCAGTGTTCGCTACGCCTTAGAGCTCCCGTGGAAGCAACGGAAATCTGATGGTCCGCGCTCAGCGGGTTCGATTATCGATGATTTGGATCTCCGTGTCACCGACACCGACAGTGGTAACGCCTGACCAGCAGTACCCCGCTAAGTATGAACTATTGCCTTGCGCCTTGAGCGCAGGCCAAGAGTCTACAGCTTAGCGGGTGCAGTTTTTCTTAGGTTAATTTTGGGTGTGGAAAACTTAATCGGCGGCAAAAATCCTTTTAAAATCAAGCATTTGACAGCATTTTAAAAACTGGTAATATAATTAGGTAAAACTAAATAGTATAGTTAAAAAAAACACCCTAACTGCTCCCGGGAGCATTCCGTCAAAAAGGTGTTTTTTGCGTTTATTAATACAGTGCGGAACTACGGAAGTGAGCGGAACTACGGAAAACTACAGAATTACGGGAATTAAATTCCGCTAATTTCGAAGTTTTCCGTAGTTCCGGATAAATTTCCGCAGTTCCGAATTATAATAATTGGAGGGGGAAAGAAAAACATATGACAAACGGCAAAATAACGGCCGAGTACATTTGGCTGGATGGCAGAAAGCCCACGGCTAAACTCAGGTCCAAAACCAAAATCATAAACGGTCCGGTGCGCAAACTGGAAGACATCCCCATGTGGGGATTTGACGGCAGCAGCACCGAGCAGGCCGACGGGCATTTTAGCGATTGCCAACTAAAACCGGTTTACTATATCCCCGACCCGATTAGCAAGGGCAACAACTTATTGGTAATGTGCGAAGTTCTCAATGCCGACGGCACGCCGCACGTCACCAACACCCGCCACATTTTGGCAAAAGTCGCGGAAAAATTTAAAGATCAGGAAGCCTGGTTCGGCATAGAACAGGAATATACCCTGTACGGGAAAAATGACTGGCCGTTCGGCTGGCCAATGGGCGGTTATCCGTCCCCGCAGGGCCGCTATTATTGCGGTGTCGGGTTTGATGAAGTGCATGGCCGCCCGTTGGTGGAAGCGCATTTAAAAGCCTGTCTGGAAGCCGGCTTGGCCATTTCCGGCATTAACGCCGAAGTTATGCCCGCGCAGTGGGAATTCCAGGTTGGCGCTCTGGGACCATTGGAAGTTTCCGATCAACTCTGGCTGGCGCGCTGGCTGCTTTACCGCTTAGGCGAAGACTTTAACGCTTATGCCAAACTGGATCCCAAACCCATGAACGGCGACTGGAACGGAGCTGGCGGCCACACTAACTTTTCCACCCGGCCGATGCGCGAACAGGGCGGAATTGAAGTGGTTAAACAGGCCTGCGAAAAACTTGGCAAATTCGCCAAACAGCACATTCGCGTTTACGGCGCGGACAACGACAAGCGATTGACCGGCAAACACGAAACCTGCAGCTATAAAGATTTCCGATACGGCGTATCCGATCGCGGTGCCAGCATTCGCATCCCCATGGAAACCGCCAACAAAGGCCGCGGTTATTTGGAAGACCGCCGCCCGGCCGCGAACCTGGATCCTTACCAAATTTGCACCGCCTTAATTGAAACCACCTGCGGCGAAGGATTTAATCCCGATAAGTACGGCTGGGGTAATTTTGAATTTCCGGAAGACAAGGTTGTCACCGCCGCCCCTAACGTGCCGCTACCACTAAAATAATTTTAGTTTTAAAAAAAACCGCTCCGAGCAAAATCGTGGGCGGTTTTTGGTTAGTTGGCGCACTCCCATAAAGGCCGGGCGGTCGGACAAAATTTGTTTTGCCTGTACGTCTTGCCAGCGCACGATGTTTGCAGTAGTAAAGCTGGGGCAGGCAAGGCGCGGGGCAAAAAAATTTTACCGGCCTTTCGGGAAAGATCCGGTTATCAGTTCATAATATTTTCCCGGAATATTGTTCTCGTCCATAATCATCCTCAATCCGTTCCAAATCCCAAAGCTCGGCGGTGGATACTTCCAGAACTTCAATGTCGTCATCTGTCGCGGCCAAGCGATGTATGGTACCGGCGGGAAGATGAATTATTTGTCCGGGTTCGGCCGTAAATTTTTTATCTCCCAATGTAATTTCCGGATGCCCTTTTAACACACTCCACGTTTCTACTTTTTGTTTGTGTTTTTGCAGGGACAGCCGGTTGCCCTGGCTGACAAAGAGAATTTTTAAAGCGTATTTATCCGTATAAATTAGCCACGCTTCCCCGCCCCATTTTTTTTTCTGGATAATCGGCAATACCAATCCGGCGCCGCCGCCGTATTTTGCCTCGCCAACTTCAAAACCGTCATCAAAAACTTTAGCGCCCGGGTACTGCTTTAGAATATAGTCAAGGTCAATCATAAGATTATTATAGCAAACCCTTGTTAGATTCCCAAAATTCTGTTAACATATCTTAAATTATCTTCTTTATGCCTCCAACAAGAAAGCAAGAACGCGTGGAATTGCACAGCCACTTGGGCGCGGCCGTCCACCCGTCCATTTTATGGTCCATTGCCCACCGCCAGGGCATAAAACTGCCCAGTAAAAGTTACTGGGATTTTGAGGATATGGTGACAATGACGGGTCTGGAAAAAAATAAGAACCTGGACCAAATGGACAAAAATTTTTACCATTGGACCGAACTCATCCAGTCTTCACCGGATGCTATTGAGGAGTCCGTTAAAGCCACTATTTCGGGAGGCTACCGCAAGAGCAATATAACCCTCCATGAACTCCGTTTTTGCCCCATGAAGCGCAACCGCGGCGGCGAGCGGGATTTGGACCACATTATAATGTCTGCTGTCTGGGGCGCGGAAAAATCCATGCTGGAATATCCCCAGGTTAAAGCGGGGATCATTTTAATGATGGATCGCAGTCTGACATTCGCGCAAAACGAAATTATTGTGCAAAAAGCCATTAAATACCAAAAGTTCGGCGTAGTCGGCGTGGATTTGGCCGGACCGAACCGGAAAAGTTTTTCCATGAAGCGGCACGCGGCTTTATTTGAACTGGCTCGGCGCGCCGGCTTGGGCGTGACGGTTCACACCGGGGAAGAGAATCAGCTGGATGAGATGCGCTACGTGGTTTCGGAAATTAAGCCCGATAGAATCGGCCACGGCATAGAATGCGTTTCGGATCCCGCGTTAATGGCCCAAGTGGTAAAACATAATATCACCCTGGAAATTTGTCCGACATCCAATTTACGCAACAGCGCGGTAAAAAACGCAGCGGAAACTAAAACTATTTTCCGGGCGCTGGTAAAAAATAAAGTCAAATTTGCCATATGTACCGATGGGCCGGAAATGTATAAAACCAGCATACACGCCGAACAGCAGTTTTTGCTTCAAAATAAAATTTTAGACTTGCGGGAATTGGACAAGGCTACCGATTGGGCCAGGGAGGCGAGTTTTGTACAGTAGAGGAAGAATAAAAGTATACAAGTATACAAGTATAAAGACAGAAAGGGAAAAACTCCCGGTGGAATATTCCACCGGGAGTTTTAGGAGGTTAGGAGCATTAGGCCGCCGGCTAACGGGATTAAGGCGCTTAACTGCCAAATTGTGGGAGATTGGTGGAGAATAAAGTAGGCAAAGAACAATGTAAACAGCGGCGTTATTGCCGAAAGGGCATTGGCTTTGGTTACGGAAATGCGGTGAATGCCTTCCATCCACATAAATTTGGAAACGCCAAGTATTAAAATTCCGTTAATGGCCAAATACCAAAACGATTTGCGCAAGTCGGCGGCGGACGGGTTAGCTTTAAGCAGAGAAGACAAAATAAAAAAAATGGGGATTGCCGCCAGGCTGCGTAAAAATACGATAGTTTCGCTGCTAATGATTTTTCGCAATTTTTGCTGGTAATAATTTCCCACAGGCGCGCAGGCAGTAGCCGCAAAAACCAGGAAATCACCCCTATTTAAAGACGAGCCGTGTGACGGGAACAAAATTATTAACGCCCCCAGCATCATTAACACGGCGCCAACAGTATGCTTGGCGGAAAAAGCTTCCCCAATCCAGACATTAAACAGCAAGTAGCTGAAAAATAATTCCATTAAGGCAATGATGCTGGCATTGCCGGCTGTGGTGTATTTTAGGCCGGAGTAGTACAGGCCGTAATAAAACAGGGTAATGAAAAGAGTTATCAGCGGAATGTAAGTCCAGACCCGCGGCTTGAAAATTTCAGCGGATTTTCCCCGCGCAGCGACAATAATCCCGAAGCATATTACCAAAAAAACGCTGCTCCAAGCCAACGAGGCAATCGGCGCCAGCCTGGCAAAGGATAGTATGGAGATAATGGGGAAAAACGACCACAAAACCGCTTCCCCGAGAATGCTTAAATCGCCCTTTCGCGTTTGAGTTAAATCCATAAGGTTTTGCCCGCCTATACCAAAATTTGCTTCTCGGCGGGGCGCCTTAAAGCGTACCTGCCGGCACCGATAAAGGAAACAGCAACGGACATGAGCAGCAGCATAAATTCAAATTCGTGGCCGCCCAACCAGCCCCTCGCCTGGGGACCCATTCTGACTTTGACAATAACCACAAGCATATCAACAGCCAATAGCCACCCGAACTCCTCGGCAAAAAAACCTAACAACATGGCCAACCCGCCCAGAACTTCAACAACTCCCACAAAATATACCAAAATTAACGGCCAAAAAAATCCCAAATGGGAAAAAAATTGCGCGTACATATGGGTTTGGGTAAATTTTTGCAAACCATGTTCAATAAAAATGTAGGCCAGACCCAGCCGAATAATTAAAATTCCTAAATCCTGATTGCGATATTTTGCGAACATAGTGATTATTATTTTATAGTGTTTAATTCTCTTAGATTATAGCAAATGTCCGGGCATTAAGCCATGTGCTTTACCGCACCAAAAATTATGTCGGGCACGTATTCTTTAAATAGAACCGTTTGGACGAGAATCAATTAAGCGCATGAGAAAAATCGGTATATACGACAAAGTTATTTTGGTAGCCGCATTCGCTTATTTGCTGGTAATTACCATATTCATGGTTTGGCATCAGGAATTTTTTTCGCCGGACCGTTTTTTTGTTTTTGCTTTTCTGGCGACCGTCGTAATGGGCCAGGCGTGGAATTTTTTGCTGGATTGGATGCCGTTGGTGCTGCTGATTCTCGGTTACGAATACCTGCGGGGCCTGGTTCCGATGCTGACGCAAAAAGTCAATATTTTTCCGATGATGAAATTCGACCGCGCGATATTTTTCGGCCAGGTTCCCACAATTTGGCTGCAGCGCCATTTTTTTACCGACGGGCATATACGCTGGTACGACAACGCCGCGGTCATCCTGTATTTTTTGCATTTTGTCGTGCCGCTCATGTTCGGTTTTATATTATGGTTGATGGATAGGAAAATGTTCAAACTTTACGCGGCTACCATGGTCGTTGTGTCTTATGCGGCGTTCGTAACCTATTATTTTTTCCCCGCTATGCCTCCCTGGATGGCGTCCCAGCAGGGTTTTTTGCCCCCCGTAGCGCATATTATGGACCAGGTTCTGGCGCATTTTGCCCATCCGATTTCTTTGCCAACGGTTTACAATTATGTCGGGGCAAACTTGGTAGCCGCTGTCCCCTCTTTGCACGCCGCTTACCCGATGATTGCGGCTCTATTCGTTTATAAAAAATTTCCGCGCTTCGGTTGGCTGATGTTTTTATATCCCATCGCCATGATTTTCGCGGTGCTTTATTTGGGTGAACATTATTTTTTTGATGTGGTTATGGCCGCGCTTTACGTTCTAACGGCCTACGCTTTTATTACAGACTGGCGCGGCGTTACCACCGGGCTTTGGAATAAAGTTAAGATTATGTATTTAAGGTTTAAAGTAAAGGTTGTGGCAGATTAAAAAAACCGTCCCTTGCTTTCGGCCGGACGGTTTTTTAAAAAAAGGGAATATTATTGAACCTTTATATATTGGCCGCTGACCCAGCCGGAAGTCCCGTCGTTAAGGGTAATTTGGTACCAGTCATTTTTAACGGTGGTGTAGGTGTATGTTTCACCCGGCTTGATTTTTGTAATAATGCTTCCGCCGGTTGAAGGCTGGCTCCTGACATTTAAGTAACCGGTTGGAGTTTGTCCGACTTTGAGGGTTAAAACGGGAACCTGAGGCGTGGAGGTCGCGGGAGTCGTTGTCGCGGTCTGGGGCGGCAAAATTGGCAGCCCGGCGGTAGACGAACTGGCGCTTGGTTGCGTTTGTGTCTGATCCTGATTTGTGGCGACCGAAGACGCGCCGCCGCCAGGCTCAAGATTTTTGGATTGGTTCCAGGTATAAAATCCATAGCCCGCGGCTATCAAAATAAGAAGTATGACCAAAGCAATAAACCATCCGGCGACGGAACTTTTAGGTTTGTTCGGGCTGATTGGCGAAGAATCAGAAATTAACTGCGGCGCCTGCTGTTTAAAATCGGGAGTGGTGGCTATAAGTTTTTTTTCAGTGTCGGTCAAAGGAGCCGAAGAATTAGAATTGGATTCAGTTTTAAAATATGTAATGTCTGCGGTGCCTCGCGGTGCGTTTATCCCCTCTATCAACGGCTTAACCCTCGGTTTTGGCTTTAAAGAACCGGCAGCCGATGCGGCAGCGGGCGTTTGGGGCAAAGGTTGCGCTTTTATTTGGTTTCCGTCCGGATTAACCTGGTTATTGCCGGTATTCAAGTTGGGTGGGGTAATTTCTTTGGCCATAGGAAATTTGTTATTATTTTGCTTGAGCACATTTTAACATTTTTTACCGATAATTACAATTTTTGAAGATTTTTTGAATATTTTGGAACTTTAAGCAAGTTTGGGTAAATCAAAAAACCCGCCGAATTTCGGCAGGACGAATGTGGTTACGCCAACTCCTCTGGAAAACAAATTTCAAGCACCCATAAAGGCCATAATCAAAGACTTGTTTAGTCAATATATATATATATATATATATAAGTTACTTAATAAAATCCGCCCCTAATTGGGGCGGATAAATATAACCACAATTGAATTAGATTTTGGCGAACAGGACTCCCCGGAATTCATTGTTAACTATGAGCGGAACGCCCCGCAAAGAATTAACGCGGACGGAAATTTCCCTGACCGGACAGCGATGTTCACGGTTATTCCCCGTGGCACAATGGGCGCATAATTGCCTGAGTTGGCTGACTATATTTAATTTTCGCTGTTCAACTTCCGACATAAACGTAATTTTAAATTATTCTAAGTTTCTAATAACCCCAACTACTTTTCCCTGCACCATCCAGTCTTCTTTTGGATAAATATTTTTATAGTCCGGGTTCTCCGCTTTCAGGTAAGCCCGGTTTTTTATCTGAATGAAGCGTTTGACTGTGGCCTCGTCGTGGAGCAAAGCTACGACAATGTCATTATTTTTAACGTCCTTAGTTGGCCTTACAATAACCAAGTCATCCTGGTAAATTCCGGCATTAATCATACTATCGCCCCGAACCCTTAACAAAAATACGTCCCGGCGCCCTTTGATTAAACTTTGGGGCAAATTTATCCAGTCTTCTATTTGTTCTTCGGCTAAGTGCGGGCTTCCGGCCTGGATATAGCCAAGAATAGGTACGGCGATTAGTCCTTTTTGCAAACTTTCACCAAGAGAATTTAGCACCTCAATACCTCTGGCTTTTCCGGATGTTTTAATGTGCCCAGCAGCTTCCAGGGAGTTAAGAAGTTTAGCAACCGCATTTTTAGATTTTACTTTTAGGAATGTGGCCATTTCGGAAATACTCGGGGGCAGGTTGTGGTCGCGAATTTGCTGGACAATATATTTTAGTAATTCTTTTTGGCGGCTGGTGATTTCTTCCGACATATATTTTAAATTAATTATCGCGTATATATTTGATATTATACTATCGTTCACCATGCGTCAAGCACTTGGGTTTATTGGGCATTCGTTCACCTTGTTGGAGTTATCCACAGTAGATTGTAGCGTACAGCGTATAGCGGGGAGCGTTTAGGCGGGCAAAACAAAACCCCGATCTATATCGAGGTCTCAATCCTGTATGCCATTTGCTAACTACTATGTGCTACTTCGTATTCAACAAAAACTTAATAAACGCCACAAGCCCTTGCCAGACGCTTTGCAAAATCGGCTTGCTGCCCGGCAACAGGACGATTAAGGCAATCAAAAAAATCCAGTCTTTTTTTATAACTTTAAACAACGAGTAAAGGATTACCACTACCAGACCGATGGATATAATCGGCTGCAGGCTCGGCGGAAAATTATTCAACAGCTGCAGATACAAATTTTGCAAATCGACCAGGGACATATCGATTATTATATCATATTAATATTAGATTATTCCTTTTTAACCAGTGTATCCATGACAACAAGGTGCGGATAATCAAAAATGTCCTTGATGAACCGGTCAAAAGTGTCGCGGCGGAGCACAAACTCTTTGGGATTCATAATACTATAATTGATTTCCTGGCCCATCATGTGCTCGGCGGATTTTAAAAACTCGTCGAGCTTCCGCAAATTAACGCGGCCTACGAGCAGCAAATCCACCGATAATTCGGGGCGGCCCGAAAAAATGCCGCTGAGAAACGCCGCCTTAATGTCACCCAGCCGCTTGATCGCGGAAAACAGTTCGTCCTGGTATTTGGCTCCGGTTTTGCGCCAGTAATCCTGGATGCCCGGCAGCAGCTTATAATGCTGGTTGAGCATAAAATATTTTTTCCCCCGTTTGGAAAAACCGGATACCGGGCCGGCGGCAACCAGCTTGCCCAGGGCGTGCGCCGCGGTTAAATGCGGCATGTGGAGGCGTTTGGAGATTTCCAGCACGGAAAAACTCCGCGGCGGGGCTGCCAGCAAAAAACTCAAAATGGCGGAATCGGTTTTGGAGTCGACAATATTTTCCAGCATTATTATGGGGTTCATTATTTCCTGGACTATTATAACACATTTTCATTTTGGGTAAAATGTTGTATAATTAATTGGGGCTGCCGGAATTCTGTTTTTAAATCGCGATGTTTGCCGGCGGTTTTATAAGGAATGTTCGATAATTTGAGGAAAGCTTTTATTTATATGGATGAGCTGGAATCACAAATTGCCAAGATTCAACTTGGTAACAATAAATTTTCCAACAGTTTTATTTATGTTCTGGCCGAGAAGGCCGAATCCGGACCAGCGGAATTTTACATGGTCGCCGAAATCCCTCTTCTCAACCCGGCGGCCGCGGATTCCGGCCGAAGAATTTGCCTGGCTATTTCTTCGGCGCTAAAGCGGACTTATCGTTATAACGATACCGAAAGCGCTTTTGAAAACGCGGTCAGCCAGATAAACGACGAGCTCGGCAAATTGGCCGCTTTAGGGCAGACGCAATGGGTGGACAAACTGAGTTGCATAATCGGGGTTAAAGACGGCCCTGCATTCCACATTGCGACTTGCGGCAAAGTCGGCGCGTTTTTGCTTCGGAGCGGTGAATTTACGGATATTTCCTGTTCGCCGGAGCAGAGACATCCTCTTAAAACTTTCGGTAATTATGCCAGCGGCAAGCTCAAGCTTGGCGACTTGCTGATTTTATCCACGGCTCAGTTATTCAATTATTTGTCCCTGGACCGCCTGCTGCAGGTGCTGGCGGGGCCGGATTTTTTGGCCGACACGCAAACAATTATTGAACTGCTCAAGCAGAACGCCGAACCGCAAATTGGTTTTGGCGTACTGTTGAATATGCAGGTTCCGCAGGGTCAGGCGCCCGAAACCGAAGTTGACCTGGAAGACTATGTGGTCGAAAACCACGGACAAACTGAAAGTTTTTTTGCCAAATCACTGTCTTTTGTTACAACAATGTTCAGCGGCGGTAAAAGCGCGGCCAGGCAGCCGCAGACCGCCCTGCCAAAAATCGGTTTCCGCCAAAGCCTGAAGAATTGGTCCGGTACCACCAGGAATTTCGCGGCTAAAGGGCTCGGTATTTGGCAGACGGCCAAAACTTCGGCCAGAGCGGTAAAAAGCGGCATGAACGCGCAAAATTTCCGCCAGTTCAGCGCGCAAAAAAAGTTTTTAATCGGATCAATCGCGGTTTTAGCTCTGGCCGTAATCGCCAATATCGCCATCGCGGTACATTTAAAAAAAACCAAGGCTCAGGACGCCCAAATCGCTTCCCAACTTTCGGCCGCGCAGTTACTGCTGCAAGACGCTCAGGCTTCGTTGCTTTATAAAGATGAATCTTCGGCCGCTAATTATTACGCGCAGGCCAAAAGCAAAATGCCGGAATTAAAATCAGTCCCTGCCGCGGAGAAAACTTTGTACACCCAGATTTCCGGACAATTACAAACATTGCAAACGCAAATGGAAAAAGTCGCGCAGGCAGATGTTGTGAATTTGGGAAGCCTGGCCAAGGGTGGCAGTTTAATTGCGCTGCCGCAATACCTGGCGGTGCAATCCGGACAGGACATTGTCAGCTACAACAAACAAAGCGGCCAAATAAGCGACGGCGGCCTGAAGTCAGGCGTCACTATTGTGGCCGGTGTTGCCGCGGGCGGTACCACGGCCGCGGTTTATGACGGGACTTCGCTGTACATTTGGGATTATGCCAAAGGAAGTTTGGGACCCGGGTATTCACAAAGCATGCCTGCGCAAAACGATTTTGGCGGCATGGCCTATTACCCGACAAACAACCGCGTTTATGTGGCCGACAAAAAATCCGGACAGGTGGTCAGTTTCCTTATTAACAAAAATACATTCAGCCGGCCGGTGGTGGCAATTCGCAACCAGGATTTGAGCAAGGTTTCTTCTTTGGCTATTGATGGCGCCATTTATTTATTTAACGGATCGGCGGTCAGCAAATATTTGGCCGGCGCGTCCGCTAATTTTACCATGCCGAATTTGAGCGCCGGATTATCCGGCGCGTCTAAAATTTACGCGCAAAAAGGCTTTAACAATGTTTATATTTTAGACGGCGGCAATAACCGTATTTTGGTGACCGACAAAACCGGTAATCTTTTGGAAACCCTGGAATCGCCGCAGTTTAACCAGCCCTCCGATTTTGCCGTGGACGAGGCCGCTAAAATTATTTATGTTTTAAACGACGGCAGCCTGTTAAAGGTTGTATTGCCGTAAGTTTTAAAAACCCAGGGCTTCTTTAACGAATATAACTGTAATCCTTCCTTCGGGGTACGCCCGATACAGCGTCAAAATTTGGCTGACATAGCTGCCGGTGCTGATGTTATAGGCTTTGTTAAGACGAACGCTTTCCAGGGGCAGAACGTACTCGTAAATTCTCTTTTTTCCTTCTTGTTCGTCGGACACGATTTTTTGCGTGCCAACGACCCAAATTATATGGTCGGCACCGTAGCTATCCGCCGGAATCTGGCTGCCGGTGTTTGTGGCAATTAATATTTTTCCGTCCTGAGTTACCGCGTGGGCGCTGCCTAAGGCGTATTCCGGGGCGGCTCCCAACCTTTTCATTTCGCGGCCCTGGGTCGCGCGATCAAGCTTGTTTAGGCGTGCCCGGACAGAATCATAATTGCCGCTTTCGTCAATTTCTTTGGTAATGCCGGTTTGCTGGAGGGTTGTGGAGCTTAGCGCGAATACTTCGGCGCCT
Organism: Candidatus Doudnabacteria bacterium; assembly: GCA_031291995.1. Taxonomy (GTDB): domain Bacteria; phylum Patescibacteriota; class Doudnabacteria; order UBA920; family UBA920; genus PALSA-1336. Next base: position 15,940 of record JARLHZ010000013.1, read on the forward strand.
TTGGGAACCAGATCCAGAGCCATCTGTTTGGCCTGAGAACCACTTTCCGCGATAATTACTTTGTAGTTATTTTTTTCCAAAGCGGCCTTGGTTGCCGTTAAAACTTCCTCGGTCGCCAATTTTGAGAAATCCATATGATTGATCCTTTCGTGATTTAATGATATACTTTTGTTCGTAAGTATATTATATATACCATATAAACATTTGACAAGTAGGCACTATATGGGTATATAGTATTAATATTGATACTAATATTATTCCAAAAACTATGGGCAAACCTTCAAGCGGCTGCACTTCGGTGCAAACCACGTTAAAAGTTCTGGGCGGCAAGTGGAAACCGCCGATTTTATTTATGCTGAGCGCCAAAACAATGCGTTTTGGCGAACTTAAAAAAGCCATTTCGGGTATTACCCAAAAAATGCTGACTCAGGAATTGAGGGAAATGGAAAACGACGGCTTGGTTAACCGGAAAGTTTTTGCGGAAATCCCCCCAAAAGTAGAATATTCCCTGACCGCCTACGGCAAAAGCTTGGAACCTATTTTAAAAAGCATGTCCCAGTGGGGGGAGAAACATAAAAATCGGGTTTAAATTCTATTACCAAAGGTTAGTTTTCGGACAAATTAAAGAGCGGGTCGGGCGGCCGGTAAAATTTTTTTGCCCCGCGCCTTGCCCGCCCAAGCTTTACTACTACCAACACCGTGCGTTGGCAAGGCGTAGAGGCAAAACAAATTTTGACCGGCCGCCCGGCCCGGCATGTTTTTGTTTAAAGTGTCAGTTTTTTTAGCCTTGCGCAAACCCGCCCGCCTGAATGTTCCAGAGGCGCTGGTAGGTTCCCTGTTCTGCCTTAAGCAGTTCTTCGTGTTTGCCCTCTTCCGTAATTTTGCCGTTTTCCAATACGATTATCCGGTCCATTTGCATAATAGTAGACAGGCGGTGGGCAATGACAATTACAGATTTGTTCTTCATCAAATTTTTTAGCGCGTCTTGAATAAAGTGTTCGCTCTCGCTGTCCAGCGAGGAAGTGGCCTCGTCCAATACCAGGATCGGGGCATTTTTTAATATGGCCCGGGCAATGGCCACGCGCTGGCGCTCGCCGCCCGACAGTTTAACCCCCCGCTCCCCCACGTACGTTTCGTAGCCCTGGGGGAAATGGGAAATAAACTCGTCGGCATGGGCGAGTTTAGCGGCTTGTAATACTTGCTCGTCGGTGGCTTTTGGCTGGCCGTAACGAATGTTTTCCATTAAAGAGCGATGGAATAATATCGGCTCCTGTGGTACCAGGGAAATATTGGCGCGCAGGCTTTCCTGCGTAACTTTGGCGATATTTTGGCCATCTATCAGAATTTCGCCGCTTTGGATGTCGGTAAAGCGCAAAAGTAATTTAACGATGGTAGATTTGCCGCCGCCGGACGGGCCAATTAACGCCGCACGCTCGCCGGGGCTAATAACAAGATTAAAATTTTCCAGAACCGGCGGGTTATTTTCGTACGAAAAATTTACGCCGCGCAGTTCAATTTTGCCCCGGGCAACTTTTAAATCCAAAGCTCCCGCCGCGTCCCGGATTTCGTGCGGCGTTTCCAGAATTTCCGTCATCTCGTTGGCATCGGCCACGCTTTCATATATGCGGCGGACAAACCGTCCGAAGTTCCAAAGCTGTTGGAAAATCTGGATAAGGTATGCCTGCAGCAGGGCAAAATCCCCCACAGTCAGTTTACCCTGCCGCCACATTAGTACCGCGCCGTACATTACCGCCAATTCCAAAATCACCACCAAAAAACCCTGCACGGTTTCGGACAGCGTGCCCAGGTTCCACCCCAGCCGCCTTAATCTGAACAGTTCCTGGGTTTGGGCTTTGTACTCGTCGAACTCGCGGTCAAAACCGTTAAATAATTTTAAATTGATGTTGTTGCTCACGGTGTCGGCCAGTCGGCCGCTTACTTTGGTGTCCTGCGCGGCGCGCGCTACGTCATACTTTATTTTCCACCGCGCGAAACGGTAGTTAAAGTAAATGTAGACCGTCGCCCACAGCAAAATTATCCAGGCCAGGGGCGGAAAAAAGAAGAACATCACGACAACAATAATCGCAATTTGCAGGGTGGTCTGGGCCAGATTTTGGAATAAGATGTCGGCCAGGTCCTCAAAGGTGCGGCTATAGCGGTTGATTTTTCTTACCAGACTGCCGGCAAAATTATTGGAGAAAAAAGTGTAGGAGTGGCCCTGCATGTAGGCAAAGCAGGTGTTGAGTAAATCGGACATGACGCGGGCTTCATAAAGCGATAAAAACCAGCCGGAAAGACGCCAGGCCGCCCAGGAGCCCAGGCCGATAAAGAATATCTGCCAGACTATGTTTAACATTACCGGAACCGCCCCGATCTGACCGGCGGCCAAAAGGTTAAACAAGGCTTTAAACAAAAATGGCTGATAAGTATCAAACGCCACGCCAAAAACCAGCCCAAGCATCATAAAAATGACCGTTTTTGCATACGGCCTGGAATGTTCGGCAAAAATATTAAATGTTTTTCGGCTTAGTGATTGCATAGAACGCGGATTACACGCCGATATCGACGCGGATTTACGCCGATATTTGTACGTAAATTTGTCGGAAAAGGGTTAATCTATTAATTATAGAGATAAATTGGGGCGTTGACAAAGCTCTTATGTAGGAATAATATTCTTTTTACTATGCCACTAAAAAATGAAGGCATTCGCTCCCCTGAAGAGCAAAAAGCGGACAAAATCAGGGCAGCTTTACGTCGCGAAGACATGAACCTGCGGAGCTGTACACCGGAGGTCCAAGAGTTTTTGGAGGCTCATCCGCCTGCAAAAGCTAACGCTGCAACGAAGTAATTTCTGTTACCGTCCGGCCCGTTCTAGAGCTTGGGCCGCGACATAAGACAACGGTCAAGGAGGTGAAGATGGAAGCGACGAAGGAGTTTGTTTCCTGGTGCGTAGCAGCGAACAATTTGCGCATCGGGGGACAGATTAATAATGACCCAAGAAAAAGGGTGTTATCGATAACACCTGCCTCCGAACATGACAGCATCGTGGTTATTGAGTTCGAAGGTCGAAAACTTGCGGCAACGGTCCGCAATCTTGGGGTAGGTCAAAATGCTTTTTTCCGTCCTGCCTGAGGGCAGGCCCAACTTCCACGCGCGACGATTCGAAGGTCGCGCGTGGAACCCATTTTTTTTATTTTACCGCGTCATTGCGAGTGCAGCCGAAGCAATCAAAATTTAAAAAAGATTGCTTCGTCGGATGCACTCCTCGCAATGACACATAGATTTCAAGATAACAGATTTTTTCCCGTCATTGAGCCGGGTTTTTTTAGTTTCATTAGGGAGAGGATAGTAGGGGCAATGTCCGCTAAAGATCCCGAACTACTTAGCTGTCTGCTGTCTGCTGTCTGTTGATTGCTTACTAGAATGAAGGGAACTAAATTTGTCGTGTGCGCCGTATGTTTTTCGCCGGTGGTTTCGTTAATGTTGAGTTCGGCGTTGCCATGGTCGGCGGTAATTATGGCAATGCCGTTCATTTGTAAAATTTTTTCCACAACGCGGCGGAGCTGCCGGTCTACGGTTTCTACAGCTTTAATTATGGCCGGAACGTTCGCGGTATGTCCGACCATGTCGGCGTTGGCAAAATTCATGACTAAAAAGTCGTCGCCCGCGTCGAGTCTTTCAATCGCTTTGTCGGCTATTTCCCGCGCCCGCATTTCCGGCGCTAAATCGTGGGTGGGCACGTCGCGGCGGCTGTCAATTAAAAAGTAATGCTCGTTGTTTAGTAGTTCTTCGTGGCCGCCGTCAAAAAAATAAGTCACATGGGCGTATTTTTCGGTTTCCGCAATGTGGGACTGGATCAATCCGGCCTTGGAAATTTCCGCGGCCAGGGAAGTATCAATTTTGCTTTGGGGGTATGCCACCAAAGTTTCAAAAGAGCTGTCGTATTCGGTAAGCGTTGCCACGCACAGGTTGTGCGTGGTTTTTCTGTCCAGAATTTTTTTGGTTAACTGCCGGGCGCGGTCGGGCCGGTAATTAAAAAAGAATACCCCGTCATTTTTGGAAATCGGCCAGCCTTTTCCCGTCTCGTCCAAAAAGACCATTGGCTCAACGTGTTCGTCCACAACCCCCTCTTTGTAAAGCTCGGCTAGGACGGCGGAAGGTTTTTTGGCTTTGATTATTTTACCCTTTGTTTCAAAAATCGCCGCTTCGGTTTTTGCCAGGCGTTCCCAGTTTTTGTCGCGGTCCATGGCGTAAAACCGGCCGTGAAGCGTCGCGATAAAACCGATTTTTAATTCCGCCAAAAGATTTTCCAGATTTTTTAAATACTCCGCCCCGCTTTGCGGCGGCAGGTCGCGCCCGTCCGTAATGGCGTGAATGGCGATTTTTTGGATGTTCGCGGTTTTGGCGGCTTTTAGAAATTCGTGCAAATGTTCCTGGTGGCTATGCACTCCGCCCGGGCTGACCAGGCCGACAACGTGCAGGGTGGATTCGAATTTTTTGACATGTTCGAACAATTGCAAAAAAGCGGGATTGGTGTGGAATTCCCCGTTTTGGGCGGCTTTGTTTATTTTGACCAAGTCAACATCTATAATCCGTCCGGTACCCATGGTCATATGGCCAATTTCACTATTGCCAATTTGTCCTTTTGGCAAACCCACGTGTTCTTCGCTGGCGTTTAATAAAGTATGGGGATAGGTATTCATCAATCCGTCAAAAAATGGCGTCTTAGCCTGGGCTATGGCGTTGTGGTCGGATATTTCCCGGTGGCCCCAGCCGTCGAGAATTATTAATGCAACAGGATGGTTCATGATAGATATTTATAGATATTGATTGATATTGGGATATTTAGTTGATATTATTCGTAGGTATTTCCCATATATGGGCATTTTAGCAAAAAATTGGGTTAAGGACTAGCTTTTTTAAAGGGATTATGGTAAAATATGAAAAGTCTGCTCCGACGCAAGGTCGGAGCCCCGAGCACTAAACATGCTAACCGTCGGGGCGGAACTCGCCATATGCCAGCTTAGCTCATCTGGTAGAGCAACGGTTTTGTAAACCGTAGGTGGTCGGTTCGAGTCCGACAGCTGGCTCCACATTTCGCGAAGCGAAATGTGCCCTGAGCGAAGCCCCGCAAAGCGGGGCGGAGTCGAAGGGCAGTATCACGGCAAAGGATCCCGTGATATCATTTGATTTTCCTGACGCCCAGGAAAATCTAAGGTTAAGGTTTGAAATTTTTTAATTTTTAATTTAAAATTACCCCCATGTCCCAAGACCATCTTATAAACCTGGAATGCACCGTCTGCCATAATTTAAATTATCAGACGACCAAGAATAAAAAGAACACCCAAAAGCGCCTGGAACTGCAAAAATTCTGCAAATTCTGCAAAAAGAAAACTTTGCACAAGGAAACAAAGTAAATGTTACGAATTATGAAGTAAGAAGCATGAATTATGAGTCTTATTCATAATTCTAATTTCTTACTTCTTTTTCGAAAAAATAACAAAACTCCGCTATCTGTGATGGGGGGTTCGTATAACGGTAGTACTACGGTCTCCAAAACCGTATGCGAAGGTCCGACTCCTTCACCCCCTGCCAAGACATTTTTTATCGAGTTACCGAGGTGTGCGCGGTGGTTTAAGTTCTAGACCGACCTCGATAAAAGATGCCTTTACCGAAAACAAAAGTACGACCTTTCAACGGGTCGTATTTTTGTTTGTATATTTTGGCGTCATCCCGGAATTTTCAGGGCTCTGAAAATATCCGGGATCCAGTTTAAAGCAGCTTTACGATTTTTTCGTTAAAAGTCAGCCGAGATTTTAAGCAGCTTAAGATGTTCCGCTTCTCTATGATACTGCCATGCTCCAAGACATATTTGGTGTAGCTTTTTAGCTCAACATCTTTGACGTCAATTTTTTCCTTGACGTTCAGTACCCGCTGCTGAAAAGTCCGGTGCCGTTCAATCTCCTCGGCCAAGTGCTTTCGGATACCCAGCTCGTTAATATCTGCTTGGTCTATAATAGTAACAAGCTGTTTAATAAGTTCCTCCTCCCGAATGTAGCCGGCTTTGCATTCCAAGTTTTTGGCTCTGGTACAACCGTAGTAGACATATTTTACCGTGGTTCCGTCCTTGTGTTTTTTAAATTTTTCCTGGGCTGTTATGCCGGACCCGCATTGGCCGCAGGTTATGAGTTTTGTAAAAGCGTATTCTTTAGTGTACGACCTTGGCGTCATCTCCTGCCCCAGTCTATCCTGAACTTTAAGGAATATATCCTTGGTGATAATCGGCGTGTGCTTGCCGATATACCAGTGACCGCTGCCTTTGGGATATTCGAACTGGCCGTAATAAAATGGGTTCCGGAGCAGGAGATAAATATTACTCAAAGACAATGGCTTACCAAATCTGGTTTTGAATTTCAACTCGTGCTTGAGCCAAAGGTATAATTTTCTGCCGCTCCATCCATCGTCGCCGACTTTCTGAAACATCTGTTTTAATGTCGGTGCACGGTCAGGGTCAGGAATAATGTATCCTTTTCGGTTAGAAAGCATCTCGTTTAAGTAACCAGTCGGCGCAACCTGCGGCCAGAGGCCCAATTCTACCCTAGCCTTTAAGCCACGCTTAACGTTTAGTCCTCTATGGTCATTTTCCAGCTTGGCTTGGCTACAAAGAATCATCAACAGGAATTTTTGGTCTGGTGAGTTTGTAAATTTTTGGCCGTGGGTTCGTATTTCCACCAACCTTTGCTGGTCCATCAAGTCTACTAAGGTACCCAGGTCCCCCGCGTTCCTGCTTAACCTGTCTGGAGCCCACGTTAAAATGCCATTGAACTTGCCAGCCCTTATGTCCTCAAGCAGTCTGTTATATTCCGGCCGACAACCGGAAGCTTTGGCTGAATGTGATTCCCTACGAACTTCGGCTATATGCAGGCCTTCGCGATTGGCCAATTCCAGCATCTCTTTAATTTGGCTGTCTATGCTCAAAGCTTGCCGCTCGTCCTGCTCTGTACTTTTTCTGGCATACAGGCAGTAGCTGGTCGGCACAGCCGTAGCCGTCGACGCCACGGTCATCTTAGTAGCCGTCCCCATGGCCGGGATTGTCGTTATTCCTTGCATTTTTCTCCTTTCGTTTTAATGCTTTCCTACTACAAGGAATGCCGGAAAGGGCAACGGAAGTCCAGGAGGCCAAAGTAGACAAACTGTAGGTAACTTATTTCCTCAAAATGCCTTAAAATGCTATAATATGAGCATAATTAAGAGCAACATTCACATGGGTGATTATCCTTTAAATCCAGATGTACCACCTGATGTAATCAAAGAGCGACAAAATGAAAATTTTTTGCCTGTAAGCCTACAAGCGGTTTATCCAAATGAAGCCGGAGTTTTGTCGTCGGCATTGGCTACGTATAAAATGCGGGAATCGGAATACTTTATTCACAATCGAAAAACCCGCTCAGGCACCGACCAGCAGATCCATTACATGAGCCTTACTTCGGAAGTTAGAAATTTGCCCAGTATGCGCCCTTCTTTTTTAACAGTTATCGCCAAAATTTGCCGGATTTCACCTGAGCTTGCTTCCCAAATCGATCAAATATTAATTGATGTGGCCAGCAAGTTAAATTTGGATCCTCGAATTTTAAAATCCCCTCAACTTAATATCTCTGCATACAATAACTATGTATTAATTTGTAGATCGGCGAATGATAAAGTACGGGCATTGGTGCAAAATTGCCTTCCCGATATATCAGCGTTAGATTTAACAGACCCTGAATCTTGGTCGAAGCTTGCCGCTCATTACCACCATGCGGATCAAACGCCAAAAGAATCGGTAACTCTTCTACCTGAATCAAAAAATACTTTGCCGAACATGCAGCAAGCTGAAACCGTAACTCCTTCTGTGCCCGATGAACGCCATGTTTCTAAACCAAGTTCTGATTTGTCTAAATCTAAAAGTCCGGCCCCTGATACACAACCGAAAATTACTCCGGAAAAATTTGAAGAAGAAAATTTTCTACCTCCCTGTATAACAGCTGCTTATACCCAGGAGAGTTTAAGGCTGATAAAAGAACTTGCAAACTACAAAGGACAAAAGTCAGAACGCTATCAATATCGAAGATCATATATGCAGGGAGAGTCGGAGAAAAAATCGCATTATATAGCCATGCAGCAAGAATTCCCCCGGTTACAATCCGATCCTCCATTTTTACTCGCCATCGCAAAAATTTGTAGAATATCACCTGAACTGTCTGTGCAGATTGATGATATCCTGACCAAGACCGCCAACAAACTAAATGTAACTGCCCACTGGGCATAAGTCAATAAAAAACTGGCCTTTTCAGGCCAGTTGGGAGGCGGTAATTTTCAGTTTTGATGTTTGCTGTAGCAGTCTTTGGTATTCAGCAAAGAATTTATCCTTTGATGTCCGCCATAAGG
>JARLHZ010000014.1 GCA_031291995.1 Candidatus Doudnabacteria bacterium
AACTGATCGCATAAATCGTTATCTATCGATAGGTTACTACTTGTAGCCTACCGCTTCTTGGCCAGTACTTAAAAACAAAAGCGTTAATAATTAATTCTGAAAACCCAGCTAACTTATCCACTTGATTTAATTTATAGGTAATTAAGGTTCGCCGGAATTCTTTTAACAAAGAAGGATCCTTCCGGCAAATCTAATTTATAGTAAAAAGACTCCCTGTCTTTCCATTTCTCTTCGCCCAAATATCCTTTCGATGTGACATTTATGCTGTCTTCGTTCGCAACGGCATTAAATTTATTTACTTTATCTACTGTCCGAAACAATCCAAGAACCGTCTGGACCCTTTGCCGGTCTTTAAGTATTGTTCGAAGTGCCTCAGGGGTATATGCCAACCTACTGTTATTATTAAACTCAACGCTTGTTAAACCATCCGAAAACTCTCGTTTTATTGCCATACTATTCTATTCTCGGAAACAATCTTGGAATATTTTCCAATTTTGGATCTTTTAATGCTTTAAGGATTTGCTCGCTGGAATGGGGAAGCAATGGCTGCAAATCGATTGCAATCTGACGGAGTTCGGATAACAGGTGCTGAATGTCTTTAATTGCCTTTTCTTTATCGGTTTTAATAACTTTGAACGGTTCGTTTTTTTGGATGAATTCGTCGCAGGATTTAATTTGTTGCCAAATGGCGTCCGCGGCTTTTTGGAGTTCAAAAGTTTCAATGTAGTTAGCCGATTCATCGGCTGTTTTATACAGCCCATAAATGGGCTGACTACACTCCGCGTTACAAGCCATCTTTAAAATTCTCGAAGTCAAATTTCCAATTCCATTGGCCAGGCCGGCATTATATGTTTCCAAAAAATGTTCCCAGGTGTAGTCGCCGTCTTCAAAGGTGGAAATTTCGCGGAGAAGATAGTAGCGGAGGGCGTCGGTAGCTTGTTCTTGATTTAGACCCTTTGATTTTAGTAAATCGATTATGGCGTAAGGGTCGGCCACATTGCCCAAAGACTTGGACATTTTTTGTCCGCCGCTGTTTATAAAGCCGTGGATGATTATTTGTTTGGAATTCGGCAACCCCGCGCTCATGAGCATCGCCTGCCACATGGCAGACTGCTGGCGAAGATTATCCTTCCCGGCTATTTGGATTGCATTTTCATGCCCGATAACCCCCCAATATTCATCAAACAATGCCGGCTTGCCCTCCGTAGCTTTAGCGGAGGAGGGCCAGCCCAGCGTTGACACATAATTAATCAACGCGTCAAACCACACGTACATAACATGCTGGTCGTCGTCCGGCACCGGCACGCCCCAGGACATTTTGGATTTTAAACGGGAAATGGAGAAATCCTGCAGGCCGTTTTTTACAAACTGCTTAATTTCGTTAAAACGAAAATCCGGTACCACAAAATCCGGATGCGCTTCGTAGTAATCCAAAAGTGGCTGTTGGTATTTGGAAAAACGAAAAAAATAATTTTCCTCGTCAATTAGCTCAATTTCCAAGTGCGGATGAATCAGACAGCGGCCGTTCTCGTCCAAATCGCTTTCGGTTTTTTCCAGCTCGCAGCCGACGCAATATTTTATCTTATAAATTTTTTTATATATATCACCCGCTTTATTGCACCTCCGCCAAAACTCCTGGGCCGCGGCAACGTGATGTTTGTCGGTCGTGCGGACAAAATGAATATCTGGCGATATACCCAAAGCGGGCATTAACTGGCGAAATTTATCGGCATATTCATCCACATACTCCTGAATATCCCTGCCGCTGTCCTTAGCTTTGGCGAAAACTTTTTGCCCGTGTTCGTCGGTGCCGGTATTAAAAAATATATCCTGCTTTAAAATGTCCCGGTGATACCGGGCAATTACATCCGCCTGTACCATTTCCAAAGCAAAACCCAAGTGCGGGTCGGAATTCACATACGGAAGCGTAGTCGTAATATAGAACTTGTCGGATTCAGACATCTACATCGTCCAGTTCAAGCCTAAAAAAGATATTGATTGATATTATTGGATATTCATGGATATTAATTTGACCCGGGTGGTTTAGAATAAATATCTACCAATATCTTAATATCTACTAATATCTAAAAAGAGCCAATTAATAGCCCTTTTATTATACAATTTCCCAAGTTTTTTAACAAATCACGGGATTTTTTCCGAGGGCCACAATTCTTTTACTGTAACCGTTAGGGCAGTGGCAATGGGTACGGAAATAACTAGCCCGATTATCCCGGCCAGTTGATAGCCTATCATCAAAGCCACCAAAGTTAACAATGGCGAAGTGTCTGTGGTCTTTTCCATAATTTTGGGGACAAGCACATAGCCTTCCACTTCATGGACCAGCAGGTAAAGCACCGCCACCCAAATGGCCAAAGACGGCGCCTGAATAAAGCCGATGAACATGGCCGGAACCGCGGAAATGAACGGTCCAATATAAGGGACAATTTCAAACAACCCCGAGAGCAGAGCCAAAACCAGGGCATACTGGACATGGAGCAACAGCAAGCCTATGTAGGTAAACAAAAAAATGCCGAAGCTGATAATAATTTGCCCCAAAACCCAACCGCCCATTTTCTTTTGGATTTTATTAATTAAATTTAAGGCAAAATCGTGATGATGGGACGGGAGTAAAGATGAGACAAAAGTCTTCATCCCCTTTTCTTCGGCCACCAAGTACACCGATATAACGACAACGGCTATGGCGTTTAACGCTCCGTTGAACACTCCAAAGGTATTTTGGACAACGTTGCCGCCGTCGAAACCGGAAACCAAATTCTTTAAGAACCCCTGTACATCCAGGCCGCCAAATTGTGTTTGCAAAGCCTGGCCGTATTGCGGCAAATTGGCCTGCAAAATTTTGGTCTGTTCAATGACCGGCGGAATCATTAAATAAATGACCAGCGCGGCGACGCCGATAAAAATCACATAGACCAAAAATACGCTGATAATCCGCGGTACTTTCCTGACGTGAAGGGCATCGACTAGGGGTTCCATGGCCGAAGCCAATATAAGGGAAATAATTAACAGCAATATAATATCCCGGATCAGCCACAAAAACCACAATGCCAAAAAAACAAAGACAACCTGGAGAATAACTTTTGTTGAATTGTCGAGATCCTCGTATTTCATATATCGCACGCTAAAAATTTTATCACGTCATCCTCGACCCGATCGGGGATCCAGAATCGAGCTTTTTTGCCGGATTTCCGTCTACGCGGGAATGACGAAAAACAGTTTACAAAAATATTTTACCATAACTAAAACAAAAAAACCAGCCTGTTAGGCTGGAGTTTTTTGATTTTGCGCCCTTTTGTTTAACTGGGCAATTGCCTTGTCACAATAAGCCACAACCTGCTCAACCAAAAAATCCGTTACCCCGCCTTCTTTGATATCGCGAATTAAAATCTCTTTGACAGTAGGGTCGACTTCCGAATGTTCGATTATATCTATAATTTCTTTTGCGCTGATTGTTTTCATTATCTATTGTTCCCCTTTGGCCAATGAGGCTGATTTAAAAGTTTCAAACAAAGCCGTCCCGGCCACTGCGTCGACTATAACATCAGCGCGACCAGCCAACACTCCCCATACGGCCGCAGTTTTGGCAGCCAACTCCACTACTTCATTACTTTTAGGATGCTCTTGATTTTCAAATTCGCTCATAAATTTAGATTTTATTTCTTAATTTCTTTAAAATCTCCATATCTCTTTCCACTTTATCATGCTCGGTCTCAAAAATCAACGGCATGTCAAGAGAGAGGGTTTCAAAGTATCTGATAAGCGCCAAAAACCCTTTTTCCCCGATTTTCCCGTCGCCAATATGGTCGTGGCGGTCCTTTTTGCCACCCAGCTCGATTTTGGAATCGTTAATGTGTGACATTTTCAGCCATTTAAGGCCAATAATTTCATTAAATTTTTTAAAGGTTTCCGCCACGGACTTTTTATCGCGAATATCGTAACCGCTGGCAAAAGCATGCTGGGTATCAAAACAAATACCGCCAAAAGTTTTAAATTTTACCAAAGGTTTCATCAACTCAGCCAGATGTTCAAATGTTCCGCCAAGCGTGGCTCCGGAACCCGCGGCTATTTCAAGTAGAAACTGGGTATCACCCTTATATTTTTTCAAAACTTCCGTCAATCCTTTCTTGGCCTGTTTGAGCGCGTCTTTCTCGCCCAAATCCTTGCCGCTGCCAAGGTGAGTCATAACATATTTCGCGCCAAGCAAATTTGACCGCTTTAATTCATCCGAGACAACGGAAATTGATCCGTGATAAATTCTCGGTTCCCTGGAACCGAAATTCACAAAGTACGGGCAATGCACGACAAAAACATCGAGATTATATTTTTTCATCTCAATTTTAAATTTTTCGATATTCTCCTCCGTCAGCTCCGGCGCCTTGCCGCCCATGGGCGGGCGGGTAAATATTTGGAACGTCTCGCACCCCAGCTCCGCCGCGTTCTTCGGCGCGTTAAACAATCCCCCGGCGGCGGAGACATGGCAGCCGATTTTTAATTTTGTGATTTTATCCATTCCATTATTTCCGAATAATTTTCTTCGGTCATTCCGCAGCACCATTTTTCGGGATTTTGTTCCTTGGTCTTTTTATACTTCTCAAATTCATACCATTTGGCATCTATAACTTCGCCGTCCAAAAAGCGCAAATCCTTTAGTCCGCCTTCGAATAAAATGACGTAATGTTCAAAAACATGCATCATTGGTTCACTCCGGCCTTTTTCAATCAGATGCAAATCTTGCGGCCTAACCTTAATCCCCAATTCTTCATAAAGCTCTTTGGCGGCAGTTTCCACAAATGGTACACCGGCTTTTACATGGCCGCCGCTGTAAGTCTGCCACTTATTCGGACTGTTTTGCACTGCAGGCGAGCGCTGGGAACAAATAAACAACCCGTCTCGATTAAACACCCAAGTATCGGCCGTGCCGTGCCACCTCCGCGTCCCGTCCACACAAACCTCGCTCCGATACCTCGGATGCGCCCGGCTCCCATCCTCGTCAAAACATTCCAAAAGCTCGTCTTTAAATTTCGCGGCAAAAGCCATAATCTTGGATTATAATTTTCTTACGCACTTATCATAAAGGTTTTTTAGTTTGCCCTGCGGGTCGTATTTTTGCTTTAGCAAATCGTAGGCCGGTTTATTGTAAATCTTCCAGAAGTCCTCTTCGGTATAAAATGAATCGGAATACAAACCTTTTCGGCCGACGAATTCGGAAACTTTGGATTCCACCAGCTTATTATAGAATCCTTTCTCTTTGTCTGTCCGGACCGGTCCCCAAAAACCAAAATTTACATAAAGCTTATCAGGGCTCAAAGGGTACAATGGAAACCGCACCGATTTGTCAAAACTTCCTATGGGGCAAACCCAAACCGGCTTAATGCCGATTTCGCGGAAAAAAAATTCCACAAATTTTGGAGCATTATCTAGCGGAATATCCACGTCCTGGATAACCCATTCTTCATGAATTCCAAATAAAGGGAAAAATCTTTCGCTAAACCGGTATTTTTTATCCCACTTCATAATTTTACCATAGAAAGCCGAGTTTAGCCGCTTCTTTCCGAGCAACCGGCGGATAACCGGCTTTTGCGCCTTAAAAACATTGGAACACCAAAACCAATCGGTGTCCCAGCGCCACAGATAATTGTGGACCGATAGATAATCTTCCTTTTTGACCCTAATAGATTTGTAATAAATATCCAAATAAGTATAATCGCTGACAAACGGGGACTGATCCACGAATTTGCCGGTGGTTACATACATCTCGCCCGGTCCGAACATGACACCGTCGACAAAGTCAAAATTGGAACGACAGGCGGTACCCAATGCCTGAAAATACGTTTCGGAATTGTCGTAACGCGCATGTTCAATTTTCACATAAAGTTTAACCGGAATTAATTTAACTTTAAGTTTTAGCGCATAACCAAAAGTCCCGTAAGAATTGGGAAAACCGTAAAATAAATCGGCATGCTCGTACTTGTTGCAAACTACCGTATCTCCCGAGGAAAGCAAAATTTCCATCTCTATAAGCGTTTCGTGAACCAAGCCATACCGGAATGATGTCGATTCAATCCCCACTCCCGTTGCGGCGCCGCCGATGGTTATTGTCTTAAGCTGCGGGACCACGGCAGGCATAAGACCGAACTTAAGCGTTTGATTTACAAAATCTTCGTAAGTAGTCATCCCTTCCACCTCTGCCCAGCCCTCGTCCTTATTAACCCTTAAAACACGGTTAAAATCCCTGGCGCTTAAAATCTTTTCGCCGCCGTTTACCCGGGATCGAAATAAGTTGGAGGTTTCCTTGCTCAGCCGGACGGAAGATCCAGCTTTCATTTGGGCGGAGAGCCGCGCTTTCTTTATTTCGTAATCCGCAGCCGGATGTTGCACCCCATTATCGTTAGCCATAATTTTATCGTACCGATTGGTATCCGCCTAGCACTCCTTTTTTTGACAGCACTAACTGCCACAGCTGAATATGCCGAGCCCTGAAAGCTCCGGCACACGAAAGTAAGTAGTAACTCCACAAACGGTAGAAACGATCGCCGTATTGTTTTTGGAGAGTCGGCCAGTTATCGCAAAAATTGCGATACCAAGCCATCAGAGTCTTATCGTAATCGCTTCCGAAATTATGCCAATCTTCCATTACAAACAGCCCTTCCATAGCGCCGCCCAGTTGTTTAATGGATGGCAACATGCCGTTGGGAAAGATATATTTATCAATCCACGGATCCGTCGCGGTCACAGAAATATTATTTCCGATGGTGTGGAGCAAAAATAGCCCGCCATCTTTTAGCCTGTCGGAGGCGAGCTTAAGCAGGGTTCGGTAATTTTTATAGCCGACGTGTTCGGCTAAGCCGATGGATACAATATGGTCAAACTGCCCTTTGGGGGCTGAACGGTAATCGCTTAGCTGAAATTCCACAGGCAGACCCCGGCACGACTCTTTGGCAAACGCCACTTGTTCCTTAGAAATATTGACGCCAATGCCACTGACTCCATACTTTTCCGCGGCGAACTTCAAAAATCCACCAAAACCGCAACCCAAATCCAAAACTCTCATTCCCGGCTTAAGGCCGATTTTCCTGCAAACCAGGTCAAATTTGGCGTCTTGAGCTTCGTCCAGGTTTTTGGCGTTTTTCCAGTAACCGCAGGTATAGCCCATAGTCCGGCCGAGCATTGGCGCGTAAAGATTATTACCAATATCGTAATGCTGTTGGGCAACGTCCACCGCTCTGGATTTTTTCTGGCGGTTAAAAATCTGGGCTTTAATGTAGTGCAAAAGCACGCTCATATTTCTGACATCATGCTCCAGCCCAGCCCTCATAATCTTAAAAAAGAACTGGTCGAGCGCCCGACTGTCCCACCAGCCGTCAACATATGATTCGCCAAGCATCAAATTCGGGTTCTTAAATAACCGCGAATAAAATTCCTGGTTATGCACCTCGATATCCCACGGGTTCTGGCCGTTAATGGCCACATTTGCTTTACCTAATAAATTAACAATTATCTCTTTTTGCTTACTCATTGTCTAAATATTTATACGCTTAATAAATTTTTAATATTGTGTCAAGGGTGACCCTTGACACTATGTCAAACTTTTAAGATTTTTTTAAATTGCCCTTCGTTTTTATATGGTCCGATTACTGCCAGGGTCATTTTTTTGTTTTGGAACAGTTCGCGCGCGGCTTTTTGGACGTCCGATGTGGTAACCGAATCTATCCGCTTAAAAACCTGTTCCGGGGTTTCAATGTTTTTATAAAACGCGGCGCGTTCCAAAAACCAGTCCAGCCTAACTTGGTTGTCTTCCAGCGCCAGTATGGATTTGCCTTTAATATATTCCTTGGCCTTTAGCATTTCTTTGGCGCCAACCGGAGCGTCTTTGATTTTTTTAAGTTCCGCCAAAATCACCTTAAGCGCTTCGGAAATTTTGTCCACCTGCACGCCGGCGCTCACGGTAAAGGAGCCTGTATCCTGATAACTTCCCGGACTGGAACGTACGTAATAACCCAAACCCCGCTTCTCGCGGACTTCGGTAAACATCCTACTGCTCATCCCGCCGCCTAAAACCGCGGCCAACACGGATACCGCCGCGTTACGCTTGTCGCCATAAGCGAATCCTTTAAAACCCAGGGCCAAATGCGCCTGCTTGGTGTCTTTATAATCAATCTTCATCCTCGGCTGTTTTTGCTTGTCCGCAACTTTATCCCAGCCATAAAAACGTTTTTTGGGATAATTTTTCCAATGCGTTCCTATCAATTCATCCAGTTGCTTGGCATTGTACTTGCCGGAAACGCCTAAAATCATATTCGGCGTTTGGTAGTGTCGAAAAATATAATCGGCAAACATTTCGCGGGTAAATTTAGTAACAATTTCCTTGGTTCCCGCAATATCCCGGCCCAACGCGTCACTTGGCCACATGGTGCGTTCCAGCACATTGTCGATTTCCGCCATGGGCATGTCTTTGTACATATTTATTTCTTCGACTATAACGCCCTTCTCGCGCTCCATTTCTTCCCGGTCGAGCAAGGGATTTTGGATCATTTCCGTGAGCATTTCAAAAATCAGCGGCAAATGCTTGCTGGCCGCCTTAATATAAAACTGGGTGTGCTCCTTACCCGTATTGGCATTCATTTCCCCGCCAATGGCATCCACAACTTCCGAAATCGCCATGGCCGACGGGTACTTTTTGGTTCCTTTAAATAAAAAGTGTTCCAAAAAATGCGAGATGCCGTTTTCTTTTGGAGTTTCGCTCCGTGACCCCGTCTTTACAAAAAAATCCACCACCACGCTTTCCGCGTCATGGCTGGGAACTTCGATTATTGTTAACCCGTTGGATAAAACTTTTTTATTGTATTTCATGTTTGGGTTTAATTCTAATATTCACCGGTAGGTACTATAATCGCGGCCTCGCTCACTAAGTCTGTCCAAGCCGCTTGCAGCTCATCCGGGCCGGCGGAATTTAAAGCCTCAAATTTCTTTTCCCACTTGGCCTTAAAATTTTTGACAACTATACTGTATGCCGGATCTTGCCTATATTTTTTGTCCGCAATTATTTCCGACTTTGTAATGGTAGTTAAAAGAAACGACCTTAACATATTTAAAGTCACTTCCTGATGAATATATTCTTTGTCGGTTTCTGTCATATATTTATTTAATAATGCCGTTGTTTATTAAAGTGGGGACATTAATGAATTTTTTTACTTGTCCATTTTCTAAATATACCAAATCTTCAATTCTGATACCGCCAAGCCCTTTAATATATACTCCCGGCTCAATGCTGAATACCATATTGTCCCTCATTATGTCTTTGGAATTAGGAGAAAGGTTTGGCAGCTCGTGGATTTCCAGGCCGGTCCCGTGACCGAGGGAATGGATAAAATATTTATCAAGATGTTTTTCGGCGAGGATGTCCACGGATCTTTGATAGACATCATTTCCCGTGAGCATTTTGGCGTTAGACGGTAGCGCAGCGCGTGGCGCAATTCGGCCTCCGGAAAACGGTCCGGATTCCCTTATCCGGTTGCCGCGACGCGCCTCGCCCCCACCCAACGAATTACGCTGGTTTATATACTCTATAGATCCCCAATATGCCTTCTCCACCTGATTATAGGCCATTTCCAGACGTTTGGGAACTTTCTTTAAAAATACCGTCCTGGTAAAATCACTGCAGTAACCTTTACATTTAAACCCAAAATCTAAAATAATCGACTCTCCCGGTTTTAACCGTTTGGCGGACGGGACGTGGTGCGGCACGGCGGCATTGACGCCCGAGGCGACAATCGCGGGGAAAGAAACATCGTGGGCACCCATTTTTAAACCGGTTGACTGGATAAATTGCGCGAGCTGGGATTCCGTTAAAGCAGGCCGCGGGCCTGCGCTACGCAACTTTTTCCTGACCTCACCAAACACCCGCTCCACAATCTGCATGGATTTTTTAACCTGCGCAATCTCCCCCGGTTCTTTTATCATCCGCAAATAATCCACCGGGTCCCGCTTCACGCTAATCTTAACTCCTAATTCCTTATTCCTGCTTCGAATATACCTGACCTCCGCGTAAGTAAAATCGCCAAAAACCTCCAGCGTTTCTTTTTTGCCAATGTATTTCCCGACATTCTTTAAAAAATCCGCTTTCACCCCCTCTATCTTTTCCAATCCATCACCCAAAAACACCACCTCCGTGTTTATCCGTTTCCTATCCGCGTTAATCTGTCTCGGCTGTACTAACAAGTACCCATGCATAAAAGACCGGCCCGTCAAATACAGCAGGTTTTCCTTTTTCTTTATTAAGACGGGGATCTGCAAAGATAACTGCAAATTCTTAATTCTTGATGAATTCATACCTGCCCTCCGGGATATTTATTTTGAACTCAAGACGGAGTTGTAATATTTTACCGCTTCGTCAATCTCCAAAAGTTTCTGAATAAACTCGGATTTATCCTCAAGCTTGCCTAAAGCAACAGACATAAGATCTCTTACGTCCTGCAGCTCTTTTACCTTGAGCATAATCACTGGACGATTTTCCGGCAAAATCCGCCCGCTCTGTAATTCTTTAGTGAGGACGGGAAGAATTGATAATTTAAATTTTTTATAAAGATCCGCCGAATTCTGCCTTAATCGCCGCTCCGGACTTAACTCTTGAGGCGGTCCATCAAAAAGCTCATGGCTGATTTTTCTCCCATTTTTTTCTGACATAATTCCAAACTCCGCTTATATAAGTTTTTGGCTGATATAGCCGGACAGTTCTTCAATTTTCACCCGTGGCTGTTCTTTGGTGTCGCGGTCGCGGACGGTTACGGTTTGGTCATCAAGCGATTGAAAATCAACCGTAATGCAATAAGGCGTGCCAATTTCGTCTTGCGAATAGTACCTTTTACCCACATTACCTCGTTCGTCCCAGGCCACGTTAAACGACTTTTGGAGTTCGTGATAAATTCCCCTGGCTTTTTCCACCAATTCCGGTTTGTTCTTGAGCAATGGGAATACCGCGACCTTAAAAGGCGCCAGCTTAGGCGGCAGTTTTAAATACACGCGCCTGCCATCGCCTTCACCTTCCTCAGTATAGGCCTCAAGCAAAGCGACAAGCACGGATCGGTCGGCGCCGAATGCCGGTTCAATAACATGCGGTAAAAACTTTTCACCCGTTTGCGGATCGGTGTATTCCAAACTCTGTCCGCTTTTTTCCTGATGTTTTTTTAAGTCGTAATCCGTCCGATAGGCCAAACCGTACAATTCTTTCTGGCCAAACGGATATTTATATTCAATGTCCACGGTGCGTTTGCTGTAATGAGCGCGTTCGCCGTCGGGAATTTCCACAAACTCAACATTTTTTGTCACCCCGATGTCTTTAAGCCAACCCTTCATTTGCTCCAGCCAATATTCAAAGTGCTTGTTCCAGTCGTCTTTGGGGTTAATAAAATATTCAAACTCCATCAGGTCAAATTCGCGCGTGCGGAAAATAAAATTTCCCGGCGTAATTTCATTACGGAATGCCTTGCCGACTTGGGCAATACCGAACGGCAAAATTTTACGCGTTGTATCGAGGACATTTTTAAACTGCACGAACATGGCCTGAGCGGTTTCGGGGCGGAAATAAACCGTGGATTTTTCATCGGCCACCGGTCCAAGGTTGGTCTTAAACATCATGTTAAACTGTTTAACATCGGCCCAATCTTTTTTTCCGCATTTGGCGCAGGGGTCTGTAAGCTTAATTTGATCGGCGCGGTACCGTTCATGGCAATTTTTACATTCCACCAAAGGATCATTAAACTCGCTTAAATGCCCGCTGGCTTCCCAGACTTTCGGGTTCATAATTAAAGCCGCGTCAATGCCAACCATGTCGTCGCGCGACGTGACGAATCGTTTCCACCACAGCTGTTTGATGTTATTTTTCAGCTCCACGCCCAAAGGCCCGTAATCCCAGCTATTGGCCAGGCCGCCGTAAATTTCACTGCCGGGAAATACAAACCCCCGGCGCTTGCACAGGGAGACAATTTTTTCCATCTTGTCCGACGAAGCCTTGGCGGAGTCGGACAGATCGTTAATTTCTGTCATAAACTCTTTCGGTGTCATTGCGACTGCAGCCGAAGCAATCATTTTATTAAGAGATTTCCCCGTCGGCTGCACTCCTCGCAACGACACGATTATTTGCATTTATTATAACAAACTGCGCCTTTTTGGGCAAAAAGAAAACCGCGGCCACAACTGTCTGACAGACAGCGGGCGGCGGTATGCAAAAAAACAAATTACGATACCCTAAACTAATCTCAGGTCCGAGTACCAATTTGCTCATTGGTCAATGGGACGTTAGATTCGCGCCTTTTGGCCCAATAACGCTGAAGGCGCTCCGACACAATCTTACGCTCCTCGGCGGGCATAAACTTTCGTCCCCGCCGCTTGGTGGAAGGTGCCTCTCCCTGGGCCTGAAGGGCTTCCAAAGCCGCAATTGCTCTGTCGAGCTTTTCCTTCCGGGCGTAAAGTTCCCCGATGGTCAAATATAGACTGTTCATATTACCTCCTTGCAAATGTGCAAGTGCTTTAAAATACCACAAACCCGGCAAAAAGTACATACCGGCAAAATGAATGCTCCCCGCAGCAGAGCCGCGAGGCAACAACTGCAAATTTCAAGTGTGTCGATTAAACCCGCCAAATCCAAAAGCGGCCGCTGCAGAGTGCAGCGGCCGCTAATTTTATAAATTTGGTTATAATCGATATTTACTGTCCCTTATATATCCCCGAATGCGCGCCAATATAAAGACTGCCGTTATAGACCAGCAGACAATTCGGTTGTGCGACAACTGACCCCACCGGGGTCCAGGTTGTACCTTCCAATTCCATAATATTAGTCCGGCTAAAAGTTCCGTCGGTCCAAAAAGATCCAACCGCAAACAAATTACCATTATACACGGCAACTTTGTAAGGTTGGCCAGGATAGTTTAACCCCGAACCCAAAGCCGACCATGAAGTGCCGTCCCATTGGGCAATGTTACCCGCCACTACGTTCCCAATCGCATCAAAACGTCCAGCGGCGACCAGATTGCCATTATATAAGGCAAACGACCCAAATGTACCCACTTGGCCTATGGCTAAAGATTGGGGAACCGTTATAATCGCTTGCGCTGCCATAGCCGACCATGAAGTGCCGTCCCATTGGAGAATGTTTGAACTCGAAGCAGGTCCGGTTGCATTAAGAAAGTATGCCGCCGCAATCAAATTATTATTGTAGACTGTTAACGCGGAAATGCTGTGGGGTACATTGCCATTAATACTTCCCAAACCTGTACTGGACCATGAGGTCCCGTTCCACTGGGCGATGTTGTTTACCGCAATGCCACCGGCAGTACTTAAAAGTCCGGCGGCAATTAAGTTGTTATTATAAACAACCATAGAAATAATCTGAACATTAACCCCTGAACCCAAAGCCGACCACGAAGTACCGTTCCACTGGGAGATGTTGTTTACCGCAATGCCACCGGCATTGGTAAAATACCCGCCTGCTACAAGGTTACCATTATAAACAGCCAGGGACAAAATTCCTCCGGCTAAAGCATTCACAGATCCGGAAACCAGGCTACCAACCCCTTTACCCAAAGCCGACCACGAAGTGCCGTTCCACTGGGCGATATCATTAGCGGCGACTCCACCTATAGAAGTAAATTGCCCGGCCACAATTAAATTACCGTTATACTCGGCCATCGCGGCAATGTTTCCGGATCCAATTGCCGCACTATTCCAGGGCGAAAACACCGGCGCTTGACTGTTGGAGGTTGTAGTTGAATTATTATTGCTACAAACTAATTTAGCGCCGCAAGCCGGGTAAGCGCTTCCCCCTTGCCAGGAACAGCCAAGCGGCGGCGCCGCGTATTCACAGGCTCCCGTGCCCGAAGCTCCCGCGGCCGAAGCGTCGGGCGCGGTAAATGTACTCCTTAACAAAATGTAATTGGAGGTAAAACTCCCGTAAGGTAATGAGTAATAGGTTAATCGGTAGGTCTGATTGGGGGCAAACACCGGATCGGAGGTTACGGTACCGGAGCTTGTTAAGTTAGTAAACTGGGCCACAATGTGGTAAAGGTTATCGGTAGGATTGAGCTGGGAGACATAAATAAACCCATTCCTATTGGCGATGGCCCGACCCCACGTAAAGGTATAAATCCAGTCGCCATTTGTACCCAGGCTTACCGGGGTGGCGTTAAAGCCTCCGGAAAAGTTAGCCTTAGACACGTCGGTCGCCCTTAAATCTACAGTAGTCAGCCCTAAAACCCGGCCTTTAAGCATTTTGTTGTTTACCCCCGCCTGGGCTTTGCTTAAATCCTTCAGAGTTATAGCCTTGGCAACTACAGGAACCAAATTGCCAAAAACCATGGATAACACTAAAACCGCCGCGCTCAAAATGTCTAACCTTTGGCGCAGTTTAGGACTGGAAGAAAACATAGATGTGGATTTAATTGTTTATTTCTAAATATTTTCGCTTATACAAATATTATAACAAAATTGAGCACTGACGTAAATCATTATCAGCCAAAACCAAAAGCGGCCACTGCATAAGGCAACGGCCGCTGGATATAACAAACGATGACATTCATCCACTTAATGCGACGGGGTGCTTGTGGAGCAACCTAAAGCCGTTGTCATAAATGTAGTTCCAACGTAATTTTGGCTGGTGGCGCCCAATGAATTTTTGATGTAGTAGGAATGGGTATTGGCTTTTGAGAGGGTCGAGTTCACGGACATCGGATAATAAGTCGATAGGGTCGGGAAAGGAATACTGGAATAAGGAGCGCCCAAAGTTGGAATAATATTTGCGGCATTTGGTCCACCCATTTCAATACAACCAAAATTATAGTCGCTCCCCGATCCTCCGCCGACTACTTTGCAGGTTTCGGTAGCCGGGAAAGTAAATTGCAATTGTCCATTCGCCGTAATTGTACCAGGAACCACCGCATCACCGTTATCAATAACCACTTGGTTACCGGTCGCAGAGAACCCAACTCCGGCAACGGTTATAATAGTTCCAATGGGGCCCGAAGTCGGGGTATGGCCGGTAATAAATATCTGTTGGCTGGCTTTGGCCGCGCCGTGGCTAAGGCAGGTAGTGTTTCCACTAAGGGAATCGTAATAAGCGATTCCAAGCCCGTTGGGATCCGCCGCATCGGAATATCCCAAATTACAGATTCCCTGACCGCTACTGTCAGAACCACCGCTAAGCGGCTGACAACTGCTGTTAAGGTAAAAACCCGTGCCATAGGTTCCCTGCAGGCTGCCACCCCAGCCCGGGTCATAACCGCCACAAGAAAGAGTAGCAGGCACCGTACAAGCATTAGCACCGGCGGTTGAAGAAGTACCGCCGGTGGCGGAGTTGCTAAAATTGAAATTATAGTTTCCGTTGAGCGGAGAATTACCCAACAAACTTCCCAAACCGCCTAACAATGACCCAAGGGAAGAATTAGAAGAATTGCTCGAAGACGTGTTGTTTTTAGTGGACGAACTGCTGTTGCTTGTCGTTGCCTGCGCCGCTCCCGGAGAGCTTGTCGGACCGCCCACGCCTAATACGCAGGCCGGAGTGGTGCTGCCAATGTTCACGTAACCATAACCAGAGGGACAGGTAAAGTTTGTCGGCGGGTTTACCGTGCCATCAATACTACCAGGCAATAAAACCGAATGGCCATTATAGCTTTGGGTTGACCGGCTTGACCAATTTTGAGCCACATCTTCGTGGTATAGATCGCTATTTAACACGGTGGCACAGGTAGCGCTCGCAACATCGCCAAACTGGTTGACCGCCGTCACTGTGGCGCTAACCGTCTGCCCCTGGGCATAGCTCGGCGACCCGCTCCAAAGCCACGTCGGCGTCGTAATGCCGCCTTCGGTTTCCGAGCAAGTGCCACCGGAAGCGGTATAAGCGGTGTAACCCACACAAGGAGGAGCCGCGTTATACGCATATCCCTTCGAGGACAGAATCGGCGAAAGCGATCCGGTATATCCAACATCGTATGACCACAACAGGGGCGCGGCAAGTTGCCCCACCTGAGCATACGCCGGACTATGGCCAGCCACGCTCGGATCACCCGACCAGGTTACTTTAATGCCGCTATTGTTCGGAACTGGCGGATTGCCAGGATCTGAAACCACTCCCCTACCCGATGTTAGGAATTCCCACTTCTCTTCAAACTCAGGGAAAGCAGGACCCGAGCCGTTATTATATGCAAGCGCATAAGAATCGAGCGTATCGGCACTGGCCTCCAAAACCGAGCAGCTTACCGCGAACGGTTGGGAAGCTGCGGCGGTAGGCGTGGAAGTGGTACCCGGAGCGGTAACGGTCAAACTGAACGGAATTGTGGCGGTCGCAATAGGAGGATACGGCTGGGGGCCGGGAATGCTCGGCGGTTGTGAATACAGCGCCGCCTGGATAGTAAAGTTGTATACACCCTGGTCTCCAGCGGGCAAACCGTTTGAAGTAATTAACATATCGCCTTCCATGTTTCCCGGATAGTAAGACGAATTAATCATAGCATTAATCGTAGGATTGTTCATCGAAGCGAAGGTGCTGATAAAGTATTGGTATATGCCCGGGAAATAAGGTGGCGCAACCTGTCCCGCATCATTTCGGATATTTTCAAAATTCGTGCCAATATAAGTTGCCGGAACCGAGGTGCCCGCCGGGTAACTGCCCAAGTCATATCCTGTTTTTACGGCTTGACTAGATGACCCAAAAACCGGAGCGCCGACACAATTACCATAACCATGATTGGCTTGGGAATATATGAGAATGCCTATTTCGCTTTCTCCGAGGATCTTTCCAGCTGCTGAATATTCAAAAATCATAACCTGTGATAATCCCGCCTCGGTAGGTGTACCGCTGAACTTGCCGGTTGTGGAATCAAATGATATACCTGCAGGCAAATTACCCAAGACAATTTTCCAGTAATTACCGGCAGACGCTTTCGCGTCACTTTGGAAAATAGGTCCCGTAAATGTCGGATACGCTACGCCAACCTGTCCAACCGGCATACCGGTGTTGGAACCGCTCAAGTCATCCCCATTATTGACAATAGTAATTGTCAATAATTTATCCCCTGTAGTATCGTAAACGTTATAGGTTCCGGCTTTTGTTGGAATACCCGCGACAAGTTGACCTCCACTTGCTGCAGCGATAGGATCTGGGCTCGTTACCGGACCTAAGCCAGGAGGAAGTGTACTTAAATCCATCTGCGCGTCTGCTGGATCATTGCTTATGTATACATTAGGAATAATTGCGTAATGCCCGACCTGGGCAGGAAAGCCAGCCGTACATGAAGTTGGCGTTGGCACAAACGATGCCGCGGCTGTGGCTGAATTGTAATTTGTGTAACCGTTCGCGCTTGTCGGCTGGAGGTAGTCCGACGAACCCGCTACGCCGTTGCTCACAATAAGTTTACCAGTCAGACTGGTGTTATTTTTATCATGAAAGGTATAAATGCCCGGCGTAGTAAATACTTCCGTTGCTGTTGAGGGGTCATTCGGATCCGGCTGTGTGAGTGTTACGTGCGGTTGTAAGGTAAAGTCAAAGGCGCCGTTGTCAGCGATAATTTCATGGACCTGATTGGAAGAATTTACAAACAAAACCGATTGGCCGGGAACAACATAGACCGGCATGCCCGGATTGCCGCTAAGGGAGCCGATAGATGTATCAGTGATGGTAAACATCGCAAACGTAATTATACTGACGCACGAAGTCCCGTCACTGGAAATTTTGTAGCCGTCGCTACAGTTAAAGGTGCCGGGCGTTAAGCTCGTGGTCGTCGTTGTCGAATTATTGTTGTTACAGACCAACTTCGCGTTGCAGGCCGGGTAGGCATCGCCACCCTGGTAGGAACATCCCAATGGCGGAGCAGGATATTCGCAGGCTCCGGTTACGGAATTGGTCGGGTTATCGGCCGCGGTAAAGGTGCTTCTGAGAATAATGTAGTTGGAGGTATATGTCCCGTAAGGATAGGAGTAGTAAGTTAGGCGGTAAGTCTGGCCGGGGGTAAAGACCGGGTCGGAAGTTACGGTCCCGGTGCCGGAAAGGCCGCTGGTTGCGGTAGCAGGAACGGGATTGGGAAACTCAGCCACAATGTGGTAGAGGTTGTCGGTAGAGCTTAACTGGGAGACATAAATAAACCCATTCCTGGTGGAAATGGTTCGGCCCCAGGTAAAAGTATATACCCAGTTCCCATTGGATCCTACGCTAACAGGGGTAGCACTAAAGCCGCCGGAAAAGTTAGCCTGTGACTGGGCGGAAACCCGAAGGTCTACGGTGCTGGCACCCAGGACCTGACCCTGCAGTTTGCCGTTGTTTAATTCTATGGGGGCCTTGCTTAAATCCTGGGCGGCGGGCATGCTGAGCGCCTGGGTTGCCACGGGGATTAAACTGCCAAAGGCCATAGACAACACTAAAACCGCCGCGCTAAAAACACCTAGTCTTAGGCGCAGTTTGGGACTGTTTTGAAACATAGACATGTATTTAATTATTTTTTATTTCTAAAAACTTGATTTTATATAGGTATTATAGCAGGTTTTTTGTATCTTGTCCAATCGACAACAAAACAGCGGAACAACAAAACAGCGGCCGCTTTGGGAGAAGTGGCCGCTGTTTTTAGTTCGCTTGTTATTATAGGAGTTCTACTATTTCACAGTTATGGTGCCGGAAATTGGCGCGGTTGTCCCCTGCTGGCTCACAAGGTCGAGAACACTTACCGGAAACGCATTGTTACCTAAATAAAGGTTTGCCACTTCCCCAGCCAAAATTCCTGATGGAAGTTTGAACGTCAAAGTCTGCCCGTCAGAAGAGGCCACCGGCCCGACACCAAATTGCTCCGAACAGTTGGCATTGCTTAAACCGCCATCGCTTAAATTAGTTGTCGTACAGCTTAACCGGCGCAGCCAAATGCCGATTTCATTGTTGTAAGCTGAGAAGCAGTTTCCTTTCAAAGTAATTGTACTACCTGCGGCGGCCGTGACTGAGGTTCCGCCTCCATTAATTGAAGATAAACTCGGGGCGCTGCTCGCGGAACAGCCCATATCAATTCCATTACCGGTTACAACCGGCGGTGTCCAAGTCGGCATGGCGGAGTTGGTGCCGTAAGGAACACTTACCGGAGTCGGCGGGCTATACGTCGCGCCGTTTACAAATACCGTACTGGTATTGGTGGTCTGGTTGTGGTAGCCGGTGTTGGTTAAACTAATATCATGCGCTCCGAAAGATGTCCCATTTGGGATGCTAAAATCCACCTCCGCCATATTAGAACCGGCATAAGCGCTGTATGAAGCCTCGGGCACATTTGACGCCAAGGTGGCGCCGTCCATTGTTATAGTCCATGGACCCAGACAGTTGTTGTACTGCTTGGTAGCATCGGCACTAAACTGGTTGCTGTTGCAAAAGACAAGAGCTTGAACGGAGCCGGTGTAAGTACCATTCGCGGTTCCAAAAAGCTTGCCAAAACTACCATCGCCGGTAGAAACGGGATTAACAAAAGTTTCCAGGCACGGAGGAGACGAAAGTGAACCCGCCACGGAGCCGGAAAAACTGCCAAACGGAAGCTGGCCGCATCCGGGCAAGTCCGTGGTAACGGTAATCGCGTAAGCCGGACTAATATTAACCTGTTGTCCGTTTAAACCCTGACTTACGGTAATGTGATGCACACCTGGGGTAACGTTGGTTCCGTCCGGCAGGACACTTGGAATCCTAAATGCTAGACCCGGCGCGTTGGATGCCATAGCGGGAAGATCGGAACGCGGGGAAATTGCGGCTATAAGTTGTCCATCAAAGTTGACATTACCGACAAAAGCTTCATCACTACCGACTGTACACGGATCGTTCCCCGATCCGGTTTCCACCGTACCTCCGTTTACCGGGCCCACAACGCCGTGGTTTACGCAAATACGCATCCAAGTGTTTACCGGACCTTGCGGTCCGTAAGTGCGGCCCGGACCTGCGGGACTGTTAAAGTCGGAGCCGCCCGGATAGCTAATATTAATAGCCTGCGTGATTATATTTTGAGGTATATAAACTCCCTGCGTGAGACCAAGCGCCGCAGTAAAGGCCGTTTGCTGTGCCAAGGCCTGGGCACAAGTTAATCCCTGATAAGCCCCTGCAATTACTTTGGCCTGGTTTAGGCCCACGCAAGTTGTCAAATCTATACCCGTTCCATTTCCCGTACCGGTTCCGCTGCCAACTCCAACGCCGGAGCCGGCACCGTAAGCAAAAATATCTGAATTTAGTACCTTCTGCATTGCCGGATTTCCGCCGGCTCCCGAGGTAGTAAATTCCGCAGAGCTTACCAGATTGGAAATTAAAGTGTTCTTGCTGGTGCCAGTGTTAAGCGCGTTTAACCAGAAGGCCTGGCCGCCTGAGTCCGGCGAGCGGTATAATATGACACGGAACGCATCGGTCAAAAACTGCTGATTGGTTTTATTCTTTCCGGTGTATTCCGCCTGGTTGAACATATTTTCGTAAAAAGTCGTAAAGTTGGCGGTGGATGAAGTCAGATAATTTATCCAAAAAGCCTGTCCGCTTGAGTCCGGCTGGCGGTTATACAACACCGTATATACATCCTGCAAAAAATCCGTAAGACAAACAGGTTCCTGATAAAATGTCAGGCCATTACTATTAACTGCCGCTGCCCGCGCGTTGCTATTGCAGGCGTTGCCATTGCTGTAACTGCCGGTGTTGGCGGTTGAGCCTCCCGTCCCCGTGCCGCTCCCCAATCCGTTTGCGGTACCGCTCCCCGAACCACTACTACTTGCGCCGCTACCTTGAGCGGATTGCACTACCGACGTGTCCGGGGTTAA
The DNA here is from genome assembly GCA_031291995.1 of Candidatus Doudnabacteria bacterium. Taxonomy (GTDB): domain Bacteria; phylum Patescibacteriota; class Doudnabacteria; order UBA920; family UBA920; genus PALSA-1336. The sequence continues at coordinate 20,815 of JARLHZ010000014.1, forward strand.
AAAGTAGGCTCTCAAAAGTTGGCAATTTGAAGTGGCACAGACGGTATAGTTAGACGCGGTTGGGTCAGATGAACCGAAATGGTAAGAGTAAAAAGTTAATCGATAAAGCGTATTTGGGGCAAATACCGCTCCGGAAGTAACGGTACCGGCGCTGTTTAATCCTCCCGATGAATTGGTAATGTCTACATTACTCGGGAATTCGGCCGTAATATAATACTTAGTGGTGGCTGCTGTTATAGATCCATCCGGCTGGGAAACGTAAATATAGTCTTTACGATTAGGAATTCTTCGGCTCCAAGTAAAGGTATAAATCCACTTACCATTAACCAAGCTTCCAGCCGTGGCCGTAAACCCGGCCGGGTCGGTTGTATCATTAGGGTTTGGGATCGGGAAATTACTTTGAACCGTTGCGTTGCCTTGAGCCGTTCCCGATGAGGATATTCTCAGGTCACAAGTAGGGTAATAAGCGGAAGTGGAACTGCAGAATGGAGGGGTGGATGCGGCTAAAACTTGCCCCTGAAGCTGTCCATTGTTCAGCTCAATTGGGGCTGAGCCTAAGCTAAAAGAAGATCTCGGCATTGTCAACGCCTGACTCACCAAAGGGGTCAGACTGCCAAAAACCATGGACAACACTAAAACCGCTGTGCTAAAGAGTCCGAGCCTTTGGCGCAGTTTGGGACTGGAGGAGAACATAAACATATGTTTAATTATTTTTTAATTTCTAAAGCTAAAATTTATACTGTTATTATAGCAGATTTTTTGTATCTTGTCTAATAATAGCCCGGTAACTGTCATTTAAAATTCAAAACTGGACTGGTTTAAAGTCCAAAACCGGACTTTTAGCTTAATTCCGCCGCTTTGGGTAATATATACGGTTAGCCTTAATTAAATAGAAAGGAACCGTAATATGTCCCAGGTTCACAAACGG
>JARLHZ010000015.1 GCA_031291995.1 Candidatus Doudnabacteria bacterium
CCAGAGCCGGAGACAGGCAATGCGGAAGTCAGGATTTGGCATCAGAACACCCTTACGGCGACCAAAACTATTCTGCTTAAAGACCTGCCCCAAGTCCATCTTTGAATTTTAAGAAGTCCGGTTTTGAATTTTTGCTAACAGCTAAACGTATAAAATTGAATTTTTCCTAACAGCTAAACGTATAAAAACCCAATAAATACAGGGGGAAACTATCCAAGAAACTAAGCGATCTACGGATAGTTTATCAGTTTAACCACAAATTTGACAATCTGAGTAACACTTAGTATTATTAAGTCATACTCATTAATAAAATTTAAATTTATGCGCACGACGCAGACTATGACAATTTCTTTACCGCCACAGATTATGGAATATTTGGAAACATATAGACAAAAACACGGTTTTACCCGATCTGAGCTTGTAAGACATGCTTTACGGGAATTATTGAATAAAAAAACTCTCGTCCATAAGCAAACCAAAAAACTCTAGACAGACCATGATAGTCTTTACCGAACACGCAACCGAAAAATTTAAGGTCCTAAAACGCCACAAATTTAGCGTCACTAAGGGGCAGGTTTTGGCGACGGTAAACAATCCAGACCTCGTAGACTATTCCCGCTTACCTTTGCTAATTGCGCAGAAAAAAATTGACAGAGGCCACGTTTTGCGGGTAGTATATAAACAGGAATCGGGGAATATTAAAGTTATTACTTTTTATCCTGGCAGGGCTAAACAATACTTATGAAAAAGGTAAATGTCAAAATTTCATATGAACCGGAAAGTGATGTGCTTGCATGGGAAACCGGCAAACAGGCAATTGACTATGCCCAGGAAATCGGCAATATGATAGTACATTTTGATAAAAAAAATAATCCCGTGCTGGTAGAAATTTTAGAAGCCAGCAAATTTTTAAGCCAAGCAAAAAAACTCGTTGTGCCAAATACTGGTAAAAAATCCAGGCAGCCAATCTTAGCATAACAAAGTAAAAACGACCCAAGTGGGTCGTTTTTTTTGTCGAAAATCAGGTTATTACATGCTATGTATCATTTCAATCTTCGCGCCGAGTTTTTGGAGGCGCTGGACCAAATTTTCATATCCCCGATTAATACTATAGACATTGCGGAGTATAGACGTGCCTTTGGCGGCCAGCATGGCAATTAAGATAATGGCTGCCGGGCGGAGGGCGGGCGGGCAGATGACTTCGGCGCCGCGAAGTTCCGTGGGGCCGTCTATATACACGCGGTGGGCATCGGCCAAAATAAGGTTGGCGCGAAGCTTATTTAGTTCCAAATAATAAATGGCGCGATTTTCGTAGACCCAGTCGTGGATTAAAGTAGTACCTTTGGCCTGGGTGGCAATCGGCACAAAAAACGGCAGGTTATCAATGTTTATGCCGGCAGACGAGGTAAGAGGATGAATTTTTTCTTCCAAAGCTATTAGCTTGGACGGAAAAGTCTGAACATCCACCAAATTAGTCACGCCATTGCAGCTTTTGTAGCGCTTAATGATTTTATATTTAAAACCCATTTTTTCCAGCTTGAGCAGTTCCAGTTCCAAAAAATCAACGGGGCAGCGCTCAACAGTAATGGCGGAATTTGTGGTGGCGGCTAAAGACAAAAACAGCATGGCCTCTATGGGGTCTTCGCTTAAATAAAAAGTCGCGCGCTGGTTAATATGAGGCTTGCCGTGGACTTTCAGCGTGGAAGTACCCACGCCTTCAATTTTTACACCCAGGCTTTGGAGAAAATGGCACAAATCCTGAACCATATAATTGGACGAGGCCAGTTTGATGGTCGTGGTACCGTTAATTTTGGCCGCGGCCATTAGCGTATTTTCCGTAACCGTATCACCCATTTCATAAAGTACCACCTCGGCAGCCTTTAGCCTTCCGGACGAAACCGCGTAATGATCATGATGAGTCTTGATGTTTACGCCCAATTTTTCCAAAGCAAACAAATGCGGGCGTACTGTGCGTTCGCCCAGTTTGCAGCCTCCGGCCAGGGGCAAGTTAAAAGCGGGGAGGAGATGCGCCAAAGGTCCAAGCAGCATTAAAACACTCCTGGTTTTAACCGCCGCCTCGGTATCTATTTTATTTATGCTGATTTTTTTGCCGGGGACTATTTCCACATCCGAGTCCTGCCATTTTACCGAAACTCCCAAACTCAGCAAAACTTCTATAACGCGATAGACCTCTTCAATCTTCGGAACGTTTTTAAGTACGGTTTTTCCCTGGTTTAAAAGCGAAGCGCACAGCAGGCTGACCGCGGCATTTTTGGATGTGTTGACCGCCACCTTGCCGGACAATTTTTTACCGCCCTCAATCTTAAAGTTAACCGATTTGTCCGCCAGGGTAATAATTTCCTGGTTTAACACGGCGCTGATTTTGGCCAGCATTTCCGTGGTTAAATTCTGCTGGCCGCTTTCCATTCTGGCCACGGCCGACTGGCTCGTCCTTAGAGCCCGGGCAAAATCGCCCTGGGTAAAACCTTTGAGTCCCCTGACTTCCGCAATAAACTGCCCAATTCGCTGCTGGTCTTTGCTCATAATTTGTCGTATATGATATAAGTATTATCACTTTAGCAAAAATTCTGCTTTAAGTCAATGCAAATTATCCACTTTATATCATATATGATAAAAACGCCATATTGCAAGGCGTTTTTATAAATTAGTTTCCGCGTCAAATCCGCGTCGCTATCCGCGTTAAATCCGCGGTATCAAAAATGAAGGAGCTTCGCAAACCAGTTGTCTACAAAGTGCGTGCGCTGGTTGCCAAAATATAAAAACAGGATGACGGCCAAATAGACTAAATTGAGCGCGACGACCTTAATTAAATCGTGCTTGATAATTTTATATTCGGACTCGTGCGATAGAACCGCGCGCGGATGCGATACGGCCGCCGCCGGAGCAAAACCCTGATTGGCAAATCTTTTGTGCTTTTTGGACATAGGTTAACTGGTCTTAGGTTATTAGTTATAGAAAATGGAGTAGGAATAAGTTATAGGTATATGTATCAGGGAGTATTACCCAGTCAACATGGCATCTGTAACTTATAACTATTTTACCCGATTCCCCATTTGAACGCAACCGCCTCTAATGCTACAATAGGTTTGTTATGAATATTGCCCCGCTTACGATAAGTTTGATATTGAGCATTTTGGCCTTATTACTTGGAGGTTTTGTCTGGTGGCAAAACCGTTCCCTGAACGAATTAAAGAAAAATTTTTTTGCCGGACAAAAAGCCGCCAACCTCGAAGATGTTATTTTGGAACTGAGGGAGCGGCTGGAGATTGCCGTTGCGCATCAGCAACAGCTGGAACAAAATCTCAAACAGCTGGAACTCGAGTCCGGTTTTATGATCCAAAAAACAGGGCTGATTAGATTCAACCCCTTTAAGGATGGGGGCGGGAATTTCAGTTTTTGCCTGGCACTGCTCGATAAGCACGATAACGGGGTCGTTATTACTTCCATGTACGGACGGGAACAAAACCGCATCTACACAAAAAATGTCCGTGAAGGCCGCGGTGACGCCCAGCTGAACGAAGAAGAACAGAAGGCCATAGCTTTGGCCAATTCCAAAACCTGAGGATATCAGTTTAAAAATACACATAAAAATACCGGACACTATTAATTAACCATGGCTTAAACCATCGAAAGGCAAAAATTTTATGGACAAGACTTTGGACGAAAATCTTAACAGCCCCGCCGAAACCGTAGTCGGACCGAGCGTAAAAATCCAGGGGGATTTAAACAGCGAAGGCAATATTAAAATAGAAGGCCAGGTCAGCGGCAAAGTTAAGACCAGCCAGAGCGTGTTTGTCATTCCGGGTGCCAAAATAAACGCCGATATTCTGGCGGGAAACGCGGTTGTCGGAGGGGAAATTCAGGGAAACTTAAAAATAACCGGCCATTTAATATTACAGAGCACAGCCAAAATAATCGGCGACATTAACTGCCAAATCTTCCGCGTGGAAGACGGTGCCCAGTTCAGCGGCAAATGCAGCATGGGTCAAAACGGAGTCCAGCCACCCGTCATAAACGGGAAAAAAGGCCCGGGGATGAAAATGGAACACGAGATTGAGCCGGAAGAGTAGTTAATTAATTTCAAATTACAAATATCAAATGCCAAATAAAGTCCAAAATATTTAATTATAAAATTGAAAATTTGGAATTTGTCATTGATTTGAAATTTGGAATTTGAAATTTGGAATTCCAAATTGCATTACTATATTTTAGACCAAAACGGCCTGCCATTGGACAAATTTGAAAAACTGCAAACCGAACTGCAGGGGCTCTTAGCAGAATTTAAAATTTCCGGCGAAACCGCCAGGGTGACGCCTTTACGCTCCATAGGCGATTTGGTGGATACCGCCAGCCAGCGGGGCGCCACCACTCTGGTCGCCTGCGGGAGCGATGACACATTTAATGTTATGCTGGCCCAGCTTAAGGGCCGGGATTTTACATTGGGATTTATCCCGTTTGACGAAGACTCCATGCTGGCCAAAATTTTGGGCATGGAAAATTTAGCTATTGGCGTTAAAACTATCGCCGGACGCCGCATTGAAAAAATCGATTTGGCCAAAATCGGCAACGGCTATTTTATCAGCTTTCTCGAATTCGGTGTCATGTCCCATAAACTCAAAAGCGCCGGACTATGGCAAAATATTAAACTGCTGTCCAGCGAATCCAAATCTTTTATTGTCAGGATTGATGATTCCTACACCGTTACCTTATCGGGTTTAGGCGGCCTGGTGGCCAACATCCGCCTGACCTCGGGGAAAAACCAGACCATTGCCAACCCAACCGACGGCAATTTGGATTTATTAATGCTTGAAAGGCTGAAAAAAACACAGGTGCTTAGCTATAAAGGCGCGATTGCCGACGGCCTGCTGGAAAAAGTGCCCAATACCACAGTCATAAAATGTAAAAAAATCGAATTCCTGGAACCTCGCGGCTTTTCCCTAACCATGCTCGGCCGCCAAGTAGCCAAATTCCCCGCCACCGTGGAAATAATCCCGCAAAGACTACGTATGATTGTCGGCAAAAATCGGACGTTTTAAACTACAAATATATGGACTTAGAGCAAATAATATCGATTGTGTATCAGGTCAATAAATACTCAAATTAAAAAAACTTGGGACGTCAAAAATTTATCTCACACTTATGCGATATCTTCACGGCTCTGATTTAAAAGAACGTTGGCAAAAGATGCCTCTAGAAGCACAGCTTGGCAATATCGGCAGTGAATTCGGCCGAGCTTTGAACTGGAAACAAAAAAATCAACCGGTCTATTTCCAAAAAGCCTATGACCGCATGTTAGAGCTCTTGGATTTTACAATCAGTGATCCGCGCTGGCATAACCATCGCCTAAAAGAGCTGTGCCGGCTAAGGGAAAACGCCTGTCTGGAACTGTCCGATCAACCCCAAAATCCGGCGGGTTTGAATAAATACTTTTTACAATTCGCGACTTTGGCCAGAAGTAAACGATAAGTTACCTATCTCTAATTTGCGTGCCCGCCCGCCTCTGGCGGGAATAAGGGCATATATAAATAAAGGAAAACCGGCAAGCGTTGAGTGCAATGCGAGCCGGTTTTTGATATCTACCCTTTCTGTATTAATTTGCGGACTGATGGATGTTTGCGGAACTGCCCCACAACGATTTGATCCACCGCCGTCATCAAATCAGAAAGTGTACGAGAATAACTCACCGGCCCTATACTAAATACTCCGCCCAAATTTGGAAAATCTTTCTGGGCCCAACGAATCCCCTTAAGGTAGCATTCATACGACCGCCTCCCAAATTCGCGCTCCTCCTCGCCTTCACCAATCTCGTTAGCAGCCTGCTCACCATTGGTGTCTTGTTGCCAAGCCTGACAGAAGGCGGCAATTTTATGCAACGCTGGTTTCCCCTCTGTCTCAAAGAGTAATTTCAAGGCCACCACTCGAGGAGTCAGCTCCTTGGCCAGCTTGATGTTTTCAAGACGACCAGGGTATCTATTTGGCTCTGCTTCGTACAGCTTGTCTAGATTGATGGCGAGCGCAGCTTTCCTTGTCCCTTGAGTCGCAGTAAACCAGGTAGCGTTCTCCTCGTAAAAATCCTCTGGTAACATATTACTCCTCCTCGTTTTTAAGAACTGGTTCGCGTCCAGTGTCACCGTTCGATTTACGCCGTTGGCTCTGGGCGGTCAAAACTTTTATTTTAACTAAAAATTATATCTCAAAATTGTCATAACGTCAATAATTATGGCATAAATTATGTCGAATAATGCCTTAATTTGCTTATATTTGTTAGCTTTGCTATACTGTTGACGTAAAAAGCGTCAGTTTTTAATATTAGACTCGTCATTCCGAGCCCCGCCTCTGGGCGAGGAATCCCTTATTACGACTACGGCGGTTAAGGGATCCCTCTAGTCGCCGTCGGATGTCGTGCCCGAGGCAGATCCGCCTCCGGCGGACACGCCGTCTCGGTCGGGATGACACAATAAAAAATATGCAAGATATCAAACAAACTTTTAAAGAATTGGGGCTGGATGAAAGTGAAGTTGATTTGTATCTGGCTTCGTTGAAGCTGGGTGAAGCGGGGATGTCGGAGTTGGCCAGAGAGGCGCAGATTAAAAGGACGTCGGCATATGTGGTTTTCCAGGCGCTGGAAAAAAAAGGGCTCATGGGCAGTTTTAAATTGCGCGGCGGGTTAAAGTTTGTGGCGACCGCGCCGGATATCCTATTGCAAAAAACCCAAAAGCACACGGAAGATTTAAGGAACCTATTACCTGAATTAAACGGTTTGGCTCATAAAAAGGACCATCGGCCGCAAATTACTTATTATGAGGGCAAAGAAGGATATTTTATCGCTTCGGGGGATTCACTAAGACAACCAAACTCGACAGTCCGGCATATTGGTTCCATTAGCGAGATCCATAAAGTCATCGGCGAAGAATGGGATTTAAACTATTACATACCTGAAAGATTAAAAAAGCACATTCACTTTAAGGCTCTATATTTCCAATCCCAAATGCCGCAGTCGTTCCTGTCGGCAAACCATGCCGAACTGCTCAGGGAAGTAAAATATTTACCTGAAAATTTTATATATAACACATCAAAATTAATTTACGGCAACAAAATGGCTATCTTCAGTTCAAAAAAAGAGCTGGTGACAGTTATTATTGAAAGTCCGGATATTGCCACCAGTGAAACCAAGATTTTCGAGACAATTTGGAACACAAAAACAGCTTGATTTTATTGGAATTTACGAGTATAATCAATAAGTTAAACCGCGGAGCGAACGCGGATCTAAAACTGCCCCGACGACCCATAGGGTGTCGGAGCCCCGACCAGAGCGTCGGGGCAACCGCGGATATAAACGCGGATCCGCGTTAAGATCAGCGTCGTAATCCGCGTTAAGATCAGCGGTATATGAATTTATCAAGCCTCTCTTCGCAATTAAATATGTCCATCCAGGACTTGCGCGTTAAAGCGCGCGAGAAGGGCTTTTTTATTTCGCCAAGAGCCAACAAGGTAGATAATTTTTTGGCCAGACAGATTTCCGAAGCCTTAGCGCCAAAACCCGCGGCCCCGGTTTCGACCGTGCCGGTAATCAAAAAGAAAATCAAACTTCCGGCCTTTATAAAAGTCCGCGACTTTGCCGATTTGCTTAAATTGCCGGTAACGGACGTTATAAAAAATCTTATCAAAAATGGGGTCATGGCCACCATTAACGAAGAGGTTGATTTTGACACTGCCAGTATTGTGGCCCAGGACTTAAATTTTGAAGTTGAAACAGCCGCCGATACCAGCCACAAAGAATTCGGCTTGGGTTTCTTGCAGGAAGTTTTGAAATCAGAAAAAGAAGAAAATTTAAAACCGCGCTCGCCCATAGTTACCATTATGGGACATGTTGACCACGGAAAAACCACTTTGCTCGACACCATCCGCAAGACCAAAGTTGCCGAGGGTGAAAGCGGCGGCATTACCCAGCATATTGGCGCTTACCGGGTTCAAAAAAACGGCAAATGGATAACTTTCCTGGACACTCCGGGCCACGAAGCATTTAGCGAAATGCGCGCCCGCGGAGCAAACGTTACGGATATTATCGTGCTTGTCGTGGCGGCGGATGACGGCGTCAGGCCGCAAACCCTGGAAGTTATTAACCGCGCCAAGTTTACCGAAACGCCGATGATTGTGGCTATTAACAAAGTGGACAAACCGGAAGCCAATGTCATAAAAGTCAAACAGGAACTGGCCGGTGTCGGCGTACTAACGGAAGAGTGGGGCGGTAAAACTATTGCCGTGGAAATCTCCGCCAAACAGGGTCTGGGCATAGACAGCTTATTGGAAATGATTTTACTGACCGCGGAAGTGGAAAATTTGCGCGCCAACCCGCAAGGGAAAACCATCGGCACGGTTATTGAAAGCCGAATGACCCAGGGAAAAGGAGCCACCGCCTCGGTCATTGTGCAAAACGGGACATTAAAAGTGGGGGACATTGTGGCCGCCGGAATTGCCTTTGGCCGCGTCAGGTCTCTGGACGACGAAAAGGGCCGCAAGCTCAAAGATGCCGGCCCGTCCATCCCGGTACAAATTTCCGGTCTTTCGGAAACCCCCAAAGCCGGTGATATTTTGCAAGTTCCGGACAGCCTGGACGAAGCCCGGCACATTGCCATGTCCGCCAAGAAAAAAGAACAATCCCACCGTTTTGCGCGCCATGGCTTGGCCGGGGATTTGACCACCAAGAGTCTGAATTTGGTGTTAAAAGCCGACGTCGCCGGTTCTTTGGAGGCGATTAAGCAAAGCATTGCCAAACTAAAAAATGATGAGGTTAAAATTAATATTTTATCCGAAGGCGTCGGGGAAATTAATGAGTCGGATGTCTTGCTGGCTTCCAGTTCTAAAGCCACGGTTATTGGTTTTCGCGTAAAAACCAACAGCAAGGCCGAAGGCCTGGCCAGGCAGAGCAAGGTCACCATCGACAGCTACGACGTAATTTATGAACTTTTGGAAAACGTCACCACGGCCGTCATTAAAATGTTCACGCCGGAGCTGGAAAAAGTGGTATACGGCACGGCCAAAGTTTTGGCAATTTTCCGCACGGAAAAAGGCATAATGATTGTCGGCGGCAAAGTACTCAATGGCAGTTTAAAAAAGAACAGCCGCGTTATAATTTACCGTTCCGCTACTAAAGATTCAGAGGACAAAGGAGAACCACAGGAACTCGGCCGCGCCGAAATAATGGAACTCCAGCAAACCAAAGTCATGGCCAAAACCATCGGCACCAACGAGGAATTCGGCATTAAACTAAAAACCCCGGTCAAAATCCTGGAAGGCGACATTCTGGAAAGCTTTGAAGAAAAAATCAAGCCCAAGACGTTGTAAAAAAATAAAGTAGATTATTGTAGGGACCGGTCTCGACCGGTCCTTTTTGGTGTAGCGCAGGCCCATGGTCTGCTTTTTGAATTATGAATAATAACCTTTGGACAAATACGCTCGACCTGAGTCGCCGAAGATCATAACTACCACAGCGTCTTTGCCAAGCTGCTTTATATAATCATTAGCTGCAAAAACCACAGCGCCGGAACTGGTGCCAATTAAAAGACCATATTTATGGGCCATGGTCTTTAACATCCCAAAAGCCTCTTCATCTTTTACCGTTAAAAACTCATCGACAAAATTATTTTGTAATAACGGCGAATCATAATCTATGCCCATGCTTTCTATGGCATATGGCCGGGGATGACCTTTTGTGGCGTAAAAAGACGTTGCCGCGTCTACCGCCAGGACTTTAACCTGAGGATTTTGTTCTTTTAGAAATTTACCCGCCCCGCTAACGGTGCCGCCGGTGCCGGCAGCGGCAAAAAAGTGAGTGATTTTTCCATTTGTCTGTTTCCAAATCTCCGGGCCCAAAGATTTATAGTGCGCTTCCTGGTTCTTCAAATTTTTATATTGATTGGGCATAAAGCTGTTCGGTGTTTCCGCCAAAATTTTATCTGCTTGACTGTGATAGCTCCGCGGGTCATCAAATGGAACAGCCGGACAAACTATCACCTTTGCGCCATAAGCTGTAATCGCAGTTAATTTTTCCCGACTGATGATTTTCGGAGCCGTGATAATAACTTTATAGCCTTTCATGGCTCCGATCATGGCCAAAGCAATGGCCTGGTTGCCTGAAGATGCTTCCACAATCGTGCCTCCCGGCTTGAGTTTGCCTTCCTGTTCGGCTTCCTCAACCATGTATTTCGCGGAGCGATCTTTAATGCTGCCTCCGGGGTTGAGATATTCCAATTTGGCGTAAACAATCGCCTTAGAGCCAAAAGGAACTTTTACTAATGGGGTATTCCCGATACAATTTAAAATCGAATTAGTCATAAATTTAAAAGTTATCCGGATTCCAGGCTTCAAAAGCGTGGGCAATATGTCCGACCGCTTGGTCAGTTAATGATAGCTTATAAGCTTGCGCCGCAGTCAATAGTGCTGGCACGAGCAATTCTTTAAGTTCGGCGTCATTTAGGCCGTTAATGACATCCGGCACTAACACACCGAGCCTGCTCTTAATGATTTGCGCAGCCTGCTGGTAGTCGTAGAAGGAAAAACTAACCCCGGCCTTGGCTTCATAATCCGCGTATTGCCTTAAAAACTGAGAATCGCTCTGCCGTTTAAATGAAGTCGAAATTCTCTTATAGCTAAGGCCCGCTCTTTTAAAACACTGGTTAATTATTTGATACGGAATCCGGCCGCCAATAAAAGTTAGGATAGAGCCGCCTTTGTTCAGTTTGTCCTTAGCGCTGAGCAAAAATCCCAACTGCGACAGCATCGACCATTTGCGCAATTCATCCTGATGTCCGACAGCCAAATGCTCATAGCTTTGCGCGTCGGTCAGCGTAGTCATGGACAGACGGTGCTTTTTTATTTCTTCCGGGTCGCACATAATAATCGGCAGATTCCCGTAAATTAAATCAACCTGTTCCAAAAGAGGCTGGCAATCGCGGCCTTCCAAACCGGAAATTGCAACCTCTTTAAGGTCGTTAGCCGCATTAGTCCGGATATTTTTTATAATTCCCTTCTGGATGTCTTGAACCAAATCGGTCACAAAAATTTTTTTTAATTCCGGCATTAATTTTAAAGCCGCGATAGTTTCAATTCCGTTACCGCTGCCAATAAACGCGGCGGAGTGGATCTTGTTCTTCCTGCTTTCGGCAATGTCTTTTAACGCCAACAAACCAAGATATAGCCAATCATCTTTTGGGTTTGGCTCCAAACCCGTCATATCACTATGATAAATGGCTATTCCCCCTTTATGATCAATCCCAACCAAGTTAAACAATTCGCTAATGTTTATCTTTAGTTGCTTCATAGGTTTATGATTAGAAGTTAATTATTTAACAGTATATCTTAGCCATTTTTTGTTATTTTGTCAATAATATAATGACAAGAAATACACTGTAGTTCTTAATTGACAATAAAATTAGGTTAATTTATAATATTATTGTAAGAATAAAACTTACAACATTTATGAAGACTGTTGATGAAATTTTAAAAAATTTGGGACTGACGGATAACGAAGCCAAGGTCTTTTTAAGCGCTTTAAAGGTCGGCCTCGCGCCAATAAGTCGCATAGCTCAAGAGTCCGGAATCGCCAGAACTTATGTATATGAATTAGCCGAAGAACTAAAACAGAAGGGACTGCTGGCCGAAATTGAACAACGGGGGGTAAAAAAAGTTGAGGCTTTGGATTATGGCGGGCTGCTCGCGTATGTAGGCAGAAGGCAAAAAGATATGGAAAGGCTGGAAAAAGACCTGGTAAAATCAGCCGGGGCATTTCATGCGTTAAGAAGCGTGGCGCCGCAAAAAACCAAAGTCAGGTTTTTTGAAGGAATAGAGGGCATTAAGAATATCAATTCGGAAATAAAAAAAGACCTCGATAAGTTGCGACAACCTTACCAGTTTTATACTGCATTTTCTGTTGACCGCATGGAAGATATTTTGCCGGGCTGGACCGAGCACAACCAGCACCTTTATGATGAATCATTTATGAGCAAGTACGCGATTATAAGCGAAACACCAATGCTCCAAAATTTTCTGAACAAAGTTCGTGAAAACCACCAAAAGAATTTTTATTATAAAATTTGGCCCATAGAAAATCGGGAGTTTCCAACAGATACTTTATGCTGGTTGAATAAAATTGCCTATCTGGACATGAAGGGGCACCCATCTGGCATCATTATAGAAAACAACGCTATTGTCGAAACTTTTGTGATGTGGTTTAAGCAGATGTGGGGAAGTTTAAAATAGAAGTTTAAAATAGAAGCCTTGCTAAAACCCCAAAAATAATATAGAATATTTAGCTAATCATAAATCTAACTAAATAATAACAGCCGATGAATCGGCTAACTACTATGAGACCAGAAGTTAAAAAAGACACCAATCGCATAGCCAAGGTTAATTCTTTAATCCAACACGAACTGGGGCCGATTTTGCATGAGTTTTTGGATTGGCAGAATGGCTTGGTTACCATCACTAAAGTGGACACCAGTAAGGATATGAAATACTGTAAAGTCTGGATTTCCATTTTTAACGGCGACGACGATAAAATAATGGCTTTTCTGTTAAAAAATATTTATGACCTCCAGGGCGAGGTTAACAAACATTTCCAGACAAAAATTATCCCCCGAATCAGTTTCCATTTGGATACCAGTCCGAGGTACGTGGAGCATATAGACGAGGTGCTGAGGAAAATACATGAGGAAAAATCATAAAAGATATTAATGGAAATTGGTTGATATTGGGATATTAATTTCTTATAAAACCAATATCTAAAATTTTCTATTAATATCAATTAATATCTTTTTACTAATGCAACAGGCCTTTGAACAAGCAAAAAACCTGATAGACCGGTCCAGTCGCGTCTTATTGACTATGCACGAACGCATGGACGGAGACGACGGGGGAGCGCTGTTAGCAATGGGAGATCGGCTGGAAAAAATGGGGAAGAATGTCACTTACGCCATTAAAAAGGGCGTCCCGCCGAATTTGGCATTTTTGCCAGGGACGGATAAAATTGCGGATGATATTAATCGGGATGATTTTGATTTGCTAGTAACTTTTGGGTGTTCCGATAAAAAACGATGCGGCAGCGAAAAAACCATGGCGCTCGACGTGCCTATCCTAAACATAGACCACCATCCCGACAACACCAATTTTGGCCACGTCAACGTTGTGGACCACAAAAAATCTTCCGTAGCGGAATTGGTTTACGATTTTTTTATTTTTTGCGACTGGCCCATAACCAAAGAAACGGCCACCTGCCTGCTGACCGGCATTATTACCGACACAGGGAGTTTTATGCACTCAAACACCCAAAGCTCCACACTTAAAGTTGCGGCCGAGCTGATGCGAAAAGGCGCGCACATTAACAATATTATTAAGCATACTTATAAAAGCAAATCGCCCCAAATTTTAAAAGCCTGGGGCAAGGCCATGGAAAATTCCTACTTCGATAAAAAACATAAAATTATTTATTCGGTCATGACGGAAAAGGATCTGGCCGAATTTAAAAACTTGCCGCAGGCGGCTTTTGAAGGTTTTGCCGAAACATTAAATACTTTTCCCGAAGCCAAATTTGCCATGTTTTTACGGCAGGACGGCAACATAATTAAAGGCAGCCTGCGCAGCGACATTTTTAAAAACACCGATGTCTCCAAAATTGCCCACATTTTCGGCGGCGGGGGACACAAACTCGCTTCCGGCTTTTCCGTCTCCGGCAAGCTGATGAAAGACGATGCCGGGAAATGGCGCGTGGCGTAACCGCAGAACGGTCGCTGATAGACACGCCTTTATTTTTGTTCCCTCGCCCGCTTTAAAGCCTCCGCCCACCAGGCCAAGCTTTTCAACAAGCCCTCAATTTTTTTATCCAGGCCCGGATCTAGAAGCTTGCCGTTATCATCAAAATATTTTTCTACCGGACCAATCATAATGGTTTCCCGCATGGCCACCGCCCCGAAATTTTCTATAATCGGCCGCAAATTTTCTATCATCCTGGCTCCGCTGGCAGTCCCGTTGGAAACCCCAACCAGGCCGAACGCTTTTTTCTCAAACTCCAAATAGCCCCAATCCAGGGCATTTTTTATTATCGCGGTATAACCGTGGTTATATTCCGGGCTGACAATAACAAACGCATCGGCGGCTCTGGCAATATCGCTCCATTTTTGGGCGTTGGCGTCGGGATATTGCGTTTTAAAATAAACTACGGGAACGGTTGGAGCGTTATAAAAGGGCAAAGGCATGGTCTTAAAATCCACAAGTTGGGATGCATAGCCGGCTGCTTGGATTTTTTCCAAAATATACCTGGCCGGCGCCTCGCTTTTCCGGCCTTCGCGCACCGAACCTAAAATAACGGGGATATTCAGCATAAAAAATATTTATAACGTTAATGGCGTTTCATTATTCTAACACATTTCCCGGACAGTTAAAAATTTAACTCTTCCAAAATATTATTTTTTTTGCTATAATTCAGTATATTATTAAAATCAAAATATGAAATACAAATACTGGATTTTAGGCGGAATTGTGATTATTGTAATACTGCTTTTTGTCTATTTTATGCAGCCCAAACCCAAAACCACGGTAACAACCCCTCCTCCCCAAACCCACACAGCTCCACCGGTTAACCTGCAAAAACTGCCGGTTGAGGCTACCAGTACAACTGGAGAAATGATCGACAAATAAAAGAAATACCCCGGGTTTGAAACCCGGGGTATTTCTTTTATTTGCTTATTGGGCCTCTATCCCCAAATCTGGGACTGTACCGCTAGCCGCCGGTTGCGACGGCGTCTGAGATACCGGCTGAGCGGCCTGGCTTGGGTCGGTCGGCGTTGTTGCCGCCGGACCAGCAGCGCCGTCGGACACTTCCGCTTGGTCGGTTTGCGGCTGGCTGGCGGCGGCATCGGTTGACTGCATAGATCTGGTCAGAATCGGGGCAGTATACGAAGAAATGGCTACCGGATTAGACGCGGCAGTCGGTTCAGCCTGCGCGACCTTAGGCGAGGATTGTCCGCTTGCCAATGGTTTGGCATTCGTGTTTTGGGACAAACCCGACAATGCCGGGATATTCAGCTGATAGCCGATTCTAAGAGTCCTTGTATTTCCCGCAATGCTCAAACTTTTCGGATTGGCGGAGAGAATTTTTCGCCACTGGTTGCCGTTGGCATTGCCATAAGCTTGTTGGGCGATACCGTACAAAGTATCGCCTTTTTTAACCGTATATGTCCCAGCCGATGTTATTTGCGAACCGGAAATTGGCGCGGCTGGCTGTGCCGAAGATTGCCTGTTAACCAAAGCGGACGCCAATCCTCCAGGAATATTTCCGGCTTGGGCGCTTGCCGACATTTGCAGGCCCTGGGCCGCCTGGAATCCGGACAAATCGGCCAACTGCACATTGGAGAGCTGATCCGAAACTGCGGTGCTGGCGGAAGGATCAGTCTCAATTTGATTTAAAGTGAGAGTGTTGTTGGTTGCGGTGGCATTTGCAGTTGACGTACTTGTATCCGCTACTTCAGCATTATTGGACGTTTCAATATTGCCGGTAGTTGCCGCCGGGTTAACCGACGTCGCCGCATCCAATACAACATTATTATTTGAACTGTCGGCTTCAATGCTATTTAGCAAGCCCGTATTGGTATTAGCCGAATTTTGCAGCTGGTTTAAAGTCAGATTATTGGATGCCGTACTGGCGGCAGTGGCCGCATCCGAGCCTTCACCGCCTGTCGTTGTTTCCGTGGTTGCGGCGGCCGTAGAGATTGCCGCTGCGGCAGCCGGATCGGCCACCTCTGTGCCGTTATTGGTTTCAGTTGCGGCGGTACTTGTTGCCGTACTTGTATTTCCTGCAGTTGCTGTCGATGCGTCCGAGACCTCACTTCCCGTAGTTGTTTCCGTGATGGTGGCCGGGTTTGCCGCGGCGCCGGCCGGATCGGCTACTTCCGCACCGTTATTGGTTTCAGTTGTCGTAGTCGTAGTTGAACTTACGGCGGAAGAGGCCGACGCGTCTGAGAGTTCACTGCCATTATTTGTTTCTGTGGCCGCATTACTATTGGCGATTTGGCTTAAATTTAAACTGCCGACCGAAGGATCAGTGTTGGCATTACCGACGGATGCAGATGTTCCGCTTGAGCCGGCACTTCCTGACGCTGGAGCATTATCAACACCCTGGTTTCCTTTAGCCTGAACGGAATTATTACCCGCCAGACCCATTATTTTAGAAAAAAGACCCTGCCCCTTAGTAGAAAGTTTAGATGATCCCGGAATCTGTCCGGTTGAGGATTGGCCCGCGACAAGATTATTTTTATCTTGTCCCTTATTAGCTATACCAAACCTTCCGGAGCCAAAGGCTCCGGCACCCGCGCGCGCATTTTGGGATGACCCTTTTTGAATTTGATTTAAATTTAAATTGGTACCGGAAGTAAGGTCTGATAAAGTGGCCCCCGTCTCGGAGTTGCCGGCCGCTATCATTCCGGTACTGTCATCCGCCAATGCCGCCTGTACTCCAAGAGTCTCGCCGAATATTTTATTTACCGATTGTTTAATTTTAGCCGAAGCCGAAGCCGCGGACGTGTCCTGAACGCTAACAAACTGGCTGGAAGCCTCCTTTTGTGCCGAAGCCGCGGCTATCCCGCCCATTAAAGTGCCTCCCACGCCTATGCCTGCCAAAATTTTTTCCTTGGTAGTAACTTCCTTTTTATTTCGCTTAACCCTCTTTATTTTAACTTTGTCCATATATTTAGGGCTTCCTTACCTCAATGAATATGTCAGAATTATACCATAATTTTTATCAAAAATAAAAATCTCCCGAGTTTTAGCTCGGGAGATTTTTTGTATTCTTAATCCGCTTCCACGGCTCCGATTGGGAGGACGCCCGTACCGGTTCCTGAAGAAGAGGCCGGTCCGGCCGGATTGTCCGGCATTACCGCTTGGTCGTTTTGGGCCGCGTTATTGGAATTTGATGATGCCGCGCTGGCCAGTAGATTGGAGTTTTGGGTTGACGCAACAACCTTAGAGGCGGTAGTGGAAACTTTGGTTTTAGCCGGGGATGTAGTTTTAGTTTTGGCCTGCGGGACAGCCGCGGTTTGTACCGCTCCCGATATAGCCGGAATATTTAACTCAAAGCCGATTCTCAAAGTTTTGGTATTTCCGGGAATACTTAAACAATCCGGATTAACCGCCAAAATCTTTCGCCAATTTCGTCCGTCGCCGGTAAACTGTTTGGCAATGTTCCATAACGTGTCGCCTTTTTTTACGGTATATGTAGCGGCCATGGAAGCGCCCTGAACCTGGGAAGGTTGCGTGTTGGCCGGCTGTTGCGGATTATTAGTTGCGACCTGGTAGTCGGCAGGCATTTGCAAACCGGTGGGCATTTGCAATCCCTGAAACGCCGGTTGCTGGTTTATTAAATTATCCAAAATCACGGGACCGTTCTGGGTGGACACGCCCACATTGACCGTGAGTAGAAACTGACGGCTGCTGGTAACACCCTGGCTGGTTTTTGCCTCTACGGTAAAGGTATAATTTCCGACAGCTGTTGGAATGCCGCTAATTACGCCATTAGAACCCAATGTTAAGCCCGGCGCAAGTGAGCCGCCCACAAGGCTGTACGTCATGGGGAAAATACTATAGGCCTGGACCAAACCATTATAGCTTTGGCCAACGTAAGCCGCGTTCGGATTAACAACATTAAAATACGGGGTAGTTCCATAAACAGACACTCCGCCACCGCCTCCGGTATTGGTATTTTGCAGTTGATCCAAAGTCAGCGTGTTTCCGCTGTCGCCGGTATCGGCCTGTTCTCCGGAATTGGAATTTTCCGTACCGGTGCCGTTTTGGAGTTGATCCAGAGTTAGGTTGCTGCTATCCCCGGTATCAGCGACAACGCCGCTGTCTCCTTCGGTACCAAGTCCGCCACCCGTGCCACTATCGCCAGTATCGCTGACTACGCCGCTATCGCCTTCGACTGAACCGACGCCGCCTGTACCGGTGCCGCTGCCTGTGGTATCCAAAACTACACCACTATCACCTTCTACAGAGCCTAAGCCTGCACCTGTGCCGGTGCCAGTACCGCCTCCGGTTTCCGCCACAACACCACTATCTCCTTCAACAGCCCCTAAACCTCCGCCGGTTCCCGTTCCGGTGCCTGTGCCGCTTCCTCCCAAATCTGACATTACACCACTGTCTCCTTCAACTGCACCAAGTCCGCCACCTACGCCGCTTCCACTGCCGAATCCGGCACCACTACTGCCACCGGTGTCAGATACAACGCCACTGTCGCCTGCAACAACGCCAAGACCGCTTCCGGATCCTGAACCGGAACCAGTGCCGCTGCCGGTTTCCGCAATTACACCACTGTCGCCTTCTACAGCACCCAAACCGCTGCCGGCTCCCGATCCTGTGCCATTACCTGTTCCCGTGCCGCTGCTGCCGGTATCCGCCACAACCCCGCTGTCGCCTTCAACGGCTCCCAGCCCTCCGCCGGTTCCGGTTCCTGTTCCTGTACCGCTTCCCGAAGTGTCTGACATTACTCCACTGTCTCCTTCAACCGCGCCTAAACCAGCACCGGCTCCCGAGGCTGATTGACTTGATTGTTTTGTAAACAGACCCTGAGTACTATCATAAAAAGTAAATCCTAAACTTTTTGCCGCCGAATTTAAACTTGTGGAAGATCCCATACCCAAAGATACGGCGTAAATACTGCCGGGCGCGAAGGTTTGAAAATTTTGTGAACTTAAAGCGGTAGGATTGGCAGAAATATAATTAGTTACCGCTTGTTGCTGGAATGAGCCGAGCTGGCTAAAAATGGTGGTATTGGCCGTGGAAATTCTCTGCTGTAACGCGGCCATTTCCGAAACTGAAGAAGCCACAAACTGAGTTTGAATCTGAGCTTCGGCCTGGGCCGCCGACTGGTTTGTGGAAGCATTTACCAGGGCGTTAGTCCAAAAACTTAAACCGGAATCGTCCGGACTTCGGTAAAGTACGGTGCTGTAAAGCCCGGTAATATAAGCCTGAGCGTTTGCCGTCGAAATAGAAGCGCTGGCAGCCGAGGTTCCTTTATTGCCAAACATCGCGTAAATACTTCCGGGTGTTACGGTCTGGTAACTCTGTCCATTTAACGCCGTAGGATTAGTAATTAAATAATTAGAAACCTGCTGTTGTTGGTAAGAGCCGAGCGAACTATAAATAGTGCTGTTTGAATTGGCAATCCATCCCTGCAATGCCGATATTTCCGAACCTGAAGAAGATTTAAACTGCGATTGGATTTGCGCCTCGGCCTGGGCCGGGGTCTGGGTCGCCGAAGCATTAATTAAGGCATTAATCCAAAAACCAAAGCCGCTAGGATCGGGGCTCCTGTACAAAACAGTACTGTACAAATTGGTAATAAAATTACTCGCGTCCGCGCTGGAAATGGTGGCGGACGCGGCGGAAGAAGCGGCAGCAACATTAAAATTGATTGACGGCAAAGTCGTGGTCACACCGCCAAGAGTCACGCTCCAGCTTTCGGTCCACGAACCGATTTCGGCATTAGTCATTACGCCGGGTGTAGGTCCGGGAATCTGCAATATACCGTTGGGTGGAATAGTATAGGATTGAGAGCCGTTCAACGAGGGGCTTCCCGATCCCTGATTGCTTTTACTGGTAACCGTAGCGCCGGTCGGACCTGTTATGGTAATTTGCCAGCTGTCGCCAACCGTAAAATTTTTAGTATTCCCGCTGGTTAAATTGACAAAAGTAAAACCCACGGCCGTATTGGCCACGGTACCGGTCAAGTTGGTCGCCCCGCCAGCAGCGGCCGGAGCGGCTACTGCCGTGCGGTTTGTTAAATCTACCGTAGGCGATTCCGTCCCGCCAGGGTTAACGGTAAAATTTAAAGACGGGCCGACCTGCTGGTTGCCCACATAAACATTCACATTCCAATTACCAGCCTCGGCATTGGTAAAGCCGCTTTGCAAAGTATCGGTATAGTTACCGTTGGCATCCGTCATGCCCAACAAAATTTGGCTGCCTGGCTTGCCTCTAATACCGCCGTCGACGTACACGGGGGAATTAGGGGTTGCGTTAACTATGGTAATCTGCCAATTATCATTAGGTCCGAAACCAATGGAATTTAAAGGATTATTTATATTTACAAAAGTCAGGGAAGCGCTGCTGCTGGCGGCCGATGTGCCGATTATGGGGTTTTGGGCAATTGCCGCCTGCGCCGCGCTCATGGAAAACCCCGGTAAACTGGACAAACTATTTATACCGCCGGTTTGATAGAACGAAGTCATTAACCCGCCAACATTATACTGCGTGCCGTCAGGCAGGGTAATAATTCGAACATCATAATACGAACCGACGGGAGTTACGGAGGGAAAATACCCGCCTATATTTACAATAGATATCGTAGACCCGGGGAACATGCTTTGTATAAAATTAGCTTCCCCTTGGGTACTTATCGCCGCGGTTGATACACCGCTTACGGTCTTACCCCACCTATCAATCAAATAAACTTGGGTTGGCGGAGTTATAATGCCATAAACCGTGTTGGCAATAGCGGGAAGATTAACGGCCTGCTGGACTTGCGGGTTATTGCGCGCGTCGTTGGCCGCGGTAAACAGCGCTTGCGTCTGCAAATCCAAGCTGGTAAAATTCTGGGTCTGATTAGTTAAAGTCCCAAATAAATTGTCAGCACCGGTAAAATGAGCGCTCTTAATTACATTACCGTTTGAATCCAGAGTGGCAATGGTAAAACCACTACCGCTGGAGTCCGGCGTTACGGAATAGGAAGAATAGGTCTGCATGGCAGTCCAATAACCAGCCGGCATGTTTCCATACAGAGTATTAATATCCGGGCTTTTTACTACCACAGGCAATCCCGATTGCAAAGAAGCCTGGACCTTAAATTGGGCGGTGCCTAGTGGAACAAAATTACTCACAGACACACCGTGAACCACGGTTCCCGGGGCGACTGTGCCTGTCACGCCGGAGGTGGCGGCAGCGGCGGCTAAAGTGGCGACAGACTGGGCGGATTGATCCTGATACACATTCAGCGTCCAGGTGCCGACCTGTCCGGTAGTAATAGGAACCGACTGATAATCCAACGTTGTTCCAGTTGGAGTCCCTAAATAAATTTGGCCGCCGTTTGCATCCTGGCCATATACCGGCTGGCCGGGCGTTAAACCTGTAAGATGAATAGTCGAGGTACTGCCCGGAGCTAAAGCATTGCCATCGGCGGGATTGGTATTTGCAACGGAAACCGTACTGGACTGAATATGCCAGTGGCCGTTTAGATAATACCAATTGTAGACATTGCCCGTACCGTCGCCATCCTCTCCGGTTTTGGTATCGCCGTTAGCCGGTGTGTCGGTCCAGGTTTGACCGCCATCGTAGGAAGTCTGGGTTATCATTCCGCCGCTTTCCGCCGTTTGCCTGGTAATGGGGGCAGTACTTCCGGAATCGCCGGTGGTTCCGGAATCGCCGCCGCCCGTACCCGTACCTGTGCCAGTGCCGCCGCCTGTTGTCCCTGAACCACTCGCCGGGTTGCCGTTAGCGTCTAGAGTACCGCCTGTGACTTGGGTCCAGCCAAACATGGTCCACATATATTGCACGCCGGTGTTGGGATTGGTTACCACCTGGCTGGCATAATCGCCGCTGGCCGGTAAAGTCCATGTATCGGCTTTGGCTGTCTGGACTCCCAATGCGTCGCCAAAAATAGCTTTAATTTTTTGTTTAATTCCGCCGCTGTTTTGCGCGCCGGTTTGTTGGCTTTGCTCATTTACTATTTTCGTTTGCGGAGAGCGGGGGGATACGCCCGATATCCCGCCCATTAAAGCCCCGGCAACACCAAGGCCGGTCAGGGTCTTTTCCTTGGCGGTAATTTTCTTTTTTTTGCGTTTGACTCTCTTTATTTTTATTTTCTCCATAAAAATTAGTTAATTTTTTAACACTTTAGGCACAATTATACTGAATATTATTTAGTATAAGCATTTACCTGATTATACCACTATTGTTAAACGTCTTTCCAGTTAAATTTAAATGTGCCGAAATTATGAGACAAAAAATACCCCAAAGCAATAAACTTTGGGGTATTTTTGATTATTTGTATTGATTAGTCAGCCTCAACGTCACCAATGCCCGGAGATCCGGTTATGGTGCCGCCGGATTGGGATAATTGACCCTGGCTGCCGACTGAGCTGTCCGAGACCACGCCTTGATCTATCGGATATTGATTGGCGTTTCCGGAGTTAGTTCCGGCCGCTGTAGCCAGCAATGGCGCAGTCCGGGCCGCAACTGCGACCTTATTGGTTGAAGTTGAAGCCGGGGATTTGGCAACGGGCGAGGTGTTCGCCTTAATCTGGGAGACGGCGGTGCCCGCGGCTTGCGCGCTCGCGGATATTGCCGGAATATTTAACTCAAAACCAACTTTTAACGTCTTGGTATTTCCCGGGGTAGCCAATGAATCCGGATTAGCGGACAAAATTTTTCGCCAATTGCGGCCGTCACCGGTAAACTGTTTGGCAATGCTCCAAAGCGTGTCGCCCTTCTTGATGGTATAAGTGGTCGCCGTGGAGACAATGGCCGCTCCCTGAACTTGAGCTTGGGGGTTAACCGGTACTTTAAGATTGTCGCCTGAGGCTTGGAAGCCGGCAGGCATCTGCAAACCCTGAAAATTATTTGGCTGCGCGCTTAAATCGGCCAGCACTACCGAATTGCTCTGCGCGGATATGCCTCCGCCTGAATCCAATACAACTCCGTTGTCGCTTTCAACCGCGCCAATGCCGCCGACCGTACCCGCGCCACTAACGGATCCTGTCGTAGTTTCAGATACAACGGTTCCATCTCCTTCGACTGCGCCAAGTCCGCCTCCCGTCGTACCACTTCCTGATACGGTTCCGCTATTGCCGCCGTCGGCAACCACCCCGCTGTCGCCTTCAATGGCACCAAGGCCAGTCCCGGCTCCAGTCCCTGTTCCACTCCCTGCAACATCTGACACAACGCTGCCATCGCCTTCAACTGATCCAAGGCCAGCGCCTGTACCTGACCCTGAGGCGGATCCGCTACCCCCGGTATCAACAACAACGCCGCTATCTCCTTCAACGGCACCAAGGCCTCCCGTGGAACCAGTACCGCCGCCGGTATTGTTTTTTTGCAGCTGACTTAAAGTGAGATTACCGCCGGTATCACTGACTTCATTACTGCCCCCCTCAATGCCTAAATTATTAGAACCGATCCCGGAATTTGAACTACCACTGCCGGCATCTGCAACTATATTTCCATCGCCTTCAACTGAGCCAAGGCCGCCGCCTATATTACCGCCTGTCCCTGATCCTGATCCGGTTCCGTTATTTCCTGTATCGGCAACCACGCCGCTGTCGCCTTCAACGGCACCAAGACCGGTCCCGGTTCCAGTCCCTGTTCCGCTCCCCGTGATATCTGACACAATACTGCCATCACCTTCAACGGCACCAAGTCCAGCGCCTGCACCTGCTCCTGATCCGGTTCCGCTATTACCTGTATCTGCAACCACCCCGCTATCTCCTTCAACGGCGCCAAGACCGATGCCGGTTCCACTGCCGCCGTTATCAATCATCACACTTCCGTCCCCCTCGGCGTTACCAAGACCGGTTCCTGCTCCTACCCCGGAACCGCCATCACCGGTTGCCAATCCGGTGCCGGTTGCCGACGCCGTGTTTGTCAAAAAACTTCGGGAAAGAGAGGCGGCCTTGGCACCCGCGGCGGCACCCGCGCCGGAAACACCGGCGGCCGCAATTTTCGGAGAGGCAACCAATTTGGAAGTAGCTGTAATACTCAATTGCAAGTTGCCGGAAATCAAACTTGCGTCGGTACCGTTAACCACCGCAACGGAATAAGTTTGAGTCAAATATGCCAGGCTGCCCGGCACGGTAAAGGTTAACGTATTTCCGGAAATAGCCGTGGCATTGGCCGTGGCCACTACCGCGCCGCTGCTGGAAATAAATTCGATAATATTTTGCGACGGAACCGGGTTAAAATTATTGCCGGTTAAAGTCAAAGTTTGGCCGGCCGTTGCCGTAGTGGCGGAAAGCTTGGTTATTGCCGGGGCTGTTGTGGAATTTTTCTGTACGGAAAAAGCCAACTGTCCGATTGATGAAGTTTTTCCGCCGCTGGTAATATTCCAAGTTTCGGTATAATTGCCGACGTCAGCAACGCCATATTGCCCCGGGATTGTTAAGGTGCCGGTTGTCCCGGGCGTGCCCGGAATGGTCCAGTTTTGGGAACCTGACTTTCCGTTAATACTGCCGGTTACGGTCGCTCCAGCCGGACCGGTCACTGTAATTTGCCACTGGTCATTAGGCAAAAAATTCTTGGAGTCGCCGGAAGTTAAATTTACAAAACTCATTGTCGCGTTAACCGAGCTGCCGGCGGCGGTAGTTAATGTCGTGGAAGATCCAATATTCGTGCCGTCCGCCGAAACCATGGTCCTTGAAGCCTGGCTTCCGGTGGCCGTTCCTCCTGTCTGAACCGTAAAGTTCAAAGTGTTGCCGACCTGCTGGTTACCCACGTAAACGCTGACCTGCCAATTGCCGGCTTCGGCTTTGGAAAATCCGCTGGTTAAAGTGTAACTATAATTTCCCTGCGCATCGGTGCCGCCGGGCAACTGCATTTGCTGTCCGGGCTGGCCGAATATCCCTCCGTCAACAAACACCGGCGAATTGGGCGCGGCGTTATTAATGCTTATTTGCCAGTTGTCGGTAGCCGCAAACAATACCGATCCCGGCTGGTTAATGTCCAAAAAAGTCAATGTCGCGCCGTTGGAATTTTGGGATGATCCTGCCACAGGATTATTGGCAACGACTGCCAATGCGGTGCTCATGGAAAATCCCGGCTGAGTCGCCAAATAATCCAGTCCGCCGTGTGTGTACAAATAATTCAGGGAGCCGACATTTAACTGCTGGCCGCTGGGCAGTTGTAAAACGTAAGTATTGTAAGGAGAATCGGTCGGTACCACGGTGTGGAAGTAACTGTTGTCCACGGTAGTGGTAATTGTGGATCCCGGAAACATTTGGCGAAACAGGCTTGCTTCGTCCTGGGTGCTAAGCGAGAAGGCCATTACACCCCCCACGGTTTTCCCCGACGGATCGGCTACGTAAACGCTGGTCGGCGCCGGAACAATCGGCAACTGGGTAAGCGCGTAAGAAGGCAGGTTGGTGGCTGTTTGCACATCGACATTGGAGCGCGCGTCGTTGGCCGCGGTCAGCATGGGAAGCAGGGACGGATCCAAAGTACCCTGGACAAAATTATTGCTGTTGTTACTCAGCCAGGTATAAAATTCCGCCGCGCTGTTAAAAGGTTGTGGGGTTCCGACCGTTTTGCCATTGGCGTCTTTTAAAGTAATAATCAAACCGCCGTTATCCTGCGGGGTAACTGTATAAGAAGAATAAGAACCCATTGCGGTAATATATTCGGAACGAAGAGTCGGATCTTCCAGTACGCCGCTATAATACAAATTCTGCGGGTTTGCCGCCTGCACGGTCACCGGCGCGGATACAACTTTAAACTGCAAATTTCCGGCCTTTTGCTGGGTGCTGCCACTGCCCACAGTCCATGTTTCATTCCACTGGCCGCTGGGGTCGGTACTGGAAACTGTTTTGGTTACCACCAATACACCCGGATTGGCCGGATCCTGTCCGATATAGCCCATCAAATTCGTTACCCCATTTTCCTCCGCATAAACCGGCGCCCCCGCCGGCCCAGTAATAGTAACCTGCACCGTATCGCCAATATTTATAGTCTGATTATTGCCGGAGGTTTGGTTGACCAGCGTTACGGTGGAAGTACCAGGCTGGGAGGTTTTGGCGTTGCTGAAAGAAGCAAGTAAATCGCTCAAAGCCGAAGTAGAAAAATTAGCGGTAATGTCTTTGTTTGTGGCAACGTCTATAACTTTCCCGCCCGTAATTTGGACAGTAATTGGCACGTTATTTCCGGCAATATCCGTAACAGTCACGGTGCCGGTCTTGCTTGTACCGTCGGAAGAAACCGATACCGAACCCGGGGGAGTCGCAACGCCTGAATAATTGGTGGCATCATATTGGTAAGTCGGGCTTCCCGGAGGGACATAAGTCGAGGCCGGAGGAGCGGCCTTGAGCGTCGCGGCGCGGCTAAGCAGGGTATTAATTGTAGCTGCTTCCTGAGCCGAAATAGTATTAGTAGAAGCGGTTGGATTGGCCGGATCCCAAATTTCAACTCCGCTGGAATTCCAAACGCTGCCGTCCGGTAACACTTCAAAATTCTGCGGCTGACTGCCATTAATAGATACTGCTCCGACCAGCCCGTTATTGATATCGGCCTTTACAGTGGTCGGGTCTACAGTTACCCGGGAATTTCCGACAGTGCCTCTGGCGACGGACTGGGGCGCAAAGGAACCCGAACCGGTTGGAACATAAACAGTTTTATCGACAGCCGTATAAGTACCATCCGTGTTGGCTGTTGAACCGGCCGGAACACCCGGGGGCAAGGAAGCACCCGAACCTGAATCATTTATATTCGGCAATTTAGTACCAGCCATAAAATCGTCATATGTATAGCTCGTGCCGTCCGGAAAGGAAACTGTTTTACCGTCTGCCGATAAGGTCGCTCCCAAACCCGTTAAACTTTGGACAGTTTCTCCCCAAGTCAAATTAGTACCTACACCGGGAGCGCCACCGTTAGGGCTCAAAGTATTTCCTATGGTTGGATTCACTAATGTAATTTGGCCTAGGGTATACGATGTCCCATCGCTGGATTGATAATATTGGCCGTCGGTTGTGGTAACACTAACCGACTGCCAGGTGGAAGGATCGCCGGATGATATTACCCAAGCAGTTTGGTAGTTGCCGGTCGAAGGAGTTTGGAAATGCGTTATTAAATTAATATCCGCTTGAATGCCATCTAATGCGGCATTGGCCCTGGTTAATGCGTCTGCCACATCCTGTTTGTCGCTGGCTACCGTGGCGTTTGGGCTGTTTGTAATAATAGTTTGCACATAACCCTGCGTGTCCCGCAATGCCTGATTGGCGGATGCCAGGCTGGTCGCGATTATAGTTGCCCGACCGGAATCTGTTAGTGAAGAATTGTTAGAAGCCTGGCTGGCCGTGGCAAAATCGGCATCCGCCGTTTGCTGGGAATTTTCTGCGGCGGCGGCGGCCCGTTGGGCGTTAGCCGAAGCGGCGGCGGAAGCTTGGGGAGAAACTGTTGTCCCGCCAACGCTGGTAATCATTTCCTGAATTTGAGGAATATCGGAATTATTTACTTTATCGGCCGCGCCGGAAACGGTATCGGCATCGCTGCCGGTAGCAATAGCGGCATCACTCGCAATGGCGGACGACGCGCCCTGTGCCGAGTTTAAAGCAGTAGTTAAAGATGCCAAAACGGCGGTCGTGTCATCCGCGCTTTTTTGGGAAGAGTTGTACGCGGACATGGCCGTATAAGCGGAAGTCAGCGCGGTATCGGCCGTATATTGCTGTGAATTTGCATCCGCCACCGCATCAGCCGAGGTTTTAGTTGAAGCAACGCCATTGGAATTTAACAACAAATTAATCGAAGAAATGCTGGAATTGATACTGTTAATAGAACCGCCAATCTGGTCGACATCGCTGGAAACGCCGTTTTCATATTCCGAACCCGCAACTGCGGATAAGTCGGCCTGAACGGCAGTATTGGCATCAGTGGCTTTTTGCAGGGCGCTTTGCGCGTTTAGCAGATCCTGCTGGATTTGAGAAATTTCATTTTGGGTGAGCACTCCGCCGTCAACGGAATTTGCCGCACTCTGCGCGTCGCTGGCCGCGGCGGTGGCATCGTTTGCTGCCTGGGCGGCAATCTGGACTTGACTGTCGGCATCTTGGGACGCGGAAGAAGCGGCCTGGGAACCCTTGCTTAATTCCGCGTCACGGGAAGCGCTGGCAACATTAATATCTGAATGAAACCCGGCCGCTGCCTGGGCTATGGCGGTCGAGCCGGCGGCACTGGCCGTGTCTAAGGCTTGCTGGGCTGCCGGATCCGCTTCCGGATCAATACCGGCCTCTTTTTCCTGGTACCAGCTGTTTAAGGCACTAGTGGCAGTACCGCTTGCCCACTCATCAACAGCCGTATTGGCATCACTGGTAACTTGTGCCAAAGTTCCGACAGTGGCAGTCTGGATGACTGTAAGGTCCGGAGTGTAAGGAGGGACGGTAAAGGTAAACGTTGAGACCTCTGCATTGACGGTTACAGTAATATTTACAGGATCAGATTCTAATCCTGAAGTTTCATCTTTTGATATGTAAGTTACCGTCCAAGTACCGGGGGTGTCGGATTCTACATTTCCTTGTCCATCCTGACCGCCCGTTTCAACTAAGCTGCAGCCAGCTTGGGTGGAAACATCCGGCCAGGGAATATTTTGACCGACATTGACAGTAACACTAGTAGGTCCGGAAACTGTAATAGTCGGTTTGGAGCCGGTTGCGGCAGCCGGATCAACTACCTGAGTGGCATTGGCGGTATATACTTGGCCGTTGGTGTCAGTATAGGAAAAACTAATTTGATAACTGCCTGCCTTGGTGGGATCGACGCTGCCGTCGCCACGCACAGAACC
>JARLHZ010000016.1 GCA_031291995.1 Candidatus Doudnabacteria bacterium
CCAGAGCCGGAGACAGGCAATGCGGAAGTCAGGATTTGGCATCAGAACACCCTTACGGCGACCAAAACTATTCTGCTTAAAGACCTGCCCCAAGTCCATCTTTGAATTTTAAGAAGTCCGGTTTTGAATTTTTGCTAACAGAATTATAAAAACCCCTAACTTAAGGGGTTTTTGAGCTCAAAACTAAAAATAAAAGATCAAACTATTTAATTGGCCTGCTCCCTAAGTCCTGAAAAAACCTTAGTAGATAACCATCCGGATCTTGTACCAAAAATTGTTTATTACCAACTTCTTTATCGCTCGCTCGGTACCATTTTTCTTCCATCTCGAAAAAAATCGGATGACCAGCTTGCTTAAAATTGTTATACAAGCTCTGCACGTTAGCAACTTCAATTTGAAAATGCATGCCACGACCAAAAGGTCTTTCTAATTTTCCAACATTCCAAGTGCGACTTTTTTCTGTCAGGCCTTCTATCATAAGGCAAGCCCCGTTCAACCCAAGCATGGCGAAGTCCTCCTCTGGCCGATCATACAGAACGTCAAAACCAGCAAGTCTTGTATAAAAATCGAGACTCGATTTAAAATCCAGCACCTTAAGCTCAGGAATTAATGTTGCTTTTCTAATCATAATTTTTCACTACTTCCTTTTGATAATTTTTAAAGAGTCTCCAGTAGAGGTATACAACAGAAAGCGAAAGAGTCTCGGTAATAATGATTGGGCCTTTTACTCCCAGACGATCGGCAACCAAACCGAATAGGTAAGCAAAAATTGCAAAAAAAATGTTCCCAAAAAATGAATTGATCGAACCCATTGTAGCGCGTTGTTGATTGCTGAACTCCCTGTGCATCAATGCATTTAAAGCAATTGACGTAACACCAAATGCGATGGAAGTAAGAGCAATAAGGATTGGCGACCAAACCCCGGAGTATAGCACTGCTAAAACTGTAACTGCCATACCAATCACTTGTCCGACAATCAATACCTTGAATGAGAAAAACTTTTTTAAGATAGGTCCTGCTTGATGTGAACCAAGGAACGTAAATAAATTGTTCATGGCTTTTGAAATTCCCAGCGCCCAAACTGGCCATACCGTGCTAATAAATGCCGGCATGAACTGGTTCTCAACTTCACCCATTCCGAAGTTTAAGATAGATGACAAGCTCAGGTCGCGAAGTTTATTGTTTTGTTTGAAGGCAATAAAAGACTCCCGTAAATGCGAGTAAACATTTCCGGAATTAGCGGCGCGCTGGATTTTTGGCTCGACAAGTTGGAAGCCAATAACAAGTGCAATCGCCAACGGGACAATAGAAAACCAAAAAATCCAGCTAAGCGAAAATCCAAACACAAAGGTGGCGATAATGGCTGAAGTCCCGAGACCCAACGGAATCATTGCATTGATTTTCCCTAAATGCTCATCGAGTGTTTTCTGCTCGTTTGTTTCAGCCAGAGTGTCGTAAATGAGCGAGTCGTTATTGCCACTGAAAAGGGAATCCGAGAGCCCGGCAAAAATCGCTCCGATAGCAAGAAACCAAAATGAGCCGCCTATGGCATAGAAAGCAACACACAAAATGCTTGCCAGCACCCCAAACATCAATGTCTTTTTGCGACCGATTCTATCTGAATAAATACCAGTTGGAATCTCAAAAATGCACGTTGAAATTGAAAAAATTGAAAAAACCAAAAGAGCCAAGGCATAAGACTTGGTCACTTGTGCAAAATAAACGATAGCGATTGGGTTATAGGGTTTAAAGCTCAAAAAGAAATTAAACCACTTCATCAATTTCAGATTTCTGTGCATAACATTTTTGCTAACATAATTCTAAATTTCATGGCGCCAAGCTCAATTCTCATAGATGGCCAAAACCCTAGTTTGGTCAGGGCTTATAAGTAAAAACCATAAGGGAAAGAGATTCTTCTATTTATTATCTTAAAATTATTAATGACCGATTGCCACCATAATCCTGTCGGCCATCTGTTGTGTGGTTTCTTCCGAATCAATAGGAACTGCTCCGGATTTGAGCATATTATCCTCAAACTCTTTATACCAAGACAAAATATGTTCCTGTTCCGACTTGTCTTTGGCAAACTGGTTCTCCCCATCGCGGGTGCTTAAGCGATGGATAAAAGTTTCTTCTTTGCAACGAAGTAGGAAAATCTTTTCAAACAGAGATTGAAAGTCGTTCTGATTGGAAGCCAGCCCGAGAACTGCGACATCTCCTGATTGTCCAGCTAAAAGCCCTTCCAACTTATCCTGATCGCATATCCATTCGTGAGCCTCCAGCCAGTCCTTGCCAATGCCGTATTGGTATTCAGCTCTTTGTTTGGTTTGCCTGTTTCTCCAATGACAAAGGTCAGAAATGGCATCAATATCAAAACAAACAACCCCCCGCTTGGCCAGCTCTTCTGTCAGGGTTGATTTTCCCGTACCCGAAACACCGGTAATGTAGATTTTACTCATAGTGTTGCCTTAAGAAAAAAGGTAGTTATAGTCATTTAACTCCAAAGTTTTTATGGGGAACTTCATCCATTCTAGGGCCTTTGGCGATGACTGGTTTTTTAAATACCAATCCATCGTCCACAGAAGCATATAGAACATATAAGCCTTTAGCGCAATTTTAAGAAGATGATTCTCTCGCGGTAAATCAAGCTCACTTTTTCCGAAAGCTTTCCTGTATGCCCTCAGGCCTAAGTTAACCCTGCGTTTGTTATATTTCCCGGTGTTAATGCCCTTGTAGCGATAGCAAGACTGGCCAATAGTGCCAGCCAAGTCCGTAATGCGGCTGTCAAAACGAACCCAGTCAAAATCAAAGATCCCTGAAACCTTATCGCCGGAAAAATTAACATTGCCGGGGTGCAGGTCAAAATGGACTACTTGTTTTGGTAGTTTATCATAACCCGCCTTGTCCAGTTCTTTTTTATTTTCTTCAATAAATTTTAAAATGAATTTTCTATTTGCACTTAGCAATTTTCTGACATCTGAGTTAGGCATTCGATTAAGCAAGCCATTGAACAGCTTTGCGCCATTCTTTGCGTAATAGTATATTGGTCTGTTGTGTTTTATTTTAGTTTTGAAACCGGCTACAGTTTTTGTAAATTTTGCCGATGCTATAAAAAAATTGGCCAACTTTTTGTCGCTGAACCGGGTTAAATTGTTCCAGCTGGCTTGGGTTTTGCCAGGCATAAAATTCTGCAAAATGTAAAACCTTTTGTTATAGATAGTAATGTCCTTGCCTAGGTTATTTTGGATAGCATAAGGCGTCAATTTAAACCGCTTGTTTCTTAAATAATTTAAGACAGCAATTTCCAATTTTAAGTGATGTATGGACTTTTTAGGTTCTGACTCCCGAAGCACAAACTGCTTCTTTAAGCCCTGAACAATAAAAATGTTATTATTGTTTGCAACTGTGTTTTTACTCAATCTGATTTTTTGCAGACCAAACCCGTAGCCCTCAAGGACTTTAAGAACTCTGATTTTTTCTTGTGATGTTAAAATTTTACCTTGGGCCATTTCAATAAAATTAATCCCTCTTATAGGCAAACTCAAGTTGCTCACAAAGTTTTAAATTCTCTACGACATCGGTGCTATCGGTAAATTGGTCAACAGAACCGATGTTGGTTTTAATGCCTTTGACTCTTGGATCTTTGATTACCTTTTTTATGGCCTCTGCAAAAACATCAGCGTGAATGACTAGGTACGGCCGACCGTAATAGCTACTCACTTTTGATGACAAAGGCTTAGTAATTTTTAATGCGTTATAATTTTTTGCTACAATTTCGTAAGCTTGAGCCAGCCACTTCTCCCTTTCCTTCCAATTTTTTGACACCAAAACTTTCCGTAACACTGGCGCTAAATTTTTGGAGATTTTAAGTGCGCCGAATGCCGCGCCAAACCATTTACTGTACGGGTAGTATCTCTTTTCCATTAAAAAGCAAAGCTTCATTATTTCCCTTACAATTCTGGCAGCAACTATCTGCGAACCAAGCTCATCGCCAACATCGCCAGCCCGTCCGACAAAGGCCTCTTCCTGCGAAATTTTAATCCACTGACAGGCTAGCATATAAAGCCAAACGTCTTTGGGGTAGTAGCTGAATTTTTCCCTGACTTTTTTCAATTCTCCCAAGCCGTCATAAAATACTTCACCGCTCACCATTTCCAAGAGCCGTTGTTGGGGAAACGTTAGCCAGTTTTCTACCGTGATATTTTTTGTTTGGTCAAACCTTAATCGTAATTCATAAAAAGATTTTACGGTATAAACATTGACCATGTGATCTACTGGGCCGGATGTAATTTTTATAGCACGGCGGACACCATTTGGCGCCGGTTTGCTGTAGTTTGTTGAGTAACCCATAAAATCATAGGGTAAGTTGTTAGCTATAGCTTTATGAATTTTATCCTTTAATTTCGGATAATCTTTTTCGCTGAGAAATATAAAAACCCGCGGTCCCCAATGGTGGTCCCGTGATATCTCCGTATCGTAACCCAAAACCTCACTACCCCAGCCAAACAGGGCGGCCGAGTATTTTAATTTTGAAAACTCTTTATCCAAAATTGGTTTGATTTCTTTTTGATAAAACAGTTTGCTTAATTCTAAGCCGGGAATAAATTTTGTCATATATTTAATAATCCTTGATCCGTATCAATTAGTTTTTCTAATTCCGCAGCATCAACCTCCGGCGAGTTTATATTCTGATATACATACCCTGGCCAAGATTCGATTTTGTCACGATCCTGCTGATCTTTGTATAAATCGATAAGCGAATGCCGCCCTCTTTGCTCAAGCCTTCGTTTCCGTAGCGCAAAAGGCACGTTTAAGTGATAAAGATATACCGGCACTTTTTTAGTCACCTTACTGCTATAGCGCAAAACACCCTCTTTTATTAGGAACCTGTCTCCAATTCCGATAACTATAAAGCCCTCAGCGAGAAATTTATTTAAATCACTGGTAAAATCAGCTCTGGCCTTAAGCAAATCATCCTCTTTTTGATGGTCATTATCCCAAATCCATGTTGGGCAAAATTTTTCTATATATGTGTCCAAGTCTAGCAAGATTGATTTTTTTCCGTGCGCAATAAAGTCCTCAACTAATATCTTGCCAAGCGTATTCTTTCCTGATGCCGGCCCTCCATCAATTAATATCAATTTCATAAAAAATATATTATATTCCTTTTGCTTCAAAGTCCTCAACCGATTTAACGCCATTCTCTAAAACGGCAGTATAAATATCAAAACTTTTTATGTTGTCTTTGTACTTTACGCCGTCAAAATAAGCCTCTTTAATTTTGAGAATTATTTCCGCTTTTTTAGGATCAGCGGCTAACAGTGGTTCAAACTTATTTATGGAATCGCGCACTAGATGGGCATAACTTTCATCAGGCTTTAGGTACCAAACATCAAACTTCCAGTTTTTGTCCTCGTGCGGTATTATCAACTCCCAAAAAAATCCAAGCGGCATATCATAAGCAGGATAATTTTGATAATCAGCTGTGCCGATTGTCTGAAAAATATCCTTATCAATTAACTCTTTGGTTATTTGATGGGCCTTATTTTTCTCAATGCTGTCTGATATAACAAAGAGGTCGATATCGCGACGGTACATAAGCTTCAAACGAAGGCTGCCGATTTTTTCAACCTTCCCCAATTTTGAAAAGACTTCCACAACGCCTGTTTTGGTTATAATTTCCTCTGCTGACTTGCAAAAATTTTGGGAATTTTGGATTAGGTTATTTTCAGTCATAAAAGGAATTCTTTTACCTTTATTTTAACACATTTTTCACTTTAAAGTAGGACTTTTGACGAGGCTAATAATTCAAAAACTTTCCATGCGCTTCCTTGGCCTTGGTTTTATCTAGACCCAAGTAATAACGGCAGGTGGTCTCGAGCCGGTCATGGCCGAGGATTTCTTTTACGTGAGAAATTGGGCAGCCGTTAAATAAAAGGTTGGTGGCCATGGTATGCCGCAGAATGTGCGGCGTTATTTTTTTAGTAATGCCAGCTTTCCTGGCCTGCCAGCTGAAGGCCTTACTAATGTCGGACTTGGTTAAGCGCGTGCGGTTTTGGGTTATAAACAGCGCCGGGTTATTGTCCTTGCGATGCTCAAGATAATGCTTAATCCAGTCCAAGGATCTCTGGTTAAAAAATACCGTGCGCTCCTTGCTGCCCTTGCCGATAATTTTGGCCTCGGCCTTTTCAAAGTCTATGCTGTCGCGGTTTAAAGACAGGGCTTCGGAAATTCTCATACCGGAGCCGAGCAGAACCTCGACCAGCGTCCGGAACCTTAAGCCGTTCATCCTGACTCCGGGCTTACGCAAATGGCCGGTGTGCTTTTTTTCTATGCTGATGCTGTTTACGAACTGCTCAATCTCCTCGTTGGTTAAAAACAGCACGTCGCGGCGCCTCCGCTTGGGCGACTTTATTCTTTTGCTATCAAGCACCGGCAGATCTAAAAAGTCCTTGCAGTATTTTAAAAAACTTTTAGTGGCAAACACAATGGAATAAATCCTGGCCTCGCTGGCCCCTCTGGCCAGGACTTTTTGTTTGACCTCGGTTATGTGGATGAGGTTTAGTTGGTTTATGGGCAAATCGCCGATATACCGGATGACCCAATGCAGGCAGTCCCCGTATTTATCCACTGTGCCGGGAGAGAACGACAGCTCAAACTGGCCGTATTTTAAAAACCCCGGAATCAGCTCGCTGAATTTCGGGCAGGTTGGCGCCTGTGGGCTGGCCAAAATTGGCACGGCCAAAGTTCCTACATTTGTATTTGATTCTAAGGCAATCCCCGGATACATAAAAAGCCTCGCGTCAATTGATGACACAAGGCTCTTTAATTGCAATTTCGTTAAGTTCCCTTAACGGCTAAATAGTGACCCCGAGCATTAAAGGCGCTCAGGCTCCGCATAATCTTGCGATTATATGGAGAAGAATTACCGTACAAAACCGTTTACGTTAACGTCGTTTCTTAGAGTCAGGATTGCGTTAAAAATCGAAATAATTAACGACGACCAACAGAATGCCGCAAATAGTAAGATCGAAATCCATACTTTTGCGGAATGTTCCTTAGAAAGGAGGTGTTTATCCCGACCACTACCTGAAATAAAAAATATGACCAAAAACTGTATTAATTTTTTAACTTTCTGTAGGAAGAATAACTCTAAACTTGTAAAGTTGCAAATCGTAAATTGTGGAAATCTAAAACTATATTACCTGCCGCGTTTGTCATCGGGACAGCGGTACAAAAATTTAAATTTTTCTTTTGGCATATTGGTTTACTGCATCAAAAAACCGCCCTGGTTTTAGGTGGCTTTATGATTAGCTCTTTGGTACTGCTCCACCAGCTCTCGCTGATCCTGGTTGGCTTTGCGGATAACATCTTCCATCAGCGTGCGCTTTTCTTCCGGTGAGGCATGATTAAAAAAAGAGGAAAAATTTTTCTTCTCCGATTTGGGAGTAAATAATTGCTTAAGTTTCTTGATCATAATAGCTTCTCCAACGCTTCTTTAGTATACACTTTTGGCAAATACACATCAAGGCTTTCGACATTATCATAAAGTTTTTCAAAACTTTTGCTAAAATCCTTGATAACTAAGTTAAGTTCAATTTTGGAGCCAAAATGGGCTTTAGCCTGGCTGACGTTCTCCCGGGCGCGAACGAAGGAATGTATAAAGACTTCCTTGGAAACATGGCGACCCTCCTTTTCTTCGCGAATCTTGGTAAACGTCCAGGCCACGACCGGGTCCTGAAACAAGTAATAAATCACCACGCGCCGGTTGTGCTTAAGCGAACGCTCTATATTCTCCATCGCCCGCTCATAGGCAAAAGTGCCGTCTAAAATAGCGTTGATATTATTGTGCAGGACGTAATCAAATAACACGTTAACACCCAGGGTGCAGGCACGCTGAAAAATATGGGAATTGTTGCCGTTATAGTCTGGAAAAATCGCTCTTATATCGTCGGCGTCAATTCTCACCGGCTGACTGCCGTCAAAGACCTCAATTAACCGTTTTGATACTTCGGTTTTGCCAGCTCCGGGAGAGCCAGCCATAAACAAAGAAACCGGCTGCGCTTCCGGCTTATAAATTTTAGGGTTGGCGAAACGTTCAACCAACTCAAACTTATGTTCTTTGATGTATTGGTAAGCCGAGTCACTAAGTTGTTGATCATCTTCTAGCATAGTTGTATTACCTTTCTCCCTGCAACATTCTCTCAAAAGCCTCCACATTACCCATGGAGTCATGCACCGGATTATGGTCATGTAGGGTAACGCGCAACTTTTTCCAAGATTGAGTATTAGTAAAGTCGCCAACAAGACCGGCATAAAAGTCACTAAGCCTTCTTGCGGAATGCCCAAAAGGAATTCTGCCAAGCGTTCTCCAAAAGCTGTCGTTAATCCATTGCCAATCAAAAGCCGGGTTGTCGCTGACAAAAATTGGACGTTCGTGCTTCGTCAGATTTAAAATCCACTTTTCAAACTTCTCAAAGATTTCCCGCTCATCATAAATTTTTCCGGTAGGGGCAGGGATCATAGGATTCCCCTCAGATGGCTTGGTTTCAGCCAGGACTCCGTGAAAAGTCGCTTTGGAAGGATATGCGACCGCGCCAAACTCGGTAAGTTTCCCTAACGCTGGACACTTGCCATACGCTTCACAATCCACGAAAATTAAATTGGTTAAGTTTCCACTCTTCATATATTTCAATAATGTTACTTATACCAGAATATATCCCTTTTCCTATAATCGTGCAAGGCTTTACGCTAATTAGTGCGTGAGCTTATAAACCTCAACCCATTGGTTGCTAATAAGTTCCTGGGCTTCCGGCAGGCTGATTTGGCCGGAACAAAGCTTGTCATGAAGAAAATTTTCTACTTCGTCTTTTTCATGAAACCCTGGCTTTGGTTCAGCCGCTTCCGGCCACAAGTTGGCAATATCATTGGAGCCGCCAAGCTCCAGGCTGATATAATGGTCAACTTCATACTGTCCGGCGGCATGGGCTGTAATGCCATATTCAGCATAAACTTGATTTTTAGTAGATTCTGAAACGTCCCTGGTTGATTTGCTGTAGCCCGAACTACAGATTTGGTCCTTGGTAGCAGTGGCAATAATGGCTCCTGGGGTACAGGATGAATCGGGCAACGCACCGCTGATTACGCAATTATTAGTCTTAGTCCTTGGCGCTAAATGAAATTGCTGGGTTACTAATTGGTGAAGTTTTTTCAACTGTTCCGCCGACTTATACTGGTTCACGCCGTAGCTTACCCCTAAAACAGCGGCAATAACAGCCACGCTTAATACTATTTTATGTTTGGTTTTGATTTTCATCATTAGGTTTATTATAGCCTAATTTTAAAATTTTATTAATCGTATTTTAAATATTTTTCGTGCGCTTCTTTTAGTTTCTTTTTGTCGGTGCCAAGATAATATTTCGCCGTTGTGGAGATCGTGGAATGTCCGAGGATATCTTTGATAAACATAATGTCGGCGCCTTGGTGGAGCATTAGAGTGGCCATGCTGTGGCGCAAAATATGGGGCGTAACTTTTTTCTTGATACCGGCTTTTGCAGCGTAACGCCTGAATTCTTTGCCCAAATCGTGCCGTGTGAGCCGATTGGAAGTACCAAAGGCTACAAACAATGCAGGCTCGGAATCGGTACGCTGTTTGAGATATTTATTAATCCATTCAATGGTACGCGGTTTTAGATATACCGTCCGCTCCTTATTGCCCTTACCAATAATATTTACTTCCAAATTCTTTAAATCCAAATCTTGGCGGTTCAAAGAAAGAGCTTCACCGATACGCATACCGGTGGCCAAAAGCAATTCCATAAGAGCCCGCATCCGCAAACCGTAAATGCTGTCCACATTAATGCTGTTGAGCAGTTGCTGGATTTCTTCCTTGTCTAAAAATGTAACCTGACGTTTTGGTAACTTCATAGGCTTAATGTCCTCAATATTAATAATTGTAGCAATTTTTTGAATTTCCTGGCAGTAAGCCAAAAATTTTCTTAAGGCGAAAAGAATACTATTCGTCCTTGACTCCCCGGCTCCGCGTTCCTGAATCCGCTGCTTTAGCAGGGTTATATCTTCCAGACATAGGATAGACGGACTCAACACTTTCGGTAAATGCTTCATTACCCACTTTAGAGACTCTCCATATTTTTGCACCGTCTGCGGTGACAATTTAAGATCGTAAGCTGCATAGCCTATAAACTTCGGGGTCAACTCTAAAAAAGTCTTGTCTGGCGACTTACGCGGGGCTGTGAGTTCAGTAGCGCCAAAAGGCCTGTTCAAAAGCACAGAGCTGTCTAAGATGGCTGTATCCATAATCGTATAGTTATGACACGGCGGCGCAAACTAAAAGCCGAGTTCCTTTTCCAATTCCGCTGATTTTCCATCATCGGCAGCAATACCCAGGGTATCCTGAACCTGCTTTAATTGTTCTTCGGTAATGGTAACTTCCACGGCTGGCTCTTTTACCAACGGCAGTAACTCCCCGGTAACTGGATTATAAGGTTTGGATTGGTCCGCACCGCCATACTTCGCCCACAGGGCGGCTACTTCGGGGAGAATAACAGAATCGGCCGCGCCTTCTTTGCCGGTTAGCGCGTACTCTCCTGATCTGCGGCCGGCCCCGGCTAGTTCAAGGCTAATGTAGCCCTTGTCTGTCAGAGGATCCATCCATTTCAGCACAGTATCATAATTCAGCTTAGTGCGACTAACTATTTCTGTAATGGTAAAAGTCAACTTTTTTGGCTCGGTGGACTTCTGGTTTTCCGCCACAATCGTTTTGGCAATCTGAAAAATCTCCTTGCACCTCGGCGGCAAGTCAAAGATAGTTTCCCGCAAAATTTTGTCCGCGATTATTTTAGCGATTACATAATCCGTTATTTCGGCGACCAGGTATGGTTGCCCTTTAATCTCGGTTATTTTCCTTTGATACTGATGGAAAAAAGCCGAAGCTTCAACCAAGGCCAAAAAACGCTTGTAGTCGCGACGCACGCGTACCGGCTCCGTGGGAAAAACCCGCCGGATTTCCTCTACAAAGGGAATTTGCACCCGCTCATAAATCTTTAAAATTTCAGGATGTTGGACCAATCGCCAGCCATTTAGTTCGTCTTCCCCCATTTCGCTGATACCGCGATATTTGGAATCTGTCATTTCAAACGTCCGCACGGTTTGGTCTTCGGACTCATCCACATACAGCGAAAAATTACGCGTTTCATTTTCGGCATGAATACTGGCGCTGGTCGTGGTGGTAATAAATCCGGTAGGGCCTTCAACTTCCTTAATCTCGACGTGAAAATTCCCGGTTTCCGGGTCCTTAACCGTCAGCTGTAACTTTAGCTTACCTTCGGACTGCAGGGATCTAATGGAGTAGTCCGTCTGTTCGGCTCCGTGCTTTTCAAACAGAATAATCATTTTATGTTTATAGGCATCGGACTCTACGTGGTAAAAACTCCTGGCCGTCGCGTCAGTAATATCCACATACTCGCCGGGCGGAAACAATTTTAAACACTGGCCGACGCCATATGATTTTCCCCCGCTGCTAGCTCCTTTGGCAATTACTGAGATAGGGCTACTTAATAGACGTGAAGTCAAGGCCAAGTATGTAAGTAGCCAATTTTCGGACTCTCCCGCAACCAGCAATTTCGGACGCAAATTGCAAACGTCAGCCAATAGAGTCGGAGACTGCAGTATTTTTTCCGCATCCTGCCGTTGCTCGTCTGTAAACGCAGGCTCTGTTGGCGCGATTTTTAATTCTGATAATCGTTTGAATTTTAACGCATCACGGAATTCAATAATCCGCCTGATGTCTAACAAAATAGCGGCAAAATCAGAAACTTCAACGCCACAGCCACGGGCAAACCGATTCCGACTAATGGAGGAATCAAAAGTAAGGTTATCGCAATACAAGAGTTTTTCTTGCCTGGAATATTCAATCGCCGCCTGCAAACCCTTATCGTCAGTATCCATAATCCTTTTAACAAAAAGGGAGTGACTATCAAGTGTTATGGTTAAACCGCCGCCGAAGTCTTCGATAATCCGATAACGTTGCAGGTCATCGGGCAACTGGTATTCCAGAGTAGTTTTAGAATCTCTAAGTAGCTGCTGGAAATCTTCTTTAGAATGGCCGGCCACGGTAAATTCGTTAATGTCCTTGCCGGCGTGGCCTTCCTTAGTCGTAAAAGCCGGCAAGGTAATAATTTTTGCCTTACTGCCGATTCTTTCAGCAAGTTTTAGTGGATCACTCTGTCCGTCCGTATCAAGACAAATGCCAATAGTATCGCAATGGGAAAATTTTTCAGCCAGACCATCTTTTAGCTGGTTGCCGAGCAAAGCAACGGCCGGCAGCTGCCATTGCAACAGGCTAAGGCAATCCGGAATTCCTTCGCACAAAATTACTTCTTTATTATCCCGTAGCGCGTCTTCGTTATAGAAGTAATCGTTGCGGATAAATTCATTCACCGGCAAATGGCGATTCTTGGCCTCCTCCCATTTATGCGTAAGCGTGTGGTCAGTTTTGCGGCCAGTCATATAGACCACTCGGCCATTCTTAATAAGCGGAAAAGTTATGCGAAATTGGAAAAAATCATGTTTTCCCGTTTTAGTATCTACTATCAAGCCTGTCTTAATAACTTCTTCTACCGTAAAGCCTAACTTTTCCAACGCGGGCATGAGTGACTCGTCCGGGCCGGCAAAGCCAATTAAATTTTCAATCAATAACTCCTCAGACCAGGCGCGTTGCTTCAATTTCTCAAGCACGTCTTTGGCCATAAAGTCATCACCCATAAGCCTTTGATGATATAAGTTCGCGGCCGCAGTGAGCACTTCCTGGCAACGCCGGCTTTGGGAAATCTTTTGTTCGGCTTCCGGGGTTAACGGTTTTAGTTCAATATGATATTCCGCAGCCAGCCATTTAATTGCTTCGGTTGTCGAACATTGTTTTATTAGCTCCACAAGATCAATGACATCGCCGCCGCTTCGACCTTTCGGTGTTTTGTCACCTGCAAAGTGAAACCATGATTCGGTCCTGGTATATATTCTCAAAGCTGGGGTTACCTCGCCGCGTGCGGTGGTAACATAATCAGCTCCCGACTTCTTCAAAGTCAATCCCAGCTTTTCCGCGACTTCCACGATAGATGCGCGTTGCTTGATTTGCTCAATGATGGAATGTGTTATCATAATTATTTAAGACTACTGTTAGCTTTTTCTGAATTATGGTCGGTTGTGGACTTTGCAGATTCGGTTGGCGGAGTTGGTTCTAAAAGCCCTGATAGTTTTCCCATGAGGGATTTAAGGACTTTGTCAGCCTCCAAATAAAAAAGGTGAAAATCTTTAACTTGATACTTATCTGGCACTAAGGCCTCACCCTCAACATGGGAGCTGCAGCGCCAGAGCATCTCGATGGAGGCGGTGCGGTAAACCCTCAGCCAATCGATGATTTCGTAAATTTTCATTATCATCTTATCCTTGTCTTCGGGCTCTTCCACAAATTCCAGGGTATTTACAGCTGTGTCAATAAACATACTTGCGTTATGCATATTTTTCACTGACTCCGATACAATAAAGGGATTTGCCACAACATCAAAGGTTGAGGCGAATTTAGATTTACTGGTCGGCACATAATCAGGTAAATAAAGCTTCCCTTCTTCCTGAAACGCCGCGCTCGGATCAAATGTTTTTACTATAACCACGGAGACCCCCGGGCGGGCTTGGCCTGATTTAATAGAGACCGAAAGTTGATCCGGCGTGGTCGTTGCCTTGTGATCTTTATCTCGATTAGATTTATTGGCTACTGGCTTTAGAATTTTGTCCATATATATTACCTTTCTTTGTTCGGGGAAGGCACGCACATCGCTGGACGTACCTGTCCTCCCCGAACCTTACCTAAACCTAATTTAATGATTATTGTTTAACCTAGCCTTGGCAATATCCACATATCCTTGGAATTTTTCTATCCCGATAAATGGATGACCTAAAGTTTTGGCGGCTACCAAGGTTGAGCCAGAGCCTGCAAAACAATCCAGCACAATGCCATTGGGCGGCGTGATAAGCTTTATAAGATACTGCATCAGGGCTTGGGCTTTGACGGTGGGGTGGTTATTTTTCGTTGGTTTGGTTCTGGCCGCTTCGTTCTCTCTTGGAGCATTAGTCCGTATGCCCGCTTTGGCTTCCATGTTTTCTAGCCCCAAATCACGTTCGGCTTTGCTGGCCTTGGCGCAATAAAAGAATCTGGCTTTAGGTAACTCCGCCAGCACTATCGGCGAGCCATCGTGAATCAAATTAGCAGGGAAGCGTCCTTTAGTGTTCCATAGACCCTGCTTTTCAATTTTCTTTTTTTTAAGATTCCAGCTATACCTGCCCGTGCCGCTTCGTTGACCATATTCAGCCGAGATAACTTCATCAGTTTCCACCCGGCAAGCGTCAATATTTAAGCCGCCAACATCCCACTTTAAAACATTCTCCGCTATTGTCTTTTCGCTTAACGGCTTTCGCGCCAACAGCCAATGCTCTACGGCGGGCTTTAAGGCTGTACCCCAACCCTGCCACTGTTTAGCTGATTCGCTAATGGGCGTGTTCTTTGGGTGCTTAACCTCTTGTTTTCTGTCAATCGCTTTGGAGATATTAAGGCTCTTGGGAAATCCGGTGCCAAATAAATGGTGCTGAATATCTCTAATTTCAAACCCAGCATTCTCTAAAGCAAATGCCGTCCAATGAGAAGTTCTTGGCAAAGCCCATACCAAAGCGTGCCCGCCAGGTTTTAAAACCCTATTACATTCACACAGAATCCTTGCCAGCCATTCAATCCATTTATCACGACCTCCTTTGTCGCTGTCCCATTCTTTATTCATAAAGCCAATTCCAGCCGGGGGATCAGTCACCACGCTGTCTATGGAGTTATCGGGAATAAGCTTTAATACTTCCAAGCAATCTCCGATGGTAACATTATTTATAAATTTTTTACCATGTAAAACACGGCCAGCCAACTCAACAAGCTTAGCTCGCGCTAGTAGTTGACCGGGACGACATTCCCGCCAAACGGCTTTGAATTCTTTTAAATCCTTGTCTGTTGGTTGCATGTATTAAAAATCTTTTAGGGATTTAGTATTAATCATCATCTGGCACAAGTACCTGTTATTATCTTTGCCTAACTTTTTGCTACAAATGGAGAGGAACGCCAGGGGAATCTCGGGAAAAAAGTCAGAATCTTTCAACTTTTTAGCCCTCATTCCATCTTTTATCATTCTGTTCGTCCTATCCCACTCTTTTTTGGACACGTAGCACATAAATGACAGATTAATTTTTTAATTATCTGCCGTGAGTGTATAATTTGGCCCT
The DNA here is from genome assembly GCA_031291995.1 of Candidatus Doudnabacteria bacterium. Classification (GTDB taxonomy): domain Bacteria; phylum Patescibacteriota; class Doudnabacteria; order UBA920; family UBA920; genus PALSA-1336. The sequence continues at coordinate 15,334 of JARLHZ010000016.1, forward strand.
GTGACCAAAGTTGCTAACGGTTTGCTAACGGTTTGGGTAAACAAAAAAGCAGCCCGTTTTAGGCTGCTTTTGACAGTAGTTAACTGCTTACGAAGGGGGTAATTTTACCCTTAATTGATGTTGATTTCCCCGTGTTTCGAAAACCTCAAATCCAAGGTTCTCCGTTTTTTTTGCCCTATCATTTAAATTAAATACTGTTGACCTTATTGCGCCATACTGATCTCCGGTTTCTTCAAGGGTTCTTGCCTGATCAGTACTACCTCTGATAAATACCATTTCGTTAATCTTTTTATAGGTGACCCAATCACCAATCTTATAATCTGCCAGCCACTCATCGTCAGCTATACTCACGTGTGCTCCGTGTTCGTCCTCGTCATGGATAGGATGATTAAACAGGAAAAGACATAAATTAAGCGCATGGGCTCCGAACTGCCCGCCCCCCGGCCTTACCGACATACGTTTGTCTTTAAATCTAAATTCGTAGTCCCGAGGGTTAAAAACTAGCAGATGATAATCAGGGCCTGCCAGCATTTCCCGCAATCCGCTGTCCAGACGACCCAAATACCAACCAAAGTCTTCTTTGTCATAAAGTAAATTTATCGTTCCACCGTTGCGATAGTGATTTTCCAAATCATCTAAAATTTCAGGTCCCCGAATCTCAAGCAAGGGCTGCCGTTGGCTATTTTGACCGTCGGCAAGACGGAGCAATATTTTATGTAATTCTCTTAAGTCGGATGTATTTAAACCTTGCCTTTCAGACTTACCAAAAGCTTCCCTAAAATCCCTTAGAGGAATCGTTATAGGCTCAAGGACACCTGGCTCATAAAGACGTTTTTGGTATAAAAAATTGCAAACCGCAATAAGCAATCTTTTGTCTGGTATGTTAGGCATACCCATATTTTACCCCAAAATCGCCCATAAAGCCAAAGGTAGAAAAAATAAGCTTCGACCCATACAGAACTTGTACCGCTGTCCCGCCTAAGGTTGCCAAAACAATATTAAACTTTACTTGTCTTCTGTTCATGTAATCTTACTTTTAAAGTAGGAAGAAATTCATTTTATAAAACTGTAGTAATACTTAGGCGCAAGTCCCTTCAAGCCCCCACACCACGAAAACCTGCGGACTTACAAGAGTCTACCCCAGCTGTTTATAGACTTGGGCCACCAAATCAGGGCTTCTGTGCCATTTGTTGGCTAAATGCATAAACGCCCCCGCCCGCCTGGTATAGCGCTCTAGGCCGACGGTTTTGTCCATATAGAAAGGACGGCGGATTAAGCTTTGCATCAAATGCAGTTTGTCGCTGCGGTTTTGATAGTAAAGAAAAGCGTTAAGCTTCCAGCGCTTATCTACTTCCTTAATGCCGTACCTAATCGGCTGACAGCAGTCAAAACACATAAAGTAAATGCAATCGGGGCGAAGGTACAACTTACCCGCGTGGCCGCAATCACACACCAGCCGTGGCTTATTGCCCAGCGTGGTCGGGATGGTATCCAGGCGGATGGTCTGTTCTCTAAAATTTGTATTATCGACGCTATAGCGAATAAGGATATTAGGATTAACGCGGCCGAGTTGTACCTGAAAACTTATTAGCATATTCGCCGCCAGGCTTGGCTTTATAACTGCCGTAATGCCAACTTTACCGCCACCGCCCGCCCTTGGGTGTAGCAGGTTGCGGGTAAAGGTTCCGGCGGTAATGGCAAAACAATCCTCCACGTTAACTTTTGGCAATGACTTAACCGCCTTGTCCGGAACATATTCGCCATCTTCGTCATTTTCTATTATGTTGTCCCATAAATATTCTTCCATGGTTATAACTCCTTTATTTATATTTTAGAACTAGTCATTGGCTTGGGCAATTTTGAAAAAATTTGGGTTCCATTTTTTTTGATTCCTAAATTTTTTATTCCATTTATTTTAAAAACAAAATACCTCTTTTTTATAAAAGTCTTATGGGCCTGGGCGGTGGGGCCAACTAACTTCAAATCCAACAACCGTATGGAACTGCCCACAAACCGCTCCCCATCCGGTTTCCCGCGCGACTTACGCGTGCCAGATTACCAATTCCTTTTGCTTGAATTATTAATGCGTAATTTCTTACGCAAAGGAATTGATAATATATGCAGCACAACATCAACTTCTTCGGCACAGCCCAGCAACTTAAGGACTACACATCCGCCCTCGCTTGGCTCGAGGCCGAGGCCTGGGAGCCAGTTGACGGATGGCCGGACGAACATCATTAGTCCCCATATTTACCAGCCGCTTTAAGCGACTCAACGGCTAAAGCCCGATGCCGTTTCCAAGTCCGGGCTTTTTATTATTAACCTAACTAATGTATGTAAGAGAAAAATCGCTGTTCCCAATGTAATTGGCCGCTCGACTACGAAGACCAGGAGAACATGAACTGTCCCGATTGCGGTTATTCGTGGGCTGAGAATGTAGAAAAATAAAAAAACAAAAATACCTTTGTAATGACTTGCAAGTCAAAAACAAAAACTTAATAATTAACGACAACTTTATGAATAGAACTGTCACGGTGGCAATCCCTGACCATAACTGTCCTGGCTTTAATGGCTGCCCGGTATGCCGGGACTTTTTGTTTGCCCGCTCGCGTCAAAAATGGAACGCCTTGCAGGAAAAATGGTCCTTAGTCCGGCAACGCATGAACCGGCCATACCAGCCGGACGCGATGGTGATCGCAGCCATAATGAGTCCGGAAAAGGAGGAAAAATAAAAATGCAAAGCGTAGCACAAGTTCTAAGTTCGTGGCGTGGTAGTCCACTCACGGAAAGCAAAACTCGCGAGATCATTTTGCAGAGATTCGGACCCAAGGCCGCGGAAATCTATAATCCACGAACCAACGCAATGACCTACAAAAATTGGCTTCGTTGCGGCCGGCGGGTTATAAAGGGGCAAAAGTCCATCCCCTCGGTCACAATCGTGGAGAAACGAAACTCCAAGGGAGAGGTAGAAAAGAAGTACGCTAAAGTCGCGCATCTTTTCTTTATCGCCCAGACAGAGCCAATCAGCCAATAGAATCAAATCGTCAGCTTGCCTGACTTAAGCGTTGCCGGATCGTAAACAACCGGCTCCAAAAAATAATATCCAAAATCTATGCAATATTTAGTAAACCTAAATTGCAAAATTAACGCCGATACCGAAGAACAAGCCAAGGCTCAGGCCTTGATGAATATCCAAATCCGGGAAGCCACATATGCAATCACTACACCCCTAAGCGTCTATGAACGACTTAAAACCATTAGAGGCAGGGCCAAAGAACACCTCATTGTTTTCCTGTTAAATGTTCATCACAAAATAATTAAACAGGAAGTCGTCTCCGTGGGGACGCTCGATTCGTCTTTGTTGCACCCGAGGGAAATTTATCGCTCCGCAATTAAGGCGGGTTGTTCCCACATAATTTTGGCCCATTCACATCCAAGCGGGAGTCTTGAACCAAGCGAGGCTGACTTGACGGCTACCCGACGTATCGCGGACTCCGGCCGGCTTCTTGGAATCGAACTTCTCGATCACGTGATTGTGACTAAGCATGGCTACTACAGCCTAAAAGAACACAATAATTTATAAAGCCAACGCTGCTAAACCAGCGATTGGTAAGAAAGGTAACCCCGTGAACACGAAAATACAATTAAATTTTTCCAGCAAAGTTAATGCGGAAAATCGCGTTTTGGAACGTTCGACTTTGTGCAATATAGCTACAAATTCAATTTCCGAAGCCGCAGAATTATACGAGCAATTAAAAGCCGCCCTGGGCGGCGAGGTGTTGGTTAGCCAGCATGAAAATCTCCCGCAGATTCATTATGTCGCACCGGCCAGGCTACCAGCGCCAGCGCCTGTAGTCACGACATCCCGGCAAACCGAACTCGGATGTTGCCCGCATTGTGATGCGCCGCTCCGGCAATTCGTAAGCAGAAAGAATAATAAAACCTACGTAGCCTGCCCTCGCTTTAGGACAACGGGCTGTAGTTTTATTCAGGAATTGGAAAAGTAAACAAAATAAGGGCTTAGGCTTTAACGGCCTGGCCCTTATTTTTTTATGTTACCCTAGTCCCACGTTGTTAGCTTAAAACTTTACTTAACAAAACCCATTCCCTTACTTAACATACAGATTTGATAGTAACCGCCAAGTGTATTAGAGTCCGGGCTTGATCCCCATTGAGCGGCAGCCGTACGGTAACATTCTTGTCTGATAGATTCCGGCCGGATCTGAAACCAATAAAAAAGGAGAACCGCAATCAATATTAACCCCAAACCGCCCACGATTTTTGGGTTAGCTTTCATCTTATTCCAAACTATTTTTATTACAGTTTTAAAATCAGCTAGGTAGGGAACAATATAAAGTATGCTACGGTATATAATATCGCGCACCAAAAAGAATCCAATCAACGGCAAGAAAATTGTCAGCAGTATATAACCTACCATTGCCCAAATGGTGCCTGCTCCTACCTGGTGCATTCTAAAAGATTTAAAGGACAAACCGTTAAGCGCCCCGGATTGCCGCAGTTGCTCTAGTTCATTGCTATCGGTAAAATACCCAACGCTACCGGGCATACGAAAGTTCCAAAGCTGGCTGTTTTCAATACCGTTCCCAGTTTCATAAGGTAAGGTTGCCTTAAAATAATTGGGAAAGTAATTGGGGGCGGATTCAGCGAAGGCTCTGGTTAAGTCACCGCCGCACCAGAGGACGTATCCTGTCCCCAGCACTTGGGAACCTAAACCTCCGGTGGTAATTTGAACCTTTTGCATACTACAGGACACCGGGTCGCCCGGTACCGAGGCATAACCCTGCTCAAAACTGAATTTGTTGCTATATGTGTAGTCACTTGATTGATCCCAAGGTTGAGCCTGAATTGTCCAGCCCGCTAATAGGATGAAGGCGACGACGGCACTGGCATAGATTAAAACCATAGCCAGTCGATGCCACCATTTACGTTTTAGTTCCAGATCATTTTGGTATTTATTTTTGAAACTTAAGGACACGCCAGTTACTATTAAAAGGCTGGCTATAATTGAAATAAAGAAGTTGGCAGGTGAACCATAGAAAAAAATATATATTCGCGATGCCTGTGGCGCAAATAAGGATAGCAAAATTACCGCTACAAGGCATAACCCATAATAACGGAAGGCAAATAAAAAGTCTAACTTTTTGCCCGGTTGTTTAGGCTTAATTCCTAATGGCAATAAAAGGACAAAGCACAGCAATAAACCCGAAAGGCCTAATATAATGCTTTTTGGGAAATCTGGTTGCGACAAAGCGCCTATCAAAATTAATATGACCCAGACAGCAAAAATCACAAGAAATGTTTTGCGCATAATTTTAACTATATGTTATGGGAACATACTGTCGGTGGTCAGGGCTTGATCTCTGGATTGTACTGTAGTGCTTTCAGGCAAGTTCACGTCCGATGTATTGGCTTTGACAACCAAACTAAACGCCAAACCATAGGAGTTAAATACATCCAAAGATGGGAAGCCGTGGCGCTGGCCATTGTTAATCCACCAAACTGTTTTGTTGCCCAAAACCAAAGCGCCGTCCGGATGCGGGTCGCTGCTGGAACTAATAAACGGTCCTGCTTGGTAATCCGCTAAGTTTATTTTTCTGGCTTGGCTGAATTTGTAGCCTAAGTCTTTAAAAACTTTGGCTGACACAAAGCCGCGTTTAATTCCGCCCGCGCCAATGAGGTAGATGGTGCCTTTGCCGGAAGTATCCAAAACCAGCATACCGTCCATAGCGCGCATAACGGGGCCTTCCGGAATATCCTTAATTGCGTCGCTGGTGATGGCGTCGGAAAACTTAAAACCGTAACTTAAAAATTCCGCCGCCGAAACAAACGGCCGCTTTTGTCCTTTGCTTATCAGATAGATGACAGAACCGTCCAAGACCAGCGTACCGTCTTTAATGGCAGCCGTGCCTAAAATTTGCCCTTGTGGTGCTATGGTAACAGGTGTAGTTGTGGGCGTTGTGGTTGCCGCAGGTGTTGGCGCAACATAATAATAGCCACCCCCGCCTCCACCACCCGAACTTACGGGAGCTGGGATAGCAGTCTGTATATAGGTAATGAACGTAGTGAAGTGCTTGGTCCAGACTATAAGATTGCCCTTGCCATCGTCGTTTATCTTGCAGTTACCACCATCGGGAAACGCCGTATCGCCATTGATAGTCGTATTGCTTGCGTTGGAGTCACAGATATCCGTTATCTCATGGTAAACGCCAGCTTGCGACCAACCCACAGAACTCCCTGTCTGCTCCAGGAACGTCAGTTCTGCTGGCACACTCAACTCCATTGGGATCTCGCCGAGGCCGATTTCAATTGCCGATGTGCCCGACACGGTATCTCCGGCATCCGGCGGAGGGGGTGTAAATATATTAGTAAATGTCGGGAGGTTAAAAATACCGTTCCAGACCGGCGTCGCCGCAGTAATAACCTCCCCTGCCGGAATAGAGACCGTCATAGCAGCCCCCGGCGGCGTTTCTACGGTCGCATTAATTTCACCTGGAAGCGTAGCCGCATCTCCTCCTGTAACAAGGGAGCTAAGGTCAAGAGTTGGGTTAGTTACGCCGGGTAGGATCGTGATAGGCAACGCACCCGTGTCGGTACTATTAATTGTCATGGAAGGAGCTGCGGAAGACAGCTGATGGGCACAATCGTGCGTCACAAATGGAAGAAAAACGCAGGGTTGTGGTTGTGTCCCCAGACTATATTGTGTGGGAAGCAATGGCAGTGCTGACTCGAGAGATAATTGAAAACCATATTTGGTGGGGATGTCAATATATTTGTAAACGAGCGATGATTGTAATCCCGATCCTATGAAGGGATTCTCAAGAACGGTGTTCGTCGTGTTGTATATGCTATCTTGATACCAAACTTCTGGCCAGAAATGCACTTCATTTAGATAAGGGAAGGGGGTTGCCCCGCCACCAATACCGTCACAGTTCGGTATATTATCGGCGAAAGATGTGCACGGATCTAATGCCGTAACATCAAAATTATAAGCGTATTGCAGAGTAAGAGCAGCATTGTCAAGAATGGGGCGTCCGTTCGTGTCAACGTATTGCTCCGCCCACCACGTTCCTGGACTATTGGGGTCTGGATCCTCGCCATACGCCAACTGTTCTTCGTTCGGATCATAGGCACTGAGAAACGTAAGATGAAGGTTGGTACTTGGGGAATTCTCTCGAATAGACTCTGCGGCCTTTTGAATCACGTTGGATCCGGCGCTATGCGCGATAAAATGTATAGTCGCCCACTTGGTTTGGGATAAATCAATTTGGCTTCCTTTGTTCAGCACTTGGATGCCCGTATTTGACCAAGGTCCTGGTAATAAAGCATGACCTAAACTCGTACCATCGGGTCCTGCATTGGCGACCGCAAGATTCGGAGCTGTAGCTGGGTTTGAACCAGTATCTGCACCATTGTGCCAGTCAAACGCGCAAACATCCCAACTGGCCAACTCCGCTGGAGGTATTCTGTTAGCGATTGATCGTGCCATAGTCTGAACCCATCCAGTCAAAGTAGTGGCGTTATCGTTCCATCCATGTGTTATCACAACTATGTTTATTGCATTCGTTGAATACTGGGCGCTACAGTCCAATGTATTTACCGTGGGAACATACGTGAATTGATCTGCGTCGTTCTTGGCACTCGTACCTTCGGGAGATACAACTGTAATATCAACGGTACCGGCACTACTAGTTGCCGGAGAAGTCGCGGTTATTGATGTATCGGAGGTGGTGGCAAAGCTGGTCGCGGCGGTATTTCCAAAGTATATGGCAGTCGCATCGTTGAAACCGCTGCCGGTTATTGTTACAGAAGTACCACCGGCAGTGTCGCCGGTAAGCGGTGAAATAGAAGAGACCACGGGTGCCGATGTGACAGGCGCGGTAATGCTTAACGGAACCAGATTGCTTTCCGACCCACCTACCCCATCATTGACGCTAAGAATGTATGAGCCGAGAGTTGTTACCGACGGAACGGTAAAACTAACCTCGGTCGACGAGATCAGGTTAACATCAACGTCGCCACAGCCTGGCGCATTCGAACTGGCAAGACTTATACATGCAACGCTGTTTTGATCGAAGTTCGTGCCGTAAACATAGACAGTGCCGCCTTCGGCTGCTGTCGTCGGATTGATATGCGAGATCGTAGGAGCTAGTGCTGATGCTGACGTCACGGTGATTGTCTCCGTGCCAATAACCCTTGAGCCATCGTTAGCCGTCGCCGTCACGGTCACGGTTCCCGGACTTCCTGCCGTAAGTAAACCGGATAAAAAATCAATGGTCGCTGTCCCACTGCCGTTGGTTACGGACCAGGTAACGGCTGGCTTGCTGGCATTCTGCGGCAACACGGTCGCGCTCATTTGCAGACTGCCGCCGCTGGCAACGGTGGTGGTTCCATTGGCGGCTGATACTGTGATGCCAGTTACCGGCGTGTCGGTTAAAGTGCCAATGGTTAAGCTGATCCCGGTAGAAGTTAACGGCGAGCTTGGAGAAAGCCAGGACGATGTTGCGCCTTGGAAAGCATTGGCCGGGGCCACTAGATCGGCGCGCACTGCGGAAACCGCGCCGGTATATAACGCGCCATCGCCTTTAACGGCTAAAGTTACAGTTGTCCCGGCCAGTATAGTAAAAAGGTTGGCGGTAGAAAAAGAATAAGTAAAGGTGTTGTGATTGCCATCAGCTTGGGCGTTGAGCGAAGGGCCGACTTGGCTGCCATTTGCGTAGAGGCTCAAGTTGTTAAAACCGTCTACGCTGGCCGGAGTGCCGGTATAGTTTAACACAACCTGCAAGGACTGGACTTTCATATCCTCGCTATAGCCGGTCATGATCCATTGTCCCAGTGTTACCCCGGACTGGTTACCAGGGAACGGACTAGCTGTAAAAGTTGGATCTTGTTGCAGGGTGATTGAACCGGGATTAATATAAATTATTCCGGCAGCGTTTGGAACTCCGGAAGCAGTAATATTTACAGAAGCCTGCGGGTCGGTAATTGTTAAGTCAGACGCCTGCTGAATTGAAAATTGGACGTGAGTACCCGCGCCTATACTCTCTGGAATATCCGCTCGCACCTCAATTGCATGTGAGCCAGTTGTCAAACTGATAGGAGCTGACGTAAAATCAAACACCGCATAGTTAGAGCCGCTGATTGCTGTAACTGTCGCGGTCTTACCGGCATCACTGCCATCAACTAACATTTTAATGTTTGTCAGGGCATTCGCGGGCGCGGTGTCGGTCATTAAAAAATTGGCTGTTTTTAACACAACCGCTTCGTTGGCAACCTGAAATGTGCTTAACCAGATGCTATAACCTAATGTGCCGGCGTTTACGTTTCTCGTTCCCAGATTGCTGCCAATGCTGACTGTGGCTTGGCTGGCCACCGGCCCGGTCAGAATATAATATCTTGCTGTTGTTGTTCCGTCCTCGGCCGTTACCAATAAAAAATTGTCATTTTCTACCGGATCCGCAATGTTAGAATCGTCCCAAGTTTGTCCGACTTGGCCTTTGCTTAACGCAGCCTTAAAGTCAACCTTAGATGTTCCAACAGGAATACCAGTAATAGAAAAGATGTTTCCCGGTCCTCCTGTAACCGGGCCTATTAAATAAGTTGAAGAGGTTATTGTAGTATCGCTTGAATTTGCCCTGACGGTCGCCACAAAGCCGGGTGCGATTGGCAAAACTATCATTGCTGCAGACAAAGCAATGTGGATGAATCTTTTAAAATATTTGGTGCGTGTTTTCATATTATTATTTAGCAACTTTAAAAAAATAAAAAACCCTAAAAAAGAGCATCCTTTTTACGGGCTGTACTTAATCAATCCGCTTATTGAGTTATTTTGCAACATTGGGTTTGGTGGCGGTCGTCTTCTTGTGCCGCTCTTCCAAAAAATAAAAAGCTATCCCCTAGAAGTCATCCGTTGGAGGAACTCCTATAAGATGGCTCTTTACTCTCGAGCTTAACTATACAACTATATTGTAGACCTTTTGAGCTAAGAATCAAGCGCCGATTTTTTCCCCACATTTTCCACCGGTTTTCCCCTCCATACACCCTTTTTGTCTGCTGAAATTTTATAACCCGTAACCGGTTAGGGCAAAGCTACCTGATTATGCTTAAAAACCAACCGCCATAAGCCCACAAGAAAATTATCAAAGCAATCGCCAGCCGGATCCAGCCGGGATTCTCATGACTAATCCGAATCCCTAACCACTTGTCCCAATAAAAACTTTGGTGGTTTATAAAATAAAAATAATTGCCTATGGCAAAGGCCAGCATTAGCAAAGGGGTGGCTAGGGCGACATAACTTTCGTGGCCGCTATAAATAAACATTAAAGCTACAAACGGGACTGCCGCATAACCTATTCCAAATAGTAGAACTAATACGCTTCTAACTAAGGCCTGGGCGTAGGTTAGCTTTCCGCTTTCCGCTTTTTCCATTTTTATTCTTAGTAGCCACCACGCCGGTGTGGTTCCCCAGCCTGCCAGCAGTAATGGTTCAAGTATGACAAACCACAAGGCCAAAGTCAGCAATACGGCCAAGTCCATACTCTGGTTATTAATGGTATGTCCGGATATTGCAAAAATTGCTATCAGGATAAAGTCCGAGACTAGGATGTTAAGGCCAATGGCGATTAGGCGAAGCAATGGATGAAATAGTTTTGTATTCATATGTACTTTGTTAATTTTTTAAAACAATTTTAATTCCCTGGCGGGTCCAAACTGGGATAAAATTGGCCATTGCCGCATTCTGTACCGGTTTCTGTTGTTGGTATATTCCCGTTAATGAATAACTGCTTGCCCTGTTCGTCCCGAATGATGGTCGTTTCGGTTACCGTAACCGAATGGCAGGTAGAATCAACCGCTACGGGATAGTTAGGGCTGGCTGGGCGGTTAAATACTATTGCCCAATAAAAAAACAATATAACCCCTATTAAAAATAGGAAAATTTTCCACTTGCCTTTAACCGCCAGAGCGGGATTTTTATTATTTGGCGGACTTGGATTCATACAGTTGAACTAAAATCAATTACTTTTAGAAAGGCCTGCCTTCATCGTCAGGTTCTTTATGGATGGGGGTTGTGGCGAGTTCTTCCATATTGGGATAGTCTAGCATTTTAGTTTTCGTTACAGGCTGTTTGTAATTTTTTATTTCTTCTTCGTCCGGCATTTCAAGCCAAGGATTATAGTCACCGCACGAGCATGGATCGTCACTGCCGCATAAATCACAGGGCGGATCAAATTCGCCGCAAGCCCGGCCACAACCCTGGCACATTATTATAGTTTCCGGGCCATCATCCCCGGATCTCTGGCCGTATTTAACCTTGGCTCTGCAACATTTAGAAATAGGCATAAATAATTTATTAGACAATCAAAAAGGGCCACCCGCTTGCCCCACCTAACCTTTCGGTTAGGGACCTCTATAAAGGCTAAGACAAGACAGGTGACCGTCTTCGCTTTATAGAGGATTTATGCCATGCCCGTAACTTACGCGGCGGGTTTAGGCAAACTTATTCAGTTTTACTGCTTATATTATAGCATTATTTTGGCTTTTGTTCATTATCCACTAGGGTTTTAGCAATTCTTCAATTTGCTGGCGGTCTTTTGGGAAATGGTAAAAAGGGTGGGAGGCAATAAGCTTTTGAACCCACTGTTTTTGAATAACGTAGGTATTCTCTAAGGGCTTGAGGCCAAAAGTTATTCTGGCTCTGGAAAAAACAATAGCGGGTTTTATATAAATATCTACACCTAGTTTTTCCTTAAGAAAATTATGCAGGCATAAAGCCTCGGACTTGGCTTGCCTTAAAAAGTCTTTTTCCAATAGTTGTCCGTGCCTGGTTAGCTCGCTGCCGTTAAAGTTAATTATGCCTCTATGGCTCTTAACTTCAATCGTAAATATTCCCGTAGGGCCAACCAGTACAAAGTCTATATTCCCCTGTCCCGGCTTAACCACAACATCAGCATAGACGGAGTATGCGTCCGGCAGTTTTTTAAGTTCGTCAGCTACCGCGTCCTCTCCATTTAGGCCTTGAAAAAATCTACCAGCCAATCCATCTTCTTTGGCCATCAAATTTTTAATTAGCAAAAAAATCGGGCTAAAAACAAGCAACACTACCACAATGTAACCGGGCTGGGATATATGGCTGATCAGTTGACCAAAATATTTATACAAAGCCCAAAGACCAATTAGTCCGTAAGCCGAAACCCCAAACACGGAGACCCAGGCCATACGCAGAGAATATTTGCTTCTACTTCCAAAAAATTGCGCCATATAGTTATAACTCAGGCCCCCAATAAATTACGTGGTGAATCCAAGTATGCCAAAGCCAGCTGGTTTGTAAGCCCGAATCTACAAACATTTTCCAGGCAAAAAATCTTACTAACAGGTTTGGTGTCATGCAGGCCGCTTTCTCGTGAGCATCAAAAAATTCCATATGAATTTTGCCTGAGCCAACATCGGAATATCTTAATACTGCCCTATAGTCTGCGCCAAAATGAATGACATTTAGGTTAACCTGCGGACCGTCAACTTCTGTTATTATTCTGCCATCGTACGCGGTACGTGTAGTTACGTAAAAACCATATTTCTTTTGCAAGTCAGAAATATTGGCAGGGACTTGGTTACCATATCCGATATACAAAATATCCGCTTGCACTCCATTTTTTCTGGCCTCCACAGCCACTTGCCTTAAGTCATACGTTCCTTGAATTTCCATCGCGTTTCCGACGATGCTTTTATAGTCACAAAACGCCAGGCTTCCGAAGTCAAAAACGCAGTAGTTAATCGCGGGTAAAACTATAAAAATTATTAACAGCCAAAACCAAACCTTTTTGTAATATTTTTTCACAGTTAAATATTTTTATTTGTTTTAAGAAATTCAACCATTTTGGCCACGGCTTCTTCCAGAGTTTCCCCGGTTTCTTTATGCTGGCTTCCGCCACTAAAATAAGTTCTAACCAAGCAATCGCCGGGTTTGTAGTACAAGCTAAAGGTGTTTTTATGAGCCAGCGAAATTAATTCTTGAAATTGATTCTCCATAGGCGTCATTAAGAATTTATAAATCTAAATCATCAACATCAATTCCTAAATTTCCCATCCGCTCTAAAGCCTCGTCCGCGTCGCCATTGTTAATCTGCTCGGCCAATTCTTCCTTAAGCCCGTCTTCGTCCACTTCCATTCTTATTTCGTCCACTAAATCTTCAAGTGGCATAGGTTTTAACTATTTGATCTATCTTCTCCGGTTGTGCTTATTTCCAAGACTAAATAAAGCCCAAACGACAGAAAGCAGGCTTAAGAAAATTGCCAGTCCTTTGTGTCCGGTCTTAAAAAGGGCGTATATTAAGCAACAAAATGCTACAAATAGTATGAAGTCTAACATTGGAGTTTGGTTATAATTTTTTCGTCTTCCAAATCTTCAAGCGACATAAATTACTTTATTAAGTTTTTAGGGTTGCTTCAATTCTTTAAGTAAAACATCCCAACCTATTCTGCCGGCTGTATAATCTGCAAAAATTTTATCCCAGCCCTCATTTGGAAGAAAACCGCTGTATTCAAGTTTAATTTCATGGTCAAAATTATTTTTTGCTCTTAGTGTTTCTAGCACTTGTTTGTTAAATTGATCCACTAAATACTTTCTCCAATCATTGAGAGTTTTTTTATATCTAATTACAGTGTAAACATCATAATAGGTGGTTACGGCCACATCCTGAGAAAGTAGCGACTTAAACGCGTAACCTATTTCCCCCTTAATAATATCATGTTTTCGCTTTTCTTTTTTATAATTGGTGTACCTAGTGAATTCTATCGGTAAATAGCGCTCGGTTGGCTCGTTGCTTCCTTTTCCTTGTTTGATACCGAACATCCAAAATTTTTTTATACTGGGATAATAGCCTAAAGTTTTTTGTACGGGAGATCTTTTTGACAAAGGATTTTCATAATACAACACTTCATCCCTGTCAAATTCATATTTTCTTGGTTTCAACTGTCCTTCCCAATCCCTAAAACGGTTGTTAGTAAGATAGGTTAACCAACTGTATTTTTGTTGATAAGTAACACTGCCTCCTATACCACTTACCCTTTTCATTGTTTCGGTAGGGAGGAAATTAAAATAAACCGGCAAAATTAATTTTTTACCTTTTAACTCAACCTCTCCCCAATCTACTCCACAAAAGCATTTGTTTAAAGTTAACACCTCTCGGCAAGCCCAAGCAAGATACCCAGCAATATTGTATCCAAAAGAAAATAGATTATCTCTGGCAACAAGGCCGGAAAAAAAATGCCTGTTTAAAATATCCGGTAAACCCGCAACTTCTGTCTTTATAGTAAAATAATCATGTTCATAAGTGACATATCCTGGACGGTCATCTACTGGCCTTGCACGGGACGGAAAGAGTGACTCGGTTATACCTTCAATTTCTGAACGGCATCCAAAGTTAACATCACCGGCCACCCTCTCAAGTTGAGAATACCCTTTAACGAAATTTAAAAAGTAATCGGGTTGCTTAAATCCTTTGCTGGATTGGGCTTTGCTGCTATGTTTTTGCATAGGCGTAATTTGCCAAAATATTTACCATTTTATTTAATAAATCCTGTCTTTCTTTTACATATTCTACAAAAGCCTCAATGCTATCTTCTTCATAGTTTGAAACTCCATAGCTTAACTCCCTAATCAACTTGCTTGGGTGGGCCGCCACCTCCTGTAATCCTGAATAAAAACGGACATTATCATAAGTTTTTGGTAGCAGACTAATTTTATACATAATTTGTCCAAACCAATGATTATAGCGCGAAACTTCGCGGCTGATAAGTTTTAATTTTAGATTTAAGCCACCAAGGCTTTGAGGATCAGATAGTGTCTCTACAGCCTTAGCAAAAAAGCCAGGTTTATATATTCTTTCCATCTCGTATATATACTTGGTAACAAAACTCCAGTCTTGTTCAAACTCTGCTGTCAAATAACAAACGCCGCCCGTAATCACAATGATCCTGTTCGTTGTTACTAATTTTTCAACATCGGTTTCCTTATCATTTAATATGGTCAACATCATAGACAATGCTCTAACGGAACCAGCAAACAACTTTTTTTGTTTTTCTATAATTGCTGGAAAGATAATCTTTTCTAACTGCTCAAGCATCTCATAGTCAACCAAGTCCTTTTTTGATAGGCTTAATAAGTACCCGATGGTCATTTTAGAAAAAATTTTGTCCGATTCTTCCTCTGCTATTTCATATTTTTCTAAAAATATTAACCGTGCCAACCATTCCATTCTAATCTTTAACCATTGAACAATCTGCTTTCCTTGCCCCACATTAACCAATCCAAGCATTATCTTATCTTGATTTTCTAAAATCATCCTAAAATATTTAGCCGTCATCGTTTTTTCTGTTTGCTTTAAGTCATCTATTATTTCCTTTTTTAACAAAGGCGCGGGTGTTATTATCTTGCCTTCAAATGATTGCTCTGCCTCTAAGCGATACCAATAATCCTTAATTTTTTCGTAAAAAATTGTTGGCAGATTGGCAGTTAGAACCTGTCTTTCTTTTATCCCTAAAATGGAATTTGTAGCTATAAGTTTGCCAACCCAACTTTCAACTTTTGAATAATCACCAAACCCGTCTAATATACTCAGGCTAATTGCAAAGTAGTCATTTACATATTCGTCTGACTCTATTTCTTTATTAGAGTCAATTTTTGGATAAAGATAAATAAAATTATTAAAAAACTTTTCTGCTAGTTCCATTTCCTGGGCTTCAAATAAACCAGGAAGAATTTTTTGGTATCTGTTAAAATTATCTCGGGAATAATTGCCCACCAATATTGTTTTATAAGCTTCAATTATACTAAGTAGAAGTGCGCTCCCCTCCAGGGTTTTTTCTACCTTTTGTTCTATACCATTTATTATTTTTTCCACTTTATTCTCAAACCAGGCGAAATCTGATTCTGTAAGATAAAGCGGCCCTTGCCCGCGCATCTCATAATTCAATTTTAAATTTATGGCAACCATATTGTCCGATTTAACCTGTTTATATTTTGTGGCGGCCCACCAGCCCGTGTCTTTATCTATATACCTTTTCTTTGCAGAGTAGTTATTCATAACATAAGCCAAAACCGGCAAAGCATATTGTGCGTTGGTATAGTTACCCGCTTTCCACAAGTCTTCAAATAGCTGCTCAATTAGCGTCAGGCTATTACGCGCCTTTGTTTGGGCATTTTGAATCACACTCCAGCTGTAAAAAGTAATTTTTTTGCGGTTGGTAGCAAGGCTTATAGAATCTATTATGTCGCTTCCTAATTTTTCAAATAGACGCTTAGGCTTTAGGGATAAAATATAGTGATCTTTAAAAATAAGTATCCCTAAGATTGAAACAGTTGCCAAAATAATGACTGCGGGAAAGCTAAAAAAGGGCTGGCTATTCAAAAACTTTATTTTTATCAAAACAAAAAGTGCATACAAGTCCGTAAAGACCAAAAGCTTAAAAAAGAAATTTGTTACTGTGTCTTGATTAATGAAATTTGAGACTTCGGCTGAATATTTTTCCGTAGTCAATTGGAGGCCAACTGCGTATAGGGCAAAAATTAATCCTAAAATAGCGGATATGGCACCAATAATTATTTCTAGAGCGAGCTGGAAAAAATTACTATCGGGGAAGGTGAAGCGAGGAATGTCCGTAAATTGGCCAATTGATCTTAGATGAAATAAGTTCAACTCTTTAATTTGTATATAGTAATGCTGAAGCGCGGAATCAAAAAAGAGTGAAAACACAGCAAGGGCAAACAATTCCCAAAGGAGTTTTTTTGAGTGCTTTAATATTTGTAAGTCAATGGTATATTCTGTTCTTTCTCTATCCTCCTGGGCCTTCCATACCCTAGCCCGTTCTTTTAGGTTTTGATAACTATGGTAAAAAACGCCCGCTATCCGGCCAGAATAGAGAGCGAAAAAACTCGGTTCTTTTCCTGGTTCAAAATCATCCCTATCTTTAGGGAAAATTTTATACCAAAAATATTGAATTATCCTAATCAAAGACATAATTAAAAATTTCCTACAATTTTAATTTCCTCACCGGTTAGGCCATAAAGTTTATAAACCATTTTGTCTATCTGTTCTTCAAGGTCGTGGACTTTGGCTTTTTTGGCGGCATTGTTTAAATAATCGTCTGATTTCGTTATAACTAAAATTATATCAACAATCTCGTTAAACTGCTTTTGTATATTTTCACCGACAATTTTAATTGGTATTTCAGAAACGGGATTTCCTATAAGTTCTAATATTTCACCTTTTCTTTTACCTCGGTGATATAACCATAGATAATAAAGTTTAGAATTTAATAACGCCAAAATATATTTTAAATCTATATTTTTATAGTCTCCTTTTTGAGTTATAAAAAAAACATCCGACATGGCATACCAAGTAACCTCATTGTAGCCAAATGTATTTGTATTGCTTCTTTGCGGGAACACGATTTTAGGACCGTCAAAGTTTAATTTTCTACTTGTGGACATAACGTACCAGTATCCGTTATTGAAAGCAGATTCTAGTGTGCCAGTTCTCGGCCTGTCGGTTAAAAGTTTTTCAAATCTTTTTAAATGCTTTTTTATTTTTGGGTAGGCATTTAAATCCGGCCTATCTGTATACCTCAAATTTATCAAGTTCAGCTCATTTTTTGTATTTGTATAAAACTTTTTTATATCGGAATTTTTAAACAAGGGCTTAATTATTTTAGTCTCGTCATTAGAAAAACCATTATCCTTCACTTCCTGGTTTGTTAAAATGAAGATCCCTTCGCCTGTACTCGCGTCATTTATTTTATATTTACTTTTTTTATCCGCGCTCAACTTATCGGCTCCGGCAAAAACTCCGTTATTAACATTACAAATGGTGCCTAGTAAGGCTCCTTGTAGTTTTATTTTGTTTAACAAAATTTGAATTGGGTCACTATTATTTGACGAAGCTCCGCTTAATCTAATATAATATTCATCGCCGTCGAACAAATCTTTTTGTTTAACGTCAAAATATTCAGTTTCATTATCTTGCCAGCTCACTATTTCACTAAGGATTTTTGAATTAGCAATCCCCGCTTGCTTTGTTATAGCGGTTTTTGCCATAATTTGATCATTTTGCCCTTTTGATAAAATGGTGACCATATTATGCTGCCCCATTGCTGATTCAAAGATTCTCAAATCGTTAAAATTAATTAGCCTTCTGATTATTGTTCTGTTTCTAAAATCCTCTCGTAATTTTTTCGCACCCAAAGCTGTTGGGTAGTAATCTGTTGTTATAAAAGCTATCTGCGAATTTACATTTCCTAAATTTAGGGCTAAATGAAAAAAGAAATAGAAAAAATCCATTTTCCCCAGATAAAACTTACCAAGAAAATCACTATTTTTTATCTCTCTAAATGATTCCTTATGGCCTTTTTCGCCAATATAGGGTGGGTTTGCTATCAAAACATCAAAGCCGCCTTTCTGTTGAAATACTTCAGCAAAGTTAAGTTTCCAAAGGAAAAATGGCTTCGTATTAGTTTGCTTTAGTTGCTCAAGCTTTTTTAACTCGGAGGTTTTTTTATTTTCTTCCAGGCTTGCTTCAATCAAATCCCATTCCAGATTTTCAATTTTTCTCTTTAATTCTTCTTTTGTTCGTTTGTTGGTTTCTTCAAAGAATTTTTTATGCAGATTTTCCAGCTCATCCCTAATCTGCTTTGACTCTGCAACGCTGGCAAACAGATCTTTTTGCTCAATACTACTGTTGTTTGGTAGTCGCTTTTTCTCTTTAAGGATTGCCCGGAGCTGAGTTTCCATATTAACGACTTCCAGCGGCTTAACAGCTTCTTTGTTATTCATCCATTCCGGATTTTTCATGTAAAATTTTAACAGCTCACCTTGCAAAGAAATTATTTTTTGGTTGTCCGGCTGGAATATTCGCGCATCAATGATTGGCGATTCAAGGAGCTTCTCATCAAAAAGTTTTATACCCTCAAACTCTTCCAGGAGGCTGTTGCCCTGCATAATCTTGTAATCCAGGTTTGGCAATGGCTTAATGTCCTTAATATCCTCTTCGTCCACAATTAAAGACAGCCAAAGCCGCAACTTGGCTATTTCCACGGCTCCGGGGTCAATATCCACACCATAGAGCGAATTTTGAATGCAGTCGCGCTTAAAGCTATATATAGTCCTACTTTCCTGGTACGCGGCCATTTGTTCCGCGTGCGGAGCGAGTAGATAATTAGAAAGCACGTTCCTGGCTTTTACAATCTCGCTCATCATACCGACGGGGAAAGCGCCGGACCCAATGGCTGGATCGCAGACTTTAATATTCGCCAGTTTGTAATCTATGTCGGCCGCGCTATGATAAATATTTTTTGAAAGCTGATGGTAGTAGGTTTCCGTTTCTTTACCAAGTTTCTCTACCTGGGCTTCGTTCTCGGCTATCAACTCCCCATATTTAACCAACTGCTCAATTTCTTCCTTTGGTATGCTATTTTCAAATTCAGTAGCCAGATAGTTAATTAGGCTTTGCTGGCACATATAATGGACGATTTCGCGCGGTGTGTAATAAGTGCCTTTGGACTTGCGGTCCTTAACTTCCAGTAAGTTTTCAAATACTTTCCCGAGCATTTCCGGGTCAACGGCTACCTCTTTTTCCAAGGGCTCATCTTCCTTAACCGTAAAGTTATAACGGTCAAAAATATCCAAAATGCCGGTGCCGATGTCTCCGGTTTTTAAATCTTTAACTTCGTTTGAAAATAACTCATTGGGCAACTCAATGTCCGTATGCACCCAGTCATAATTCCTTAATGGATCAAAAAGTCCGCCGTTTAAAAAAGGAATTTTGCAGTTAAACCTGTCCGACCAGTCATCCTGGCGCTCCACAGCCAGGGCGTTATAGAACAGCGGCTCCAAAACATCATTAAAGAAATTTTTGTACTCACAGTAACGCTTTACGTACAGCCGGCGCAAAAAGTCTTTTGGCCCAGTGCCCCATTCGCTATCCCTTTCTACACCAAACCAGCCCTTTTTTTGCAGGAAGTAGAGGAAAACAATCTGGCCTAAAAGTTTTTTGGCAAAGTCTGCTGTTTCGACAGCTTTACTGGAAAATTCCTGTTTTATTTTAAAATCGGTTTCCAAAACTTTATCCAAAGCCTCTTTGACCTCAAGGAATAACTCACGGTATTTATTAAAGAACTCCTTAGTAACAATTTCAATGTTAAATGCCGTTTCAAGATCGGAAAGTAATGGATTATTTTGGTCATCCGCCAGTATCGGCAAAAGCTGTTTTTGGGCGGTATGGCTGTTTTCATTCTTGCCAACCAGGAAAGAAAAGCGTTTGGCTGGGGTTAACTCTTTGGTGACTTTGCTTTTGCCTTTGTCATCCTTGCCCAGCTGGTAATCCATTTTGATAAGCGAAAAACGCCAATCCTCGGATTCGTCAGTATAAAAGGCCACAACGGCCGCGTCTTTAAGCTCGCCTCCTCTGCTGCCATTTAAATACCACGCAACGAAATTACGCTGCATGGTTCGGGCGTGTTCAATGGATTTTACTTTTTTGAGACGAACTATTAGGATGTCTAGCCTATTGCCTTCCGCGTCCGTATATTTGCCTAAGCGTTCTAGGGTATGGATGAATGGCTGATAAGCCTGCGGCACAGTGTTGCCCCGATACACAAAAGTCGCAACTTCAATTTTGTTGAAAAGCTCTTTTATGAATTTGGTAAAACGTTCTTTATCAAAAGAATTTTGGAATGTTTCCCGGACAATTCTTTTCGCGGCATTTGTGTCCATATCATTTGAATCATTTGGCGGTTAAAAATTCCGACAAGATAACTTCTCTCGGCCCGGAAGTTTTGGCGCTGTTTTCAGCCAGTGTCTCCTGGAAGAACTCCTCGGCTATATTGGTTTTCAATATCCCAAGAATCTTTAGAGGGTTAGTTTCTTCTTTCAGCGCCTGAACTAAAACTTTTGTGGTTTGTTTGGGCAGGCCGCCTTCTTCAAGGAGTTTAATAAGCTTCTTTATATAGGCTTCGTCCTCGTCGGTGTAGCCCTTAAAGTCCTTAATCTGCTTGGATTTTAAATATCTTAAAACCATTGAGGCGTTATCACGCCCTGCCTTAGTCGCCAACTCCACAGCCTGATCCGTAGTGGCAAACTGGAATTCTTTTTTATTGAACTCCAAGAGTTGGTAAAAGTCAGTTTCCAATTTTTCCTGTTTGGTGTCGGCCGTGGCTTCTAAAGTTTTAGCCGCCTGGACAAAGTCCAGTTCATTAGCCGCTGAAATATCGGCAAGATAAAACTTTTGGATTTTGCCCTTTCGAAAATATGTTAACAAGGCGTTCCCTTTGTCTTTGTTTGCCCTGGCAGTCCGTGCCTTTTTGGGCAATCTTTTTATTTTTTCAAACATATCGGGCTGATTGTCCCGAAGGTCCCGAATGACTTTTAGATACTTCAAATCGCTGTCCTCGGCCTCACCCTCTTGGGTTAAAGTTTCTTTGGAAGTTAAACGGCGGAATAAATCGTGAGACTTAATTTCTTCGCCCTCGGTTAACAGCCTGGCATCGGCTCCCAGCATTTCTATAAAGGCCTGAATTTTATATTCCGCAGCCTCTTTGAGCTTTAACAGGTTGTTGGATTGGACAGTGGGAAAGAAATTAAAGGTGTAAATTTTCGGGAACTTGGTATCTACCCTGTTTATGCGCCCGACTCTCTGGATTAGCCTTGTGGGGTTCCAGGGGATGTCATAGTTAATAACCACGCAGGACCGGTGTAGGTTTACGCCTTCGGCCAATATTTCGGTGGTGATTAAAAGGCGGTATTCATCTTTAGGAAACCTGACTTTAGCGTCAAAGTTTTGGATAACTTTTTCGCGGACAATGGAACTGGAAGCCCCGGAAAATGCTATAACCTGGCTGCCGAATTTTTCCCTTAGGTTCTTTTCCAAGTAGTCGGCCGTTTCCTTGGACTCGGTAAAAATAATTAGCTTGTTATCTTTTAATATCTGATTCTCGGAAAGAATCTTAATAAATGTCAGAAGTTTTGGATCACGGTTAACCGAATCCCATAACTTGGATATTTGCTTTAGCACTTCTAAATCTTTTTCTAAGTCATTTTTAAACTGGGCTTCAAAATCTTTTGCTGCCAGCCTGGTGGCCTTGTCTTCATCAATCAATTTTTGAACCGCGTCGTCATTGCCGTCTTCCAGGAACTCAAAAATTTTGTTTGTGTACTTTTTGCTGACGTAAACGCTGCCTTTATCAAATTCGCCTATAAACTGCTCGTAGGAATGGATAAAACGGCGCAGCGACTGCTTAAAGGCGTAAAAGCTGCTTTCAAGGCGTTTAACCATCAAGATTTTTAAGAACTT
The DNA here is from genome assembly GCA_031291995.1 of Candidatus Doudnabacteria bacterium. GTDB lineage: Bacteria > Patescibacteriota > Doudnabacteria > UBA920 > UBA920 > PALSA-1336. Next base: position 37,692 of record JARLHZ010000016.1, read on the forward strand.
GCGCATGTTGGTTTGCGCCATCTCTTCGCTTTGATTTTTCTCCCCTTTGTAATACAAATAAGGGATGTAACGGGAGTATTTAAATTTATTTAAAAGCAGGTTTATGGTTTCGTTAAAAACTTTGTCCTCGTTTTCATCCAATTCATAAAACACGGCTTCCGGCTTTTCCACATCGGGGAACTTTAATTTTTGTTTGATTAAATCGTCCTCAAAGTATTTAATAATCTCGTTGCGGGTGCGGCGAACCATTAAATATTTTAAGACTTTATCGCGGATTTCCTGGGCATTGGATTTAACTATTTCCAGATACTTTTCCCTGTCCTTTTGCCTGTCTAAGTTTTTTAGTTTTTTTTCAAGATTGCCAAAGAAACTATCCAAATCAGCCACATTAGGGATAGTGCTTTTTTTGGATTTTTGGAAAAGTTTAATCAGCCCCAAAATATCTTTTGGGGAGTTGTTTAGGGGCGTGGCCGAAACTAAAATGATTCTTTTGCCACGGCAGACTTGGGCCAGTTTTTCGTATGTAAAGTTTGTTTCGTTGCGGAAACGATGGGCTTCATCAATAAAGATGTTTTTATATTTTTCCGTACCCTTTTGGACCAGAGCATCCAGTTTTCCTAAAGACTGATAATCAGCGTGGACTTTGAAATCGGAAAAAACATTTTTCCAGGAGCCAGGGTTTTCTTCATCTAGTAAAACTGGCGGCGCAATAACCAAACTCCTACCGTCAAGCTGTTGTGCCAGCATTGCTGAAATATAAGTTTTACCAAGACCAACCACATCAGCAATAAAAACTCCGCCATACTCTTCTAATTTTGCCTTGGCATCCTTTACGGCTTCGGTTTGGTATTCCAGATCAAGAAAATTTTCCGGCAGGTATTTTTTAAAAATACTTTCCTGATCCGTATTGATTTTTTCCTTAAAATATTCGTATAAAAATTTGAGATAAAGCTCATAAGGCGTGATGGTGTTGCTTAGCCAAGTTTTATTCTCAATAGTTTCAATGTATTTTTCGCTTACATCAACCGCGTTAGCCCACAGCTCATTGAATTTTTCCAGGGCATAATCGTAATCGGCGCGGGTCTTTAACTCCACATTAAATTCCAAATTGTCTATAAGCCCGGCTCTGGTAAAATTGCTTGAGCCTGTTATCACTCTGCCAGCGTCTCTGTCTCCCTCCGCAAACGTCATTATGTAAAGCTTGGCATGGATATTGGCGGAAGGGTAGGCTTTTATTTCCAGCTTGCCACTTTTCAGCCATTCGATAAATTTTGTAACGCCGTCTTCAACTTCCCGGCTGTCTTCGGATTTTTCCAGTTCGCCTGTTACTAACCCAGAAAAAGTTTCCTTAACTTCGGCATGGGAAAAATTCATTTCCTGCTGCTCTTCCTTGGCTTCCTGAATTGAATCATAAACTTTTTGATCAGTATTTATGCCAATAAGGACACGGACTTTGTCGGTGTGTGCAAGAGACTTATAAATAGCGTGAAAACCGCTTGTATAAAAATAGCCAACCAAGGCGTCAAAAAATTGAGTATCCTTGATTAAAACTTTAAAGCGATCTAAAAGATTCCGTTCCTTTTCATTAGTGATAAAGGTTAGGTCGTGGTTTGTGTTCATATAGGTATTTCATATATAAAGCAGGGAAGCCAAAGCGAAAAGGCGAGGCACAGTCTGCATTATTGCCTTTATTTTCGCATTTTTTCAGCTATAAGTCAAAGCTCTAAAGATGTATAGTACGTCGCCAAATACGACATCAATAATTCAAAAACTGCTTGTGGGCTTCCTTGGCTTTGGACTTATCTACCCCCAAGTAATATTTACAAGTTGTCTCGAGCCGGTCGTGGCCAAGTATTTCCTTGACGTGATTAATAGGACAGCCATTGAAAAGTAAATGCGTTGCCATGGTATGACGCAAGGTGTGCGGTGTAAGGTGTTTGGTAATGCCGGACTTTTTAACATAGCGTTTAAATAGGCCGCTAACGTCTTCCCTGCTAAAGCGGGTGCCACGGCTGGTTATAAATATCGGTTCCAGGGTGTCGCTTCTTTGTTCCAAATAATATTTTACCCAATCCAAAGACCGCTGGTTAAAAAATACCGTCCGCTGTTTGTTTCCTTTGCCGATTATTTTAGCTTCGGCCTTTTCGTAATCTATCTGGCCGCGATCAAGCGACAAGGCTTCGGAAATTCTCATACCGGTGCCAAGCAGGACTTCCACCAGCGTCCTAAACCTTAAGCCGTTGATGCGCACGGCTTTCTTACGAATCTTGCCCTGCCACTTCCTGTCTATTTTTATAGAATTTACAAATTGCTCTATTTCTTCTTTGGTTAAAAAAATGACTTCCCGCCGGTGGTGCTTAGGCGGCTTGATTCTTGTCTGGTCCATTACCGGCAATTCCAGGACTTCGGCGCAAAACTTAAGGATGCCTTTTAAGGCAAAGACAATTTGCGAAACCCTGGACTCGCCGCAACCGCGCATAAACATTTTTTGTTTAACCGCGATAACGTTTTCCAGTTTTATGTCGGTTACCGGGATTGTTCCGATGTCCCGATGGGTATAGAGCAGGTTCTCTTTATACTTGGCAATAGTCTGCGGCGCGAGGGAAAGTTCAAACTGGGCATACTGCAAAAAGCGGGGAATAAGCTCTAAAATAGTCGGCTTAAATATAGGGGGAACGGGTGTGCCTACTATCGTGGTTGTTTCTAAGGATGTTTCCTGCAACATAAAAAGCCTCGCGCCAGTTAATGGTACGAGACTTTTTATTTCAATTTCTGTTAAAAACTTTAACAGCTAAATAGTGACCCCGAGCATTATGGCTGCTCAGGCTCCCCTTATTCTTGCGAATAATTGGAGTAGAATGCCGTACAAAACCGTTTACATCAAATCGTAGAGTATGTGCACCTTCTATCGAAATAGAAGATGACGACCACGGAATGTACCTCAACAGTCCCTTCGAAAAGGTCCAGGAGGCATATTTTGTTCCTTAGAAAGGAGGTGATCCATCGACAGCTTCCGCTACCGATGCCTTGTTACGACTTAGCCCCAGTTACGAGCTTCGGCTTAGGCCACCTTACGGTGAACTTTAGCCGCTTCCCGCTTCCATGGCTTGACGGGCGGTGTGTACAAAACCTGAGAACGTATTCACCGTGACGAGGCTGATTCACGGTTACTAGCGATTCCGGCTTCATGAGGGCGAGTTGCAGCCCTCAATCCGAACTGGGGGTAGTATTGATAGGATTTGCTCCGGATTACTCCTTGGCGTCCCTTTATTCTACCCATTGTAGCACGTGTGTGGCCCAAGTCGTAAGAGCCACGCTGATTTGACGTCATCCCCACCTTCCTCCAGCTTAAACGCTGGCAGTTCTGTGAGACACTTGTAACTCACCGTAGGGGTTGCGCTCGTTTTCACACTTAAGTGAACACCTCACGGCACGAGCTGACGACCATATTTGTCCACTATTCCTAGTGGTACGGACTATACCATATCCGTTTCATCAATTTTGATGAAGTGCGGATCCGACCGTGTTATAGCGTTATAAGATATTTGATATAAGTGTCGCTATCTAACCTTGGTGGTCAAACCAAGATTAAGTCTCTACGGGATTCAAACGCTAATTTTTGCAACTTTAGTGAATGTTGAATGCAATTTCCAACAAACTTTTTACTTTCACTCCTGGAAACATATAGGACATAAGCACTTGATGTTCTATAATAATAAACTTTACACAACTGTAACCCCAAGCTTTCAAGAATTTTTTTATCTTGACCAGCTTCTTGTTTGGTTGTATAACTGATTCTTAAATCTCTTTTTAAATCCTTGCCTATGTTCCGTCCCCGTCGAATCTTCCGGCCATATAGCACCACGCAACTTCTTTACTTATAAATTGCTTTATTGGCGATTGTTTGGCTCGAACAAATTCTCGAAGCAAGCCCCTGCTATTTACATACAAATGGTATGCAATATGTTTGGCTTTTTTAGAATACAAGATGGAAATAGATTTTACGCCAAAATTTAAATAATTTTTTGGCGTAGAGTCGCTAATATAAACCTTTAGACGAAGCCTCTCGTCGGTATAGGCTTGTTTTAGGAACTCAAGAAATTTTTCAATCAGCTGTGGGTTTATGTTGCTCAATCCTATGCTGCTAGTCCTGTGGTAGCCATCGGCACACCAAAGACCCAGCACATATGCATGAGCTTTAGAGGAATAAAAGTCACAAAAATTAGCGCTTGAATTTCCCACGGTATTACCCATTCTTTAATTATATCATTAATTAAATATTGGGGCTTCACCGTTTTGAGTCGGTATTTTTCATCCCAAATTACTTTGGGAGCGGTCGATTTTCAACCGTGCAGCACCTGTGTACCACCCTCGAAGGCTACCCTATCTCTAGAGTATGCAGGTACATGTCAAGACTTGGTAAGGTTCCTCGCTTACCGTCGAATTAAACCACATGCTCCACCGCTTGTGCAGGTCCCCGTCAATTCCTTTGAGTTTTAGCCTTGCGGCCGTACTCCCCAGGCGGATGATTTAACGCGTTAGCTATGGCACTAACGAGGGTCGATACTCGCTAGCGCCTAATCATCATCGTTTACAGCGTGGACTACTGGGGTATCTAATCCCATTCGCTCCCCACGCTTTCGTCCTAGCAGTGTCAGGTGGCACCCAGAAGCCTGCCTACGCTATTGGTGTTCCAAGCGATATCAACGCATTTCACTACTACACCGCTTGTTCCAGCTTCCTCTTTGCCCCTCTAGTTTTACAGTTTCAAAAGACAGTCTCCCAGTTAAGCTGAGAGATTTCACTTCTGACTTGTAAAACCACCTATCGGTACGCTTTACGCCCAATGATTCCGGATAACGCTTGAGGTCTCTGTATTACCGCTGCTGCTGGCACAGAGTTAGCAACCTCTTATTCTCTCGGTACGCTCAAAATATTGTTCCCGAGCAAAAGGACTTTACAACCCGAAGGCCTTCATCGTCCACGCGGCGTCGCTGGATCAGGCTTTCGCCCATTGTCCAAAATTCCAAACTGCTGCCTCCCGTAGGAGTCTGGACCGTGTCGCAGTTCCAGTGTGGGGGTTTCCCCTCTCGGGGCCCCTAACCGTCATAGCCTTGGTAAGCCATTACCTTACCAACTAGCTGATGGTGCCCAGGCCTCACTTTAAGCGTCTTGCGACTTTGACCTTGCGGTCACATGGAGTATTATCCAATCTTTCGACTGGTTATGCTCCACTTAAAGAAAGTTCCTAGGTATTACTCACCCGTTCGCCATGCCCCTTGCGGAGCATTCGACTTGCATGTCTTAGGCACGCCGCCAGCGTTCATCCTGAGCCAGGATCAAACTCTTATTAGAACTAAATATAAGTCTTGAATTGTCCCGCAGAGCGGGACAGAGTTATAAGTAGTGGTTCGATCTGTCTAAAAGACAAACTTTACCCTGTACCGGAGTCTCGCGAAGCGAGATGACTGGTATAGGGCTGGCTTAATTGATTTGGGAAAGGCTCAATTAATAAAACCTATAATATATCATTGAACTCTCCCCCTCCGCATAAAGCTTCGGGGGACTGCAGCTATAAAATTAATTATAGTTTGCAGAAATTGAATTGACGCAAACATTGCATTCCAACTGGGTTTAAATCAGTCGGAACACGATGGTTTTGTACACAATTATAACCGGGCGGTTATAATTGTTTTCTAATCACTATTCAGCTGTTAAGGTACGCCGCGGATCTAAACGCGGATAGCTACGCGGATCTGACGCTGAACCTTCAGGGTCATCTGAGCAACTATCTAAGCTTGATCTCGCTCTCCCCCTTAGGGGGAGATGTCGCCATCAGATGGCGACAGAGAGGGTGCAGTTATTAATGTGTATTTCCTGGGGACAAGAAGTGTAAATATGCTCTCCGCTTTCGTCCGCCAATGGCGGACTTCGGCGGATTGACCCTCTAATATGTAGTTATATGAGGGTCAAAAAAAACACATACGCATTTGGCGTATTATGTTCAGCTCCCAGACTTTTTGGGATCCCCAGTAATCAGCGATTTTTCGCTTACACTAGAGCAAAATTGAACCTAAGGTTTATGCCGTTTTTAAACGTTAAGATTTAAACTTATTAAATCCTTAGCTATTATATGCCTTTTTAAAAATGGTGTCAAGTGAAAGTAGGAAATGTAGGAAAATGAAAGTAGGAAAATAAACCGGCAAGGGAGGGCTTGCCGGTTGCTGCGTTTTTCGGCGTCCAAACATCCTTTCGTGACGCTCCGCTGCTGCCTCCCCTCCGGACAGCGCGGGTTTAAAAAACCGTCGGAGACGTACAATCGCCGCGGCCAAGGCCGCATTTACAATTATAATCGTCAAAGACTAAAACTGCCGGTTTGGCCCTATTGGCGCCAATCATTCAATTCCGGCAGGAAACGTTTGCAGTTAAACTATATACCCTATGCGATTTATTACAACCGGATTATTTATTATCCAGTTTTATATTATTTCAAACAACTTTGTTTTAGGGGGTTGAATCCAGTTTACACCCCTTTGCCCAAAAACCGAAAATCTGTTAAATTAAAGACTATCAAATGCCTAAAAGATTTATTTTTGCTCTAGTAATAGTCCAAGCTATCCTGACTTTCCTGCATTGGCTGATGTATTTGGAGGTTTTAGCCTTGTTCCCCACGCTTGCGGCTTATAAGACTTCACTGGCCATTATAATATTGGCTTTTTCTTTTGGATTTTTGTGTCTTTCGGCCGTTAGCCACTTTAGGGAAAATTTTGTTATTCGGGTGCTTTATGTAATTTTTGGAGCCTGGAATATTTTTGTATTGTATTTTTTGCTCGGGGGGCTGTTGGCAGTTATATTGAAACTTCCTCTTTTCTTATCGTTGCCTTTTTTTGGAATTGGGGTTTTATCAATCGCCATAGTTTTAACTGTGTATGGGTTGGTAAATGCCAGGATTTCCCGAGTTACCTCAATATTAGTAAAATTACCAAATTTGCCGCCCGCTTGGAATGGGAAGACTGCCGTATTGGTTTCTGATTTACATTTAGGTCATATATTAAAAACCGGTTTCGCCAGGAAAGTAGTGAAACTGATTAACTCGCAGACGCCGGATATAGTTTTTGTCGCCGGCGATTTTTACGACGGCGTCCAGACAAATTTTCAGGAATTGGCCGATGAATTTAAAAATATTAAAGCGCCGTTAGGCACTTACTATAGCTCGGGTAATCATGAAATTTACGCCGGTTACCAAAAATGTGAACAGGCATTGACTGCCGCCGGAATAAAAATTTTGGAAGACGCAAAAGTTGAACTTTCCGGCCTGCAAATTTTGGGTTTGGCTTATAAATCGGAAACCGACGAAACCGTGGCTGAGCGGTTGGCCAAATTAAATATAGATCCGGCAAAGCCCTCCGTATTGTTAAAGCACATTCCCGACCATTTGAAGGCCGTGGAAAAAGCCGGGGTTAATTTCCAGTTGTCAGGCCATACTCATTTGGCCCAGGTCTGGCCGTTTATGTTTATTACCCATAAAGTGTTTAAGGGATACGATTACGGGTTGAATAAAATTGGTAATCTGCAGATTTTTACATCCTGCGGCGTCGGAACCTGGGGTCCGCCTTTGCGGGTCGGAACAAAATCGGAAATAGTAAAAATAACCTTTCAACCGCTGAATGGCCGCTGATTCGGACACCGGCGTTGAAATGACGCTGAAACACAAAACCCTCCGCGTGGAGGGTTTTAAAATTTGGAGTTACGTTTTTGTCATTCGTACTAAATTCCGCGAGTGATCCACGTCGCAATCTGCGTGTGGATCCGCGGCTTACTGGAAACCGCCCTGGGTCAGAGTATGCGGTCCGGGTGGAAGGTTACCTGTTGTGGAACCTAGACAGAAAGTAATCGCGTAAGTCGAGGCTTGGTTGTTGTTATTGTTCGGTAAAAAGTAATACTCATTGCTGTTTTGACCCTTGGCGGGACAATTTCCGTCCTTGGGTACGACCGTCTGTGGCATGGTAACTAAGTAAGTCGGGGTTAGGCCGATGTTTAAGCTGTCCAATGGTCCGCCGAGGGTGGAAGTCGGATAACTGTTTCTGTCGCTGACAAATAACTCAAACCCTTTTAAAAGTTGGTTTAAATCGGCCACCCTTTTGGCGTCCCTGGACTTGGCGCGGGCGTTGCTTAGTGTCACTAATACTATGGATGCCAACAGTCCGATAATGGCAATCACTACCAATAACTCGATTAAAGTAAAGCCCCCTTGGTGTGACCGGTAAGGCTGATGGTTATTTTGATTGAATTTTTTTTGTTTCATCCCAATAGTATTCTTAACAAGGGAATTATAGAGCAAAAGTCGAAGTTGTACAATTATTGGATAATTTTGTCTATAATACCGTACTTTTTGGCTTCCTCGGCGGTCATAAAGTAGTCGCGGTCGCTGTCTTTTTCAATTTTACTTATGGGCTGGCCGGTGTGCTTGGACAAAATGGAATTGATCTGATTTTTTATGCGCATCATTTCCCTGGCCTGGATTTCCACGTCTTTTTGTTGGCCTTCCGCGCCGCCCATTACCTGGTGAATCAGTACTCGGGCATTGGGCAGGCTAAAACGCTTGCCCTTGGCGCCGCAGGCCAAAAGTACGGCAGCGGCTGAGGCAGCCTGGCCGATGCAGATGGTGGAGACGTCGGCTTTAATGTGCTGCATGGTGTCGTAAAGCGCCATGGCTGAGGTTACCGAGCCGCCGGGAGAGTTTATATAAATTTTTATGTCTTCCTTGCTGTTTTCCGCGTCCAAAAATAACAGTTGCGCAATGACAGTATTAGCAACAGCGTCATCTATGGGTTCGCCCAAAAAAATGACGCGGTCTTTTAACAAGCGGGAATAAATATCGTACCCGCGCTCCCCCTGTGGGGACTTTTCGATGACCATTGGAATTAAAGGCATAGGTATTAAATAAAATTAATTAAAATTACTAAAATTAATTAAAATTGATGAGCCCAAATTTTAATTAATTTTGGGCAATTATGGTCAATTTTATGTAATAATATTATTCCTGCTTTGCTTCCTCTGCGGCGGTATCAATGGATTCCTGTTCAACCGTGCCTTCGGACGCAACCTCAACTTGTCCCGGTTCGGCCGATTGCTGATTGCTGTCCGCTGACGGCTCCGCCCCTGCGAGCTTTTCCCCGCTAATATCGATTTTCCATCCGGTCAACCGGGCGGCCAGGCGGACGTTTTGTCCGGCTTTGCCGATGGCTAAAGACAGTTGGTCTTCCAGTACGCCGACTTTGGCTTCTTTGGCGTCGTCGTCCAGCTGGACATTAAGGATTTTTGCCGGAGACAGGGCGTTGGCAATAAATTTTACCGTGTCATCGCTCCACTCGATAATATCAATTTTTTCCCCGCCAAGTTCGGCCATTACAGTTTGCACGCGGCTGCCTTTTTGGCCGACGCAGCTGCCTATTGGATCAATCCCGTCCTGGGTCGACATAACGGCGATTTTGGAGCGCGAGCCGGCTTCCCGAGCCACGGCCTTAATTTCCACGCTGCCGTTGTAAATTTCCGGAACTTCCAGTTCGAATAATTTGCGCACCATGTCCGGGTGCGAGCGCGACAGGGTAATTTTGGGTCCTTTGGTGGCCGGTTCGACATGGAGAATTAAAACTTTTACCCGCTGGCCAATGGTATAACGCTCGCCGCGAATTTGTTCGCTCGGAAATAAAACGCCGGTGGCTTTGCCCAAGTCAACCAAAACCGTGTCGCCCTCCACACGCTGGACTATGCCGTTTTGCAGGGTGCGTTCCTTGGCTTTAAAATCGGAAAATTGCACGTTGCGTTCGGCTTCGCGTAATTTTTGAATTATAACCTGTTTGGCGGTTTGCGCGGCAATTCGCCCATAAGAAGTGCCGGTTTTGGGAGTAATGTTGGTACGAATTTCATCGCCGACTTTGTAGGATTTTTTTCCGCCGGAGGCGGATCCGCCTTTGGCGGATATGAACTCTTTGACCGCTTCCAAGTCAATCAACTTTTGCGGATCTTCTTCTGCTTCGGTGGGGGTTTCCACTACGGTCTTAACGTCAAACACTTTGGTACCCATGGTCTCCGGATCAAATTCCACCACGACATTTTGGTCTTTAGTGCCGTAGTCTTTCCTGAAAGCCGCGGCCAAAGACGCCTCAATCATGGAGATAAGTTCCGTTCTGGAAATGCCTTTTTCTTCGGCGATTTGTTCTAGGGCTTGTTCGAGTTGTTCGTTCATAGTACGCGGATCTTAACGCGGATCTGCTACGCGGATCTTAACGCGGATCTGCAAAGATATCCGCGTCCGGGATCGGCGTTTCAGATCCGCGGTTTAATAAAAAAGATGAGCATCGCTCATCCGTAAAAACTCAAAAGAAAAAAATCCGTGTTCATCCGTATCATATCAGTGTTCATCAGTATTTCAGCTCCAGTCCTCAACCGCATTCGCTATTATTTTAGCACATTTAAAGCTTTTGTCAACCTCGCTGTAATCCATCAGACAAACGTCAATTTGCGGCTGTAACTCGAAGTATTTACGGTTTCGCAAAAAATACATTTTCACCGCGGCTAAAATTTTTCGCTGTTTGTAAATATTGACCGCTTCGGCACCGGTCCCGAATTTATTGGAGGCGATATTTCTGGTTTTTACTTCTACAAAAATTATTTTATCCTTATTAACGGCGATAAAATCTATTTCTCCCAGCTGCTTGCCTTTTTTATTGTATTCGTTGGCGGCAATAATTTGGTAACCGAGTTTTTTGTATTCTTCCCGCGCCGCTTCCTCGCCAAGCAGGCCGAGGGTCTTGGGTTTCGTGTCCGCGGGTTTGTGCCAGTTAAACATATAGTAATCGCGAATAAACGAATCTTAATTAATATACAAAACCGTCAGTTGTAGGCAGGTCAGGATAGAAAAGATAACTTACAGTGTACGGCTTCGTATATTAATATTAATTTGTATATTCGCGATTACTACTTGGGAAGGTACTTAAGCCGCACCTGCTCTTTGTCCCAAACCTGCTTGTTGCCTTTGTAATGGCGGGCCATATTTGTTACCAGCACGGCAAACCAGACAATCCCGACAACGGCAATAATTAAAGCCACAAAGTGCGTTCCCAAAAACATCGCGTTTTCGTAGCGGAGGAAATACCAGAAGATTTCGCCCAAGCCGACAGTCAAAAAAAGACCGTAAAATTTTCGGCGATATTTGGCGTCTACAGGGTTGGGGGCTAAGATGGCCGAGATTTTTAATACGATGGCCAACAACACCAGGATGATGCCGGAAATAAACACCAATTTTTCCCCGGGGCTGATGTTGGCGGAGTTAAAAGTAAATAGGAACTCTGGGCTAATGTATTGCTTTATGTTCATATGTGAAGTTTACGAAGTACGAAGTTTTACGAACGTACGAATTTGGGTACTCACGTTCGTAAGTTCGTACCTGTTCGTACTTCGTAAAATAAATTATTTTTCAAATAGCATCGCGTAATGGTAGCCGTCCGCCTGTAGTTCTTTTTCCTTGCGGAAACCCGCCTGCATGAGCAATACTTCCAGCTTTTCCTGGTCTATCCTTTTGTTAAGCGGCGGCCCGAACGGGGTGGCGGTTTTTTTCCATTCCACTACCATTACCCTGCCAGGGCTTTTAAGTACGCGGTAAATATTTTTAATAAACTGTTCGGTCTGGCTAATTTCGTGCAAAATATTGCCGACAATTACCATATCGCAGGAATTGGCTTCTATGTCCAGCAGGGGTTTGCTCAAGTCGGCCCGCAATATCCGAACATTTTTATAGCCAAACTGGCTGGTAATGGACACGGTGGCCGCCAGTTTTTGTTCCATAACGTCCACGGCAATTACCGATCCGGTCGGCCCAACCATTTGCGCGGCCGGCAACACATAAAACCCGTTACCGCACCCCAAATCCGCCACCACCTGGCCCTGCATAAGCCCGGTCTGCGCCACTACTGCCGCTGGATTTATGAATTTAGTCATAGTTTTATTTTAATTTTTATTCCAGACTGATTTTGCCACAAAATACCCAAATACTGTTAAAAATAAACCGATCATACTCAGCTAAATTCTGTAATTAAGATCAGAATTGAAAATTGTGTCGGCCAGAAAAAGTAATCCAAGTATTATAATAATTACCGATGAGTACTTTATGAATTTACCATTATTGCCGGACATTTGATTTATATTTCTTGATAAAGTTTTTCAACGCTCGTTGCCCGTGAATCGTTGCCCGTGATTTCTATCAGCACCCCATTTATTTGCAATACCCCGTCCTCCTCGACTTCGTTTTTAAATTTTTCTTCGGGATGTAAAAATTTTCGCAGGACGCTTTCTTTTTTTACGCCAATGACCCCGTCGCGCGGGCCGGTCATGCCGACATCGGAAATGTAGGCTGTACCGCCGGGCAATATCCTCGCGTCGGCGGTGGGCACGTGGGTGTGGGTGCCAAATACGCCGGTTACCCTACCGTCCGCGTAATATCCGAAAGCGATTTTTTCCGAGGTGGCTTCGCTGTGGAAGTCCACTATTATTATATCACCTTTTTGGCCTTCCTGAGTCAAGACCCCGTCCAAAGCAAAAAACGGATTGGCAATGCCGCCATTAAACTGTTTTTCCATAAATACCTGGCCATTGAGGTTTATAACCAAATATTGCCGGCCTTTTTTGGAAAATCGATAGTATCCGTGCCCCGGGGCCTGCTGTTTTTGGTTGGCCTTATCCAGGAGAAATTCATAGTTTAACGGGCGGATGAGCTTATTGTATTTTTCAAAACACCCCGCCGCGTCTTTGTTGAAAATATGGTTTCCGGAGGTATAGCAGTCAATATCCAAATCATCCAGTTCCGCCAAAGTTGACGGGGTCACGCCCTTGCCGTGAGCCATGTTTTCCACGTTAACGATTACCGCGTCGGGATTATATTTTTTCCGCCACTGGGGCAGGACCTCGCGGAGAATTTTCCGTCCGCCTTTGCCGACTATATCGCCGATGAATAAAATTTTAGGCATGAAGCATGAAGCATGAAGCATGAAGCATGAAGCATGAAGCATGAAGCATGAAGCATGGTTAGTATGTGCCATGTTTCAAGTTTCATGTTTTATTATCTATCTCGCGTACTCTATAACCCTGGTCTCCCTAATAACGTGCACTTTAATTTCTCCGGGGAACTTGAGTTCGTTTTCCAGGCGATTGGCAATTTCGCGCGCCAATTTTTGGCAGGCCAAATCGTCCAATTTGGAAGGTGTGACAAACACGCGGATTTCACGGCCGCCCTGAATGGCGTAGGTTTTTTCCACGCCTTCAAACGAGTTGGCAATATTTTCCAAATCGGTTAAACGCTTGATATAATTTTCTAATGTATCCTTGCGCGCGCCGGGTCGGGCGCCGGAAATGTTGTCGCACGCGTCCACTATAATAGCTTCCACGCTTTGGGCGGCTTCCGATTTGCCGGAAACGTCGGTATCATGGTGGTGGGAAGCAATGGCTTCAATCACCCGGGCATCCAGCCCGAATTTTTCGGCGACTTTTTTGCCCAAGTCCACATGACTGCCTTCCAAATCCTGATCCAAAGCTTTGCCGATGTCGTGGAGCAAGCAGCCTTGTTTGGTAATGTTAACATCGGCTTCCAGCTCTTCGGCCATAAGCGCGCCGATTTTAGCCATTTCCACCGAGTGCCTTAATATATTTTGTCCGTAAGAGGTCCTAAAAAGCAACCGTCCGATTAAATGCACCAGCTTGGGAGGGAAATTGGTAATGCCCAATTCATAAACCGCGGCTTCACCGGCCTGTTTGATTTGCTCGTTAATTTCCGCTTTGCTTTTTTCGTATGCTTCTTCAATGCGTGCCGGATGGATGCGTCCGTCGGCCAAAAGTTTTTCCAAAGTCATTTTGGCAATATGGCGGCGGATGCTGTTAAAGCCGCTAATTACCACGGTATCCGGGCTGTCGTCAATTAAAATTTCCACGCCCAACATCTGCTCAAAAGCGCGGATGTTGCGGCCTTCCTTGCCGATAATGCGCCCCTTCATTTCTTCGCTGGGAATTTGCACCGTTGTGGTGGTCACTTCGGCCGTTACTTCGCTGGCTACGCGCTCAATAGCCTGGGCCACAATATTGCGCCCCTGGCGCTCGGCGTCTTCGTGGGTTTGGGTCAGCAGCTTTTTATGCAAGCCGACCAGTTCCTCCTTGACGGTTTTTTCGGCGTTGTCCAAAAGGACTTTGGCCGCTTCTTCGCGGGTCATGCCGGCGATTTTTTGCAAATTGTCGAGTTGTTTTTGGCGCAACTCCTTGATTTCTTCCTGAATTTGTTTTATTTGTTCGCCTTTTTGTTCCAGGTCGGACTTTTGTTTGTCCACGGAAGCGGATTTTTGTTCCAGCTCTTTTTCGCGCCGGTCTATCCGTTCTTCAAAACGCACAATCTGCGAGCGGAATTCGGACTCCTGCTTTTTGGCCTGCTCAATAATTTCCAAAGACCTGGTCTTGGCTTCCAAGAGCAGTTCTTTTTCACGGTTTTTAGCGTCCTCCAAAATTTTCTCGGCCCGTCCTTCGGCGCTGCCGATTTTTTTACCGGCCTGTGACTGGCGGTACAAATAGCCGCCTGCCGCTCCGGCCACTAACCCGATGACAATGTATAAGACAATCATAAAAATACCTTACAACCGCGCGGGTAAGGGACAAAATTATGCAAAAATAGCTAATTTTAAATTAGCGGATGATCTTTCTATTGGATTTGGAACTGATGATGAAGTTCACAGTTGAAAAATCAAGAAAAATGCTGAAGTTTGCGAAATTCTGTCTTTTGCCTTGCCTTTTCGCGGAAAAATTAATCTCTTTCAATAGACCAATGCTACCATAGTTTGGAGTTTTGGTCAAACGGGACTATAATAGGTTATGGGTTATAAGTTATGGAAACCGGTAAGGAAAATGGATGTTGGTCTTAAGGTCTTTAGCGCTAATGGTCTACATACTAAAGCCTGTGACCTTACTAACTTTCATAACCTACAACTACTTACTATTAAATCCACAAACATATGAAGCACACATTGCCCCCCCTGCCTTACGGCTACGATGCTCTGGAACCCTACATAGACGCCAAGACAATGGAGATTCACTACACCAAGCATCACCAGGCATATATAGACAAATTGAACGCGGCTTTGGAAAAATATCCGGAATTGCAGGATATGGCGGTGGAAGTTTTGTTAAAGAACATTAAGACCTTAAAAGTTGAGGACAAGGATCGAATGGCCATCCAAAATCACGGCGGCGGTCATGCGAACCATTCGTTTTTTTGGCAGATAATGGGCCCTCAGAAAGAAGTTGATAAAAAGTTAGTTTCCGAAATCGAGTCGGCATTCGGCTCGTCGGATGAATTTAAGAAAAAATTTACGGACGCCGCCGCATCCCGGTTCGGATCGGGATGGGCTTGGCTGGTTAAGAAGGCGGATGGAAAATTGGACGTTTATTCCACGGGCAACCAGGACAGTCCCCTTATGGCGGGAGACACGCCGGTTATCGGACTGGATGTATGGGAACATGCTTATTACCTGAAGTATCAAAACAAGCGGCCAGATTATATTACGGCGTGGTGGAATGTGTTAAAGTTGGTATAATCAAAATAAATTTAGTCAAAACAAAAGGACTGCCTAATTCGGGCAGTCCTTTTTTTAATTTCAAATTACATAGTCGGCTTTGGCATGCCGGGGTTGGAGGATGTGCCGCACATCTTACAGTTGGTTTTGTGGGTGAATAATTCGTAAATGGCGGATAAGCCGACTAAAATGTAAACAATCATCGGCAGAGCCGAGCGCATATCCATACCTAAGAAACCAAAAAGATCTTTGCCGAAAATACCGACCAAAAGCCAGTTAAGGCCGCCGATTATAACTAAAATCCAGGCAATCATGTGGAGAGCTTTCATAATACTCACCCCCTTTTTGCCCGCTGTCGAATCATTTATTCAATCAACGGTTTTTGTTTCAGTTAGTTTATCCAGGCACCTTCTTCAATATTCCAGATTTATGAGGAGGTTATTAAAGTTTATGACCTTTCCGCGGAGATTAAATATCCCTTGGAAAGGTGCCTGGAATTAATTTCCGCTTAGACCTGAGCGGAAAGCCCTGTTTTTACTCGTTTTACTGAGGGCTTTTTCAACTGCCTTAAGTATAGTAGTTAAGCCGGAATATGCCAAATTGGAGTCTTGGTTATCCCCCAAGGGGAATTGACAAAAATGACAAAATTTAAAAAATTTAAAAAATTGACATAATTAGGCGCAATCTAATTTTGTCAATTTTGTTCAATTATTTAAATTTTGTCAATTCTTTTTACCATCCAAACATTTTTCCCACTTCTTCCGATGTTTCGCGACGGCGGGTTTACCCGCCAAAGCGCCAAGATGGTATCGGCTGAGGTAATTATTTTACCATCCAAACATTTTTCCC
>JARLHZ010000017.1 GCA_031291995.1 Candidatus Doudnabacteria bacterium
GGTTTAATGGTAAATTTGGACTGCTACTTTCTTAGGATTTCCTGTATTAGTTTCCATCGGCGCTGACGTTTCAGTCCACGGTGGGTATTGAGTAGCTGCTTTAAATGACTAAATGTTCCGTCTAGGGAATTGGTAGTGTTGGGAATATGGAGTTCCGGATATTTCTGATAAGTAAACAGATAAGGCAGGTTAGTTTTTAAACTGCGGTAAGCTGACCGGATTCGCTTGTGGGTGTAAAACCATTTCTTGGTAATTGGATTGGTGGTTCGTTCTTTTAAAAAGTCTTTCCATTTTTCGTGCCACTGAGTCAGTAATATTGTAAAATATTCTTCTTTAACTTTGGTTAAGGCTAAAGCTATGGTTCGTAATTCAATTGCGGCCTGTAGCTTTGGCCTTCGGGTCAAGTAATGGTTAATGGTTTGAATCTGGTGGAATTGGCAGTGCTGTATCGGTATACCATTAAACACCTCCTTAATGCCCCGTTTTCCGTCTAAAACCATGGCTTGAAAGGTATAACCAAGTTCTTCCAGTATGGTTCTGGCTTCCTGGTAAGCCGCTGCCGTTTCCGTTTTGACTTCAAACCAGCAGAGATTTTGTTTTAGGTCAGCCGCGCGGACAACCAGTACTCCATACTCCCGGCTCCAGAAAGTAACATCGGCGATTCCGATTACAGGCTGTGGGTAAAGATAAAAACCTCGGGACTGGGATTTATCCAGTTGCTGGCGAATCCATTTTTCACTCCGCTGATGTTTATCGGCCAGCTGCTTAACAGTCTGCCTTTGCCAGATATATTCTTTAAAAAGTTTCTTTTGTAGCCTGACAGGCCGTTTCTTACTGGTAAAATATGTATAGCAATCAAGGCAGTAATATCGTTGCAGGCCTCGCTTCATCCCGTTCTTTTTAACTTCAGTACCCCGGCAAAATGGACAGTTTTTTAAAAGTCATTGTAAATTATCTTAATTATTTGCCTTCAGTATGACAGTTTTTTAACTTTTCAGCAGTCCAAATTTACCATTATCCCAAAAATTTTGTTTTTACTGGCCTTTACAAAGTTCTCTCTCTTTGGTATTCTGGGATGTCCAGGAGGATCACAATGAGCAATACTTACGGAAACTATTTTCTCGCGCAATGCGAGAAAAGGTGGGTGGGTGAATGCCCCATCAAGGACGTCGAGGTTGTTCTAAAATGCGGCGTCAAAATCAAAGGGGCGATCAGGCGCATTTGCGCAACCAAAGATGATCGAGTGGCGATCATCGGCGAGCACTATGTAAATGCTGATGAGGTCGCAAGCTTTCGCTTTCCCTAAAACCCATGTCCGGCTCCACCGCGCCCTGCACGCCTTTCACGGCTACAGCGGCGCTTTCTTTTTTATATTTTCAAAGTTATATAATGTATCATTGCGAGTGCGGCCGAAGCAATCTTTTTATCCTTGTTTGAGATCCTTCGCCCGCTTGGCTTTGCTGATGACGGGCTCGGGATGACGCCGGAGCTAAAAGGTTACTTCGTCGCCGCAAGTTTATTACTAATGACGGCTCCTCGTATTGACAATGGTCTTATAATCAGTAGACATCCGTTGATCCGCATCCAATCCGCAGATCCGTGTTAACTATCTCCTGTTAAACCTCGCAAAGTGCGCAAACGCCTTGTTAGCCTCAGCCATTCTGTGCACGTCTTCTCTCTTTTTCATGGCTACGCCGGTCTTGTTATAGGCGTCCATTATTTCCCCGGCCAGCCTTTCTTTCATCGGAGCGCCCTTTTTGGAGCGAGCCGCAATAAGCAGCCAGCGCATGGCTAATGTGGTTTTGCGCGGTTCCATAACTTCCATCGGCACCTGGTAGTTGGCGCCGCCAATGCGGCGGCTTTTTAATTCCATTAGAGGGCTGATGTTTTTAAGCGCGATGTCAAAAACAGCGCGTCCGTCTAATTTTTGCGGAACAGCCTTAGATTTGTCATCCGTAGGGACGGGTCTGGACCCGTCCCTACCAGGGGCGGATTTTGTCGGAACAACCGCGGCCGGAGCAGTTTGCGGCATAGCGGCAACTTTTTCTTCCACAATCGCTATGGCATCGTAAAAAATTCTGCGGGCCACGTTCTTTTTTCCGCGCTCCATAATGTAATTTATAAATTTGGCATACTTAACCGAGCCAAACTTAGGGTCGGGCAGCGGCGTATGCTTATCGTAACTTCTGGATTTTCTTGGCATAAAATTTAGTGATTAGTGCTTAGCGAATAGTGCATTAGGATAACACAACTGCTTCTCCTATTCTCTAAGCACTATTCTCTATTCACTTATTATTTCTTCTTAGCTCCATATTTAGAACGAGAGCGTTTCCGACCGTCAACGCCTAATGTATCTAGTTTTCCTCTGACAATGTGATAGCGGACACCCGGCAAATCTTTTACGCGCCCGCCGCGGATCATGACCACGCTGTGTTCCTGCAGGTTGTGGCCAATACCGGGGATGTAGGCAATAACTTCCATCCCGTTGGTCAGTTTGACCTTGGCGACTTTGCGCAAAGCCGAGTTCGGCTTTTTCGGGGTGGTAGTATAGACCTTCAGGCAGACGCCGCGCATAAACGGCGCGCCGCCGGCCAGTTCAAAGGTCCGATTCTTGATTAAGTTGACTCTGCGCATTAAAGCCGGTGACTTGCTCTTATACTTAAAAGGGTGCCGGCCCTTGCGCACTAACTGATTGATTGTGGGCATACTAATTCTATTCTCTTTCCGCTGATTGGCACGCTGATTGGCACGCTGATATTGCCGCTGATTCTAACAACATCCCTTGAGGAAAGTTTTCAGACTCAGCGTCTGTTCAGCGTCCATATCCGCGTTTTTTCAGCGGTTAATTATGGACTTTATTTGCAAAACAACAAAAAAATCCTAGCAAAAGGATTATTTGCTGCTTCGCCCTATGGGTACTCGCTAGAAACCTGTTAGCGTACTTCCCCAATATCGACGACTAAAAAATAGTGATTATAGATTGCTGATTATCGGGGGCAACGCTGATTTCGCTAATACATTCTCTGCGCAATCTGCGTGCCTTAAAAAATCTGTGATCTATGGTTTCTTATTCAATTAATGGTATTATACCAGCTTTATTTCAAAAGTCAATGGACATTTTATGAATACCTGGATATAATCTCAAACATGACTTGGAGACAATTGGACAGGGAGATCGATTCTCTCTGGCAAAGATGGGCACGGGTCGGGTCATCGTTAGCGGATTTTATGGTTTTTTGCGATGAAGCAGGAGCCCTGGAATCTGCCCTTTCAAGGGCTGAAAGAAAAGACGAGTACGTCCCGGCCGCTCTTTGCAGGAGGCTCGCCCAATTTAAGGATTGGGCTTTCCAGAAACCCCAAGAACGGTTTAACAACCACTTGGCTTATTCGGACTAACATACTTTCGCCGCGCCCTGAACGCAACACTGGGGCGCGGCATTCTTTTTCTCAATAGCCTTCAGTGTCAAAGGTGCTCTTTGCCACTAAGGCCTTTACATTTTCCATTTTTTCCGTAAAATAAATGGCATGCCAACCTTGGTTCCGATGAAATGTGCTCTACCCATTTATGCTAAAGATGGGAGTTTTGCCATCATATCCACCGCTGCTGTGGAGCAACAATACATAGCAGGGGGAAATCAAAAATGGATACAAATACGGGAGGCGAAGCATCCTAACACGAAAATTCCGGGGATGTACCCCCGATCCGCGTTTCTGTCCATTGACTAGCTTGTCCGCGCCCTGGAATCTCGGGGCGCGGCGTTTATTTTTTTATAATCCAAAATTTATGCCCGATACCCGGCTAAATACATTAAGAACCGGATATAAAATTAAATCCAAAAGTCCCAAGTATAAAAATATTATGACTATTAAAAATCCCCAACGTTCCCAGGCGAACAATTTGGGCCACCAATTTTCCGGCAAGAAAGAGGCCAAAATTTTACTGCCGTCCAGCGGCGGGATGGGAATTAAGTTAAAGGTGCCTAAGATGACATTAATTAATATGGCTTCAACCAAAATCGGATAGGCAATAGTGTTGGCCAAATTTAACCTGATAATCGCGGTAAACAATATCGCCAGCGCGAAGTTGGACAGCGGGCCGGCCAGGCTGACCAACGCCATGCCCCAGCGCCTCGGCCTTAAGTTGTCAAAATTTACCGGTACGGGCTTGGCCGCGCCAAAGACAATTGGCGAATGCACTGCCAAAAGCAAAAGCGGCAGTAAAATGGAACCGTAAGGATCAATATGCGGAATTGGGTTTAAAGTAATTCTCCCCTGCTCCCGCGCGGTATCGTCTCCCAGCTTTTCTGCCATCAACCCATGGCAAACCTCATGCACAATGGCCGAGAATATTAAAATAACGAAAACGGTTATGAGTGTGGTAATGTCCATGGTATTGTGAATTAGAGTATAGAATTAGGAATTATGAGTCTTTATCCCCGTAATTCATTTTTCTAAGTTAGCAATGGTTCCATCCATCTTGACCATTATACCAAACTATGTTAATCTATTCAAAGTCATAGAAGCGAAGGCACTGCGCGAATATTACCACGCGAACATATCGCGAATTCGCTTTTATCTTCGCGTTTAAGTTCGCAATTAATTCGCTTTTACAAATATGCCCAGAATGTGCGCCGTTTGCGGCAAAATCTATTCCCGAACCATAAAAAGGTCCCATTCCATGAGGCCTTCCATAGTCAGGCTGTTGCCTAATTTGCAATATGCCGTCTTTGACGGTAAGCGCCTGAAAGCCTGCACCCGCTGCATTAAGACCAAGGCCAAGACCGCAAGAGTGCGTGCCTAGACGCTGAAATAACGCTGATAGCTAACGCAGAAACTTTAATCCCTCCGCGAGGAGGGATTTTTAATTGTCAATTTTGACATCGACAATGATTTAAAATACCCCCACTCTTGGAAAGCGAGGGTATTTAGGCTCAGCGGTATTATCAGCATAGCTATCAGCGATTATTCAGCGGCATCGTTAGTCCCATGTGCGCTATCAAAAGCTTCTTTATGTAAACCATCGGTGCAATTACATTCTTTAAGGGGCTGGCCGTGGAGAGAGCAACTTTCGGCGTTGCAGACACCCGGAGTATCGGATACTCCCCCGCAACCGCCGGTACATACGTAGTGAGTCATAAAGTTATTGACAAAATTGACCACAATTGAGCAAAATTGATAAAATTGTGTTTTGCAAAATTATGATAATTATTTAATTATTTAAGTCCGTGTCATTGCGAGGAGCCAGGGTTTTGTCTGGCTACGCAGCAATCTTAACCTAACAGAAAGATTACATCGTCGTCAGGTGCAATCCTCCTCGTTTTTACACAATAAATTTTATTTCCATGCTCCAATAATCGCCCCGGCAACCAACAGGGTGATTAACATATTCCCTATGGTTAGCCAAAAATTGATCATTTTTCCGCCCCAAAGAGTATTTCCAAATGCCATGGGGACCACGAATCCAAGCCACATAAAAAAGGAAGTTCCCATGGCAAAGGAGACATTCAACTGCGGAGCGCTCCAGACAATAAAGGTCCCTAAGATATAAAACATAACCAGGCTGGCCACAAACTGCCCGATGTAACTCCATACCATCTTCTTTTGCATCGCCGCTTTCTTTTCCGGCGTCCACTGATCCATGCCCATAGCGGTCATGTACATTTTACCAAACAGAGGACCATACCAAATACTGCCAATAATCATGCTGGCCACGGCGCAAGCCACAACCGCCCAAAGATTAACTATGATGTTCATAAAACTCACCTCCAATCAATCCGGAATTTGAATCCGGAACTACAGAAAATTATGGAACAACAGAATGCGTAATTTGTGCAGTTTCCTTAACTTCTGTAGTTTTCCGTAGTTCCGTTTCATTTCCGTAGTTCCGCATTATAATATTAATGGCCAAAAAATCCTCTGGCCTCGCTATCCGGCAGCATAAACAAGGTTATCCCGTTGTCGAAACAAAACTTTTTTATTTCTTCGTCGCGCACGCTGCCGGAAGTGGCAAAAATTGTTTTTATCCCGGCATCGCTTAGCGTTTGCACTCCGTCGACAAAAGGAAAAAAACTATCGCTGTAAGCGACCGCATCTTTAACACTATGACCGGCATCAGTGGCACGCTTAATTGCCAGCTGGCAGCAACTCACCCGGTCCTGCTGCCCCACGCCATTACCTAACAGCCGGCCATCTTTTACAATGGTTACGGTGTTGCTGTTAGAAGTCGAGCCAACCGCCCAAGCTAAAAGAAGATCTGATTTTTGGCTATTGGATATTCTCCCTGAATTGTAGCGTGCCGACCTGTCCCGACCGAAGCGTCGGGATTTATCGGCGTCTGAATTGTAGCGTGCCGATTTATCGGCGACATCATTAAAGTCTAACACAAACCTATAATTCGGCTGCATAAGAATTCCGCCTCGTACATATCTAAAGCGCCGATGTTTATCGACAGAGTCTTTGGTCAAATGTTCAAGCGCCGGGTTAACCAAAAACCGGCATTTGTCGCCCTTGCGCTTGAGCATATCTATCGCGCCGGAAGTAAAAGACGGCGCAATAATTCCGTCGAGCAATCTTCTGCCAGACTGCATCTTGTGTGTTAATAACACCTCCGCCAGCTTTTCATCCACCGAAAAATTTACCATAACCAACCCGCCAAAAATCGCGCGCAAATCCCCTTCCAACATATTTTTTATTGCCGATGAAGGGTCATCAGAAACTGCCGCGCCACACGGATTGCCATGCTTAACACCTACCGCAATCATCGGCACAACTGCGGAGCTCTCCCCCTTTGGGGGAGATGCCCGAAGGGCAGAGAGGGTGTCCCTGTTGAGGTCAAATCCTGCCGCTATATGAGTTATAGTTTGAAGCAATCTGTCGACATCCGCGAAGTTGTTATAAGAAGGCGTTGCGCCTGCCACTAACTTAAAATTTGCCAGCGATAATTCATCCGCGATTTCATTTTTAAATAACCCTGCCGGCACCTGCCAGCCGTTTTCCCCGTACTTGAGGCCAAGTACTTGATGGGCCACTACTCCGTCGATGTTGCCCGAGCTGAGGTAGCGCGCCGAGGCCAAAACATAATCGGCAACAATAAATTCCGCTTTCGCGCAATATTTTGTAATAATATTCTCTTTATCTGGCTGGCCGTTTTTTAGCCAATCTATCATTTTTATCCTGTCTTTCGGGTCGCAAACAATCATTCGTCTCCCTTTTGCCGCGCTTCTCAGCATTGTCGGCCCGCCGATGTCTGTTTTTTCCAAAATAGCTGACATAGCAGCCTCTCCCCTGGCGAGGGGAGAGTCCCCGAGTGCATCCGAGGGGGAGAGAGGTTGTTCCCATTTTGCGATCTCTTCCTCCAGCGGATATAAATCCACACAAACTAAATCTATCCGCGGGACGCCAATGCGCTTTAATTCCGCCTCATCCTCCGCTGTATCGCGCGATAAAAGCGCCGCGTGAACCTCCCGCGACAAAGTCACCACCCGATGTCCCAGTATCGGCTCGCCAACAATTGTGGCCACATCGGTAACTTTTACGCCCGCTTCTAATAAAACCTTGGCCGTCCCGCCAGAAGCTAAAATATTAAAACCCAGCTTTGCCAATTCCTTCGCAAACTCAACAATCCCTTCTTTATTGTAAACGGATATTAAAGCGGTCTTAGTGTTCATTTTATTTCTTAATTATTTACCCTTTCCATTCTTTGTCCAATATTCCCATTTGATAAGTATCCCAATATTTTCCATTCCAAAAATTGTGTTCTCTTTTTATTCCTTCAATCTTACAACCTAACTTTTTGTATAAACCAATAGCTCGTTTGTTATATCTATAAACATCGAATTCTATACGGTGCAATTTAAGTTTTTTAAACCCGTATTCAAACATTAAACTCATGGCCTCGGTGCCATAGCCTTGGCTCCAATAGCGCTTATCACCTATGACTATGCCCCAGGTGGCATTTTTATTCCGCTCGCGGATGCTATCAAATGAAGTCACCCCGATATGCACGCCGCTTTTTGTGTCAATGCAAAAATGGGTACTTTGCTTCGTTTGCTTTTGTAACTTTTCCCTGATAATTTTTCGTTCCTGGCTTAGTGTCAAACTTCGGTAAAATAAAAATTTATTCACCTCTGGATCATTAAACCATTTCACAAAACGCGGCGCGTCGTCCAGTCTAACAGGCCTTAATGTAACCTTTACTCCTTTTAAAATCATGCCTATATTATAGCAAATTTTAAATTTTCACCCCTAACTTCTCCAAAGCATTATAAATACCCGTCATTGGCAAACCTAATATATTTGTAAAATCTCCGTCAATTTTTTCGATAAGATTAAAACCCAGGCCCTGGGGGCCGTAACCCCCGGCTTTATCAAAAGGTTCGCCACTGTTTACGTAAGCCGCAATGTCGCCGGAAGTTAAGTTATTTATCCTCACTTCGATTTTATCAACAGAACTTATTACCTGCCTGGTTTTGGCGTCTAACACCGCGAAGCCGGTTATAACCTCCTGTCGCTTGCCACTAAAACTTTTCAGCATCCTTATGGCATCTGCTTCGTTTTTAGGTTTCCCTAAAATTTTACCCCGAAATGAAACCATGGTATCGGCCGCCACAATTATGGCACGCGGATATTTTTTTGCGGCGGCATTTGCCTTTCCCGCGGCCAAAAACTTCAGCAAATTTTCATGGCTCATTTTGGGATCCACAACTTCCTCGTACCCGGAATCCACAGCTTTAAATTTTATCCCCAAAAGTTTAAACAACTGCCTCCTCCTGGGAGAGGTTGAAGCCAAGATAATTTCCCGCATACTGCAATTATAACACATCCCGTACCGCGTCGTTAAAACAGTCACACAAACCATATTACATACTAAAATTATTTTGTCCCTTTTTCTCACATTTGTATAAAAAAGGGACAAAATTAGACAGGAAAAATAATTACAGTATACCTAATTTTTTATAATGTTCTTTTACTGTTTCTTCATCTTGTAAATCCAGCCTGCTTATTTCCATAACGGTCACAAACTGACCTATGCCGAAATATTCGGTAATAAACCCTATTTCCTTAATAGGATTAAACGGATAAAGCCACAAGGTTCGCTGTAATGGGTAAAAGCCGAGCTCTTTTATTTTTCGACGTAGCATATCGGCTTGCCTCCTGTATAACTTTGTAGGGATATCGGCCGCAACTAGCCACCATTTTCCGTCCCAACCATGGGGCTTCGGTATTTGGCAAAAATTCAGGTTCAATTTTTCCGCTTTGCGTTTGCCCAATTTTGTCAAAAAAACTTTTAGCTTGGAACCATCTTCTCTAATATCTATCAACCCGGTTTTCTTAAGATAATAAAAAGTCCTCGCGGCTTTCCGCTCTTTTTCCGCTTTGGAATATTTGTATCCGCGACGCCTAAATAAACTATCCAGAGCGATAAGCAAATTAGGAGCAACGGCGCTTATTGCGACGACTCCGGCCACGGCAATTACGGCCAGTGCCACTTCTGAGGCTTTCTTTAATGTTTCCAGATCGGCCCGGCTCAGCATCTCCTTTTTTAAAGGCGAACCGCTGGCAATGTCCCTGGAAATATTGAATGATTTTTGATATTTCCCAACTTGTCCCATAAAGCTCGCCGTTTCAATTAATTACTTCAATTTACCGCCTCAACTACACCTATAACTTTTAGACTTTTTTGTCCCTTTTTTTCACATTTGTAAATTTATGGGACAAAATTACGATTTTCGGCTATTTTAAAATATCTTAATGCGGATTTAAACCAGGCGGACGAATATAGTTACCGGATACATGCAAACACACTTTGGTCGGGCTGCAGGGAATTGAACCCTGTCTACATGCACCCCATGCATGCGTACTACCGGTATACGACAGCCCGATATCAAACTTAGATAATATTAACAGATTTCTTGACGCTAGCCAAGGGTCTTGATTAAAATCGAAAATTTTATTTTGCGTCATCCCCGGCTCGACCGGGGATCCAGATTTAGCGCGTGTACTGGATTCCTCTGCCTAAGTCGGATGGGAATGATGTAAGTGTTTCGTCGTAATTTCTACAATCTCTAATAAAAAAATGGTGCCCCGGAAACCCACTTATTTCGATCAGGTATGATCTAATAATGCATGTGGAATTCCGGGGCGTATGAGACCTTTATGGGGTCTCGGTCACTGAATACTCCGCGAGCAGATCTGTGCGTTGTTTGAGCGCATCGTCTAATTTGTGTTGCAGTCTCGCCCGCCGATCGGCCGGGATTTTCACCTTCGCGAGCTCGTGCTCAAGCTTACGAATTCTGTTTCGGAGCGTTCTCAGGCCGATATCATCGGCCGTTACCGTTGCCATTTTGTATTTTCCTCCTCGGAGATGTACTGCGGATTTAATTCCAACAATGAGTTAAATCCGCAAAACGTCTATAAACAAAAAACCACCTGTTAGCGCGGGTGGAATTTTTAACTTATACCTTAACGTCTACTATCCACCAACCCTTTTGCCAATATTAATAACTACTCCGAGGACGGAGAGGGCAATAATGGTAAGTGGGGTGGTTAGATAGTTCATTTGGTACTTAAAAATATTGAAAAGTGAGTGCCGAGTCCTCACTATTTATAATTACTTAATACAAACATCGGGGTTTGTAAAAGGTGATTAAAATAGAGAGAACTCGGCGAGCTCGAACGTTTTGCTCAGAAAACGGGGTCAAGGTGGAACTTGAATGATGGGATCCCCGATTTTTGAACCGGTTTTTCAATGAGTGACTGCTCACAGTTGCCGCAGTAATTCATTGTGATTCCATCGATCTTTTGGACAATGTGGGTCGTCTCAACTCCGCATTTTTTGCGGCAAAACTTCCGTTTCGTCTCATCAAACTGAGACGGTACATATGGCATTTGACCTTCCTCCTAAGGATTTCACCGAGATCATCGGTGTGGTTTTTGTCGCGCGAGGGCGACAGGGTTTTCTAGGATGGCGCGTATGAACAACGTGCCGGTACACAGTCTTGGAGTCGGTCAAGACAAAAGCTGTGTAACGCATCCGATCGCTCGGACCATCCTAACTTGTCGAACAAGTATCAAAGTACTAAACAGTTTATATCCGCAAGCGGACAAATTGGAAAGGCAAGCCTTTCCTAACTGTTTAATATTTTTGATTCTGCCCGGAAAGCTTGATCCGTCTTCGGGTCAAATTTTTCGGACAGAATTATTTTTTTTAAAGAACAGCTTTTAAGGGGTCCTTCCGCTCGCCCTCGGATGTCGCGCCTGAGGCAGATCCGCTACCAACGGACACTCGGGTGAGGTCGGGGTGTCACAGGTTTTGTTTCCAACAAAATACCCCGCTTCTTTGCGGGGTTTGGTTTAGATTTTAACATCTGTGTCTTGCCGGTGCTAAATCTTGACCTCACCCCGCTTTACCCAAAAAGCCTTCATAACGAAGGTCGGGCGAATTACGGAAATGAGGCAAAGATGTTTGTTCATGTGTATTACTTAACTAGGACAAGTGTAACATCATATAAAATACGTGTCAAGATATTGATAGATATTTGTGGATATTAAACAGATATTGATAGATATTACGGGGTAAACAACTAATATCTTAATATCTATAAATATCAACCAATATCCCTTCCAAAAACTAAACCGTAAGATATCCACCATCCTCGGCGCGCCTTTGTTCGGCCATTTTGGCCACTATGTCGGCCAGTTCATCGTCGCTGAAGAAGTCTATGGTAATGCGGCCGCCCTGGCCCTGGCGGGAAATTTTCACCTGGGTGCCCAATTTGCCCCGCAGTTCGCTTTCAAACGCCATGAGCTTGGGGTCGGGCGCGGCGGAGTCCATGGAACGCTTGGCAGTCAATTCCCGCACTTTGCCTTCCACTTGGCGCACATTAAGTCCCTGTTCCAAAACTACCTTATACATCAACCGGATTTTTTCCGGATCGTTCAGCCCCAAAAGCGCTCTGGCATGCCCTTCCATTATCTTGCCTTCAATAACCCCACGCTGGACTTCGGCCGGTAAATTCAGCAATCTGACCGTGTTAGCCACGGCCGGACGGGATTTGCCGACTTTTTTAGCCACCTGGTCTTGGGTCAGACTAAAAGTCTTCATTAACCTCTCATAAGCCTGGGCTTCTTCAATGGGATTTAACTCCTGGCGCTGGATATTTTCTATCAAAGCCACTTCCAGTTTGGTCTGGTCCACCATAGCTTCCTTAATGATGGCCGGAACCTTTTCCAATCCCGCTAATTGGCTGGCTCTAAACCTGCGTTCTCCAACAACAATCTCATAACCTACAGCCGTCCTGGTTACGACCAAGGGCTGAATAACCCCGTGTTCTTTGATGGAGTCGGCCAATTCTTTTAAGGCGGCGGGTTCAAAAACTTTTCTGGGCTGGAATGGGTTGGGGGAAATTTTGACGACTTCGATTTCCTGAATTTTCGCATCGGCATAGGAAACCTTTTCCGCATCCTGTCCGGCAACAGCGGGCATCGGCGCGGGCAAATCCTGCATTACCGGTGCCGGAGGCAATGCCGGCTCAAGGGTCGATGCCGCGCTAATTTGCGGCGTCGATAAAATATCCAGGGATTGGATGGTAATATTGGGCTGTGGGTTGGCGTTGTCCATAATTGTGTAGATAACTGTAGCGTGCCGATTTATCGGCGGGTTGATAACGAATGTCGCCCATAAATGGGCACGCTACACTTAAACTGCTTGCACTGCGAAGCTTTAGCGAAGCAGTGGTGGCCGAGGAGGGAGTCGAACCCTCATGCCGTTAAGCGAACGATTTTGAGTCGTTTGTGTCTGCCATTCCACCACTCGGCCGGGTGTAATCTGCTATTTATTCTAACAAAATCAGCCTAACGCGTAAACCCCCCTCAAATTACCTTATATGCCTTAGCCGTATAACCAAAAATTGCTGAACAAAACTTGAGCTATTAGTGGGAGGTAAATAGCATAGGAGACAGCCAATATACCACTGCCAAAGCCGATAAAATACCTAAAGCCCATCCGGCAAAAATATCCAAAATGTAATGATAGCCTAAAATTATCCGGGCCCATCCGTTTATAGCGCATATTACGATCGCCGGAATAATAAAATATGGATGATAAACGGCAAACACAGTCGATATTGCCGACATGCTGATTGCGTGGTCTGACGGAAAAGAACTGTAGTGCTTGGTCTTAGGCGAAAAAAACCAGGAATGAAAAGTGTTAAAATTTAATTTTTGGTAAGGCCTGACTTTTTTGTGGCTGAAAAAAATCAGCGCGGAAATAATTCCCCTTCCCAAAACAAAGGCCAAAAAAGCCAATATAACAACTTTCGTTTCTCCAAGATATAACAAATAAAGCCCCAACAAAAAAATCAGAGCCACGGAATAAATCCCGCAAAAAACCCAAAACCGCCGGTACCATTTCCGGGACGACAGCTCTTTTTGCCAGTTTAAATAACTTTGGTCGGTAATGGCCATTATTTTGACAATTGATGTTTAACCGGTATCATATTATTCAATTCCGGGCACGGGAAAATCTTTTGTAAATTGTTTAATCTCCTCGCGGATTTTTTTCAGGGTTTCATTGCCCTTAATTTCTTTTTTGAATTTGGACAAATAGGGCGAACGATCTTCTTTAACGCCGGGGAGCTGGTAATCTTTTGCTTCCATAATCGCGGAAGCAATCCACTTGCCCACTTTTTCCATTTCTTTTTCCTTCATGCCTCGCGTGGTCAAAGCAGGCGTACCCATGCGCACGCCGCTGGGGTAAAACGGACTGCCGGGTTCGCCGGGGATGGTATTTTTATTGGCAGTCATTCCCGCCAGTTCCAAAACCTCGCTGCCGAATGCTCCCCCGCCGGGACCGTAAACAGGCACTAAATCCAAAAGCAGTAAATGGTTTTCCGTTCCGTTGCCCACTAGCTTAATCCCGTTATTTTTTAGGCTTTCGGCGAGCGCCTTGGCATTTTTGACAATCTGATGGCCATATTTCTTAAATTCTTCCGTGGCCGCCTCTTTTAAGGCAATGGCTATGGCGCCGGTTTGGTGGTCATGCGGCCCGCCCTGAAGCCCGGGGAAAACCGCTTTATCCATTTTGTCACCAAGTTCCGGATCTTTTTCCAAGCCTTTGTGCGTGGCCATAATCATGCCGCCACGCGGACCGCGCAAAGTTTTATGAGTGGTGGTGGTAATTATGTGCGCAAAGTTCGCCGGGCTTTTATGAGCGCCGGCCGCGATTAACCCCGCGACATGGGCGATATCCGCCGCCAAAAACGCGCCAACGCTGTCGGCAATTTCAGCGAATTGCTCATATTCAATTTCATACATATAAGCGGTGGCGCCGCACCAAATAAGTTTTGGTTTATGTTCCTTGGCCAGTTTCCGGACTTCGTCAAAATCCACGCGCCCGTCGGGCTTGGAATGGTAGCCGTAGGTTTTGTAAAAAATTCCGGTCGCGGAAACTTTCCAACCGTGGGTTAAATGGCCGCCATCGGTTAAATTTAAACCCAAGACAACATCCCCCGGCTGGCAGGTGGCCATATAAATGGCCAGGTTGGCCGGACTGCCGCTGTAAGGCTGGACATTTGCGTGCGGTACGCCGAACAAGTTCTTGGCGCGCTCTATGGCTAAAAGTTCAATATTGTCGATGAATTCATTGCCTCCATAATAACGCTTCTTGGCATAGCCTTCCGAATATTTATTGGTGAGAATTGACCCCATGCTTTCCATGACCGCGGGGGAAGTATAATTTTCGGACGGAATCAGCTCCAAACCTTCCTTTTGCCGCTCCGCTTCCTTTTTGATTAAAGCGTAAAGGTCTAAGTCCTCGCTCTGAATGTGTGATAAGTTCATGAATTTGGAATTAAAAATTATAGTACGCGTATTTTTGAAATATCATAATGTAGCGCAGCCCCTTGGGCTGCCTGATTTTGGCAGACCGCGGGCCTGCGCTACATGCCTTAAACAAGCATGCTGCAATCTACCAATTCAACTCCTGATATTTAATTTGCAATTTTGTCTTTTGCATAAAATTTTTATTAAGTTTGAATATAAACAAACATCTTTTCAAATTCCGGCTTTTCGGGGTGGACAATTACAGTTTGCGCCGGTTCCCAGGTAGGTAAAAATTGAGTATTGGTAACGGCAATCGCCCCTGGCTTCATCTCATGACGCAATTTTTCTTCCAAACCGGCCATCATCCAGGTGCCAAGGTACATATAGACCACATCAGCTCGCGAAATATCGACATCAAGCACATCGGCTTTAAGAAAGGTCGCGCGCCGGCCGGGCCACAAAAACATAATGCGCGACAAAAAAATTCGGAAAGCACTACCGTCAACTCCGGTCGAGGTTAGTTGCAGACACCGGCTTTGGAGCCGGAACACTAAAACTCCCCGGCTGCTACCCAAATCAAAAAAAATTCCGTCCTGCTTGCCATGCCGCTCAATAATTTCGGCCAGTCGATTTATGGCCGGGCCGGTGGTGGCAAAATCGTGGCCAATGACAATCAGGTCAATCAAAAAAATGTAAAACAGGACAAATACCACAATTTCCAACACCAGCAATGACCACAACAATAAGCTCATATGGCTAAATATACATATACAGCAGGCTATACCCTCCCGCTACTATGAATAATACCATAAAACTGCCGGTAAAATAAAATAACAGCGCCCCAATCAGGCAGGCGCTGAGTTTGCCAATGGCCAAAGACTGTTCAAAAAACACCGCGTAAGGCACCACGTGCGTGGCTTCGGCGCGGAGGTAGGTTAAAGTCGACAGCGGGATAAACAAAGTCTCGCGGCTAGTGCGCGACAGAGAATCGGCCGTAAAAGTGGTAATAAAATTGTGGCAAAAAAACCGCCCCACCCAAAAAATCGCGTTAAAAAACGCGCCAATTTTTACCATAACCCTTTTGGTATAGGTGTCGGTAACCTTGCCCAAAAATAATGCGACTATGGTAGCGACCAAACTGGCGCCCGCGGCTAAAAGCCCCGTGTCCTTATAATTGGTCGCGACCAGATAAATAAAAATCGGCCAAACTGTCAGTACAAGCAATTCGTCGCCAAAACCGAGATAGCCCAAAAACTTTTTGGGGAAAGTTTTATAAAGTTCGCGTGTTTGCTTAAAGGTATAAGACCTGGGCACAAAGACTTCGGCCGCGAGCAACAGCGGAATTATGCTAAAGCAATAAATTATCGCGGCCAGCAAAAATACCGACGGCATGCCGAAATACTGGGCAAAAATCCCGCCGATTAACGGACCGCCCACCAGCGACAGGTTTTCCAAAGCGTACATAGCGCCGAACTCCCGGCCAACCTGTTCGGTTTGGCCGTAATAAGCCATGACGGAATGGAATCCGGGCCAGTAAAAGGATTTTTGCAAAGCCAATATCGGCGCGGCCAAAAAAGCGTACATGGGATGGCTAATGCTGGCCAAAAGCGCCAGCCAGTAAAAAATTTGGAACGGCACGCTCAGGGCGATACTGTGCCTATAGCCGAAGTTGCTGGCGAATTTTCCGCCGAAGGGAATCATTACTATGTAAGTGGCGTATACCACGGCCATAAACAGCAAAACCAGCGGCACGGTAAAATGCAGGACATTATACAGAAATATCGGTTCAAAAATGCTAGTTACGGCCAGAGCCAAATTGGAAATGGTTGACGACGCATAAAGCTCCCCCATTTCCTTGCGCAGGTTCTTAGAAAAGTATTTCGGGATATGGAAGTTTAGGAGTTCTGACATAATTACTTTTCGCGAATATAAGAACGTACATTAATATACGAACCGGTATACTGTAAGTTGACTTTTCTATAACATTAATTTACCGTTGACAGCTTCGTGTATTAAGTCAGATTTGTATATTCGCGATTACTTTTAATATTTGTTTTTCGCTAATTGGGCCTTCGCGCAGTATTTTTACCACGTCGTCAAATACCCGGACCATGGTGGAAGGTTTGCGTTTGGGCAAACGTCCGGCATTTATAATGATGTCCGGCCGGAATTCTTTATTTTTAAACTGTTTGACAATATCTTCTGCCGAATAACTGTCATCACCCCCAACATGGTTGGGCGGATTGGCACTGGTCGCGGTAATAGGCCGGCCTGACTTTTTAGACAAATCCCGGGCAACATTGTTATCCGGAATACGAATTCCGATAGTCCCGGTATTTGCCGATAACGTTTCCAGCTTTCCGCTTTTTACCTTTAGCTCCAAAACCAAAGTCAACGGACCGGGTAAAAACTTTTTTGCCAATTCCGCGGCCGCTTTATTCCATATGGTAATTTTTTTAGCGTAAGCCAGAGAAGGAACGATAATGTGCACGGGCTTATTAAAGCCGCGCTCTTTTATTTGGTAGAGATTATTTATGGCCTTAATATTGGTCGCGTCCACCGCCAAACCATAACTGGTATCCGTCGGATAAGCCACAGCCTTGCCCGCTTTTAAGGCCTTAACCGCCGCCTCGATAATTTGCTTGTGATATCGTTTTTTATAATCAATGATTATCATATTACCAAATTTATTAGTCTGTTCGGAACAAAAATCGCGCGTTTAATCTCCTGACCGGCCAAAGCCTGTTTTACCCCTTCCAAATTTTCCGCAAGCGGCTGGACCTGTTGCTGGGAACTTCCGGTTTCGACCGTGACCTTGCCTTTGACCCGCCCGTTGACCTGCACAACAATTTCGATGGTCTTGTCTACAACCATCGCCGGATCGAAACTCGGCCAACCGGCCAGTTGTAAGGATTGTTGACTTTTTGCTCGGCCGAGCATTTTGTCAACTTGCTGGTTTAATTCTTCGGATACATGCGGGGCGAACGGGTATAAAAGTTTTAAAAATAGTTTGATGGATACCGGGGATATTTTTTCATCCTTTACCTCATTATGAAATTCCATAAATGCCGAAATTGCGGTGTTAAAATGGAACGTTTCGATGTCTTCGGTAATTTTCTTGATTAGCTTGTTTAACGCACGAACGACTTTATCGCTCTCTTGTGTCGTTGTGAGGCTTAAAGGGCTTTGGCTTTTAGCCGTAGCAGTCTTATTTTCCGGGGAAGATCGCTTCGGATGCACTCGCGATGACACTTTTCCGCTGTTTTTATCAACCCAAGCCCATACCCGATCCAAAAACCTTTTGACTCCGACCACGCTGTTGCTGTTCCATGCGATAGTATCCTCATGCGGGCCCAAAAATAATTCGAACATGCGCAAAGTGTCCGCGCCATGTGAGGCAACAATATCTTGCGGATTAACCACATTGCCCCGGCTCTTGCTCATTTTTTCGCCATCTGGACCTAAAATTATTCCGTGCGGCTGGCGCTTTTTGTATGGTTCGCTCGATGTTACCAGACCCTGGTCATATAGAAACAAATTCCAAAACCGGCTGTACAGCAAATGCAAAGTTGTGTGTTCCATACCGCCAAAATAAACATCCACCGGTGTCCAATATTTTTGCTTTTTTAAGTCGGCAAAAACTTTTTTGTTTTTGGAATCGGTATATCTTAGCCAGTACCAGGAAGAACCGGCCCATTGCGGCATGGTATTGGTTTCGCGTTTGGCGCGTGATTTACATACCGGGCATTTTATGTTGACCCATTTGGATATAGCTGCCAAGGGCGATTCCCCCGTACCGGTTGGCTCGTATTTTTTTACCGGAGGAAGTTTTACGGGCAAATCTTTTTCGGGTACCGGAACAATTCCGCACTTTGGACAATGGATTATCGGTATTGGCTCGCCCCAATAGCGCTGACGGGAAAAGACCCAATCCCGGAGTTTGTAATTAACCACCCGCTTGCCGTAACCCTTCTCTTCCATATAATCCATAATCTTCTGCGTGGCCGCGTGAATATCCATACCATTCAGGAATTCGGAATTCACCATTGTACCCTCGTCTTCCTGAACTTGATCTAACGAAGTTATGGCTTGATTATCACTGGCGTCTTTTTGCACGACTCTGACAACGGGGATATTAAAAACCTGCGCAAATTCAAAATCGCGTTTATCGTGGCCGGGCACGCCCACTACCGCGCCGGTGCCCACGTTCCCTAAAACATAATCCGCGACATAAAGCGGCATTTTGTATCCATTAAGAGTGTTTACGCAGTAAATTCCGGTAAACACACCGGTCTTTTTTCGGCTTTCATCGGTGCGTTCCTGATCTCCTTCTTTGGATGTTTTTACCTGATAGGTTTTAATTTGATCCCAAATTTTTGGCTCGATATCTAAAATCGCGGGGTTTGAAAGCAAAGGGTGTTCCGGCCCCAAGACCACAAACGTCGCCCCAAAATTTGTATCGGGCCTTGTTGTAAAGCAAGTGACCTGGGGCAAAATCATTCGAATTAATTCCGGTTCATCCGATGAATGGAAATGCGGCTCGCGACCCGTCAGTTTAATTAAGGGCTCGCCGAAATTTTCGGCAAACGATGCGCCATCGCTTAGTGGAACCACTAAATCGCCGGCATCCGCAATTACTTCGACAAATCTCGCGCCGGATTTTATTTTATCGAAATCAAAACCCTTTTTTACGGCCGCGGTTACGGAAACGCGCTTTTTCCCGTCCAAGAATTCGCCGCTGAACGGAGCGCAAACCAAAACCAGCTTTTTAACTTTTATTCCCCGCTCGAGCAGTCTTAAAGCCACAACACCGCCAAATGAATGGCCGACAATTACGGTATTTTCATCAATTTCGCAATTTTTTAAAACGTATTCAATTTGTTCCGCGTCATTTGGCTCGTCCGTGTTCGGCAATGCCGGTATTTGAACCTTTAGCCCCAGGCGTTCAATTTCTTTTTTTAATCCGGGATAAAAATCCGTCTCCGGCGAGCCGCCGCGGCAGTGAAGAATAATGTAGTTAGCCGATTTATCGGCTGTCTGTAACGAGCCCATAAATGGACTGGCTACATCGTAGGTTATGTTTATTCCCGTCTTTTTCCCAATCCAGTTTTCCTGCTGGAGCTTAACCGCGCTCGGCCATTCGGGAAGATTTTTAAGGCCTTCCAATAATTTTTCCGCGTAAGCCGTAATTTTTAAATACCACTGGCGAAGTTCTTTTTTCTCGACAACGGTACCACAGCGCTCGCACTTGCCGTCTATGACTTCCTCGTTAGCCAACCCGGTTTTATCTTTCGGGCACCAGTTAATAAGCCCAGTGGCCTCGTAAGCCAGTCCTTTTTTATAAAATTGCAAAAACAGCCACTGCGTCCATTTGTAATAATTCGGGTCGGTTGTGTTAACCTCGCGCGACCAGTCAAAACTCAGACCCCACGATTGCATTTGCTTTTTGGCGTTTTTGACGTTTTGTGCCGTGGTTTTGGAAGGATGCACGCGCATTTTAATGGCGTAGTTTTCCGCGGGCAGACCGAACGCGTCCCAACCGATTGGGAACAGAGTTTCAAAACCTTTCATCCGGTTAAACCTGGCGTACACATCCGCCGCAACATATGGCCGCAAATGTCCCATGTGGAGCCCGGCGCCACTCGGATAAGGAAACTCCACCAGCACGTATTTTTTAGGCTTTTTGCTAAAATCCTTAGCTTGGAAAACCTTTTTGGCCGCCCAAATTTTCTGCCACTTGGCCTCGATTTTTTTATAGTTATATTTGTCCATGCGTTTAAATTAAGAAAAGTTTTTTAGCGTTGCCCGTCGTTATACGGGCAATCTCATCCGCCGATAAGTTCCTGGTTTGTGCCACCTTTTCCGCGGTAAATTTGACGAATGACGGCTCATTGCGTTTGCCGCGGTTGGGCACCGGGGTAAGGTAGGGGCAATCGGTTTCCAAAATAATTTTATCGAGCGGCGCGAGCTTAACCAGCTTTTCCATATTGCCGGTTTTGTCAAAGGTAATTATTCCGTTAAAACTCACGTACCCGCCGCGGTCCAGGAATTTTTGGAGATACTCAGGACTTCCGGTAAAACTATGAACTTCAAAGCGTAAGCCGGATCCAACCCCCTCCCCGCCCTGCCGGCGGGACTCCCCCTTGTCAGGGGGAGAGGCTCCACGATTATTTTGGGATAACTGCGGAGCTTCCCCTCCTGGCAAGGAGGGGTGGCTCGCGAAGCGAGGCGGGGTGGTTGGAGCTAATTCCTCATCAAGAATCGTCAGCAAGTCATCGAATAACTCATTACTGTCCTTAGCCGGGCGGCTGTGGATGACCAAAACTTTATTCAATTCCTTAGCCAGTTTAACTTGCAGGCGGAAGGCTTCTTTTTGTTTTTCTTTTATCTCGTTTACATCCGCGTCTTCCGGCATGCGATAATAATCAAGGCCGCATTCTCCTATGCCGACAACCTTCTTGTCCAGCGCCAGCATTCTGTACGCTTCGTAATCAAAGTGTTCTTCCCGGGTTTTAAAATGGGTCTCTTCCTCGTCGACAAACTGCGAATGGGTATGCTCGGGATGAAGCCCGACAACGGCATAAATTCCCGATGAAAATTGATTAGCCAACTCCACCGCCTGCCTCGAAGTATCAATTTGCGACCCCACATTTATAACCCAAGTCCCACTATCCAGAGCCCTCTGCAAAGTCTCCTTAGCATCATCCTTAAAACCGCGAAAATTTACATGGGCGTGGGTGTCGATTAACATAACATTATTACTGATTATGTTCTCTCGTTTTATTCAAATCAAAAGTAACAAATAACTTTTTGGTTTTTGAATCATAAAAAATATTCCTTGCCTTTGTATCCCAATAAACAGGACCTAAGGCTACCTGAATATCGGTGATTTTTTTTGTCAGATCTTTCAGCTCGCTGACAGCTTCCGCGTCGCCTGCTTCCGCTTGCTTTTCCAAAACCGGTAAATAACCTTCGAGGGTGGTTTCTAACCTTGGATCCCAGCTCGAAACAAAATACAGATCTTTACCGTCTTCATAGCCTAAGACATAATCCACCACTTCAACATCCGCCAGGCCTTTTTCTTTTAAGAGACGCCGGGCATCTCTTGAGTCCATAAGCTCGTTATACCCGCCGCCAGTTTCATAATGCTATAAATTAATTGCAAGTGTTAAAATTAGACTGGGAAAAATAATTAATAGAAAGGAGAAAAAATGTCTAGTACTAACACCTACATTGGAGTTGATCTCCATAAGAAGACCTGTTACATGACGGTCATGGA
>JARLHZ010000018.1 GCA_031291995.1 Candidatus Doudnabacteria bacterium
CCTTCTTCCTTAATGCGTTTTAAAATTTGCTGTTTGACTTCCAGGCTGACTTTGTATTTGCCTTTGGGCATAGTTAGAAATTCCTTTCTAACCTAATTATACCTCAGACTAAGTGTCTTAAATTTGGGGTACCGGTCAATGGCTTTATTCCTTTTATTAAATTTTCCTTTTTAATTCGGGACCATTTTTTAATTTGTATTTCCCGTTTTCTTGCTTCTGCTAACGTTTGGTAAGTTTCTGTGTAGACTATCGTTCCACCGCCATGCTGTTTAGTCCATTGGGCTCCCTTGCCGGAATTGTGCCTTAATTCTCTTTGTGGAGGATAATTCGTACAACCAGTGTATAACGAACCGTCCTTGCAACGAAAAAAATAAAAGTAAAACATATGATTATTCGCCCCTCGACTTCG
Source organism: Candidatus Doudnabacteria bacterium (assembly GCA_031291995.1). Classification (GTDB taxonomy): domain Bacteria; phylum Patescibacteriota; class Doudnabacteria; order UBA920; family UBA920; genus PALSA-1336. The sequence continues at coordinate 410 of JARLHZ010000018.1, forward strand.
GCCTGCTCAGCAGGCCTGCGCTCGGGACACTCGACTCGCCTTCATAGGTTGTGATTTGGTCGAAGCCCTTTAGGGCGTAGACCACGAGCGAACTCCGACGGCTAGTCGGAGCGAGTCGAGTGGTGGAGCACTACGCTCACGAAGCGGCCATCTTGGAGTATTGTAAGGGGTTCCGGAGATTTTGAAAAGTGGCCGGAATGAAGCCTCTCGGTCGGGTGTCCAGTGTGTCATCCCGGCCTCCGACTGTGTCCGCCGAAGCCTTGTGCGAAGGCGGAGCCAGGATCCAGACCACGATTTTGGAACACTTGGAACACGCCTTCAGGGTATGTTACGTGTTCCAAATTAGGAAAATGAGACAAATGAGACACTCCTTAAGGCTACTGTTTCATGTCTCATTTTAAAAAAATGGGACACTTTGGGACAGTCCTTAAAGGTTGTGTCCCGTGTCGCAAATTTGGCAGTTAGCGTTCCAAAATGGTCTAATAAATTTTCCGTTCCACAAGGCATTACAAAAATGATTTTAAAACTAACACAAAGATTAACCTGTCCCAAGGACTGTTTCTAGGTAATATATGGCCTTGGGTATCAAAAATTATATTTTGCAGCTTAAAGTTACTCCTTTTGCCCTGAGCATAGCGGCAATTTGTTGAGCACTCGTCTGCCATTTTCCGTTAAATTGCCCTCTTGCTTGAATATCTGTCACCCATTCGCAGAAAACATCGGCAGGGCTTTTCCCGTTCTGTGCTTTTCGATTTGGGTCAGCGCCCAAATCAAGCAAAAATTTAATATAGCTTGGATCAGTAGATATTGTTAATTGCTCATATAATAAAGTCTGGCCTTGAAAGCCGGGTAGGTTTATGTCCGCACCATCGTTGACCAATTTTTTTAGCAGATTCTCTTCCCAGTCTAGAGTTACGTAGGAAATAGGCGCTCTTACGGCTGGGCTATCCGAAGAGTATACGATATTCAGTTTAGCGCCGTGTTTGTCCAATAAATCAATAATGTCCAGTGTTTTATTTTCATCAGGATGGGCAGAACCAAGTTCAGAATAATTGTTTAGAAGATACGTAATTGGGGTATATTGGCCGTCATTGGCTTTGTAAATTTGGTTAGCGTCTGCTCCGCCGTTCAACAGCAAGTTTACCGCATCGTTGTTAATATTTAAAATAGCAAAATACAACAAACTATAACCCGAAGGCGAAACTTCTTTTGCCAGTTGAGGATTTTTTTTCAGCGCGGATTTAAGACCGTCCACGTTTAACGAGGTGGCATCAATATCACCTTTGGCAATCTGGTTGGCATACGGCAATAAACTGGGATTATTCGAAAAATATGTTTGAGGATCAAACTGTTTTGATATTTGAGTGGTTATGTCTTTTACAGGATTAGAAGACCCCGTGTCATTAAAAAGGTTTGCAAAAAACCCCATTACAGGATTGGAAATTGCAGTTTGTTGGCGGCCTGCTTCGTTTCCCAGATTCTGGCCTCCCGATTTACTTTCTGTCCCTAAGCCAATTATTGCCAACAACATAAAAATACAAAAAATTCCGGACAAAATTCTCAACCATATAGAATGGCTTGGACGTAGGGCATAAATAAACAGCCCAACTGAAATAAGAAAAATTAACAAAGCAAATTTATGATTGGTTATATATTTATAAACATATTTTTAGTTTATTATTTGCCTTAATAATAGCATTTTTAAGTATTTTAAGGAAATAAGTTACCTACTTCTTATCAACTCCGGTCTCCTGGACTTACTGTCCAGCCTGCGTCATCAATGTGTTGTAAGGATTATTAACCAATCTTTAACGCATATGGAAAACGCAAGGTTTTTGGGGGCTTTGGGGCAGGTAGCAAGTAACCCTTCTGCTACTGTTGTTATACCGGCCCAACTCAAATACTGCCTTTATGCCCGTAAGTCCACGGAGCAGGAGGAAAAACAAATTTTAAGCATTGATAGTCAAATCAAGGAAATGGCGCAGATTGCCCAGCGGGAAGGACTTAATGTAGTGGATATAAAACGGGAAAGCCATAGCGCCAAGGCTTCCGGGCAGCGTGAAGTTTTTAATGAGCTGATTACGGACATTCGTTCTGGAAAATTTAACTGCATCTTGACTTGGGCACCGGACAGATTAAGTAGGAACGCTGGTGACCTTGGTTCCATAATAGACTTGATGGATCAAAAATTGCTGATTCAGATTAGGACTTACAGCCAGGCTTTTACGGATTCGCCGAATGAAAAATTCCTGCTGATGATTTTGGGAAGCCAAGCCAAATTAGAAAACGACAACCGTAGCATTAACATCAAACGTGGCATGCGGACCCGGGTGGAGATGGGCTTATGGCCTGGAGTTGCCCCGACTGGCTACCTAAACGAAAAACTGACGGACAAGCCTTGCTCGGTTATTCCTGATCCCATGCGAGCACCCGTAGTTAAACAGATGTTTGAAAAGGTGGCTGACAATGGTTGGAGCGGACGTAAGATTCACAACTGGTTAAAAAACGACTTGCGGTTTGTAACCAAAACTGGAAAGATTTTATCGCTCAGCAATATTTATCTCATGCTTAGGAATTCCTTTTACTACGGTACTTATGAATACCCGAGAAAAAGTGGCAAGTGGTACACTGGCAAGCATATACCGATTATTACCCAGGAGTTATTTGCCAAAGTGCAGGAAAAATTAAATCAAGAAATTAGCTCTTCTGCCAAAACCTACGGCAAGGAGTTTGCTTTTACAAAACTGGTTACTTGCGGGCTGTGCGGCTCCGGGGTGTGTGCCGATGAAAAATTCAAAAAACTCAAAGATGGCAGCATAAACCGCTATGTTTACTACGGCTGCAACAAAAGCAAAGATTATCAGTGCAAGAGCGGCTACATTAGGGAAGAACTTTTAATCAGCCAATTATTCTGTATCATCGACGAAATCGACTTGGACGAATTGGGAATCAAGGACAAAATTACTCAGGAGATGGACCGTTACAGTAAATTTCAGTTCATGGTGTTGGACTTAACTGCTGAGGCTAAAATTAAGCACAAAAATATCACTACACGAAATTATGCCAAGTATATTTTGAAGGAAGGCAGTATTAAGGACAAGCGGGAATTGTTGGGATGTCTGAAAAGCAAACTTATACTGACAAATAAAATTTTAACACTGGAATGACCTCGGTTCTGGATCCCGGCTCTCGGATGCACTCGGCCGGGATGGATGCCACGCATGAGGGAAAGATTACTTCGTCGGCTGCAATCCTCGCAATGACACGGATGGGGACAAACTAAAAACACCCTGAGCGGAGTCGAAGGGTGTTTTATCTTTGGCACAAATTTTGAACACCTCGGTCTGAATTGAGGTGCTCAAGGTGGTGGTCCCGGTTGGAATCGAACCAACATCAATGCCTTAGAAGAGCACTGCTCTATCCATTGAGCTACGGAACCGCGTCGCAGCTTGCTTCGGGCTTTCAAAATTTGCCTTGGCAAATTTTTCTTGCCCTCCGCAGCCGCTCCTTTACCCCAAAAATCCCTAATGACCGCGTAATCGGATTTTTGGGGACCCCTATTGGGCAGGAGTCAGATATTAAAAAGTTATCAAGTTGATTTACTTGATAACTTTCAACTTGAAACTGCTAACTATTTTTATGGTGAGCCACCTCGGTGATGAAGTCGCCCTTTAGGGGTATTATAAGGGATTCCGGGGACTTTCACCAGAGCCGCGTTTGACCCTCCTCGGTTGGGGTCGGTTGGAGCAAATTAAACGATCTTGGAGCAAATTAAGGCGGTGTTCCATAGAGCATTTTGGGAATTTGGGACACTTTGGGACAGTCCTTAATGTCAGTACGAAGTGTCCCAAATTTGGCGGTTTGAAAAAACTATGATGTAATATGGTTATGGTTTCACGCCACACTACATCTCCAAATTATTCTCCTCCGAAGCCGCTGGAAGATTGTAAAAACCCCAAGCCAAATCGTGTTCTTTACCCTCCGGGTCGATGCCGACATAAGTATCATTTTTAGGCATAAAAGACCAATTGGTGTGGTGTAGTTTTCCCGACCTGTCTATGTTGTAGCCCATGAAAATCGGCCTCCGTCTATAATCGATGCAGGCCAAGGCTACTGCGCCGCCGATGGTATCAGAAAACTGTTTTCTTAAAAAATTAATAATATCCTCGGCTTCCATCCCGACTTCCCGCCGGGACAGGAAATGCCTTAAGACCAGCCTTCTTTGTTCCGGCTCCAGCTTCTTTGAACCGCCGTACATTACGGAATACATTTCGCCAACTCCGACTGGGCCAAATATACTGCGGTCTGCGTCAATTTCATAGGAAAAGATTTTTTGATCCGGCGCGTTAATAAAACCCAGCTGGATTCCCTGAACGGCGTGGGCATCGTCAATATGTCCAGCTTCCGGGCCGAGCGCGTCTGAAAGATTATCCATGCGGAATCTTTTTACCGCATTGGGAATTTTGGAACATCCGGCAAAAATCATCTTGCATCGTTTGTGCCTATGCGGACCGGGGTAATCCGGCGCAATCGTTTTTAGGAATTGGTCGATGCTTCCGATAAGGCTGTTAATATCGGAATCAAGCTCTCCCGCATCCAAAGACGTGGCGAGTTTGCCAAATATAAAATTTATAAAAGACTTATTGCCTGCAAACAGCACGGCGACCACATGCTTATTTTCTTTATCCGTCATCGGGATAAGTTTTAAACAGTAGCCCGCAGTCTGCGGTTTGCCATCCACGATTTTGGTAACCAAACTGTCGGCTGCCAAATAAATTTTGTCGGTGAGGTTTATGCCTAAAATAAAAGTCATAAAATTTGTGGTGCCTCCGGCTGGAATCGAACCAACATCAACGCCTTAGAAGATCGCTGCTCTATCCATTGAGCTACGGAGGCAAACAAAAAACCGTCCAGCACAACAGAACTCTTTGATTAAGAGATTGTTGGCTGACGGTTTAATATCTTCTCTGTCGACTTTCCATGTTTATATATTAGCATATTTGCGCTAAAATACAAGTATGGATTTTAAGCAAGCAGTGGGAGTATAATATTTATAGGCAAAATTATTTTATGAACGATAAGCAGACACAAAATAAGTCTTCGGAAAAAGGAGGCCAAAAAAAGGACGGCGAACAATCAAAACGGTCCGTATCGTCTGATTTGGTAAAGATTATTATGGGAGATGCTCTGGAGCGGCATTTAGCGTTGGAGCAAACCATTAAGGATTTGCAGGTTGCCGTAAGCCCATCAATTAACAGTACAACTCATATCGCGGAAGAGCTTGGAAATTTAATCAGCAATTCCCCTATGAACCAAGCGTTCAAGCAGATGTCAGAAACCCACAAAGCGTTAGAACAAGCCATGGCTCCTTATACAAGCGAGTTTGCCCGAATTGCAGAGCTTGCTAATACCCTTACTCCTACACTTAGCGGTATTGGAAATTTGGAAAAACTCTCCAGCCTGCCAGTACTGGAAGAATGGGGGAAAACACAAAAATTAATAGAAGAACAATCTAAAACAATTTTTCAGGGTATCGACTTTTCTGCCCTGACTGTTCCTATCGCCGACAGTTCTGATGTGGTGTTATTTAGAAATCCAGAAGTATTTCTCACGCCAATTCCCCGCAAAGAACCCAGCGTAACCGAACGGCAATATCAGGAAGGGATTATTTTGGCTTCAAAACTTGCCGCCCACGAAGTTATGCAAGAGGTAAAAACGCGGGCATCCGACAAATACAAAAAAGATGGCGACATTATTGGAATTAACCTTCCAGAGAATACAGACTGGCCGCAATTGACTATAAAATTTATTGACGGACACACTGTGCGAATTAATACTGAAGATAACCCGACGGATTATTTCTTCCGCACATTTAAAGAAATGGGGTTTGAAGATGGGCGTGACAATTTGCCAAATGAACAATGGGACTTACTTAGGTCATTGGCTGAGTCGCACGGCATCATAACTTGGAAAAGCCCTAAAGCCAACGGCAAGGTAAAAACGAGAAAGAAGCTATTGGCTAAAGCCTTGATATACTATTTTGATATCTCGTCCGACCCGTTTGAATCATACCGGCGCGAACACGGCTACAAAATTAAGATCAATCTACTTCCGGAAACCGGTAGCTTGGGAACGACAAATATTGAAGAAGTAGACAAGCGCTTGGAAGGCATGGGCGATGTCTTTGGTGAATAACCGGTAAGAAAAATTTAAAAGTTAATTAAATTATCCCTCATAAAAGTGAGGGATTTTTATTATGCCTAAAAATTAACCAATTTAAAGTGAATATTCGCCATTAAGGTTAGATTTATTATTAACTTTGAACCTCTATGGCAAAAACCACAAAAATAACAAAGGTCGAGCAAGGGATTGTCACAATACCGAATCCGAACCAATCCGATTCTGTGAGGGTGTTTGCCAACGTCCAGCTGGTGCCGGAATTTATGCGATTCGCCCAGTGGTGCGGCACTCCCCGCAGGTTGCGCCAGCCATTCACACAGAAAGAATTGGCCGAAGAAATCGGAGTCAGCCAGGACACGCTGACTGATTGGAAAAATCATCCCGACTTCTGGCCGTTGGTCAAAGAAACGGTTGTCAGTTGGATGCGGGCCAAGATCCCCGATGTGATCGGCGGCCTCTATGAAAGAGCGGCCAATAAGGGCAGCGCCAAGGAAGTCGAGTTTTTCCTGCGGCTGGCTGGCATGGACATGGACAAAGGAAAAAGAAATAAAAACAAATAATTCTTAAAACAATTTATTATTCATTTGCCCAAAAACGGGCAAAAAGAAAGGCAACAGTATGGAAGAGTTTAAAAATCAGCTGAAAGTAGTTTACCTGCTTATCAGCGAAATCATCGCCGCTATTTACAATCCCAGGATTTGGGATGAAGCAGCCATGGAGCAGTTAATACAGAGCATTACCCTGTTTGGGATGGTTGATCCCTTAATAGTTAACATCGCGGAAAATCGAAAATACACTTTGGTTGGTGGTCACATGAGGTTGGAGGCGTTGAAGCGCCTGGGTTGGACCGAGGTGCCATGCGTGTTCGTGGATATTCCCGATGAAGCCCGCGAACGGGAATTAAACCTCCGACTTAACAAGAACACAGGGCAGTGGGACTTCGAGAAGCTTAAGGATTTTGACATCACCCTGCTCCTTGACGTGGGATTTGGCGAACAGGAGTTGTCCGGCATTTGGGACAATATGCTGGCAGTGGAGAACGATGGCTTTGATGTTGAAAAGGAATTAAAGAAAGCCATTGAAACCGAAATCAAACCGGGTGATTTGTTTCAGCTCGGAGCGCACAGGATTATTTGCGGAGACTCGCAGGACTTGGACATCCTCACCACGCTGGTTGGCAAGGAAAAAATCGCCATGCTATACACCGACCCAATTTACAATATTTCTTTAGACTACGGCAAGGGCATTGGCGGCAACCGCAACTATGGTGGCGAGGCCATTAACGATTCCAAAACCTTGGCGGAATACGAATCGTTTTTGTCCACCTGTATTGGCAATGTTTTGGAAATTTGCAAATCCAACATTCATTTCTTCGTATGGTGCGATGAAGTTTACGTGGGCTTGATCCAGCAGATTTATGGCTACCTGAATATCCAAAGTAAACGGATTTGCCTATGGGTTAAAGATAACCAAAACCCCACGCCCAAAGTGGCTTTCAACAAAGTTACCGAGTATTGCATCTACGGTACCATCGGCAAACCTTACCTTAATGATTCCATTAAAAACTTTAATGAAATTTTAAATAAGGAACTTGGGACCGGGAATCGCCTCCATGACGATATTTTGGATTTGCTAAACATCTGGCTGGTCAATCGCCTGGCAGGAAGCGATTACAGCCATCCAACGGAAAAATCGCCAACGCTCCATGAGAAGGCCCTGCGGCGGTGCAGCAAGCCTGGCGATATCATTCTGGATATTTTTTCGGGCAGCGGCTCCATTATGGTCGCCTGCGAACAATTAAAACGCCGCGCGTTTATGTGTGACATAACACCGGCATTTGTACAATTAACAATAAATAGATATGAACAACTCACAGGAAAAAAAGCCATCAAGCTCAATTAAGGCTGGGGATATTTTCCAGCTCGGCGACCATCGCTTAGGCTGCGGTGATTGCCGCAATACGCCCCTGCTCAAACGCCTCATTGGCAATGAGCGAATAGTATCCATAAATGGCGACCCACCTTACGGCGTGGCATATACCCAGAGCAAGGCTGGGTTCAGCCAAGTGCGAAAGGCCAAAATTATTCTTAATGATGAAGTAGTGTCCGAGGAAACGTACACCAAGTTTACCAAGGAATGGCTAAGCGCAATTAAATCCTTTCTGACTTCCAAAAACAGCATCTATATTTTTAATTGCGATAAAATGCTGTTTGCCCTTCGAGAGGGAATGTTACAGGCAGGATTTAAGTTTTCGCAGCTGTTGATCTGGGTCAAAAATCACAGCGTCATCGGCCGCAAGGATTATTTGCCCCAGCACGAATTAATAATTTACGGCTGGTATGGTACCCACGATTTCAAGAAAGCCAAGGACAAGAGCGTATTGTTTTTCCCCAAGCCCAATCGCTCAAGTCTCCACCCAACCATGAAGCCGGTGGGACTCATACGCCACCTAATTTTAAACAGCACCAAAGTTGGAGACGTAATTTTTGACGGATTCTGCGGTTCAGGAACCTGTCTGATCGCTTGTGAACAGACCAAACGCCGCTGTTTTGCCGTGGAGACGGATCCCGAATACTGCCAAACCATTATTGACCGATGGGAAAAATTAACCGGCAAGAAGGCCGTCAAATTGCCGAAAAATGATAAGGAGGTGATGTCTAATGGATGAACAGCAGGAAGTGGTGCTGCTACCCGAAGCTGACGAAGAAGGCGGTAATAAATATTCCAGCGCCTCGGACCATAAACAGGCCAAGCAAAAAGAAATGATTTTGGAACAACTGCGGAAGACGCCCGTGATCCAAATTGTTTGCGAAAAACTTGGCATCAGCCGGTCCAGCTACTACCGATGGCGGCAGGACGACAAGGACTTTGCCAAGGCCTGCGATGACGCTTTGGAAGACGGATGCCTTTTGATAAATGATCTTGCCGAATCACAGCTTATGGGCGCTATCCGCGACCAGAATATTACCGCCATAATCTTCTGGCTCCGTAGCCACCACGATAAATACAAAAATAAAATGGAAGTAAGTGCCAGCATTAAAAATGTCAGTGAACAATTAACGCCCGAGCAGCAGGCAGTCGTTGAACAAGCCTTAAAACTGGCTTCGCTCATTGACGCCGAAAGCCCGGAGCATAAGGAGTCCGCAAATGGACGAACAATTAGACCAGAGCAATCTGGACAACCAGGAACCAATAGCGCCCCAGCAACCGGAGCCGCCCCTGCCGAGCAAGCCAACGCAGGGAGCGAATCCGTTGCCGGAAGACAAGAGCCAGCAGGAAATCAGCCTGCTACCGCCGGAACTGCGGGAACAGATCTACAAGGACCGGAAAATCCGGACGGCAATAACCCGCAAGAACCACCTGATGTTCTTTAACGTTTACTTTGGCAATTACGTAAAATACAAAACTTCCCGCTTCCACAAAGATATGTTTGCCATTACCGAAGACCCCACAATTAAGCTGTCGGTGATTGTGGCCTGGAGAGGCAGTGGCAAAAGTACCTTAATGACCCTAAGTTATCCGCTGTGGTCGATTTTAGGCGAACAAGAAAAAAAGTTTGTCCTAATTTTGTCCCAAACCCAGCGCCAATCCCGCCAACACTTGATTAACCTCAAACATGAGTTGGAAAGTAATAAACTGCTTCAAGCCGATTTGGGGCCGTTCAAAGAAGAAACCGATGAGTGGGGCAGTTTGTCTTTGGTTATTCCAAAGTACAACGCGCGGATCACGGCCGCCAGCACGGAGCAATCCGTCCGTGGTTTACGCCACTTAGAGCATCGTCCAGATTTAATTATTTGCGACGACATCGAAGATTTAGAATCGGTTAAGACTAAAGAAGGCCGCGACAAAACCCACCAGTGGTTGACTGGCGATGTTATCCCCAGCGGCGATAAGGAGACCCGGGTGATTGTGGTCGGAAACTTGCTTCACGAAGATTCGGTGCTAATGCGTTTAAAGAAAGGCATCGTTGACGAAAAGAAACTGGACGGCGTTTTTCGCTATTACCCGTTGGTGGATGAAACCGGCGTTATTGCCTGGCCGGGCAAATATCCAAACATGGAAGCGATCGAAGACCTAAAACGTACCATCGGCAACGACTCCGCGTGGTACCGTGAATATCTGCTCCGCATTATTTCCGACAGCGAACGGGTGGTGCATCCGGAATGGATCCATTATTACGATGTCTTGCCAAAAAGCCGCGACCGTTTCCATTACGCGGCCACGGGCATTGACCTCGCCATCTCCCAAAAAACAACGGCTGATTTTACCGCCATGGTTTCAGGCTTCTTCTATACAGATGACAAACACCGAAAAATTATTTACATCCTACCCAATCCGGTAAATGCCCGGCTGACGTTTCCCGAAGCTTTGGAAAAAGCCAAATGGGTCAGCAAAACTATTGACCCCGGCCACACCAGCAAACTGTTTGTAGAAGAAGTGGCTTACCAAAAAGCTTTTACCCAGCAACTGGCCGAAGACGGCTTCCACGTGGAAGGTATAAAAGTTGGGAACCAAGACAAGCGTTCCAGATTAGCCTTGACCACCAATATGATCAAGAACGGTCAGATTCTGTTTCCGGAAAAAGGCTGCGAACAGTTGATTGCCCAACTAACGGGATTTGGCGTGGAAAAACACGACGACCTCGCCGATGCCTTTACTATCCTTGTTCTAAAAATAACGGAAGTAAATATCGTAGTGCCGGAAGTATTCTGCATAAGCATGGGGCCGAGGCTCGGTCGGCGCGGACTTTCCGATAATAACTATTGGAGCCGTTACATGTGATGGTTAGCCTGACACCGCCGCTTTACTTTAAATCGATTTTGTGATAAAATGGATGCATAAAGTATAGTGATGCGTGGTAAGGTAAGGTTTTGTACGGTTAGGATTTATTAACTAACCAGAACAACCATGCAAAGATTAAGAAATCGCAATCCCAAAATGGTAGAAATGATCAGCGATGATCCAGGGATGGCGAGGTTCCAATGCAAAAGGTGCGGTCAAGTCTGGGCTCCGTCATATGCGCCGGGTGGAAAATTCTACCGAGGCTCGTGGCAGTGTCCAAACAACTGTAAAGCCTAATGCAAAAACGACAGAGTGGATCTTTCCATTCTGTCGTTTTGATCACATACTTATTTTTATAAATTTTGTATAGGAAGGATAGTCATAAAAACAAATTACTTATATTATTAGCAATAAATTTTATTTATCACAACTTAGCCAGCGCGGCTAATAAAAAAAGTGAAGCTGACGCGCGCGTCAGCTTCATAAGCTACGTTACACTCCCTAGGGTATTGGGATAGTTGCCGACACCTCGGTTGAGTAGGAACTCTCGCCCCCGCTCCCATCGAAGGCGGTAACCACATAGTAATAGGTTGTCCCCGGAACCAGCGAGACGTCGTCATCGTTGTAGGCAGTCACCAGACCTACTGTCCCTATCCTCGTGTACGGGCCTCCCGAGGTTGTGCCTCGGTAGACATAGTTCCCAGCAATAGTCGATGTGCTTGCTGTCCAAGACAAGTTCACCCAGTGCAGGCCGGTGCCGTCGAAACTTATCACCAGAGGCGAACCTGCTCCATTATTGGCTACGGCAGCCTGCCCGGTGGAATATCCGGCAGACGAAGTAGAGATGCTGGGGCTGTATGTAGTCGTTACAGTGGCCGATTGCCCCGGAGCCAGGGTAAAAGGAGCGGACGGCGAAGACGAAACGGAATAACCGTTTCCTCCGGTCTTCGTAATGCCGGTTACTGTAATACTACTGACGCTTGAAGCGGGGTTAGCGAGCCTCGAGGTTACAGAAAAGGCCGCACCGTAAAGTGACGGATCATCAAACACTCCGCCGAACCGCCAGCCGCTATAATCTACCGTGAGCGACGGCGTAGCAACGCCAGTGCCGGACAGCGGCACGCTTGCCGGAGTAACAGTCGCGACCGGATTGGTAGTCAGCGTCAGGCTTGCCGACTGAGATCCTCCGGTTGTAGGAGAAAAGGTAATTGTAACTGTGGTTGTCGCGTTCGGAGCCAGCGATTTTGGCAAAGTAATACCAGAGTAAGTAAATCTGCCTGATCCGCCGCTAATGTTGATGGCGGTTACGCTTACTGGTACGCTGCTTGTGTTTTTGATCGTCAAGTTTTGGGAATTTTGTGACCCCGTATTTATGCTCCCAAGATTCAGGGAGGCTGGGGTGATGGTCATGGTGTTGGCGGCAAAAGCCAGCGTTGAAGTTGAAGCCAACAGACACGCCAAAAACGTTGTTTTAAGCATAAAATCCTCCTTGTTTGGATTTGGCTTTATTATAACAAACTTTTCAGAGATATGCTATAATTATATCAATTATTAATCCGGTAAAATATGCCTAAAAATAAAACTGTTAGTGGCTACCATTTAACATTATTTATCCTTTCTTTTAATTTGGGATTGTTGCTTCCCGCGGCGGTGCTGGCCGTAAACATCAACGCCAGCAGTTTGCTTGGGCATGTTGATGGCAGCGGTAATCCAATTTATACGGCTGCCGGTCCTAATAATGGAGCCAATAGCTCCGGTTTTAACAGCCCGTTTGATGCGGCTTTGGACACAGCCGGCCACCGGCTATTCGTTGCTGACCAAAACAATAATCGCATTTTAGTATACAGCTTGGATTCCAACAATAATATTTCCGGCAAAACTGCGGCGAATGTTTTAGGGCAACTTGATTTTAATTCCTTTATAGCTACGACGACTTCAAGCGGCGTGTCCGGCCCCAAGGGCGTTGCTTTTGATTCCACAAACAACCGTTTATTCGTTTCCGATACCGCCAACAACCGCGTGTTGGTTTATAACACGGCCAGTATAAGTAACGGCCAGGCCGCCAGCCACGTTTTAGGCCAGGCGGATTTTATTAGCGGCTCGGCA
>JARLHZ010000019.1 GCA_031291995.1 Candidatus Doudnabacteria bacterium
AGGTTCCCCGCCGCAAGCAGCGGGGTATTACTGCAAAGACATCGCTACAATTGCGCGGCGAGCCGCGCGGTATTGAACCTGTATTAGCTCCTCGGCTCGCTCGGCCATAAATGGCCGGACTCGCTCTACGTCGCTAATAAACATCGCCGAGCCATCGTCCGATTGTTTAAAGCGAACTACGGGGGGACGAGAAGGTGATTTTTTGGTATACTATAGATTATTCCATATGAATTCGTCTGTCGTAGACATCAAATCTTTTGCCATGAGTTTCGGCTCCAAAGAGGTTGTTAAAGACCTGTCTTTTAACGTAAATCCCGGAGAGGTCTTTGGCCTTTTGGGCGCAAACGGCGCGGGAAAGACTACTACCATTCGCGCGCTGTTGTCGCTCCTGGAACCGACCAGTGGCACACTTTTAATAAACGGCAAGCGCTATAATCCGGCCATGGCTGCCACGCTGGGCTATTTGCCGGAACAGCGCGGCCTGTACCGCAATGAGGAAGTTCTGGACACCATGGTTTACCTGGCTGTTATGCACGGTTTAAACCGGGATGAGGCTCAAAAACGATCTTTGGCCTATCTTGAACGGGTCGGGATTGGCGACAAGGCACGCGAACGATTGTCCAGCTTGTCCAACGGACAACAGCAAAAAGTCCAGCTTGGGGTAACCTTATTACACGAACCGTCGCTTATGATTTTAGACGAGCCGACCGAGGCGCTGGATCCCGTTAATCGCTCCCTGCTTATGAGCATCATTAACGAGCAGCGCGAAAAAGGCGCCACAGTTATGCTTGTCACGCATCGCATGGAAGAAGTGGAACAGTTGTGCGATCGAATTATTCTGCTTAAAGACGGAATCCGCGCCCTTTACGGCACGGTGGATGAAGTAAAAAATCAATTTGGCGCCACGGTTATTGCGCTGGCTTTTAGCGGACAATTGCCGATAAATGATAAATTGTACACAATTACCAAACAATTACCACATTATGCCGAAATTTCGTGGCAAAAAAACGTCGCGGTCGACGAAATATTTAAGTTTCTGGCCAATAGCGGCGGCTTGTATATAACCACATTCGACGTCCGCCGCCCGACACTGAACGAAATATTCTTATCGCTATATAAATAATACTCAGCGTCTGACGGTGTTCGGTGGCGCGGCGCGTATCGGAAAGCGCCTGGCGATTAGAGGCCGCACGCCGAATACCGCAAGACGCCACGCGCTGCGACAACGACTAACGAGTTACGCTTAAAGATTGCTTCGGCTGCACTCGCAATGACACGAACAGCCGATAAATCGGCACGCTACACTATAATACCAATACCTATGTGGAATATAATAAATTTTGAAGTCTTTCGCGCCCTCAAGAAAAAGAGTTTTTGGTATGCTTCCATAGCTCCGGTGCTTATTATTTTGGCCGTGTTGGGAATTGAAAAGCTTTCCATCCAGAACTCGCAAAAAAATGCGGCAACCCAGGTCCAAAATTTTACGCAAAGCGCGAAAATTTCGGTGCTGGATGATTCCGGATTAATAGACAAACATTTGCTGGCCGCCCAGCACATTGGCATTGAGCCGAATAAAGATGCCGGAATTTCCGCCGTAAAAAGCGGCCAAGTTTCCGCGTTCTTTTACTATCCGCAAAAACCGGAGATCGCCGGTATAGAAGTCTACGCGCAGGACCAGGGCATAAGCCTAACACAGCCATACAACGAGGCGGCGCAACAGCTGTTAAAACAAAGCGTGACCGAAGCCGTCAGTTCGTCAACCGGAAATTCAACAGCCGTCCAGATCTTGGAAAAAATCCCGGGCGTCACCGCCGTAACCTACAAAGATGGCAGCGAAATAAACAATCTCACCAATGTCATTGCTCCCGGAATATTTGCCGCCATATTTTTCTTGGTTGTCATTTTGCTGTCTTACACTATGATCTCCAGCACGGCTGAGGAAAAAACAAATAAAACGGCAGAGATACTGTTAACTTCAATTAAGGCGCGGACGCTTATTTTGGGCAAAATTATTTCATTAATTATTTTAGGACTGGTTCAAATTGCCGTCCTGTCCGTCCCTTTTGTAATCGGCTACGTCTTTTTCCCCAGCCGTCTCGGCTTGTCCGGAGGCATAGCGCTTGGCAGTATTCCCATAAATCCGGTTACCGTAACGTTCGCCGCGCTGTTTTTTGTGGTTGGGATGGTTATGTACATTGGGTTTGTGGTTGGCTTAGGCGCGATGTTTCCCGGCGGCAACGACGCCAGCCGGTTTATGGGTATTGCCATAATTTGGAATTTTATCCCCCTTTACGCCATAACAAGCGTAATTAGTTCGCCGCATGCTTTAGTTGTAACAGTCTTTACTTATTTTCCGCTTACCGCTCCCTCAACCGTGCTCTTGCGCAACGCGGTGGGCAGTCTGTCCATTGGCGAGTCGCTTGGCGCGCTGGCGGTCCTAATTTTAAGCGCGTGTCTCGCCATTTGGTTCGCCGTCAAAGCCTTCCGCTACGGCGGCATGGAATACGGCCGCCGCGTCGGCCTTAAAGAGCTCCTAAGAAATTAAGTTCCGTTTAAAATTTCTTCTTATATTTATGACCACAAAATCTATCTCTAGTGGCACAGTCCATAAAATACCCGATGACTTGCGTAAAGCCCTCGCTTCCGACGCAAAGGCTTTAGCCGTGTGGCAGGATTTAACGCCGCTTTCGCGCAATGAGTGGATATGCTGGGTTACCTTTGTTAAGAAAGAAGAGACTAGAAAAGAACATGTTAAGCGCGTTGTCAGTGAACTCAAAGAAGGCATACGGAGGCCCTGCTGCTGGCTGGGCTGCATTCATCGTCCGGACAAGAAAATAAGCCCTTCGGTACAGGGAATACTCAACAGGCGGTCTAAAAAATAGCTTAAATAGTCGGCACAGCATTTGGTAAAAATCAATTTTTGAAATTGAACTGGCGGTTTAAGCCGCACAATCCGTTATAGCGTATAATAAATATATGCCTAGAGAATACCCAGCCAGTCGACAACCAGAAGATTTATTCCATGCGGAAAGCGCGTGGGCTAATGAAGGAGCAAAGGGACACGAACAGTTTTACTATGAGGTAAGGGAAACCCGGGAATTTACAATAGAAGATATACAAGAGCAACTTGCCGTTATTTACGGCGTTAGACCGGAAGACTTTGCGAAAGTTGAGATTAAATAAGAAAGCTCAGGCGGAATAATAGAAAACGCCGAGCTACATTTAAAACCCGAAATAAGCAGGGAACTTTTTGGCCATCTTGTAAGCTTTGACTTTACGGTAGAAGGAAGAGTTACAAAACAAAGCCAATCGCGAATTACCAACTTAAGCAGAACTGATTATTACGATGATGGGGGCATAGGCGGAGAAAGTTTGGCTGATTATGACAGAACAACCGGGCAGTGGATATTACAGCCGAAAAGTTAAGAAACAAAAAAATCCGACGCAATGTGTCCGGGTTTTTTTGTCCTCTACCTTGTCCGTCGTGGCTTTACGCGACAGCGGATCTTTGTGGCTCCACCTCTGCCGGGGTGTAAAAATTTGGCCAGGCGGGGCTGACCCCTCTCGGTAGCCTTGCACGCCTCACAGCAGGGGTCGTTAGTTACCGCTCCAAGGTTTATTTTAAACATATACACGCTGTAGATGAAGGCAGTCTAATTTGCATTCATATGGATTTTGGTAACTGGACAATGTTCTTGCCTTTAGGCATTATCCATTTAATAACCGATGTTATCCCCTGTTTATTTTATTTCACACTAAAAGGGGTGGATGTGAGAAGTCTAACTCGTCCTCCGCTAAATTAACATACCTATAAATTAAATCAAGTGGATAAGTTAGCTGGGTTTTCAGAATTAATTATTAACGCTTTTGTTTTTAAGTACTGGCCAAGAAGCGGTAGGCTACAAGTAGTAACCTATCGATAGATAACGATTTATGCGATCAGTTACCTATACGAGCTCTATGGTAAGTAGGCTCAAATAGTGCCAAAACGATACGGATCTCTGAATTATGAAAACGGTCTTTTAGACCATAAATTAAGTGCAGAGTATCCTATCGCTCCTTGACCGGTACAAATTCTTTAAAGGGTTGTTTGTCAGTCAGCATTGCAAAGATGATGCTGCACAGCTTCCTTGCCGCCGCCACCTTAGCCTTGCCCGTGCCCTTGCTCTTTTTCAATTTTTTGTAGAAGACTGAAATCTTGTTGGTATTCCTGCAGCTGGAAGTTACGGCATCGACCAAAGCCTTCCTCAGCCACTTGCTGCCCCTCTTGGTTATGCGGCCTGTCCTAATTTTCTCTCCGGAGGCGTAGGTGGAAGGGACAATTCCGGCATAGTTGCATAATTTCTCACTACTTCCAAACCTGCCAATATCGCCAATCTCGGATTTAATCATTAAGGCGGTGTAAGGCCCGACTCCAGGGATGGTACAAAGCAGTTTGCAGTCATAATCAGCTTTGGCTTTTAACGCAATGTCCTTTTCCATGCCTTTAATCTGCAGGCCGAATCCATCCAGGGTCAGCAGGTAGCGGTCCAGCTCGGCGCGGTAGACAGGCGAGGCTTTCAGCTCCGCGAGGAATTTCCGCCCACCCTTGCCAAACAGATTTTTGACAGGGACCTTGTCGCCGGTCTTAAACAGCACCGAATGGATTTTATTCTTAATTTTAGTCTGCATTTGCACGTAGACAGCCCGCTGCCTTATCAGTTCTTTTAAATCTCTGATTTCCTTGGGCTGGATATATGCCGTTGGCAAGAAGTCAGTCCGCATAAGTTCGGCTAAAATTTTACTGTCAACCTTGTCATTCTTAATCCTGGCGGCCGCCACGGCTTTGGTCATCAGGGGATTGCTCAAGACGACTTTAAAGCCCATTTTCTCCACCTGTTCGTAAAACGGTATCCAGTTCATGGTGGATTCAACCGCGACCTTACTGTCTTTATCGTAAATTTTAAAGAACTTGTCAATTTCTTCCCTGTCGTTTTTAATCTCTATCTGCCTGGACACGATGCCGGCTTGGTCCATGACCGTCATGTAACAGGTCTTCTTATGGAGATCAACTCCAATGTAGGTGTTAGTACTAGACATTTTTTCTCCTTTCTATTAATTATTTTTCCCAGTCTAATTTTAACACTTGCAATTAATTTATAGCATTATGAATATTTCGGTTATCATTCCGGCGTATAATGAAGAAAATTATATTGGCGCGACTTTGCAAAGCATTATAGACAGCGAGCCATCTAATTTGCTGGAAATTATCGTAGTGGATAATGCCAGCACGGATGCCACAGCGGACATTGCCGCAAAGTATAAACAGGTTCGGGTTGTTCGGGAGCCAAAAAAAGGGCTAACCCGGGCGCGTCAGGCCGGCTTAGACGCCGCTTTAGGGGATATTTTGGTATACATTGACGCCGACACTATTGCGCGTAAAGATTGGTTTGCGGAATTAAATAAAGAATTTGAAACCGACAAAGACATAATTTGTTTAAGCGGCCCTTACCGATATTACGGGCTGCCTGAATTTAAAAATCCCCTGACCAAATGGTGGTATCATTATTGGTTTATTGTGTGGTATTGGTTTGCGGATTTTTTCATTAGCCATACGCAGGGCTATGTGGTAACAGGCGGAAATTTTGCCGCAAAAAAACAGGCCCTGCTGGGTATTGGCGGTTTTGACACCAAAATTGAATTCTATGGTGAGGATACCGATATTGCGCGCCGCTTGAATCAATTCGGCAAAATCAAATTTTCCAAGGATTTTTGGATAGCCACCTCGGCCCGACGGTTTAACCATGAAGGCCTGGTGGTAACCGGTTTCAGATATCTGGTAAATTATGCCTCAGTGATTCTGTTTAAGAAACCGGTGACCAAAAAGTATCAGGACGTCCGATAATTATTTGTGATGTGGCCTATGCAGAAGTCCAAGGCCGATGACATTAAGCGGCAAGCCGATCTTATTAATATGCATTCGGAAAATTTTCTCTGGCAAATTAGCCAGCTAGTTCAGGCATCGCGGCTGTTTAAGAATAAAAATATAAGGGCGGGCGCGGCCGCCAGCCTAAAAGGATATTTGGTTGATTACCATTCGGCCAACGCGGCTAGCGGCGTCGGTGAAATTAACGTGGAATTGCCGATTGACCGAAAGATTCCTTTTAATTCCCGGGCGGCTCGAGTATACGCAAGCCACGTTGGATTGCTAATATCGGCCATAAATTTTTGCCGAAAAGAGTTTGGTAAAGCAGTGGTTGGCGACTTGGGTGATTTACTGAATGGCCTGTCGGAGCTATTTGGCGAGGCGGTGGAAGTTTACAAAACCGCCCAGACCAGCTTTGAGCGGACTGGCAAAGGAGGCCTTGGCATTAAATTTATCCGGTTGGTCGATAATAACAAAAACGCTTGCCCGAGCCTTCATGTAGAAATTGTCGGTTATATTCATTGCCGTTTGAATGCGATTATAAACGCGCACGCCCCGAATCCGCGAATATACCAACCGATTAAAGACGTGTATTTCCAAAAATCCGTTAGGATTCTGGAGGCCGTACTGTTGGTTAAACAGCATGTGGTAATGGATATAGCGCTGGGTTTGGCGCTATTATCCAGCCATAAAGATTACATGACAAAAGAACAGGCTGACAATATGGTCAACGCGATGTTCCAACATGACTATTTTAGTATGGATACCGCTACCATTTTGGAAGTCAGAGCCAAAATACTGTCCATTTATGATGATGCGGCCGCTCGCATTCAAAATGAAAAAAATATTCCGGCTAATATTGCGTTAATAAGTTATTTGCGTGATTTTGCCGAAGAATCTACCGCGCGGCAGCCAAAATTTATGTTATAATATTTGTGTATTAGGTTTTAGGGAAATCAAAAATAAAAATCGTCGACAATGGAAAATATTTTTCAACCACTAAAAAATACGGGCGGGTTTAAAGGCGAAATGGAAACCGACCAGTCAACACTGGTTAAGTACAGCCGCGACGCAAGTATTTTTGAAATTGTGCCCAAGTGCGTGGTTCATCCCAAAGATACTGAAGATTTAAAAAGCCTGGTAAAATGGGTGGCACAAAACAAGGCGCAAAATCCGGAATTGTCCATAACCGCCCGAAGCGCCGGCACGGACATGGGCGGCGGTGCCATTAACGATTCCATAATCGCCGATTTTACCGCGCACTTTAATAAAATAGAAATGTTCGGTTCCGATTTTGCCGTAATGGAGCCGGGAGTTTATTATCGTGATTTTGAAGCCGAAAGTCTCAAGCGGGGACTGCTTTTGCCCTGCTATACGGCGTCAAAAAGCTTAAATACCCTTGGCGGCATGATTGCCAATAATTCCGCCGGGGAGAAATCTTTAGCCTATGGACAAACCAAGGACTACGTTGAGGAATTGCATGTTGTCCTTTCCGACGGCAACGAATACGTGTTTGGCGAGCTCAATAACCATCAACTGGAACAAAAATTAAAGCTGACAGGGTTTGAAGGTGAAATATACCGGCAAATGTTCCGTCTTATAAAAGACAACCACGAGCTTATACATAATGCCAAACCGACCACGTCCAAAAATTCCGCGGGCTATCTGCTCTGGGAAGTTTGGAATAAAAATACTTTTAATTTGGCCAAGTTAATTACCGGTTGCCAGGGCACTCTGGGTCTTGTGACCAAAATTAAAATCCGCCTGGTCAGACCCAAGCCCAAAAGCGAACTCCTGGTCATCTTTTTAAAAGATTTAACCAACCTGGGACAAATTGTCAGCTGTGTGGCAGGCTACAAACCGGAAAGTTTTGAAAGTTTTGACGATCATACTTTTAAGCTGGCCATGAAGTTTTTGCCGGACATGATCAAGCGCATGAGAGGGAATTTAATTACTTTGGGCTGGGAGTTTTTACCGGAAGTATGGATGACCTTGACCGGCGGTGTTCCTAAACTTATTTTAATTGCCGAATTCACCGGTGACAATCAGGAAGAAATTTATCAAAAGCTTTTATTGGTGCAAAAAGAAGTTCAGGCCCGATTCCGGCTGAAGACCCATATTGCCAAAACCGCCCGCGAAGCCGAAAAATACTGGGTGGTCAGGCGGGAAAGTTTTAACCTCCTGCGCCAGCACACGCACGGCCTGGCTACGGCCCCGTTTATAGACGATATTGTAGTCCACCCCGACCAGTTGCCGCAGTTTTTGCCCGAACTGAACGCGATTTTAGCCCAATACCCGTCGCTTATTTACACCATTGCCGGCCACGCCGGGGACGCGAACTTCCACATTATCCCGCTGATGGATTTGACCCGCGCCGACCAGCGGATGATTATCCCAAAATTGGCCGACCAGGTTTATAGTTTGGTATTAAAATACAAAGGCAGCATAACAGCCGAACATAACGACGGGCTAATTCGCAGCCCATATTTGGAAAAAATGTTCGGCCCGCAAATTACCGACTTATTTAAACGGACAAAAAATATTTTCGACCCCCAAAATATATTTAATCCCCGCAAAAAAGTCGGCTCCAGCCTGGAATACGCCATGGCGCATATTAAAAAAACGTTGTAACTATTTTTGGGGTTGTACGTCTGTACTATTACACTGACATGGGTTTATTTATTCGTCTCCGGGGCATCCCGTTTAATCTAATATGAGCGGTTTTTAAAAACCGGCTTTAGCCTTGCGCGCCGCGTCTTTTTGTAATATCATTAATATTACTAAGGATTCCGTTATGTATTATTTTGCCTACGGTTCCAACTTGAATTTGGAGCATATGCGGCGCCTGTGCGGCTGGAATTTTACCGTGATCGGACCGGCTTTTTTAAAAAACTACGAACTCGGTCCGGATATCCGCGGCTATGCCAACGTCAGGCCGAGCCAGGACAAGCAGGTCTACGGGGTGCTGTACGATATTAATCAGCAAAGCCTGGACGCTTTGGACGATTTTGAGGGCTACCCCGAAGTGTTCATGCGCCCGGAGTTGGAAGTAACGGACGAAAACGGCAAAACTTACCGCGCTTGGGCTTACATTGAGCCGGCGCACCAGTTCGGCGGCAATTTTATCAAGGAAGATTACCTGCGCCGGGTGATCATAGGCGCCAAGGAAAACCATTTGCCGGAAGAATGGGTCACATTTTTGGAAAGCTTCCAACGGCCATAGATTGGGCCTTGTTGATTACTGTCACCTATAGCAGGTGATTTTTTTGTGCCAATGTACTATGATATAGTTATGGAACGAAAGATATTTAAAACCGGCCATTCGGCGGCAATTACCCTGTCACAAAATTTGCTGAAAGATATGGGCCTCAAGGTTGGCGATAGCGTAAAAGTGGAAACTGACGGGACTAAAGAGCGGATAGTCATCAGTCCAGCCGGCCATGCCAGCCAGCTGGCATTGGGTTTTAAAGTTCGGGCAAGGTTATAAATTAAAAACATTATTACATGGCCAAACATTTGAACATCAAAATTTCGGGTAAAGTACAGGGTGTTGGTTTTAGGTTTTGTTCTTACGAAAAGTTCGTGGATCTTGGATTACAGGGGCGGGCAGAAAATACCCAGGACAGGGGAGTGCTATTGGATGTGGAAGGGCCGGATCCCGAACTGGAACGGCTAATTGAATGGTGCAAACAGGGCCCGAGCGGCGCCCATGTCGAAAAAGTTGAAGTTACGGAAATAACCACTCCGTTTGTGCCGTTAAAAAACGGTTAAAATTAAATGAATATAAAACTTTCCAAAGGGATTAAAATAATACTCGCCGTTTTTATTGTTTTTTTATTTGCCGCCGTATTTTTTGCCGCCTGGTATCATCCGAAATTAACTTCGGCCGTAGCCCAATCTTCCGCCAAACCGGAAGCAAATCACCCCAAAACGGCGCAACCGCCGGGTACATGCGCGCCTGATTTGTCAGCCTGCAAAGGCAACGCGGAACTTTGTATGAAGGAAAATATAAACCCGGTTTGCGATTAAATAAATTTATTTATGCCTAATTTTTACAGATCAATGGTTGAGCGATTCGGCGGCAAGACGCCGTTATCTCCTGAAGCCGAATATGTCCTTCAGGCTTTTGAGACGGCTTATAAAACAGCCGCAGGTGATTTGGAAGTTTCAAAACTGAGGCGCGACGGTTTGAATAAAAAAATCGCCGAGAATTCCAAAAAGGTTCCTTTGGATTATCACCTGCAGGATGCCGACAAACAAAAATTGACCGAACTTGAGAACGAAATTTCGGAACAACTACGGGTCGCGCTGGCCGCGGCGCAAAAATATGTCGCGGAATTAAAAAAGGCCGGAAGAAATGCCGGCGCAGTTGAATTAAAGATTAATAAAATGTTCTCCGAGCTCAAAGCAAGGCAGGAAAAAGTCGGCGGCTTGTTGCGCGGTCTGGGAGTAACCACAATGCAAATGGATGGCTGGGCCAAAGAAAGTTCGGAAAGCGGCTCTTCTGTTGAGGAGAAGATGCACGGCGAACGGGTAGAAAAGGCGAAATCAGAATGGCTTAAAAATCAAAAAGTTCTTTCCGGCGGGGATTAATTTTCAATGCTTGCTTAGGGATGAAAAAGTATTTTTACGGTTTATTCGCGACGTAGGCGAGTCTGCCCTTTGCTGGCAAAGGACAAGCGAGCCGAGGCCTGCCTGCCGCCAGGCAGGGAGCTTCCGCCGGAGGCGGATCCGCCTTTGGCGGAAAGAAAGGTTCAATACCTCGCGGCTTGCCGCGTAGTGTAGCTATGTCCCTGCAGTAATACCCCGTCGCTTGCGGCGGGGAACCTTTATTAATTTTGGCGATACTTTTTGTTTTTCACTATAAAATGTTATAATAAAGGGGACAAAATTACAAAAGAGAAACAAAAATGTCCGTAAACAATCAAAAAAATAACCGGCAAAAAAGCGCGGGCTTTACCATACTCGAAATAATCGTCAGTTTGGGAATTTTCGCGATTTTAGCCATGGGTATGCTGGCCAGTTTTGGCCTGGTCAGCCGGTCAGCCAAAAGCGCGAGAGAAAAAACTATCCTGTCCAGCCTGTCAACCTATTATCTGGAGGCGGTCCGCAATATGCCTTACAGCCAGGTCGGCACTATTCAGGGTAATCCCAACGGGCCTTTGCCCGACAGCCCCAACAATATCCGGCAGACCATTGGCGGAACGGTTTATAATATTTATTACAAAGTCACTTATATCCACGATCCCGCGGATACCATAATCGGTAATCCGGACTACAAACAGGTGAAAATGAGCATTTTAAATACCAGTACCAACCAGATAACGGACTTTTTAACTACCGTGGTACCCAAGGGTTTAATTACCAACTCAAACACCGGGGCGCTGCAGGTTACCGTGATTAACGCCCAGGGTCAGGTTTTGCCCGGAGCCAGCGTCAACATAACATATCCCACCACCACGCCGTATATTTACAATTTGGCAGACACCTCCGACATCAACGGCTTGGTTACCGAAGTCGGGCTTCAGCCCGCGGTTAACGCTTATCGGATTATCGCGACCAAGCCGGGATATTCCACGGATCAGACTTATCCGATAACTGTTCAAAATCCGAACCCCGTCCATCCGGACGCGACCATTGCTTCGGGGACAATCACCCAGCTGACTTTATCCATTGACCAGCTGTCAAATCTCAATATAAAAACTTTGGACCAGTTTTGCCAGCCGCTGAGCGGGGTGAACGTAAATGTGGCCGGCGCTAAGCTTATTAGCACCAATCCCGACGTGCCAAAGTTTAATAATAATTATTCTTCGGTTAACGGCCTCATTGCCTTAAATAATCTCGAATGGGATACTTATACGCCGACTTTGCTGACCGGGCAAAGTTATATTTTATACGGTACGTCGCCGGTCCAGCAAATCAGTGTGCTTCCCGGGACAACCCAGACATTTACCATGATTTTGGGTCCCAACACAACGGCCAACAGTCTGCTGGTCATAGTAAAGGACGCGGCCACGGGAGCGCCTCTGGAAAACGCGTTTATCCATTTGATAAAGGGCGGCAGCGTGCCGCAGGATTATTACGGCACCACCGGCGGCAGCGTTTGGGAACAGGACGATTGGAGCGGCGGTCCCGGCCAGGTTAATTGGAGCAGTACGACGCCCGACCAATATTTTTTGGATGACGGAAATGTGGATTCCAACAGCAATCCGACCGGCCTGCGCCTGTTAAAAATTGCCGGACGTTACCAGGCGTCCGGTTGGGCGGAATCATCCACTTTCGATACCGGAACCAGTTCGACAAACTATACGATTTTATCGTGGGCGCCGCCCTCGCAGAGCGCTTCCACGACTCTGTGGTTTCAGGTGGCGGCGAACAACGATAACTCAACCTGGAACTTTGTCGGGCCCAACGGGGCGACATCCACTTATTTTACCACGCCGGGAAACGATATGGGCAGCGCGCTGGACAACAATCGATACGTCCGTTACAAAGCCTACCTGGCCACCACCAATAACAAAAATACGCCCGTGTTGACATCGGTAAATTTAAATTATGTGACGGGATGTTATACTCCCGGGCAATCAATATTTACCGATCTAACCTCCGGGAATAACTACAACATCAGCGTGTCCCTGGCGGGTTATACGACTCAAACCATCAATTCTCTGGATATTGATGGCAATCAGACATTGGAAGTGCAGCTCAGCCAGTAATATTGGAATTATGAAGATGGAAATTGGAATAAAGGACAGGGGGCAGTCGGGATTTACGCTCATTGAAATGACCGTGGTGATTTTCTGTTTCGCGATCATCGCCTGGGGGGTAATTGCCCTTGTTTCAAATATTTTTACCATTAATAACCAGCAGGGCGGACTAATTTCCGGCACGGACCAGGCCCGCAAGCTGGTATATAATATGGCTTTTCAATTGCGTAACGGGCAAACCGGCAGCGACGGATCTTATGTTTTAGCTTCGGCCTCGCCCCAGCAAATTATTTTTTTTGCCAATATCGACACCACCCCGTCGGTCGAGAGAGTTCGGTATTTTGTCCAAAACAGTCAGCTATGGCAGGGGATTACTAATTACAACGGGACAACTTATAACGCCGCCGGAGAACTTACCTCCATGGTCCAGGACAATTTGGCAAGCGGCAATAACCCCGTATTTTATTATTACGACGGCACCTTTACCGGCTCATCCACCCAGGCTTCGTTGGTCCAGCCGGTTAACGTTACCCAGGTCAAGTTTGTAAAAATAAACCTGCAAATATTAGATAAAGCGGGGGTAAAAAACTCAAATTATTATACCGTTACCGCCGGCGCCGCCATCCGCAATTTGAAAACTAATCTGGGACAGTGAGAAAAAGTATAAAAGTATATAATTTAACAACATAATTTTGTAGATTTGTTTAATTGCTAAATTGATTACATGCTTACTTGCTAAGTTGACTTCTATGCGCCAACGCGAATCCGGAATCATCCTTATTTACCTGTCTGTGACGATATTTATTTTCAGCCTGGTCATGCTGGGTCTTTTGGGGTACGCGGCCATGGAATTGCGCGTAACCAGAAGCACCGTTGCCAGGGAACAGGCCTTCCAGATTGCCGAAGCCGGGGCAAATTATTATCAGTGGCATTTGGCTCATTTTCCCACCGATTATTGGGATGGCAACGCCAGCACCACCCCGGGTCCTTACGTCCATAATTTTGTGGATAGCGCTACGGGACAAACCGTCGGCAAATTTAGCCTGACTATAACCCCGCCGCCCGTTGGATCCACCATTGTCACCATAAAATCGGACGGTTATACGCTTGCCGCGCCCAATACCGATCGAGCGGTAACGGTGCGCTACGGCGTACCGTCGCTGGCCCAGTACGCTTTTTTGGCCAACGGCGATATTTGGATCGGCTCGACCGAAAATGTCAGCGGCCAATTTTTTGCCAATGGCGGCGTGCGTTTTGACGGCACCGGCAACGCGCCGATTTTTTCCGCCAAGAGCACCTACACCTGCGATACCTGGCAGGGCTCGCCCTGTCCGCGCAAGCAAAACGGAATTTGGGGCGCGGCTCCCCAAACTACCAAAGATTTTTGGCAGTACCCGGTGCCGAATACCGATTTTTCCGCCATAACCGCCAATTTTTCCAGTTTAAAAAGCAGCGCCCAGAGCGCCGGTATTTATCTGGCGCCGTCCAGTGCCCAGGGGTATCTGTTGATCTTTAAAAATAACGGCACTATAGATTTTTATAAAGTTACATCACTGGCCTCCGGTGAGCCGAAAGGCCAGGACACCAGCGGTAATCAGCATAACGCCAGTTTGGATTATGCCAACAAGACTTTGATGTATAATAAACCCATCCCGGCCAATGGTATTATTTATATCGAAGACGATGTTTGGGTCGAGGGTACGGTTAACGGTAAGGCTACAGTGGCCGCCGCGGTTCTTCCTTATAACGCTAATACGGCGCCGAACATCATGATTCGGAATAATTTGGTTTACGCGGCTAAAGACGGGACAGACGTCTTAGGTTTAATGAGCCAAAATAATATTTTGATAACATATCTTTCGGCAGATGACCTGGAAATTGACGGAGCTTTGATTGCCCAGAACGGGGCGGCGCAGCGCTGGTATTACCAGGGAAACGTAAAAAATTCCATTACAATTTTTGGGTCCATCGCCAGCAATTTAACCTGGACCTGGAGCTGGAATGACCCGGTGGACTCGGGGTACATTAACACCGACACTAATTACGACAGCAATTTACTTTACGGGCCGCCGCCCAGTTTTCCGCTGTCGTCTTCGGGTTACCAGCAGATTAGTTGGAGCAGTAATTGAACATTGACAAGAACGACAAGAACGACAAGAACGACAAGATTGACAAGATTGACAAGATTGACAGGATTGACAGGATTGACAGGATTGACAAGAATGGGATTGGGTTATTTACGCAGCATTAGACTTTGACCGCAAATTTATGAAATATATCGTAACAATAGTTATCTTTCTGGCCGTTGCTTCCCCGGCTTTTGCCGCTAAAACCGTGCGGGGGACTGTGCCGACTTTGCCGCCGCTCCAGCCGCCCGTGGCCGGAGTCAGCCCAAACTTTAGCCATAATATCCAATCCAGCGGCAGAGTTTTACCTGACCAAAGCGGCTCGGCCAATAATCCCGCGCAAGTGCAAACCGCTAATGGTTCCGGTTTGCCCCAGGTATCCGGCAGCGCCGCTCCGTCTCCGCGCCAGGGTATTTTTGGGAGTTGGGCAATATTTTGGATTGTGATCCTGCTGATTTTGGGTGGAGGCGTGGTGGCGTGGTTTCGTCGGAGAAGGGCGTTGTTATGAAATCATCTTGCCCGTATTGCGGCAACAATCCGGTGCCGCACCGGCTGTATTGGTATGAGGAGTCGCTGAACATTTTGTTTACCCCGATCCGCCAAAAGTTGATTTATAACCCTTGCTCTCGCTGGTTAAAAAAATTCATTATTCCGCCTTTTTCCGCCTTTTTATTTTATTGCGCGAAATTTTTCGGCATCCTTCGCCTGCGGGCTGACCGGACAGCCTGCAAAGTGCGGCGCGCCCAGGTACTGTGGGAAGAAGCGGAAAAACGGGGTATTGCCATGTCGGAAGTTTTATTGTTTGGCAAACCAATAGACGTTTATGTGGCGGAGAGATTAAATAATCAGCCAATTGGGCAATCAGCCAATCAGCATATATCCCAACGCGGGATAATTTTTTCCGGCTTGCCGCGGCCCCAAGGGTACGATAACCGCTGGCTGGAACTGATGGATGACAAATTTTTGCTTAAGCAAAAACTCAGGGCCGCCAATTTTCCGGTACCGCGCGGCGGTTCGGTTACCGGCACAGCCGCCGCGTTAAAAATTTTCGGACGAATCGACAAACCGGCCATAGTTAAACCGCGCGCCGGCAGCCGCGGCCGCCATACCACGACCTTTATTTATAGCGAAGCCGATTTGCGGCGGGCCGTTAAAATCGCGCAACAATTGTGCCATTGGGTAATTGTGGAAGAGCAATTGACCGGTCCGATTTTTCGCGCCACGGTTATTGGCGGAAAATTAGCCGGCGTACTCCGGGGCGACGAACCGCAAATAACCGGGGACGGACAGCATAAAATTTCGGAACTTATCGGCATTAAAAACCCCCGGTCGCACCCCGGCGTAAAGGATATTATTATTGATGACGCGATGGAACTGTTTTTATCCAGACAAAATTTGGATATCAATTCAGTTCCGTACTCCGGGCGATTGGTCAGCCTTTCCGAAAAAATAGGCGTTAACTACGGCGGTTCGTCCAGCGAAGATTACGAAATTTGCCATCCCGACAACAAAGAATTATTTTTGCGCGCTGCCGCCGTGGTGGGAGACCCGATAGTGGGATTTGATTTTATAATCCCCAATATTACCCGGTCTTTTAGGGAACAAAAATGCGGGTTTATTGAGGCTAACTCCCTGCCCTTCATTAATTTGCACCACGACCCGCTCCTCGGTTCTCCGCGAAATGCCGCCGCCCTCGTTTGGGATTTGGTGGGATGGCGGTAAATTATCCGATTCCGGGGATATTTGCAATGTTTAATTGTTAAGATGTTAAATTGATTCACCGCAATGCCGCATATTATCAAAAATTTTGATCAGCTGGCCATGTCAACGCTGAGGCGCCAGGCTTTGCTAATAGCGGAAGCCGGTTTTTTCGCGATAAATACGAAGGACGCGGTCAGGCGCGGAATAAACTATAATCAAAAAAATCAGGTTTTGGAAGTCGGCGATAAAAAATACGTACTTAAAAATTTTCGTCGCGTAATGTGCGTCGGTTTTGGCAAAGCGGCGTTCGACGCGGTCAGCGAAATCCAGGAAATTTTATCCGGTTTTATAACCTGCGGTTTTGTTATAGACTTAAAAGAGGGGAGCTTGGGCAATATCACCTGCCGCATCGGCACGCATCCCTATCCGACCAAAGTCAACATCCAGGCAACCAAGGAACTTATGGCTATGCTGGCCGATTGTTCGTCTGAAGACCTGGTAATTTGCGTGGTGTCCGGCGGCGGCAGCGCCCTGCTGTGCAGCCCGCGCGACATGAGCTGCGAGCAGGAAGTGGAAATTGTTTCGGCGCTTACGGTCAAAGGCGCCAGCATACAGGAACTGAATACCGTCCGTAAACATATTAGTACGGTTAAGGGAGGCCAGCTGGCCAAACTGATGTATCCGGCCCGGGTTGTGTCATTAATTTTCAGCGATGTGCCGGGGGACGATATTTCCATGGTGGCCAGCGGTCCGACTGTTTTGGACCGAAGTACCATTAAAGACGCGGCCGCGGTGTTAAAAAAATATGACGTTTTGGAAATGTGCCGCCTGCCTTCCTGTAATTTAGCGGAAACTCCCAAGGATCCGAAATTTTTCGGCAATGTGCAGAATTATTTGCTGGTTTCGCCCGGTCTGGCCATCTCAGCCATGAAAAACGCCGCCGATAATTTGGGCTTTGACGTAAAAATTTTTTCCGACCATTATCAGGGAGTAGCCAGGGAACTGGCTCCCAAAATTATCGGGGAAAACAAAAAAGGCCAATGCCTGCTCGGCGCCGGAGAAAGCACGGTGAACATAACCGGGAAGGGCAAGGGAGGACGCAGTCAGGAGATGGCGCTGGCGGCGCTCGATTCCGTGGCCGATAACCAGGTTTTGGTTTGCGCCGCGTCCGACGGACACGACAACACCGAAGCCGCGGGAGCAATCATCGATGCCACTATCAAAGCCCGTGCCGAGGCGCTCGGCCTAAATATGCGGGAATATCTTGATAACAACGACAGCTTCAATTTTTTTGAACAGGTCGAAGGGCAGCTGCTGACCGGCCCGACCGAAACCAATGTTTCCGATTTTTTTGTCTGTTTAAGGCAATAAGTGGCTTAGCCAATAAATTATTATTGTGATATAGTAAAGTTAAAGGTTCGGCTGCGATGTTTTGAAATAAAAAGGTTTAAACACATGAAAATAGGTTTTTTTGAAACTGAAGACTGGGAAAAATTATATTTGGAGACAAAACTTGCCGGGCAGGAATTGCATTTTTTTAATGTTGCCGGGAACAACAACTTTGACATTGAAATCCTTTCCAATTTTATCGGTTATCCGGTCACCAAAGAAGTTTTGAGCCGGTTCCCAAAATTAAAATACGTGACTACCCGCAGCACCGGCTACGACCATATCGATTTGGCGGCCTGCGCGGAACGGGGGATTATGGTCAGCAACGTGCCGACTTACGGGGAAAATACGGTGGCGGAGTTTACTTTTGCCCTGCTTTTGGCGCTGTCGCGAAAAATTTTTCCGGCCGTAAAACGGGTCCGTGAACAGGGACTTTTTGCCACGGACGGCCTGCAGGGATTCGACTTGCAAAATAAAACTTTGGGGGTTATCGGCACGGGGCATATCGGGACTTACGTGGTTAAAATCGCCAAGGGTTTCGGTATGAATGTGTCGGCTTACGACCCTTACCCGAAACCCGAGTTGGCAGCCCAATTCGGGTTTTCCTATTGCGGGCTGGAGGAATTGTTAAAAATTTCCGACATCGTCAGCTTGCATGTCCCTTATATGCCGGCCACTCACCATCTGTTAAATTCCCAAAACATCGGACTGTGCAAACCGCGAGCGTTGATTATCAATACGGCGCGCGGCGGGTTGATTGAGACTTCGGCATTAATTGGCGCGTTAAAATCCGGCCGGTTGGGCGGAGCGGGGCTGGATGTTTTGGAAGAAGAAGGGTTTGTCAAAGACGAAGTGCATATGATGGCCGAAGGTCATCCCGGCGAACAAATGTTAAAAACGGCCCTGGCCGACCACGCCTTGATGCAGATGGATAACGTCCTTATTACGCCCCATAACGCTTTTAATTCCCACGAAGCTTTGATCCGGATTTTGGAGACGACTATAGCCAACATTGAGTCTTTCGCCCTGGGCAAAGCGGTTAATGTGGTTAAATAGTTCCGAATATCGCCGCCCGGCGGGACTTTTGACTTTAAATTATTAATCCGTTATATTTACTTTAATAAAATTAAACAAATAGATTCACCATGGACAATAATATTCAGGAAGAAAGCCCAAAAGTCGGCCCGGATCTCAGTTTTCCGGCCTACATTATTGGCGGCAGTATTTTATTGGGCGCCATAATTATTACCGGCGGGATGTTATATTTGGCCCGCGGTATGCAGCCGTTAATTTCGAGTTCCGGCGTAAATTCCCAGCCGGCCCAAGCTCAGGCGGGGACTCCTTCGGCCCAGGCTCCGGCCCAAGCTCCGGCAGCTCAGCCTGCCGCCGCCGGTACTCCGGTTAAGATTACCTTAAAGCCAAACACGCCTTTTTTGGGGAACGCGTCCGCAAAGGTTACAGTTGTCGAGTACGCCGACTATGAATGTCCGTTTTGTGAACAATTTTTTAAAACGGTTTGGCCGGAGTTAAAAGCCAAATATGTCGATACCGGCAAAATTAAATATATGTACCAGGATTTCGCGTTCCTCGGGCCGGATTCGAATACCGCGGCGGAGGCTTCCCATTGCGCAGCCGACCAGAACAAATTTTGGCAATATCACGATTACCTGTTTACCAACCAGGGCGCGGAAGGCAGCGGCTGGGCTACGGCCGCGCACCAAAAGCAGTTTGCCGCGGCCGTTGGGCTGAATACCACGCAATTTAATACCTGTTTGGACAGCGGAAAATACAAGCAGGAAGTGCTGGATGAAACCGCGGCCGGCAAGAGTTTCGGCGTGAGCGGCACTCCGACTCTGTTTGTAAACGGGGTGGCGATTGTAGGAGCCCAGCCCGTTGCCAATTTTGAACAGGCCATAGACGCGGCGCTAAAATAGTTATTTAAAATAAATTCAAAAAGGCGGCTCCTTTATCCGAGCCGCCTTTTTTAGCGCGCTATTCTTTGTGCAGGTTTTCCAGGTCGTCTACCAGGTTTATATCACTGGTTTTTATCAGCCGAACGAAAAATTTTTTCCCGAGCTCCTTCAGTTCCTGTTCAATTTCCGAGTCAAGGGCGTAGGGCGAAACCCAAATGCTGTTTTGCCATTTTTTAAAATGCAGAGCGCGCAATTTTGCCCTTAACACAACCCGGACATACTTTTGCTTTTCCGGAATATCAAAAATAACCAATTTC
The DNA here is from genome assembly GCA_031291995.1 of Candidatus Doudnabacteria bacterium. Taxonomy (GTDB): domain Bacteria; phylum Patescibacteriota; class Doudnabacteria; order UBA920; family UBA920; genus PALSA-1336. Next base: position 20,059 of record JARLHZ010000019.1, read on the forward strand.
CAAACGCCGTCCCGTTTTGGCAGATTCCTGTGGAGAATTTTTCTACCCTCATCCGTCAGGTCAAGGTTGCCGCCCTGTTTGGTAATTAATTCCAATTCCGATAGCCGAAAAACCGTATTATAAAGTTCTTTGTAAGGATTTTTAGGATGGTATTTCAGGTGCAATTCGCGCAGGGAAATGCCGGGACGGCTTTCCACTTCCGTTAAAACCGCCAGGGTAAGCGGGGTAAAAATTCTCGCCATAATATAATTTAAATTAAATTCTTGTCAATCTTCTTATGTATTATACACTAAACTTTTAATTTTGCACGAGTGAGACAATTACCCAATAACCCAGCTGATTAAAGGCCTTTTTATCCACAAGCCACAATGTGTTTACGGCGGTAAATCTGTTATACTAAAAGCGGTATATATCGACTAAATGAAAGAAAAAGTGAATAGGATTTCCAGGATTATTTTGTTATTTATTGGCTTTTCGCTGGTTTTACCGACGGGAGTTTTTGCTTCGCCCGTAAGCTCCAAAAGTACTCCCCAGCCGGCATTGTCCGCTTCCGCGCAATTAGTGAAGGTAGTCACTATTGCTCCAACTCAAACGGTCTCTGTTGCCGCGCGGGCAACCTCCGGTCAAACATCGTGCGCCGCAGCAGTCCAAAAAGATGATCTGGTGCAGGATGCCGGCGCCATAAATTTCAACCAGCCCTCATCCTGTTTTAGTCTGGTACCGGCTCGACCGGCCGCCGCCGCCGCCGAGTTGTCAGTTGTCCCGCTGCGGCAGGCGGTCAAAATAGTTGTGGAAAATCATCTCAATATTTCGGAAATTCCTTCCCTGACGCCGCCGCCTCTTTCCCGGAGTAACGCGTTGCCGGCCATCGGTTTTGCGGCAATCGGAGCGCTGGCGGTCGAGTATAAAAAATATTTTCGAAAATCTTCGGTAGCGGTTCAGGCTGTGATAAAATCCACTTTAACCGTTTATCAGTTGCAGATAATGAGGTGTTGAAATTTATTTTCCTAGCGAAGGTAATTTAACATTTAACTATTTTATTTTGGCCGTCAGCTTAAATGGCGGCTTGATAAGATTATTGTGGAAAGGTAAAGTATGTCAGACGAGATTAGAATCAACCGGCCGCCGGTTCAGCAGCCCGTAGCCTCCCAGCCCCAGCCGCAGAGCCAGGATTCGGAGCCAAAAGGCGGTAAAAGCGCCTGGATAATATTGGGCCTGATAGTAGTTGTCCTGATAGTTGTCGCCGTATTATTCCGCGGCAAGTTGTTTGCCGGCAAAAACCTGTCGTCTTCAAATTCGGCAAAAACGGCCGACGCCAGCGGATACGAGGCGGTCTTTTTGACCAATGGGCAAGTATACTTCGGCAAACTCAGCAACGCCGATTCCGATTATCCGACGTTAACCGATATTTATTATTTGCAGGTCGGCCCCCAGCAGGGCAGCGCGACTTCCCCGACCCAGACTTCCTCATCGACTCCGCAGCAACAGATTTCCCTGGTTAAATTGGGCAACGAACTGCATGGTCCCGAAGATCAGATGTTTATTTCCCGCACCCAGATTTTGTTCTACGAAGACCTGAAGTCCAGCGGCCAGGTGGTTAAAGCCATCTTGCAGGACAAAGCGGCGGCCACAGCCGCTCCGGCCAAGTAATCGGGCGGTAAGTTAGGTAATAAGCAACATGTAAAACCCTTCCGAATTTCGGGAGGGTTTTACTTTGGACTGGCAGTCTCAGCTTCAACAATAAAAAAACATCCCGATTTTTATCGGGATGTTTTGAGATTAAATCAGGCTTTTCACCATTTTGTCGAACTGTTCGGGGTATTGGACGGCAAGTTCGGCGAGCATTTTGCGGTTAATCGCGATGTTCTGTTTTTTCATCAGGCCGGCGAATTTGCTCCAGGTCGTGCCGTTTTCCCGCAGGGCGGCATTGGTCCTAATTAGCCATAGGGCGCGGAAATCGCGCTTTCGATTGCGACGGTCGCGGTAGGCGTAAGAATCCGCTTTCAGCAAAGCCTGCCGGGCGGAGATAAAGTTAGTCGAGCGGCGGTTGTCAAAGCCCTTGGTTCTTTTAAGTACGTTTTTTCTTCGTTTGTTGGCGGCTACACCGCGTTTGATTCTGGTCATAAATAGATCGTATAGGTCCTATGGGTCGTATAGGTCCTATTTGTATGGAATTAATTGTTTCAGCTTATTATGCGTCCTGGACAGCACCAAGTCGCGGCGCTTGTTGGTGGTGGTTTTGCCGGATTCCCGGGAATTATAATGGTCCTGTCCGGTCGAACGGGCAATTAGTTTTCCGGTTTTTGTCTTTTTTATCCGTTTGGCTGTTCCTTGGTGGGTTTTAACTTTAGGCATAAGGTAATTAATTAAAATTAAGTAAAATTAAGTAAAATTGGAATCGCAGTAAAATTTTATTCGCGACGTAGGCGAGTCTGTCCTTTGGCTTTCAAAGGACAAGCGAGCCGAGGCCTGCCTGCCGCCAGGCAGGGAGCTTCCGCCGGAGGCGGATCCGCCTTTGGCGGAAAAGAAAGGTTCAATTTCTCGCGGCTTGCCGCGAAGATGCGGCTGTTCCTTGCAGTAATACCCCGCTGCTTGCGGCGGGGAACCTTTATTTAATTTTACTTAATTCTGGTCAATTTTGTGTAATTATTTTGCGGGTGCTACGGTCAGGCTCCACGTTCCGCCCATGCGTTTAAGCGGTACTTCTATGCGGTAAGGCAATTTTATAAAGGTCAGAAATTTTTGCAGGTTTTGCCGGCCCAAATCGCCAAAGGCCTGTTCGCGGCCGCGCATACGCAGCTCAATCTTTACAATGTCCCCGTCGTTCAGGAATTCCGAGACCTTGCCGGCTTTAATTTCCATGTCATGTTCGCTAATGCGGACGGAAATCCAAATCGTCTTGACTTCGGTCTTGTGCGCGTTCTTTTTTTGCTGTTGTTCCAGCTTCTTTTGCTGGTATTTGAACTTGGCAAAATCTATAAGTTTGGCAACCGGAGGTTTGGCGTTCGGGGCAATTTCCACCAGATCCAGGCCATGCTCGTGGGCCAGGGCCAGGGCTTCGGAAAGCTTCATAACCCCGACTTGTTCGCCCTGCTCATTAACTATGCGCAGGGTTGGGGCCTTAATTTGGTGGTTTAGGCTGACTTTTTGCAAATGTAGTTTGTTTAAAACTTGTAATATATTCTAACCTATTTTTTGGACGTTGTCAACGCCGACCCGGCCGACTGTCATTTAAAATTCAAAACTGGACTGGTTTAAAGTCCAAAACCGGACTTTTAGCTTAATTCCGCCGCTTTGGGTAATATATACGGTTAGCCTTAATTAAATAGAAAGGAACCGTAATATGTCCCAGGTTCACAAACGG
>JARLHZ010000020.1 GCA_031291995.1 Candidatus Doudnabacteria bacterium
ACTTCTTCCGATGTTTCGCGACGGCGGATTTACCCGCCAAAGCGCCAAGATGGTATCGGCTGAGGTAATTATTTTACCATCCAAACATTTTTCCCACTTCTTCCGATGTTTCGCGACGGCGGATTTACCCGCCAAAGCGCCAAGATGGTATCGGCTGAGGTAATTATTTTACCATCCAAACATTTTTCCCACTTCTTCCGATGTTTCGCGACGGCGGGCAATTTTTATTTCCCCGTTTTGGGCAATCAGTTTGGCCGGGCTGGACAGCAGGCAGTGGTGGGATGCAAGCGCGTCCTGGTAGGCGCCGGTATCAAAAAAGGCCACGTAAAGTTCTTCACAGTCAGCCAGCCTGGGCAGCATGGTGTATTCCCCGCCGGCGGTGTATTTATCGTCGCTGTCGCAGGAGCTGCCGGCAAACCAGACCGGCTGAAGTTTGTGCGTGCTCATGTAATTAACCGGCGTAACATGCCATTTTTGGTGGATAGCCCAGGTATCCAGCAAGTCATTCATAAAACTGCCGTCTATAACGTACCATTTTACCTTGCCTTTGTTGCCGACTTCCTTTTCAGCTAAAATTTTGTAGATGGTAATTTGCGCGGGTGCCGCCACATAACTGCCCCATTCCACTATGAGGTTTGGGTGTTTAATGCCGAGCTTATCGCATTCTTTTTTGGCGGTTTTGACGATTTGCGATATCAGGCTTTTGCCGCTGTAAAAATGTTTCTTTTTTTCGAACGGTACGCCGCCGCCACCACCGATGTCCAGAGTATCCAGTCCGGGATTTTTTTCCTTCATAACGGCAAACAGGGACAGAGCCCGTTTGAGCGGTTTGGTAAAGCCGTCTATGGTTTCAATCTGTTTGGAAATATGGTAATGCAGGGTGGAGAGGTTGCGGACTTTACCGAGTTTGGTAAGTTCCTCTTCGGTAAAGCCAAAACGGTTGAATTTTTTGTCCCAGTGCGCCTGAACTTTAACGTCCAAATTGACCCGAATACCGACTTCGCCCTTAAACTTGGCCATGCGTTCCAGTTCGTTGAAGTCTTCTATAATTGGCACAACAATCAGCCCTTTGCCTTTAAGTTCTTCCACGAGGCTCATATATTTGTCGGTTTTTGGGCCATTACAGATAACGCGGATTTTGGCGTTAAATTTGTCCTGCTCAATCATTCTTTTTACCAAGTAGAGCTCGTTGGCGGAGGCCACGTCCAAATGCGCTCCTTCGGCCACGGCCGGAAGCACAAATTCCTTGGTTTGGTTGGCTTTCATGGCGTAATGGTAAAAGAATTTGCCTTTGTAACCCAGAACTTTTATGTAGGCGTTAAAGGTTTCTATGAGGTCGCGCACCCGGTTTTCTATGATGGTTGGGAACATTATTTCCGTCGGGGTGCCGTATTTTTTTACAATATCAAAAATATTATACTGGTAGTTGCCTTCACGAACTACGAGTTCGCCGTCCGGGCTGATGTCGAACATTTGGGTGTTGCATTCTTCCAGCCCAAGGCGCCAGAATTTTCTAAAGCCGTTCTTCTTTTTTTTTGCCGATTTGGTGGTCATAGTGTTGAATATCCGGAATATAGAATATAGTATTTAGGTTCCCCTAGCTACTCTATGCTATATGCTTAATGCTATATGTTAATTAACAATAAAAAAACGCGATTCAGCCGAATGCGTTTACAATAAATTAAGCCATTGAGTTGACTTGCTGATTTTAGTCAGAGTGTTCGCTTGCTCGCGTTGTTTGTTCAACTCCTAAAAAATTAATTACACATAATTTAACATCTGAGGTTAGCTTTGTCAAATTGTTTGCGCTGCGAAGTCCCGATGTATCGGGACGAAGCAGTGGTGCCCAGGGAGGGAGTCGAACCCTCACGCCTTTCGGCACTCGATCTTAAGTCGAGCGTGGCTGCCATTACACCACCCGGGCATGAATACCATATTTGCTTAATTTATCCTCAGCATTCAAACATTTTTCCGCAAGCAAATATTTTCTTCTTAAAGCAAAGCATTGCTTATAATAACATTGGTTTAAAAGGTTTTTTGTAGCAAATTTCCCAAACTTTAAAACATATAAAGGGTTGGTCTCTATTTTTTTTGCAATATGGACTTTCCCTTTTATATTAAAACTGTTTTCTGACTTTTCTTGTAACCAATAAATAAATTTTTTTGAACCTGAAACTACCCTGGAAGACCATTGGATGTTGCCATTGCTGTTATGAATCCAAGTGGAGATGCTGCCATCGCCGTCAATAACCCCCCTAAAAAAATCTTTAAAGTATATTTCTGGTATTCTTAATTCCCCTAGCGTTAAAGATTTTTTAGGTGTTAAACCAATTTCAAGCAAAAACTTGTAAAATTTTACATCGCCAATTTGTAAGAATGAGTACTTTTTGTTTTTTTCTGATGTCCTGGTTTTTTTGGTTAACTTCACATTTAGTCCCAGTATTTTTTTGACGCCCTCCAAAAATTCCTCATCTTTTGAAGTAATGTTTGTATGCCTTCCGTCCTTGCTTAAATTGCCATCTGTCGCGATTAAACCGACTGTGTACCACAAATGTTGAGGCTTTACTAAGCTTAAGTCAACCATGAAAATATTATATCAAATTTTAAAGAACTTTTGGAGGTGCAGATGGGAATCGAACCCATGCATTGCGGTTTTGCAGACCGCCGCGTTACCACTTCGCCACTGCACCACAAGAAAACCTTTTTATATTTTACTTTAAAACTACGAGTTTATCAATACTAGCATGCAGCAAAAATCCCGCCCTAATTTAGGGCGGGATTTAATATTTGGTTATGGATTGCTAACCGGAAAAGTGTTCAGAGCCAGGTTTTGTTGTAGTTGCTGGGTTTGAGCCTGAGCCAGCGCCTGCCTTTGACTGTTGGCTACGGCGGTCAGGGTCATAAGTTCATCAAACTTTTTTTGGGCACCGTATACCCAGGCGTTGCTGCCGGGCTGGACGTAAACACCCCGCATTTGTTTAAAAGTGGTTAAGGTGTCTTTATATATCGGTTTTTCAAGGAGATTGCTTAAATCGATAAACCAGTCGAGTTTGGTCGCATATTTGCGCCAGGTCGGCGTTCCCGGAGCCCCGCCCATACCGCTACAGTTGTTATCGTAACAATAGACGCCCATATGGCTTTCTACATAGCTGATAGCCAATGCGCGCTGCCACTGCGGTTGCTGGACGATTTGCGCGGCGTATTGCCCAAGGGGGGAGCCGTTATCGGCCAGATACTGTTTTAAATCAATTACCAACGGATCGTTATCCGTAGCGTCCTGCATACTCAAAGAGGGCTGGGTTGATTGGTTGTCCTTTGGTGTTATATTCGGATCTAGTAATTTTGGATCAGAAATTTTGATTTCAAAAATTTGGGCTGGATTGCTTCCTGCGGTCTGGGAATCGGCGAACGCTAAGTGCGGGAATAATACCGGCAGCAGCGTAACCAGGGCCATAATGCCGATAGCTCGGCTCTGGTTAATGGCAGACTTCAGGGATAAAAGAGCTTTCATTTATTGAACCAAACTCCTTTCTCCTCGAGTTCCTTGTTTAAAGGAACAAGTTAAATTTAGAAAGAACGACTGTTGGACCGGTCCCGTCTACCTTTATGGCGATGTCGGGAAGTCAGTCGTCGGATAAATTGGTATTTATCCGCAAAGTGCTTATATACAACAAAAAGCGCTATTAAGCACTTTGTGGAAAGTATTATACCTTATCTGAAGGGTTTTTTCAAGGGCATTTGATCATTTTATGGCTTAAATAAAAGTAAAAAGATTATTTTATTCTTAACATTGGTCAAAATTACCCTTATATTTATAAGGGATTTATTAATAAATAAAGCCTTTAAATTTAAAAGGTTCTTATTAATTTGCTTTAGCAAAGCTTGATTTGGACCGCTAACTCCACACTAGTCGGCAGCCTCCGGCGCGGGGTCTGCGGGGTCTCCCAGCTCATCCTAACCAAAAGAAATCGCCCCACCCCCACAAGGGGTGAGGCGTTTTCATTTGGAGCTCTTTAGAATTAACCATTAAAACCGCAATTATGGAATTAAACGGCACATTCCGGCTGCCGGAGTTTGAGATTTAATTTTTATGTAACCACAAGTCAGCCATCAGTAAAGACAGGTTAAATAAACAGTTATCTTGCACTCATTTATACAATATCAATCAGCGTTGTCGCTGGCGATTTTGTTGGTAGCGATGAATGGCTTCCAAAGTTGTTAGCCAGTTCCGCTTCTCTTTGTGTGCTTCAATCTTGCCCGCTCTGGCCAACAGGTTTAGGTATTTATCGGAGTATGGCGTTTGCTTCGCCAACTCAGACAAGAGGAGGTATTTTTCTTTTTTCTGCTTTGACGGTATTAAGGTTTTTAAGTAAATGTTCATTGACCGTTCTACCGCTTGGGCGACAAACTGGACAAAACTTTGAGGTTTGCCCTTATCCGCTTTATCCAGAGCGTCGTAGTATTTTTTGCGGTCATTCTTTAGGATAACCACCAGAGGATAACCGGCTTGCATAAGCAGGACATTCATAACCAGACGGGCGGCGCGACCATTGCCGTCATAGAAGGGGTGGATGTGAACAATTTTATGATGGAGCAGGGCGGCCAGTTCAATCGGATGGATTTTATTATGATTTTGCCTAATCCAGTTAAGCAAGACTCGCATTAAGGCTGGAACTTCCGTGGCATCCGGCGGGACGTGGTCGCTTCCGCCAATGGAAACGTTGCTAATGCGGTATTTACCCGCGTATTCTAGGTCAGTATCTTTTACTACCAAATTTTGCAGGCTACGGATAAAGACTTCGGACAGCGTATGCTTCTTGTTATGTTCTATGGATTCGTAAAGATAGTTTAACGCCTCATAGTGGTCTTTGGCTTCAAGGTGGTCTTTAAGCGGCTTGCCTTTAATGGTTAAACCTTCATTTATTACCAAGAAGGTTTCTTTTAGCGTTAGCCTGTTGCCTTCTATGGCGTTGGAGTTATAGGTCATCTCAATGGCAAACTGCTGGCGCAGTTTTTCCACGGCCGCGGCAGGCAAAGGGCGAAGGTGCTGTAACTGCTTTAACTTGGCGTCTATCCTCTCTTTAAGATGATTGTCTAAATAGGTCATAAATACTGATATTTCTTAATATGGTTTAGCTCTATATTGGTATTATACCATATTAAGGAAAATTATCAAGGTTAACCAACTTTATAATAATTTCGATTCTCTTTAGGGATAAGTTAAAATTCATCAAAATTAAACAAAAAACGCCAGCAAAAGCCGGTGTTCTTTGTGGAGCGGTCTAAGGGACGATTATAGAACTATGGATTGGGTGCAAATTGCCGGAAGTTACGGGTATGCGGTAAAGCAGTTGGATAAGTTTTTAGTACCATTTTAACCAGTTATTATTCTGCTGTGAATTGTAGTGTTGATTCAATCGTGCCCAAATTTAGTGCTGCTCCACTGCGCCAGAATACAAAAACAGTGTGGTGAGATGGGTCAAAGATAAAGAAACCTGGTGAACCAGCATCAATATAAGGACTTGGGCAAGAGCCAGCCGGAGACGAGCCTGAATTGTTAGCTGCTTGGACATCAAAAACCTCGAAGCGGTTAAAATAGCTAAAATTATTGGTAAGATTAACAATACACTGAGACGGCGAAAATCCTGCGAGAGCAATATTCCGTATTGCATTGGTTAAAGAATCTTCGATATTTTTATTGAATACTTGTATGTAACCACCAGTATGAATTCTTTTTGCAGCGTCAGTCGGGTCATCTAAATAGATTTTATTTCCTTGTGTAGAAACAGTAACGGCTTGAGGGTCGTATTGGAAGCTAATTCCAGAACCGCTATAAGTTTGGATATTGGGATTGGTAGAAGTTGGTGTCGGTGTGAGAGTAGGGGTTGGGACAGGTGATGGGGTTGGATTTTGGGCTACTTGCTGCTGTATTGGAGTAGTTTGTGTCTGTTGGGCTGGCTGATTATTCTTTTGACTTGCAGGCTGAGCGCTGGAATTACAACCGGCAGCTAATAGTGCCACGATTGGAAACACAAATAATAATTTTTTCATAGATGGTTATTAATTGAATTTATTATACTCTTATCATTCCAATTTACAAATTGCGTTCAATTCCCTTTAGCCCTCAAACAAAAATCCTCAATCAATATTGAGGATTTTTGCTGGAGCGGGATTGTTAATGCTATCAGAACCTATTGGCAGGCCGAGCCTGAAAGGTTTTATATACCAAACTTAACACTTGAAACGGCAAGCGTTGCAGGGTAAGTTACTTTGTTACGTGTATATAGAAAGTCTGGTCGCCTAAGATATCCGAAGCGTTTATGTCTTTGCCGCCTTGTAACTGGACACTGCCCGTGTAGTCGCCTGGTAATGCGATTTGAGATGTGGAAACAGTAAAAATTACACCGCTTGCGCTTTCCCCAGGTTTTAATTGGGCGGGTAACTGAAAAAATGGTGCGCTGTCTTCCGTTAATTCAGAATAGGAAAGGTTGGCTCCTAACCCGTTCAAATAAACCAGTTGGCTAGTGTTGTTTACAATTTTGCCTTTAAACTGAATTAGTTGATTGGCTTTAGCCGTTGCTTCCAAGCTGTCCAAAGTAAAATCAACTGAACCGTTTTGCTGAACAGTCGTGCTGGTAGAATTTGTAGGTGGAGCAGTAGGCGTAGTTACGGCACTCGGCGGCGGTGTTAAATTAAGGGATTGATAGCACGAGGCAAGATAGGTTGGGTTAAATGTAATTTTATCGCAAATGCTTGAATTTTTTGTAGCCTTTGCAATTCCCATATAGCACTCCGCTTTAAATTCTCTTTGTAAGGTCATCTTATCGCAAAGAGTTGCATCGTTTTTTTTCAGACCAATAAGTTCAAAGCAGGAATCCATTGTAGAGGTGCTGGAAATTTGTCTGCAATAGGAATCATCCAGGGTGTTTTGCCCAACACTTTCAAAACACATATCCCTTTCAGGCCTATAAGTCGGTTGACCTGCTTGAGAGAATGGCATTAACTCACAATTTTGTTTTGCTGCGGCAAAACCCATACGGCAAGCGTCAACCCCATACCGAGGTGCTTCATAACTGGTAAAGCCAGACACTTGGTCGCAAACTTTAATATCATTTAAGGCTACGGCTACTCCGATAGCACAAGATACATCATTTGGGTACACGCCAATTGTTTTGCAGACATTTATATCTTTGGCTGCTTCGCCATATTTTTGAAAACAATCCCCTTGTTTGTCAGTACTATCGTTTTTGCATTGCGTTAAAGATACGGGGGAAGTTTGATTGGTGCTGTTTAAAATTTTATTATTCTGGACGGAAGCCTGTCTGAAGTACAAAAAAACTACTGCAACAGCTATAACAGCTAAAACTATTGCTGAAACAATGCCTTTATGTTGATACCATTTTTTGATAGTAGGGGGAGCCTGCACCGTAGGGATAACGGGAGTTTGATTGCCCATTTGTTGTTCCATATATTTGTTTCTGATTTTAGTTTAATTTCGCTTATATTATACACCCTTTTTGCCAAAACTTCCTATTTATTTTACACAGACTAAACTTTAAAAACTTTAAATTTTTATGACAGATGAAGAATTTAAAAACCCAGGTGAAAAAACAAAAGGGCCAGGAGCCATTTTTTTTAGAGACACATTATATTAATTAATCCGAGTAAAAAATGTGAGTAAAAAACCAGTATTCTTTATGGAATTATTGACCCTTCGACTCGTCACTTGCGTTCCTCGCTCAGGGTCCAAACAAAAATACTCCACATTATTGGAGTATTTTTGTTTGGAGCGGCTAAGGGGAATTGAACCCCTCTCTCGTCCATGGCAAGGACGCATAATACCGCTATACTATAGCCGCGTTAGAGTATTATATTTGATTTTATTGAATTTGCAAAATTATGGTGCCGGACCCCAGAGTCGAACTGGGCACGCCTGCCTCTTCAGGGCAGCGCTCTACCGATGAGCTAGCCCGGCACGTCGCAATTTCAATTATTGCCATACTCCGCTCAAACTTTGTTTGAGCTACGAAGGGCACTGCTTCTCGGTAACCATCTGTGTTAACTCAATAGTTATAGTCTACTATTTTTGCTGCTCGCACTGCGTAGCCTTGGCGAAGCAGTGGTGGGCGATACAGGATTCGAACCTGTGGCCTCCTCGGTGTAAACGAGGCGCTCTAACCAACTGAGCTAACCGCCCCTGCTACGCTAAAGCTTCGCAGGGTAAACCAATCTTTGCCGTGGTCGTTTTGCAACTACTTGTCCGCCGAAGCCTTGCCGAAGGCGGAAGCTAGCCGCCCCGAATATTAAAGTACGCTTGAATAATATATCAAAAAAATGTCTTTTTGGCAAGAGTTTCGGAAAGCTTGGTTAGGGCTTCAATGCTGTCGGAGTCCACGGTTTTGCAATGGGTCAGTTCGCCGCACTTTTGGCACTGGTGGGTTAAGTGGTATTGTTTTTTCCGCAGTTCCAAACCAACCGGCTCCATTAATCCGCCGCAGGTATTTTGGCGGTCGCCTGGAAAAAAATCCACGTGTTTGCTCCACAGGCACTTTGGGCAGTGGTTGGTAAACCCGTTGCCTTTAACTTTGGTGCCGCAATGGCCGCAGGTAAAATCTTCGATTGTTCGCGTAAATGTGCTCATATTTTTTACGAAGTACGAACAAATACGAACTTACGAACTTTGTTCTTCGTAAGTTCGTAAAGCTTCGTACTTCGTAAAATAATATTAGCATAAACTAGTATTTTTTGTTATTATAGTATCGTAACAATAAACAATCCTATGGCCGAAGCCGTTAAGCTCATTTCTCCCAATTTTGCCGATATTTTTACCCCGAATATTGAAATTGGTGAATTTCCGGACGGCGACAGCCATGTGCGCATACCTTTAATTGGCGAGTGCAAGGACCGCGAAGTTGTGGTCTTCCACCGGCTTTATCCCAGGCAGAACACCTCCTTGGTCGCTCTGCTTTTAATTTTGGATTCCCTTAAAGAAATTGGTGCCAAGCACGTCAGCGTGGTTGCGCCGTATTTACCGTATTCCCGGCAGGACAAAAAAAAGTTAAACGGTGAAGTGGCCAGCGCCTATGTAATCTGTAATTTACTGGCGCGGGCCGGCTGCGACAAGCTCATAAGTTTTGATTGTCATTTTTTAAATAAGGAAGGGCCGGCCAAGTTTGGCGAACTGAACATAGAAAATATTTCCATGGGCAAAGTTTTGGTAGAGCATGCCAAGGACGCCGCCTTTTTGGGCGAAGGCTGCGAAGTAATTTCCCCGGATATGGGGGCGAATTATTTAGTAAAAGAGCATGGTGGCAAGTCTTACAAGAAAGTCCGCAAGGAGTATGAGGGCGACAAAATCCATTACCGCGATGTCGGAGAAATGGACGGTGACTTTGACGTAAAGGGTCGGAATGTTTTACTGCTGGATGACATGATTAGTACCGGCGCGACCATGATCCGCGCTTTGGAAAAATTGACCGAAGCCGGGGCGAAAAAAATTTGCTGCGCCGCCACTCACGGTTTGTTTTTGTACAATTGCGTGGACAAAATAAAAAAATTTACCGATTGCGTTTACTCCACCGATACGATTGTAAACGATAACGCTAAAGTCTCTGTTAAGCAAAAGCTAACTGATTTTGGCGCCACCCAGCCGACATTATTTTAAATTTTTTATGGATGTTCAGACAGAAGTTTTGGAAATTTTAAAAAAGACCGGCGCGGTCATTATGGGCAGCCATATAGTGGGGACTTCCGGCCGGCACATGAGCGTCTATATTAATAAGGATTATTTATTGCCGCATCCGGTAGAAACGTCGCGGATTTGTTTTTTGCTTGCTCGGCAGCACAAAAATTTGGATGTCGACATTGTGGCCGCCCCGGTGGTCGCCGGAGCCATTTTAGGCCACGAAGTGGCCAGGCATCTTTCGGAAATTCAGGGCAAAGAAATTTTAAGCGCTTACGCCGACAAGACTGACGAGGGTCCCCTGGTCTTTAAGCGCGGCTATGATGAACTTATTAAAGGGAAAAGGGTTTTAGTAATAGAAGATACTGTGGCAACCGGATTATCGGTACATAAAATGATTGATGTTGTAAAAAAATACGGCGGCCGGATTCAGCAGATGGGAGTGCTGGTTAACCGGGTACCCAAAGAAATCAACTCAGAAACTTTGGGAGTGCCTTTTTCCGCCCTTTGCGAAATTCCCGCGGAAACTTTTGCAGAAAAGGATTGTCCGATGTGCAAAGCCGGCGTGCCAATAAATACCAAAGTCGGGCACGGCAAAAAATATTTGGAAGCTAAAGTGTAGCGTGCCGATTTATCGGCGTCCTCGTACCGCCCATAAATGGGCACGCTACAATACCTAATATGGTTATAGACAAATACAACAAACGCGCAGAGAAAATTAACTCGCTTGTCTGCGTCGGTCTGGACAGCGAGTTTTCAAAATTGCCGGACAGGTTTAAACAAATGGAGCATCCGCAGTTTGAGTTTAACAAATGGATAATCGACCAGACCGCGGAATATGCCTCGTCTTATAAACCCAACAGCGCATTTTATGAGGCGCGCGGCGACGCCGGAATCATGGATCTAAAATTGACCATGGAATACCTGCAAAATAATTACGCTGATATTTTTACTATATTAGACGCCAAACGGGCGGACATTGGCAATACCAATAACGGATACGTTGCTTTCGTTTTTGATTGGCTCGGGTGTGACGCGATAACTTTGCATCCTTATTTGGGTCAAGAAGCTTTAAAGCCGTTTTTGGACCGTGCCGACAAGGGTTGTACAATTTTATGCCGCACTTCTAACCCCGGCGCCGGTGATCTGCAGGATTTAGTGCTTCCCCCCTCTCCTTCTGAGGGGAGGGACAGGGAGAGGTTGGGCCTACCTTTATGGCAGGTTGTTGCCGAAAAAGTCCGCGACGAATGGAACTACAATCACAACTGCCTGCTGGTGATTGGCGCGACTTATCCGGAAGAAATGAAAACCCTGAGAAGTTTGATGGGCCAAATGTGTTTTTTGGTCCCGGGAATCGGTGCCCAGGGCGGCGATGTTCAGGCTACGGTAAAGGCGGGACTGGATAAGGAAAATCGCGGGTTGATAATCAACTCGTCGCGAGGAATAATTTTTGCGCAAGACCCGGCCGCTGAAGCGAAAAGGTTGAGAGATGAAATTAATAAATACCGAAGTTAGCCCGTCAAGGATATTTGTAGATATTGGTGGATATTAGGAGATATTGGCTGGTTAGTCCGTTTAATATCTATTAATTTCCATAAATATCAATTAATATCTGCCAATGTATAAACTAATCCGTCCGCTAATTTTTAAAGCTTCATCGGATCCCGAAAACATGCACCGGGCAATGATGGGGCTTTTGCATATGGTCGGGAACGTTAAGCCATTGTCATATATAGAGCGGGCGATGTTTGATTTTACCGATGAGCGCTTAAGCCAGAATATTTGGGGCATAAATTTTAAAAATCCCGTCGGCCTGGCCGGCGGGTTCGACAAGCAGGCCGAAGCCCTGCCGGGGTTTGCCAATTTGGGTTTTGGATTTTTGGAAATTGGCACCATAACCCGCCATGCCCAGCCGGGCAACCCGAGGCCGAGGATTTTCCGTTTGGAAAATGACCACGCGCTAATTAACCGTATGGGTTTTAACAACGAAGGAGCCGATGCTGTCGCGGCAAGGTTAAACAGTACTTTATTGCTGTCACGTAATAAAGTACCTATTGGGATTAACATCGGCAAATCCAAAATTACCGAACTAAATAAAGCCGCCGGGGATTATTTATATTCGTTTGAAAAGCTGTACGAGTTTGGCGACTACTTTGTCGTTAACGTCAGCTCCCCGAACACTCCCGGCTTACGACAGCTTCAGGATAAAAGTTATTTGACGGACATACTTTCCGGTTTAAATAATTATCGCGGTTCGCAAAAAATCAGGAAGCCGGTTTTGGTAAAAACCGCGGTGGATTTGGCTTTGCCGGCAATCGATGACCTTCTGCAGGTTTGCAGCGACCAACACATTGACGGTCTCATCATTAGCAATACCACATTGAGCCGGGATGGGCTAATAACCAAAACCAATGAGGCCGGCGGATTAAGCGGCCAACCATTGCGAAAAAAATCCACGGAGTATATTAAACACGTCCGCGGCCGAGTCCCCGGTTTGCCCATAATAGGCGTGGGCGGAATATTTAGCGCCGCTGATGCCTACGAAAAAATTAAAGCCGGCGCGTCCCTAATTCAAATTTACACCGGCCTGATTTACGAAGGCCCGGGGCTGGTAAAAAAAATAAACCAGGGGCTGGTAAAGTTTTTAGAGCGGGACGGGTTTAAGGATATTAGCGAGGCTGTGGGGGTTGATGCTTGGTAGGTTTTTTAGTATAAAAGGAGAAATGAATGTTCCCGCAGCAGAGCTGTAAGGTATCAACTGTAAATTTCAGGTGTGTCATCCCGGCCGAATTCATCTGAGAGCCGGGATCCAGAACTCTGCTCTGACTGGATCCCGGATATTTTTCACAGCCCTGAAAAATTCCGGGACGACACAATTGCCTACCCCGGAGCAGGGCTCCGAGGAATTGTGTCGATTAAAGAAATTTCCTTATAGCGGGGTTTATAAATTGAATTACGCTAAGAAGGAGGGAAAAATTTTATTAAGGAAAATGTATTTAAATAGTCAGGATTTGAGGCTTGAAAGAAAGTTCAAAAAAGTATATACTGCACTAGCGATTGATAAGAAAAATCTTTAAAAATCGGCCCGGGTGGTGGAATGGCATACACGTGCGCTTGAGGTGCGCATGCCTTTTGGCTTGAGGGTTCGAGTCCCTCCTCGGGCACCAAGAAAACTTAAAGATATAAACATACGGGCAAAACGCCCGTATTTTTGTTTAATCAGCCGCAATTTTGTGTTATGATGAAATCACAATGTAAAAAAATTTATGGACCCCAACGAAGCCCGATTAAAAAAAATTATTGAGGACGAAGTTTTTACCACCAAGTTCCAGCAAAAAATAATTTCTCCCTCGGGCGGAGAGGATGCCTGGTTATTGGATTTTCGCTCGGTGTTGCTGCAGCCGGAAGTCCTAAATTTAATTTGCGAGATTTTTTTCCAAAAAATGGACGGCGAATACCCGTTCCAGGTCGGCGGCATGGAATCGGCTTCCATACCTTTTATTACGGCGCTGGTTTTAAACAGCAATAGGCGCGGCCGGCCGGTAAACGGTTTTTATATTCGCAAATCGCGCAAGCGTGAGGGCTTAATGAAGATTGTCGAAGGCAAGTTGACCGATGACAAAGTCATTTTGGTGGATGACTTGATAAACAGCGGGAAAAGTTTTATAAAGCAAGTTGAGGTAATGGAAAGCTTGGGGAAAAAAGTGGCGGCGGTTTTTGTTCTGATGCGTTTTTCCGCCCTGCCGCGGTATGAATACTTCCATAAAAAAGGAATTAAGATTATCAGTATTTTGGGAATGGACGATCTCCAGGATTGCTTTAAAGTTTTTCCCAAACAAACTACTGCGGCAATCCCAAAGTACGTGCCATTCGCGGTTAATTGGGGTTTTGTCTCCAAAAATCCGAGCTATCACCACGTGGTGCCCAAGTCCGTCCCTGTTTTGGATGACGATAAGCTTTATTTTGGCAGCGACAATGGGAACTTTTGGGCTCTTAACCAGCGGGACGGTTCCATTGCCTGGAAAATGCCGGTAGGCAAAGTCGCGGGCAAATCGGTATTTTCATCTCCGGTAATTCATAATGGCGTGGTTTATTTTGGGGCGTACGATGGAAACCTTTATGCCTTGCGAACGGATTCCGGGATACCCGCTTGGATTTTTATGGAAGCGGATTGGATTGGTTCCTCCCCGGCGCTGGCTCCCGAAATAAATTTACTATTTGTCGGCACCGAGCACGCGCTGCAGGGCAAGCGCGGCGGCATTGTCGCTTTGGACATGGCTACCGGCCAAAAGCGCTGGCATTACGCCATGCCGGAATATACGCACGGCAGCCCGGCCTATATTCCTTGGCTCAAGCAGGTAATAATCGGATCCAATGACGGATGTGTTTATTTGTTTAACGCCGCGGACGGAAAGTTAATCTGGAAGCTTCAAACCGGCAGCGACGTTAAGGCCGGGTTTGCCCTGGATGAAAGCCGAAATTTAGCCGCGTTTGGCTCGTTTGACGGCTGTTGCTATGTAGTTAATCTTGCCGATGGCAAAGTGCTTCACAAATTTTCTTCCCAGGCCATAGTTTATTCCACTCCGCTCATTTATGGCGAAAATGTATTTTTTGCCTCGGCGGACAAAACGCTTTATAGCTACAATCTTAACAGCGGCCAGTTAAATTGGTCCTTTAAAACCGCGGGACGGATATTTTCCTCCCCCACTATAATAGATGGCCGTCTATATATAGGCTCCAACGATGGCCGGCTGTATGAACTGGATATTGCCATCGGCCGGGAAATTGGTTTCCACCAGTTTGTGGAACGCATTACCAACAAAATCGTCTATAACGATAAAACCAAACGTTTTTTTGTCCCGACCTTTGCCAATGAAATTTTTTGTTTGTCCAAACCCGCGGCGGAAATAACTAAAAAATGACATGGAAGGATATTTGGAAAAAATTTTATCCGGAGAAAGAACCCCACTCATTGCCGAGCCGATGAATCCTAAATGCCGTTTGACGGTGTTAATCCCCGTCTATAACGAGAGCTTGGATGTTGTGTTAATGCCGCTAATATCCTTATCGGCCCAAACCGGGGTGGCCAAGAATGAATACGAAGTTGTTTTGATTGTCAGCAACAACCGGACGAGCGCGACCAGCCGTTCGCCGGAATTTTTGCAAAACCAAAAAATTATAAAGTTTCTAAATTTTATCATCCAAAATCGGAAAACCGCGTCGTTTGATTTATCCCTAAAGCAGAAACGCGCGGCGGCAAAAATCCGAAAAAGCGGACTGGTTATACATATAATAGATAAATCATCATTGCGATTTGCCTCCCAAGTCGACAGTGCCAACACAGCGCGCAATTTGGCCGGGGCGGAAATTTGCCGCAGGTTTTTAACGGTGTCGGCCGGCAGAGACGGGGTTATTGCCATGACCGATTGCGATTGCCGGTTTAGCCGCAATTATATAGAGGAGCTAATTCGGACTTTTGATTATAAAGAGGTTAACCGGGCGGCCGGGCGCTGGCATACGGAAGTCGATCCCGCGCTGCCGCACCGGAAATTTTTCCGGCAGGCCCTGGCCATACATTTCGGCCAGGAAACAAATTTGCCGCGCAAAAACCTGGTAGCCCGACGGTTGCCGTTAAAATTTCAAAAAAAAGATAAATCAAAAAAAATGATTCCCATAAGCGGCCAGAATATGGCCGTTCGGGCGAGGGCCTGGCTAAAAGTAGACGGTATTGGCAGCCGGTACAGTTTTGATGATATGATTTTTGCCTATAAGGTTTCCGGTTTGCCCGGAGATTCGGTTTACAATCCAAATTTTTGGGTCTCCACGCAAATTCGCGTTTCCGAACGCGTCGGCATGGTTGGCCTGGGGCGCCGGGTTAAAACGATTTACGATTCCATTGAAGATTTTTTGCGGGGGCGGACGAATAAGGTCTATATACCGGACATGGGAAAAATTATTAGGATGTTAACGTTAATCCACCGGTCTTTAACCCGGGGCCGACTGGATGCGTCCGGTTTGGAAAAATGTTTACTGGAACACGGCATGCAGCTGGACGAAATTGAGAAAAAGGACATTGAAGAGCTTGCGGAGTGTTTAAGTAGGGATTTTAATGAGGAAATCGGCATCGACGGGGTAAATAATGTGGAAAGGATGGTTTTGGCAAAATTTTACCGGCATTTGCCGAAAATGTCTTTGGGAGATGGAATCTGACTTTGAATTTGTGAAAATTTGTGTTGTAAACAGCAAAGTATTTCGATAAAATAGCCCCTGGTGTTATAATGAAATCATAAAAAATCCCCAATAGGTAACTCAAAACAATATGCCAAAATCAAAGCCGCCATCTAAAAACGGCCGAGCGGCGCCAAAGCGAAAAGTCGGTTTTATTAGCAATAATAATCATAATTTAAACCCCATGGCCAAAGTTAAAATAAAAAGAGTTAAGCGGATTAAAAAAAAGGTAACGGCAAAAGAAAAAATTCTGACCGGGCTGGGCGCGGGCGGAGTGCTTATGGGCGGACTCTCGGGGATGTCGGCCAAACCCCCGCAAACCAAAATTGTCAGCCGGCAATCCCAGGAACAGGCCGCGGCCGGTAGCTCTATTAAAGACACTTTGGGAAAAATTTTTAATAAAGCCTACACCAGCACCATTGGTCCAAAAGTTGCCAAAGCTGATACTTGGAGCGTAAATCCTGACTGGCAGCCCGATGGGTCATACGGCGGATATTGGCAATCTGACCAGGATCCTTCGTGGACCAGTGACAATCCGGAATCGGAAGATCCCAATTTTGGGAATACAATGGATTCGCCAACGCAAACCGGTGGTAATGGCGAATCAGGCGGCGGCTCAGGAACCAGTGCCGGTTCGGGAACAGGCTCAGGTGAAGGAACCGGCACAGGGGCGGATGTCAATGGAAGCGGCCCCAGCACGCCATCAACAGCAACCGGCTCCCTGACCGCCCCATCTCTTAGTCCGATTACCGCCAGCCCCAATGCTTCCTATGACATGCCATATGCTAACTATACCGATTCCGATGGCAGTACCGGTTCTGTGCGTGGCGACGGCAGCGTCGATCCCACC
>JARLHZ010000021.1 GCA_031291995.1 Candidatus Doudnabacteria bacterium
CTCGGCTTTTTCTTGGCAATTGTAAAGCCACGGTAAAGAGGCTTCTTGTACATAAATATTTCCAAGATGTCGCCGGACTTAATTGACCTGATGTGAGTCTTTTTTATCATCTGATTAAGTGTGTAAAGAATCAAGGATAACGGGGGCAGGGAGCCGCGCGCCCCGCAGGTGCGCGGCGGCTCCCACGCGCCACCACATTCCACAAATCCGCCCAGGAGTTTAAATACTCCTCGGCTTGGCCGGGTGTGAGCGTTATTCCATACCGCTTTTGGTGGTATTGGATAATCTCGACTATGAGTTGTGGACTGAAATTAGACATAAAAAAACTTCGCAAATTAATGCAAAGTTATTATGCCTAGACAGGCTACGGAAATTATCAGACGATAATCAGAAATTAAATTTTGCTATTTATTTGTTGGTGTATTTAGGATTAATTCTAACCCACGCCCTATCGCCGGAGTGGAAGTCCAAAAAATCGGGAACTTGGTATTTTGTGCCGCTAGCGACTTTTTGCTGAATTTCTTCGCACGCTGAATAATAGCGTTTGGAGCTATCGGGGTCTAAAAGGTAACCTAAATGATTAAATCCTTTTTCGGCTATTTCCTGAAAATCAAAGCCTTGCTCGTTACGGTCAAGATTTGCAAAGATGTATTTCAAAAGTTTATGCTCATTGGTATCTCTTTTTCGCACAATAATATTTACCGGTTGGCCTAAAATACTTAAAATACCTCGGTCGGCATTAAAGCTAAGCTCGTAAGATATTTTGTTACCGGCAAATATTTTTTCGTTGGTGAGCAGGGTTATCATTCTTGGGTTAATATCATCTAGGCAGTTGCGATATCTATTGCGCTGATATACTGCAATTACTCCGGGTGAAAAGAATAAGGCCAGTAAGCCAAGGTTTGTACTTTCTTTGTTTTGGTCGTCCAAATAATAAAACTTTGGGAAATATTGTTTTGGGTCTACTTTTTGTATGCGGATTGGCTCGTAAACTTTTGTATACAATTCTTGATACTGTTTGTAAATATTTTGGGGGTGATTGGGATTTTGTTGCTCCTGAATTATGTGTTTTTGCGCTCGGCTGTCCAAAACCAGTAAATCCAAATAATTACAGAGTTCAAAAAGAAACTCCGGGCTGAATTTTGACAGGGTGAGTTGGTGTCGTCTGTTTAATTCGTTAATTAGGTCGTCCATAACAAGAATTATATCAAATTTTAAATAAAAATTAATTTTTAGAAAAATCTATCTTAGTTATAGGATTTTTAGCAAATTACTATTGACAAGAGTCTTAAAATATGATATTTTTAAACGTTAAGTTTTACACAGTCAGTCAAATAAGGAGGCTGAAATGGCAGGTATGCCCGTTGATAAAACGGTAGAAGAAGCACTCACAAAGTACGGATTTTGCGTCATTGAGACGCCGACAATTGCTATTTGCGGGAGGATGAAGGTCGGCGAGAAAATGGAAGTCGTCATCGCCGGTTCCGAGCCTACCACGGTACACACGGTGAAAATCCTCTCAAGACAACTCCGGCGCGATATATTCACCAAGCCGCCGGAAAACGGAAACGACGAAATCGTCCAGTATGTGGCCGTGCTCTCTCTGGACAAACCGAAGCCCAAACGTTAGGGGTCGGTTGGTTTATACCTCAAACGTGAAACCCGCGGCTTCGTGCTAGCGGGTTTCGTTTATTTAAAACTAGAAGTGGCTTAATATGTTATAATGAGGGTAATAAACTATTGATAAATAAATTTAATATGCCTACGCCACCAGAATTACAAAAGGAAATGGAAAGACAGAGCCGCATTGAAACGAGAGGCGGTTTAACCTCCGAATCAATAAAACCTGTTGCAGATGTTACCCTACAACACATACAGCATTTTTACAAAAAACCCGGTGCGGCAGAGCCGGAAAAATTTAATAAAATAATGGCAGGGGATGTGGCAGGCGCATTAGAATCCCGTATGTCTCAAGAGCAGGTTACGGCAATTACAGCTAAATTTACCGAAGCCCAGCTAAGGCAATTTAATGGAATCGTTGAGATGAGTAAAAGAATGTTTAGAGAAAAATTAGGGCTGAATGGCTACAAAGGAAATGGAGAGAGTTTTTGGGAAGTAAGTAATGCGGAATTGCCAAGTGCTAACTATGCAAAAACAATTGTCGGGGCAAATAGCGAACAGGCCAAAGTCCAATTTAAAGAATACGCTACTTTCGTCCCTACTGCCGATGAGCCAAATGAATTATTATCCGAAGCAATAAAGTTTTACGATGCTTTGTTGCGCGCTTATGCAAGAGTTCAAGAATTGGCAAAGTCCCAAAATGTAGATATCAAAATGAAATTCGCAGATGACTTAAAAGTATTGCTAGGCAATACTGATAGTGCCGTAGTCTATGTGCCAAATCCGGAAACAGGCAAAGCTGTACAGGCAATAATTAAGGACGAAATGGAAAAACGTGGGGTGAAATTAGGGGCTAGGAAAGGCAGGTCATCTAGCGGGTTTGATATGGTTGTAAATGGTACTGAAATTTCTCATAGGCAATTAACAGGCCGAGCCATAGCAAAAGTGATGACAGCGGATTATGTCGGAAGTCGCAAATTAGCAAATTATGACAGTAAAAAACTGGCTGAAAGTATAATTGAAAGGTCGGAGCAGGTCGGGAGGCTCACCCCAGAACAAATGTTAAAAGTTATTTAGGCTGGAATATTTACAATATTTTTAGCTATTTCCGTCCGAACATCATTCCATAGCCCGCTCCAGCCTCCGCCAAGGCTACGGCTGGCTTAGGCCACAGTACCGGCTGGTATATGTCTTACGCCAGAAGCAGATTTGGTGAAGTTTGGATAAAATTTAAAAGCCCCGCTGAGGGGCTTTTTAGTATCTGTATTATCGGTATCATCCGCATGAATCCGTATATCGGTATCTTTCAACTATGGTCTCAGTTTCACCGCTTCCTTAAAGGCTTCGCCGGCTTTGAATTTGGGGGTGTTGAGTTCGGGGATGGTAATTCTTTGGGAGGGATTTCTGGGGTTAACGCCAATTCGGGGCGCCCGGTGGGAAACGCTGAACTGTCCGAACCCGGAAATATTTACTTTTTCTCCGCCGCGCAACTGCTCATATACCATGGCAATGGCAGTATTTAAAAATCTCTCCGCTTCCGTATGGGTAATGCTTAATTTTGCCGCTAACTGTTCTGTAAACTGGAGCTTATTCATAATTTTCCTTTTCTGTCGGAGGTTATTCTCCAGCCAAAGGCCGGTCAGCCTCCGGCTGAGAATCCCGCAGCGCGGGACTGTTAATGTTTAAAGCCCTCATGCCTGCTTATAGTTATACGCAAATTTCGGCAAAATTGTTTCAACAAGCAACAAATTTACCGCAGGGTCTTGTATATGTACATTATAGGTTGATTAATAAAAAAAATCCAGTCCCCCATGAGGGAAAATTTGATTTAGGCACCCGCTGATTTTCATGCATAAATAATATATAGAATTAAGAGCGCAACTAACCCGGATAACATAAAACCCGGTATTAAAACAAATCACCGCGCCGGCGGTGTCCATTACTATTATTAAATTTAATCTCACCAATCTCCATCAATATCAACAAATATCAACAAATATCTAACTTTCCCCCAACCCCATTTCCTTATAAATTGTCCCCAAAACCCCGTTAACGAATTTGCCGCTGCTTTCCCCGCCAAAAGTTTTGGCCAACTCCACGGCTTCGTTAATGGCCACTTTGGGCGGCACTTGTTTTAAAATTGTCAGCTCAAATATTCCGAGGCGCAAGACGTTGCGGTCCACCGGCGGAATCTGCTCCATTGGCCATTCCGGCGCGTACTTGGTTATAATTTGGTCGATAGAGGATAAGTTTGAAACAACGCCGTTTGCCAGCTCAAAAATAAAACCGGCCTCGTCTTCGGCGCCGGCGAATTCTTTAACATGATTATTAACAATGCCCTCAAGCTCGTCCTTTTGGCCGTTAAAATCCCACTCAAACAGAGACTGCAGGGCAATGGTTCGCGATAGGTGCCTGTTGGCCATAGTTTACGAAGTACTTAACTTTACGGAATACGGATGTGATACGGATATACGGAAGGAGCACTCTTTTTCGTATATCCGTAAATTTCCGTATTCCGTAAAGCCGGTTATTTGGTTACTTTCCTGCCCTTATAGTACCCGCAGTTCTTGCACGGCAAATGCGGCATAACCGCGGCCCCGCAATTTTTGCAGACGGCAAAAGAAGTCTTTGCTAAAGCGTGATGACTGCGGCGCTGGTCGCGGCCGCTTCTGGTCTTGTGCTTTTTTGGAACGCCCATAAATTTTTATCCTATAAAAATTTACCCCGAGCGGAATCCCGAGCTTGCGAGGGAAGCAGTCGAGGGGTGAAATTTATATTAAAGATTTAATAAGTAAACAAATTATAGCCAAATATAGGCTTTTCGTCAACCTCCTGCCGCTTTTTAGTAACTACCTACTAGGCATTGAATTGTCGTGTCATTGCGAGGGGTGTCCGCCAGAGGTGGATCTGCCTTTGGCACGACAGCCGACGAAGCAATCTTAACCGGTAACTAATAAAAAAAGATTGCTTCGGTTTTCAGTTAAAGCCCTGAAAACCTCGCAATGACACTGGGTAGATGGACAGCTATGCTCTTAAAATACGCATTGCGTTAACGCGAGGATTTTGATAATCTATCATGCATACAGGAGGACAGTATGAGAAGGCAACTTTTCGGGGCAGTAAAAATACTCCTAATAATCGCGATGCCGTTTATCGCATACGTGATTTACCTTGCTCCCGCTTTTGCGGAGCACGGCGGCGCGGCTTGTTTTAGCCCAATCGATTCCCGCCGCACTGGCAAGCACAACGACTATGTGTGGCTGTTCCAATGGATTAACTGGCGAAACACGGTGCTTTGCGGCATTGAGCCGCCCACCCAGGACAGCGGGACGCAGGATTACCATGTCGGTTCCGAGCATCATTTCGCGCCCAAGCCCAT
The DNA here is from genome assembly GCA_031291995.1 of Candidatus Doudnabacteria bacterium. GTDB lineage: Bacteria > Patescibacteriota > Doudnabacteria > UBA920 > UBA920 > PALSA-1336. The sequence goes on from JARLHZ010000021.1 coordinate 5,000, forward strand.
CCCGCCCCTGGGACAATGGCAAGCGTCGCACGTAGACGTTAAAACTAAGCTCTGGACCGTGCGGCTCAAGTACTATGCCATCAAACTGCCTAACGGCTACCACGCCCGAATCGGCTGGCGGTGGGATGATGTAGACAACCTCTACTTCCTGACTGTTAGCATAAAAAAAATCCCGGAGGACTGGGACAAAAAACTTGCAGACTGGGATGCCGGTTTCCGAAACAGCGGCTGACGCGCGCAACTCACCGGATGTTGCGCGCATTTTTTATGGCAACCGCCCGCGGATTTTTTGGAGATTTTATTTCTAATAAAATTTAATATAAAAATGGGAGGCGGCGCGGATGAACTTGAACAAGTACTGTGTAATAACCGCGCCGCCAAAACGTTTTCATCTATAAAAGATCCTCCTTGTCGTCCGTTTTTTCAATTTGCTGTTTATTTTTGCGGCAGTAAATCACTACCGCAAATCCTAAAACAACCGCTGTTGTAGCGATCCATATTTTTAGCATGAACCGCAGGAGTTCTGAAAACATATTCTTACCTCCAATCCGCCGATGAGACAGGATATTGTTTTTGATGATTATCTTGCGATAACCGCCAAAACCAATACATCACCGACGGGTTGGAAAAAAGAAGGGGAGATGTCGCGAGTGCAGCCGAGCGACAGAGAGGTTGAAAGGTGGCGGGGCGGAGAAAAGTGACATGGCAGTCACTCCTTCCGCCCCTTCCGGCTGTGGTCGCGCGATTCGTCCGGCCGGCTTCTCACCAAAAAAAGCGAGTAGACAACCAGTAAAACTACGAGCGACCACATAACGCAGCCGACAGCCATCCGCTGTGCGGCTGACAAGTCATCGAGGACCGGTATAGGCATACCTAGTCCTCGTCGCGGCCAAAAAAGCCGCGATCGACCCAACTGCTCCCGCACTTTCTTACTGCGGGCTTGGCCTCGACTGGCGCGATTTCCGCGCCGGTATTAGCCGATGCGCGACGTCGCTCGATAAACCGGCTTTTTGCCGCGATCAGCAGCGAGCCGACCCAAATGGCGACGCCATTGGCCGGAAAAATCTCACGAAACATCTTCATCACACCTCCTTTAGTGCGCCCGATGTGCCACCTTGGGGCACAAATGGATTTCCTTTCTCCCGGCTTTGGCCAGGAGTAGATTAAATATACGCCGCGGCGTTGCGACTGCTGTCGCCGGCGTATATTGTAGATACCGTTCGTCGCGACTTTTCTTGTAGCGGGTAATTCCCGCAACCGCGGCCCAAATTGCCCATGGACCTACCAATAAAAGCCACCCGACCGTCGAGCGATCCATCTCGTCCGAAACTTCGCCTGCCGTTTTTATCAAACTCCACCCCAAGGCGGAAATGCAAGCGAAGACTAAAACCGTGCACGCAGTAGAAGTTTTCATGCTTGGCGCCTCCCGACGCCTAATTTTTGCATCTTTCGATGCTTTTACATGCTCGTGGGGGCGAACCCACATGGCCCAATGGACACCCCATCAGGAGCCTAAATTCTAAAAATTTAGAATTTAGGCTCCGGAAATAATGTCCACTTAAATAAACGAATTCTGGGCGGGAAAGATTTGTCTACACAATCTCCCCCGCGCCAAGTATTTTTCGCGACTAGCTGGCTGCCGCCTGCTTGACTGAGGTGTTTTGCCACAGATTTTTTGGCGGCATGGTTCCGAGCGGGAAATAAAATTGCCCGCCTTGATACTCCCGGTTGCATGCCCACAGCATTGCAGTTATGACCTCTGCGTACATCTCGTCTCCGCGTGCCGTGCGGCTAACCGCAGCAGCAACCTGCATCATCGCCTTTTGGAGGCGATTGACGACCCGCTGGGCATTGAGCAAACTCCGCTCAACCCGTGCCAGATCTGCCTGGCGCTGGACGTCCAACTCCTCGTTGACACGGATGCTATCCATCAGCCCGGCGTTCTCACGCTCGAGGAAGTCCGCCCTCGCCTTGAGCTCGCAGAAAGCGGCAATTTCCGCCGCGTTATGCCGGAGCATTCTCAGCTCCGACATTTCGTCCGGGCCGAGCAGACCCAGAAAGAACAAGCGAGCGCCGGAAAGCAAATTTGCAATTCGTTTCATCAAAAATTCCCCCAATTGGAATGTACTCTCCAGCGCCGGTTGCCCTGGATTGCCAAATTTTTTATGGAAAACTTGGCAACACAGGCCAACATCAAATATAATTGGCTCCTTTTTCGGATTCAACGCTTAAATTTTAACGAATCGCCGGACTTTTATCAATAATTATCAAAAAAGAGCGATTGCTCGCCCCTTTTTTTTCCGCAAACAGACTGGCCCCACGCAAATTTCCGTGTTCGTGATTTTTAATATACAGTCATTGCCATCCAAAAACATATCCCGGTCCGGGATAACTTTTGGAAATTGGAGAGGGGTAAACAACAGGCGGATAACCGCCTGGCCGCCAAACCGCTTGCGGTAAAATTTCACTTCCTTAAATTCATAATTATAAATTCAAGGAAGTGGCAGGAAATTAGGGGAGTTTTTCCTGCGTTGGGTGGGAGTCCTTTCGGACTTAAGGTAGGCTGGGTTTGGGAAACTTATCCCCTATTTCACAAACCCGACTTGTACGTTAGAGAGAACTTTTTTCCTCCTGAAAAAAATAGGGGCGGGCTTGGTTTTCCGCCCCTTAAGTTTAGGAGAAGAAAACACATGCCTTGTTTACACAATGGTGGGTCTTAAAGATTGGGCCAATCCCGCTCGGCGGGAAAATATATAATGCCCTCCTAAGCCCCACTACCGTGCAAGCAAATTATTGCTTATTCCGCGGATCAAACGCTGATAGCTACGCGGATCAAACGCGGAACCTGACAACTATCTATTATTAAATGTTAAGCACCGGCTGAAGTTTCCGCGTCAGCTCCGCGTAGAAATCCGCGACCGATCCGCGGAATTAGAATTAAATTAGTAAAAAAACCGCATACTACAATACAGGAGAACCTTGGTAAAAACGTTCTAGTATGCAGCATACGGCCTTTATAGCGCCCCCAATTCGGGTTAACGAAATCAGGAGCATGAATTCACGGATACGCAGATACCGCGGATAGCGCGGCAGTGTGTTCGTGAGAGTATCCCCCGCGCCAATCTCCATCAAAGTAGTTCCGGATAAATGATTCTCTGTATGTAAGGTGGAAAATTTTATACTTAAATCAACTTGGTGAAGATTGGCGCAGGGGCGTCGTATACCCGTTTGTCTCCTGTAAAAACAAACAGATATAGGACTTACGCGTTTCGTCTAAAATAAATAATTTGACGAAACCCACAAGGGGCTTCTGCGACTACTTCGTTATTTTCCTGCGGTTTTTGTCGCCGTTGGTAAACTACGTCTCCAAAAATCCTCGGAAAATGCCTCGTATTCGGCCAAGCGCGTAAGTCCTAATAAAATATTTGATTGTTAAATCACGCCATTTGAGCGTGACCAATAACTATACACCAAAAAAGCCCCGTTGTCAAGGGCTTTGGATTATAATGTCATTTAAAATTCAAAACTGGACTGGTTTAAAGTCCAAAACCGGACTTTTAGCTTAATTCCGCCGCTTTAGGTAACATATACGGTTAGCCTTAATTAATAGAAAGGAACTGTATTATGTCCCAGGTTCACAAACGTCTGGATGATGAAATCGTCCGCCGAATCTTAAGCCAGTATGATTTAAAACAATTAACTCTGCCGGTGGC
>JARLHZ010000022.1 GCA_031291995.1 Candidatus Doudnabacteria bacterium
AATCAAAAACGGGAATTGGCGGAAATTTTACTATCGGACGTTTTAGTCAAAGACCAGAAAATCCAACAGATACAGTTCAAACCGGCATTTCAGAGGATGTATTTATCACCTAAAAAACTTGATTTTGGTGCGTGGAGCGGGTAAGGGGAGTCGGACCCCTGCCTCCAGCTTGGAAGGCTAGAGTACTACCGTTATACGATACCCGCACTACGCTTTTTATAACTGGCTAATTATAGCTAGTTTTGCGGCTGATTTCAAGGTATAATCTTAGTATATGATTTTTTGGATGGTCATTATAATAATCGCGGTTTATTTTTTTCTGATTTTCGTGGTGGCGCGGCTGGTGGTGCCGTTTATGGGTTTTGGAGGGTATTCCGCTGCGGACGCTTTACCCCCGGAGATTAGGCGGGCCATCAGCGAACTGGAAAATATATCGCACAATCAAATGTCCTACTTGCAGGCGGTGTATGATTTGGTTTTAAATAAGACTTTGCACCAATGGAAGCACACTAGGTTTAAGGCCGCGACGCATTTACCGAGAGCGTGGGTAAAGGATTTGTCCGAGATTTGGAATACCTCAGATTTTGTTTACTGCACCGCGATAAATTATGTAATTTTTACTATGCTGGTAAACAGCAAATATTTCCGCTCCGGTGATATAAAAGTCCGGCATGTCTTTGTGAATTTTTTTATCCACCAGTATTTGCAGGTTAACGTCGGCGACAACTGGATAGACGTCGACCCCGCCGGGACCGGGATAAGGGGAAAGCCATTGGGCAGCCATTTAGCGTGGTTTGGTTGACTTTTGGTTTTTAGAGGTTTACCATAATACTATGGATAGCAACAATAAAAAATCAATAACATTGGATAATTTGGCTGTAATGGTGGCCGAGGGTTTTAATAATACCGCCACAAAGCAGGATCTGGAAGGTTTAACCGGCCGAATGGATAAGTTGGATGGCCGAATGGATAAGTTGGATGGCCGAATGGATAAGTTGGAACATAAAATGGAAGCATTAAACAGTAATGTTAATAATTATTTGGAGTTGTCCGAAAAGCGTTACTCTGAACTTAAGCAAAGGGACGCTCTTTTGGCCAAATGGATTAAAATCGTGGCAGATAAAACTGGTGTGCCGGTTGACGTGAGCCAATTAGAAAAAATCTAGCCGGTATTGACGGGATCTGTTTTTTAATTTAAACTGTTTTTAACAACCAAATATTTTATCCAGAGTACAGGCAAGGGATCTAGCCCGCTATAAGCCTGTCAGCAACCCGCTCCGACCTTGCGTCGGAGCAAGGTGCTACTTCTAGCCCCGAGCGGGGAAGATAATTTACAACTTCCGCCTAATGGGCGGATTTTTTTATTAACCGCGGATCGAAACATCGATCCCGGACGCGGATCTTTATGCGGATCCGCGTTAATATCCGCGTAGCTGATCCGCGTTTAGATCAGCGGAACATGAACAAAAAAAGCTACATATTTACTTCGGAGTCCGTAACCGAAGGGCATCCGGACAAGGTTTGCGACCAAATTTCCGATGCGGTTTACGACGAGATGTTAAGGCAGGACAAAAAGGCTCACGCCGGTATAGAATGTTTTGCAACCACCGGCTTGGTGTTGGTGGGCGGCGAAGCCCGGACCAAAGCTTACGTGGACATCCAATCCATTGTGCGCCGAACGCTTAAGAAAATAGGCTACGACAAGCCCGAGTATGGCTTTTGTTATTCCGATGTGGGCGTTATCTCAACCTTGCACGAACAGTCGCCCGACATTGCCCAGGGCGTGGACGAAGGCAAGGGCGAATTTAAAGAGCAGGGCGCCGGGGACCAGGGGTTGATGTTCGGTTTTGCCTGCGACGAAACAAAAGAATTAATGCCTTTGCCGATTGCCTTGGCCCACGGGTTAACCCACAAACTGGCCGAAGTGCGCAAGAACAAAAAATTGCCCTATTTGCGGCCGGATGGCAAATCGCAGGTCAGCATTGAGTACCAAAACGGCAAACCAAAGGCTGTGGCTACGGTCGTAATCGCGGCACACCATTCCGAAGACGTTTCTACCGAACAATTGCGCGCCGATATTACCCAATATGTAATAAAACCGGTTTTGGGTAAATGGTTTAACAAAAATATCAGGATTTTTATAAACTCAACCGGGCGGTTTGTTTTGGGCGGGCCGCCGGCCGACGCTGGTCTTACCGGGCGTAAAATAATCGTAGATACCTACGGCGGTTACGCGCCGCACGGCGGCGGCGCCTTTAGCGGCAAATGCGTGACCAAAGTTGACCGCAGCGCCGCTTATGCCGCCCGCTACATCGCGAAAAATATTGTGGCATCGGGCTTAGCCAAAAAATGTCTGGTGCAATTAGCCTACGCCATTGGCGTGGCCAAACCGGTTTCCGCCATGGTGGATACCTACGGCACCGGAAAAATTTCCGATGACCGTTTGGAACAAATTGTCGAGCAACTTTTCCCGTTAAAACCCGCGGACATTATCAAACAGCTGAATCTCGAAAAACCCATTTACGAACAAACCGCGGCCTACGGCCACTTTGGCAGGACCGACGTGAAATTTCCTTGGGAGAAGACGGATAAAGTGAGGGATCTCAAGAAATTGGCGAAATCAAAGAAATAAAAATTTGCGAGAAAGCTTAACCGTTAAAGTTGTTGAGCCTTTTGGTATTTTGGGGTAGAATAATAGTAATAATTTTAGCAATCAGCAGATAGCTAAAAGCAAACAGTATGTATGTCCAAAATTTTAAGGATATTATTGCCTGGCAGAAGTCGCATAAGTTGACTTTGGTCGTTTATGAGTTAACGGCTAAGTTTCCCAAGCATGAGTTATTCGGATTAGTTAGCCAGATGCGTCGTTGCTCGGTTTCGGTTCCCTCAAATATAGCCGAAGGTTATAAGCGCAAAAGTAAAAATGATTCAATACATTTTTATGTAATTGCCGAGAGTTCTTTGGAGGAATTGAGGTATCAATTATTTTTGTCACGGGATCTAAAATATATTACCGAGAAAGAGTATAAACAGGCTGAAATTTTAGCAGAAGAAGTAGCTAAATTATTATATGCTTGGAAAATAAATCAAAAATAATTAATTTGCTATTGTCATCCGGCAAAAACTAGCAACTGTTTGCTGTTTGCTGATAGCTGTATGCTAACACTATGGACCGAAATTTAGCTTTGGAATTTGTGCGGGTTACGGAAGCGGCGGCCATTGCTTCTTCCAAGTGGATTGGCCGGGGAGACGGCAAAAAAGCCGATGGCGCGGCGGTTAAGGAAATGCGCGCGCGTTTTAACCAGATAGATTTTGCCGGTACAGTCGTCATTGGCGAGGGCAGTAAGGACGAGGCACCGGAGCTGTATCAGGGGGAAAGGGTTGGCAAGGGATGGGGCTTAAACGCCGATAAATCGGCACGCTACAAAATGGACTTGGCTATTGACCCTTTGGAATGCACGGACAGCGTCGCTTATGGCCGCTATAATGCCATTACCGTTATTGCTGCCGGAGCCAAAGGCAGTTTGTTTAGCGGGCCGGATACTTATATGGAAAAAATCGCGGTTGGGCCAAAAGCGGCCAAGGTTATTAGACTGGACGCAAAACCGTCGGAAAATATTAAACGTACCGCCAAAGCCCTGGGAAAGAAATTTTCCGACATAACGGTTGTAGTATTAGATAGGCCTCGGCACAAAGAACTCATCGACCAAATAAGAAAAGCCGGCGCCCGCGTGCGCTTAATTACCGACGGCGACGTGGCAGGCGGCATTGCCCCGTGCCTGCCGGAGAGCGGCATAGATATGCTTATGGGCATTGGCGCGTCCGCAGAGGCCGTTTTAGCCGCCGTACCCGTAAAAATAATGGGCGGCCAGCTTTTGTGCCGGTTTAAGCCCAAGGACGAGCATCATTTAGCTTTAGTTAAAAAGGCCGGGTACAATACCGCAAAGATTTATTCTGTTAACGATCTGGCCAAAGGCAAGCAGCTGACATTTACCGCAACGGGCGTTATTGATGGGCCGTTACTGCAAGGCGTGCGGTTTTCAGATCCAACTATTATTACACACTCAATAGTTATCCGCGGCCAAAGCGGGACAGTGAGGTATATTACAACCCATCATAAATCTAAAATGTAGCGTGCCCATTTATGGGCGTTCTAGATCGCCGATAAATCGGCACGCTACACTAAAGAAAGATCTAAAAATTATGCTTGACCAATCAAAAATTGCGGAATTAAATAAAATTGCCAAACAAATGGTCGCGCCGGGTAAGGGGATTTTAGCGGCTGATGAAAGCATGAACACTGTCGGAAAACGGTTTTCATCCATCAACCTGGAAAATACCGAGGACAACCGCCGGGCGTTTCGGGAAATGCTGCTGACAATACCGGGCGAAGGTGAGTTTATTAGCGGCGTAATTTTGTTCGACGAAACGATTCGGCAAAAAACGTCGGATGGCCGGAGCTTTGTCGAGGTGTTAAAATCCGAGGGAATTTTGCCCGGAATTAAAGTCGACCAGGGTTTGGCGGATTTTGGCACGGCCGGGGAAAAGGTTACCAAAGGGCTTGATGGGTTATCGGACAGATTGAAAGAATATGTCGCTCTGGGTGCGAAATTTTGCAAATGGCGTAGCGTAATTACAATCTCGGATGGTAAAGCAACCTCTCCTGACCTCTCCTTAGGAGGAGAGGGGAAGAGCTCCGTTTTACCGACAGACGAAAATATCCGGCAAAATGCCAAAGATCTTGCCGCTTACGCGCTGGTTTGCCAGGAAAACGGGCTGGTGCCCATGGTTGAGCCCGAGGTATTAATAGACGGCGACCATACTATTGTGCAGGCCGAAGATGCCAGTACCAGAGTTTTAACCGCGCTGTTTGAAGAGCTAAAAAATGCCGGTGTGGCACCGGAAGGAATAATATTGAAAACCAGCATGATTATTTCCGGCAAGGGCGCAGCCAAACAGTCCTCGCCTCAGGAAGTGGCTGAGGCCACTGTGCGCGTGTTTAAAAAAGTTTTGCCGGAATATTTGGCCGGGGAAGCATTTTTAAGCGGCGGACAAGGTGACGTTCAGGCCACGGAAAATTTAAACGCCATCCATCAACTGGGCCAATTGCCCTGGCCGGTAACTTTTTCTTACGCCCGGGCCCTTCAGGACGCGGCCACCAAAACCTGGAAAGGCCTGCCGGAAAATTTAGCCGCCGCGCAAAAAGTTTTTTTGCACCGCGCCAAAATGAACAGCCTGGCGTCGCAGGGAAAGTACAATTCGGAAATGGAGAAAGGGTTTACATTTTCCGATAGTGCCACGGTTACGCAGGACTGATAATAGGTAATTGACAAGATTGACAGGATTTAAAAGACTGCCAAGAATAAAAGTGCGCTATAGTTTCCGCAAGACATATCTCGGCATTTTGTGTCATTGCGAGGGATTGCTCCGACGCTTTGGTCGGAGCCCCGCACCACTAGCGTCGGGGCAGCCGACCGAAGCAATCTTGTCAAAACGATAAAAAGATTGCCGCGTCGGCCAGCCAAAGCCCTGGCCTCCTCGCAATGACACATAAATTTGAATTTTATTTCGCGCTAACCGAATATATAACCTTAAGCTTCATTCTTAAAACTATTACCAATCAAAACTATGTTGACCGCCAAAGCCGAAAATACACCGATAGAGCATTTGGAAAAAGTCCGCCACGGAAAGACCAGAAAAGTTTCTCCCAAAATGCTCGAGAAAATTAACAAAGAGTTCGTTGACGGGTTCGATTTTTTAAAAAAATTCAAAAAAGCGGTAAGCATTTACGGCTCGGCCAGGCTAAATTTGCAGGGGAATATTTATGGGGAAGCCACCAAACTCGGCAACAAGCTGTCGCGCGCGGGTTTTACCGTAATGACCGGCGGCGGCCCGGGAATTATGGAAGCGGCCAACAAAGGCGCGTTTGAAGCCGGCGGCCGGAGCGTGGGCATTAACATCCGCCTGCCCAATGAACAGCGGACCAATCAATACGTTAAAGAAAGCGAATCGTTCAGCTTCTTTTTTACCCGCAAAGTCATGCTGGAATACGCGTCCCAGGTTTATGTGTTTTTCCCGGGCGGTTTTGGAACTCTGGATGAATTTTTTGAAATGGTCACGCTCATCCAGACCAAAAAAATCCGCCGCATCCCCATTGTGTTAATCGGCGTGGATTATTGGGGTGGCCTGCTTGATTGGATAATGCAAATCGTGCTGCAAAAAAATCACGCCATAGACGAAAAAGATTTGGACCTGTTCCATCTTGTCGACACCGCGGACGAAGCGTACGCGTACATAAAAAAATTGCCGGAACATTTGTTTAACTAACTTTACGGAATACGGAAATGTACGGATATACGGAGTAAAACACAAATTAAATGCCAACTGCTGTTAAAAAGGATTTAGTTTATTCAGACCTTAGCGGTAAAATTATCGGGATTTTACTGGATGTTTATAATCAATTGGGCTACGGCTATCCGGAGAAAACTTATCAGAAGGCTCTCGCAATAGCTTTTACCAAGGCTGGATTAAAATTTGTAGAGCAGCTGTATGTTCCGGTAATATTTGAAGGGATTATTGTAAGTAAAAATTTTTTCGATTTTTTGATTGAAGACAAAATAGTCCTGGAAATAAAAAAAGGCGATTATTTTGTTAAAAGTCACATTGACCAAACCTATAGGTATTTAGTCAGCAAAAATTTAAAGCTTGGTATCTTGGCTTATTTTGCTCCAAGAACCGTACATTTAAAGAGGGTGGTGAATTTATACTAATTTATTATAGACTTTACGGAATACGGAGGAGGGTTACGGATATACGGAATAAGTGTGCCCTCCGTATATCCGTATCGCATCCGTATTCCGTAAAGTCAGTTAAGGAGTGCCCATGAAACCATCAAATTTAAAAACTAAAATTTTTCTCGACAGCGGCGACCCTAAAGAAACCCGTGAGGCTTTGGCTTTGCTCGGGTTCTTGGACGGGCAGACGACTAACCCTTCATTGGTGGCAAAAAATCCCGAGGCTGTTGGCAAAAAGTTTTCCGCGGCCGAGGTGCTTAATTTTTATGAAGGCGTGGTTAAGGAAGTTTCATCGCTTATTCCCCAGGGCTCGGTTTCCGTGGAAGTTTACGCGGACAAAGACACTTCGTGCGAGGAAATGTTGGACCAGGCTAAAAATTTTTATGCCTGGATTCCCAATGCCCATATTAAATATCCCACTGTAACGGAAGGTTTGAAAGCCGCGGAAATAAGCGTAAAAGATGGAATGCGGGTAAATATGACGCTGGTGTTTAACCAGGCTCAGGCCGCGGCAGTATATGCGGCTACTCGGAGTTCTAAAAAGGGAGATGTCTTTTTATCGCCTTTTGTGGGACGTCTCGACGACCGTGGGGAGAACGGCATGGATTTTATTGCCAACACAATTAAAATGTATCAACCCGGCGACGGGCACGTGGAAGTTTTGGTGGCCTCGGTCAGATCGATTGATCATTTTGTAAAATCCATCGAGCTTGGTGCCGACATTATTACTTCGCCGTTGAAAATTTTAAAACAATGGGCGGAATTGGGAATGCCGGTCACTAGCAAACAGCAAACAGCAGACAGCAATCAGCTACGGCCAATTCCTTATGAGGAACTGGATTTGAACAGGCCGTGGCAGGAGTATAATATTCAGCACGAGCTTACCGACAAAGGCATAGAAAAATTTGCCTCGGACTGGAACGGGTTGATTGATAAGAGTAAGTAATTTGAACCAAAGAAAAAAGCACGATCAATCGTGCTTTTTTCTTTGGTCGGGCTGCTGGGAATTGAACCCAGTCTACCTGCTCCCAAAGCAGGCGTACTACCGGTATACGACAGCCCGATTTTAATCATCCGGTTGATTTTAACATTAAAAACCTTTTTTGACAAACATCAAGACTTATATTATAATGTGTTAACCTAAGCCAAATAGACTATATTTATCCACATAATGGCCTATATACAACGACACTTTATCCTTTAAAAGTCAGGGAAAGCTTGTAACTCAAAAAGCTTATATTTAAGCTTTAATTTACAACTTTTCCCTGGCTTTTTGGCGTATTTTAGGCCAAAAAACCTGTATATATTTCGGCGGCTGTAACAATGCCCTGAGCCGCCCGTCTCCTTGTTCGTAATAGCCAACTTCTCAGTAATTCCCGAAATACCCGGTAAAACCTTAAAAAGTGGCTATTTAACTATATTTATTGAACCCTATGGCTTTGAGCAAGCCATATGGGGCTATTTAATAGCTCAAGGTCGATCTTATGGCGCACAGTTCGTGCCCTAAGGCTTCAATAAACATTACACGGCGAATAATTTTGACGATCTCTAGAGCGTTAAAATCTTGAAGCCGGGTGATGCACTAATTAAATTTTTTCCGGGAAAATTTTTGATTGTCTCAATTGAATAATCAAACATTCCGGAAAATGGAGTTTTACTAAACAAATGCAAAATTCTGTCGCAAAGAAAATCTTTGCTGTAGGTTCTGCTGTCGCGATGACTTTGGTCTATGCGGCTCCTTTGGCGGCTACCGCCACTGCGCATGCTGCCGGGACCAATGTAGTCACTTCCGACGGTACCGTCTCGATGATTATGCCTGACGGCACACGCAGAGCCTACACTTCCGCCGGTGCCTTCCTGTCCTACGGCTTTAACAGCTGGAGCCAGGTAGTCCCCGCCAGCGCGGAAGATTTGGCCATACCACAAAGCCCCTCGTTCATTCCGCCGCAGGACGGTTCCATTGTCTGCTCCGACCGGGGCACCGACAAGGGTACCTGCTACGAAATAAGCAATGGCCAAAAATTCGGCTTTACCTCGGCTGCGGTCTTTACCGGCCTTGGTTTTAGCTTTAGCAATGCCCCGATGGCTGACGTCTCCTGGATGCCTGCCAGCTCGGTATTACTCAACAACACCACCGCGGCCCACTTGCCCGGCACCTTAGTGAACAACAACGGTACCGTGCAGTTAATGGGTAACGGCGGCGTACTCGGTATTCCCGACCTCAACACTTTCAATTCCTGGGGTTATTCTTTTGGCAAAGTCGTTCCGGCTAACGCCGCCGACAAAGCCATGTCCCAGACCGGTGTTATGGCCGTTCGCACTCCGGGCCAATTAAGCCCGATTGCCATGTCCGGTGGTACCACCAACCCCGGCAGCGGCGGCACTCCGGTGACCGTCGGTCCTATCAGCGTCAGCTTGTCTTCTTCCAACCCGGCTTCCGGTACATTGGTCCAAGGCCAGGTTGCCGCTCCGTTGGCCGCCTATAGCTTAAGCGGTACCGGCACAGTTACGGGCGTTACCTTCCAGAAGTTGGGCGTTTCCAGCAACAACTTGTTGCAGAACGTCTACCTCTATAATGGCGCGACCCGCTTAACCGACGCCGCTTCCGTTAACAGCGCTGGCACTATTACCTTTGCCAACAGCACCAACCTTTTCACAGTCAACGGTTCCATGAACCTGACTGTGTTGGCTGACATTGTCTGCTCAGGCACCACAGGAAGCTGTGAAAACGATTCCGGCCAGACCGTAGGCGTACAGTTAACCGGCATTACTCTTGCCGGTAGCATGGTTGCCTCGGGTGTGCCGATTTCCGGCAATTTGATGAGCGTAGTAGCCGCTCCGAATGTAGCTACCGTGTCTGTAACTAACGTTACTCCTAGCACAACGACTTGTTCTTCAACTGCTCCTTGTTACGTAAATCCTCAAACGGGTTTGGTTGCTTGGCAGGGAACATTTAACGTTAACGGCCAGAATAGCGTAAACTTCAGCCGCATGTCGTTGCGCGAAATTGGCTCCATCAACTATTCCGATATTTCCAATCTTAAGTTGATGGTAGACGGCGCGCAGGTTGCGCAGACCCAGAATATCGACAGCAACGGTTACGCGACCTTTGCCGTAAGCCCAGTGAAATCTTTGACCACCGGTGCCCACACCGTCCAGGTGTTGGCAGACGTAACCGGCGGCGCAGGTCGCACTTTAAGCTTTACCCTGCAGAACCAGGCCGACATTGGCTTGGTTGATACCACCTACAATGTTGGTATCGCGGCTTTACCCGGAAGTGCCACATCCTTCTCTCAAATTTCGGCTGGCACTTACGCGATAAATGCCATCAGTAGCGGCGGCGGTAGCTTTACCGTGCAGTCGACCAATGTGGTCACGACCACCAATGTTTCGCCTAACACCACCAACGCCACTTTGGGCGACTGGATTGTGACGACTTATGGTGAACCGATTAAGATTTCCAACCTTGTTGTTGGTGTCTTGGTCAACGGTATTGCTTCTTCCACGTTCCAACTGCGTAATGGCGTAATTATGATCGGGACTTCCCCGACATCATTGGGCCTATATGGCAGCACACAGTCTGTCCCTTCTTCCGCCGCGACCGCCCAATATCAGGTTAACTATGTAGTCCAGCCTGGTACTCCGGTTTACGTGGAATTCCGTGCCGATATTTACAACAACAGCACGGCGACTGGCGCGATTCAGCCTGTAAATGGCACAACCATCCAGCCGTTCCTGGCTACTGGCGTAAATAATGCGCAGGGTATGACTTCCAGCATGGTTACCAACTTGCCTGGCAGCAACACCAATTCTGCCACTGCTTTGACTGTTTCAACCGGCACAGTTACGCTGGTTGCAAACGGGACCTACAGCAACCAGAATACGGTTGCTCCGCAGACTCAATATCATCTGGCTTCGTTCTACTTGAACGGCACCAGCATTGAAGATGCCAACATTAGCGGCATCAATTTGAGTTTCGGTTCCACTACAGCGGCTTCCACGTTGAACAATGTGAAAGTCTTCTGGAATGGACAGCCTGAAACCTCAGTAAAGGCCACGGTAGGAGCTACCGGCAACCTTTACTCCGTCTACCACACTCTCTCGAAGAACACCAGCGCCTTAATTGACGTTTATGGTGATATAAACCAGACTGCTATCGGTCCGATTACTACCACTATGGAAGTAACCGGCAACACGGTTCTTTCCGGCCAAACGATTGACGCGCCTAGCACGTCCGGTTTGGCAGGTCAGACAATCAATGTTGGTACCACAGGTTCCTTGGCCGTCACTTTGGACAGCGCCAATACAACGGTTGCCACATTAGTTGCCGGCAATCAACAAAAGTATCCGGTCGCGTCCTTCAAGTTTAGCGCGACCAACGATACCTTTAAGGTTACCGACCTTGGGTTCACAGTTGCTACTGGTGGTAATTCCGTGGCCTCCACTTTGTATGTGGTAGACCACACCACCGGTACCGTAGTAGGCCAGCAATCTGTTGGCAGCGGTACAGTAAGCCTTAGCGGTTTGAGCATGCTGGTTTCCGGCAACAAGACCTATGATATCAAATTGGATCTAGGTACTGTCGGCACAGGAACGGGCACCGCGGGTAGCGACGTACGGGTAACCTTGGTATCTTATACTGCCAATGGTTCTAACGGTACGCCGCACACGGGACCCTCCACTGGCTTTACCATCAACGGTTCCACTTCTGGTACAGCTCCTGGAAACCACATTTATGTTTACAACGCCGTCCCGTCCGTCACTTCTGCCGGCGGCAGCGGCACTTTGAGCACTGGTCAGCAGACTTTGTACACCTTCACAATTGGTGGCACCAATGTAACCTGGGATAAGATTGGCTTTAACGTCAATGTCGCCGGGTCTGGTGTATCAGTATCTACTACCACTTTGGGCGTGTATAACAGCTCTAACCAGTTAGTTGCAAATGCCTGTTCTACGTACGATGGCAGCGGAAATACGTTCTGCACAGCCACCACCGAACAACCGACCGGCACCTTTACCTTAAAGGGTACTGTTGCCGCCACCGGCGCTTTGACTGGTGCGTCTGTCAGCACTTACATTCCGATGTCCTCCAGCAGCCAGTCCAACGCGACTGCTTCTGCGCAGACCGGTTCATTTGTCTGGTCAGATAACTCGGCTTCGGCCCATGATTTGACCACTTCCACCGACTGGTTCACGGACTACTTAGTCCAGAGCCTGCCGTTGACTTCTTACAGCCTGACCCACAACTAAGGGTTTAGCTTTAGTGAATAAACTGCCTTAAGCCAGTTGGAAAAAGCTTAAGCAAAAACCCCCGCTTCGCAAGAAGCGGGGGTTTTGTTTGCGGGTTAAGGCAAAGTGTCAAAGGTGCTCTTTGCCAGTGGCAAAGAGCACCTTTGACACTGGGAGCTGAATTGCGGCTGTGGTTGATAAATAGGGCCGCTGTTGGTATAATTAGTATGTCAGATGAGGGCAAATTTACACCATATTTACCATTTCATCCGTATAAATATTACGGAATTAGAAACCAAAAAATTAATTAAGCATTTATGAACATCAAACAAAAGATTCCGCTTTTTTTGGCAGCGGTTATTGTATTTTTAATGGCTTTGGGCAATGTTCCGGCCGCCCGGGCGGCTACACCGGTTTTGTCGCTGGCCTTAAACAGCAATGGCAATACTGTCCAGGTTACTGTTAACGGAGATCCTAACGCCAGCGTGATTTTTTATTACACTAAGACAAACGTTGGCGCTCAAACGGCTTATTTGGGTTTGACTAATGCTAGCGGCGTTTTTTCCACCAACATTGACACCTCCTCTTACGTAATTGTCGCAAACAGTACGGCTTATGTTACGGTCGGCGGAATAAACGGGCTAAAATCAAACACCGTAACCTGGCCAAACGTTTCGGCTTCGGGGAATTTTTATGTGAGCCCGACCAGCGTCGCGTTGTCATCCGGACAAACGTCAAGCATTACGGCGTACAATCTCGGGTCCTCGTCAGTTTACATGTCCAATAATTCCAATCCGCCAATTGCCAACGTAAACATTAACGGCAGCCAGATTACGGTTACCGCCCTGGGTTACGGATCTACCGTAATTAACCTGTGTATTCAGGGCAATACCGCAAATTGCGCCAGCGTATATGTGACGGTGCAAAACGGCAATGTTCAGGCGCTGACTTTTAGCATCAGTAATGTTACCGTGTCTCCGGGGCAGAGCGTGCCGGTAACCATAACCGGCGGTACCGGAGTTTATTCCGTGCAGAATAATTCCAACTCTTCAGTTATTCAGGCCAGCATAAGCGGCAACATTATTACCCTAACTACCACCGCCACTTCGGGTAGCGGGGCGATTACCGTTTGTTCCTCGGATATGGGTTCCTGCGGCATTATTAATGTTACGGCAAGCAGTGTCAGCTCCACGCCGCTGGTATTTAGCCCGTTAAACCCTGTGCTTTCCATCGGGCAGGTGATGACCGTCGCGTTATCCAACGGTTCAACCGGCACTTATTTTGTTTCCGCCAATTCAAATTCCACGGCCGTAACTGCAAGCGTTAGCGGCAGCAGTTTGTTGTTGACGGGTCTAGCTAACGGTTCATCTAATATTACCGTCTGTTCTTCGGCCGGTTCATGCGGCACGCTTCCCGTTACGGTTAGTTATACTTCCAACGGCGGCGTACTTCAGCTTAGCCAATCAACCGTATCGCTTTTGGTGGGACAGGTTTTGAGCATTACGGTTTCCGGCGGCACCACGCCTTATAATTTATATCCGGCCACCCAGGGCTCCATATTCCAAGCCAGTTTAAGCGGCAACATAGTTACTTTGTCCGGCATTAGCGCCGGCTCGGCAACGGTTAACGTCTGTACGGCCGGGGGGGCATGCCAACTTTTATCCGTAATTGTAAACAGCTCGGGTGCCGGTACTCCGGTAACATTCAGCCAGAATAATTTGTCTATAAATGTGGGAGCCGTAACGGCCGTTGCCCTTTCCGGCGGCGGCGGGTATTACGTTTCCAACAGCTCCAACTCCAACGTGGCTTCGGTGCAGATTTCCGGAAGCGTGGCCGCGGTAACCGGCCTGGCAGCGGGAAGTACCAATATTTCCGTGTGCCAAAGCGGCGGGCAGTGCGCGATTTTGTTTGTTACCGTAACAAGCGGTTCTACGAGCGCTTTAATTCCCTCATTCAGCGCGGCTAATCCGACCATAGCGGTCGGGCAAACTTCCAGCGTAACGGTTTCCGGCGGTGCCGGGTCGAATTATTACATTTCGGCAAATTCCAATCCGAACGTTGCCAGTCTGAGCGTTTCGGGAAACGCTTTGCTGATTACCGGTTTGGCCCAGGGTTCCTCTTCGGTCGCGGTCTGCGCCACCGCAAACAGCTGCGGCGTATTGACGGTTACGGTCAGCGGAACCGCCCCGGCTTCAACTCCAATCAGTTTTGCCTCAGCCGCTTTGTCGGCGGCAACTACGGGACAGGCTTATAATTACCAGTTGCAGGCATCGGGCGGAAGCGGCAGTTTGGTTTATTCGGTTACCTCTGGAAATTTACCGGCGGGTCTGGTACTTTCCACCAGCGGGCTAATTTCCGGGACGACTAACGCCACGGGCATTAGCAATTTTACCGTAAAAGTTACCGACGGTTCGGGGCAAACGGCTTCGGCTAGTTTTAATATTACGGGTGCTTTACCCTCCGCTCCTTCCGGGGTGGTTGTTCCCACGTCAACGCCTGTTAGTGCGGGAAATTTTTCCAGCGGGGAATTAATAAATGAAGGCGGAACTATTTATATTGTTTATCAAAACACCAAAGTCGGATTTGCGAACGCACCGGCATTTTTGGGGCTGGGTTTTAGTTTTGATAACGTGACGAATACGGACAATTCCGGGTTGGCCCTTTCCGATAAGGTTGTTGTTACAGCCGATGGCGCGCATCCCCGGGGCACATGGGTAATTAGCGGCCAGACCGTTTATTTTCTAACTCCGGCCGGACTGATACCGGTTTCGGACTGGAATACGTTTTTGGGCAACGGCGGCCAGGCCAGTTATATTGTTAAAGCCAACAGTTATGATATGGCGTTTAAACAGCTTCCGCTAATGACAGCCAATGACAGCCGGGTAAAATAGGTAATAAATTGCCAATACTGTCTTAAGCCTTTCGACTTCGCTCAAGACGAGCGACAGTTGCAAAAACTTAAGCCGCCTGCCGGATGGCAGGCCAGCCTGCCTGGAAGGCAGGCCCGCCTGCCGATGAGGCAGGAAAACGCCCCGCCCCTTCGCAAGAATGGGCGGGGTTGTTTTATAGAAGCAGAGTGGCAAAGGTGCTCTTTGCCACGCTTTAAATCCGTTGTTTGACTTAAGGGTAATTAATGGCTAAAATTAGATTATGAAAACTTTCCGATACAATTTAGTTTTTCAATCCGAACCGGAAGGCGGGTTTACAGTAATTGTTCCGGCCCTGCCGGGGTGCGTTAGCTATGGAAAAAATTTAAAGCAGGCCAAAGCCATGGCTCAGGACGCCATTACCGGCTATCTGCAAAGTTTGCGTAAACACGGCAAAAATATTCCAAACGATAACGACAGTTTTATAACAGTTACGGAAGTCAGTTTGGAGGAGAATAAATTTAAAAAAATCTCTTATGCCTAAGCTCCCGGTTTTGACGGCAAGGAGAATTATCAAACTTCTTAAACGCAACGGTTTTATTCTTGATCACGCAACTGGCGCCCACTATATTTTTTATAACGCTGCCCGTGACCGCCATGTGACGGTTCCTTATCATGCCAAGGATTTGCCAAAAGGGACACTGCTTTCCATCCTTGACCAAGCCGGGTTGGACAGAAAAGACATAATATAAGCCAAAAGAGCAGAGTTATACTGCAATGGCCATTATTTTATTTTTTAGTCCAAAGTTACCACAAAATCCCTGTCACTTTAGAAGCTCTCCTGGCAAAAATGAAGGCCGAGGATAAGCAGAAAACCGTTTCTGTAGAACGCTTTGAGATGCTGGAAAAATGGGCTGTGTTGGTCGGTAAAAAATTGGCATTGAGCTGGAATTGTAAAATTTAAAGAAAATCTGTGTAAAACTTTTGTAAATATGGGGAATTTATATATTTTTCCTTTATTTACAGAAGTTTTTTATTTAATTACTATAACCCTATGAGTAATTTAATTGCCGCCCCCTCCGGGCGGTTTTTGTTCGGTAATACGTAAAAATATAAATTATGTATACTTTAAGAAGGTGTAAAAATTAATCCCAAAGGGAAAAACATGACAAAAACACAAAAGGTTTGGTTAGGGCTTTTTATAGCAATAGTATTAGTTCCGGAAATTTTTTTGCAAAGTACGACACGCCTAATTCACGGAGTTTTTACACTCCAAGATATTGCCTTAGGCCACAAATATACAATAGTTCTTGTCCAAGCCGTCGCCTCGTTAATTTCCGCGGGTTTGCTATTTAGTTTAAGAAAGAACTTTCAACGTAAATGGCTGTGCTATTTATTGGTCGGTTTTTTTATACTATGGGCAATTGTGGGTTACTTGTCATATGATACGGCACTACACGCTGTCGTTGAATTTAGGGGTTTTTAAAATATAACTGCTTGCTTATGAAAAAAATATTATTTTGGTTGATTGTAATAATGCTTGTAACACCCGTATTTTCTTTTGCTGACTCAGGCGATGGCGGCGGTGGTAATCCACCGCAACCTTTTGAAGGGAACTGCGGATTTAATTATTGGTTAAGCAATGACGATAATATTTTTCAGGATTTCCATAGTCAGGAATATGTTAACGGACTATTAGAAATACATTTAATGTTCAACAGTACTACCGAAGGCTACAATAATATTAACCACTATTTGGTTTTATATGACTCCGATTGCAATAAATATTTTTATTATGCGGATTTCGCGCAAGACCCGTCGTTAAATATTCCACCAAATACCAGCGGGGTTAGTTTGCGTTTTACGAGCCCAACACATTTTCAAGTTTGGGATGACGATCTTAATCAGCGCTTAGATTGCGACCAATGCGATGTTGATTTAAGTTCTTATGGTTTCCCTTCCGGCCTCCGCGCGTCTTTCCATCTTCAATTAAACGATTATGATAATAATAAGTACGATTGGGACTTTTCCGAAGGATTTCCGGTTCAGGAGCCGGTAACTGATCAAAAAACTCCGGTTTTAATAGTTCCCGGAATTTTAGGGACGAAAATAGTCAAACAAAGCGAGGTTTTGTGGCCGGATGTCGTGCGGATGGCGGCACCTTTAGGGGATGACAGTTTTATGGATCCTTTAATTTTAAACCCGGACGGTTCACCGTTGGATACAAGCGTTGCCATGCCGGACATTTTAAGGGAACCTTATCCAGGTGAGCATTTTTATGACGGGATAATTCAGTCGTTTATAGACCAGGGTTACGTAGAAAATAAAGATCTGTTTGTATTTCCTTATGACTGGCGACAGGATATTTTCAAGACGGCTTATAATGAAGAGGAACAGGGTTTATCGTTAGACAAAAGAACCGACCTTGCGGGCAAAATAGATCAAATTTTGTCGAATACCGGAGCTGATAAAGTGGATATTATCGCTCATAGTCAGGGAGGTCTTGTTACTAAGCGCTTACTATTTGAGAAACCCTCATATCAGGATAAAATCCGCAAATTAGTTTTAGTAGGGGTTCCAAACTTTGGATCACCTCAAACCGCAAAGACTTTATTATATGGTGATAATATGGGAATAATTTTCAAAAAGAACGGTATAAACCTAGGCCAACTAAACCCCGAAGAGTTAAAAAAAATGGGCCTGAATATGCCCTCGGCGTACGAATTATTGCCCAGTCCTTCTTATTTTCTCCATGAACCGCTTGGCTATATTTACGATTATTATCAATTTTACTTAAATACTTATCAGAAAAGCGCAAATTATTTAAAACAAAATAATTTAAACGGCCTTCTTATTGATAACGCCACAATTTTCCACGATTATAATTATGATAATTTTGATTTTAGTAAAACAGGAATTGAAACTTTTAACATAGTAGGTTGTGAGCAGGGGACGCTTGGCACATTGGTAACCAAAGCCAATGCAGATCAGCCGGGCTTATGGTTTACAGCCGGAGACGGTACGGTTCCTTTTAATTCCGCAAATCAGGCTAAAGGAGCAACAAGTTATTATATTCGGGGGGCAGTAGAGCATTCAAAAATGTTGAGTGATGCAAGTATTATGCCTTTAGCAACCGACTTGATAACAGGAGTTATTTTGCCGGCACCAGCTAATGTTGTCACAGATTCGTCCCAATGCCATTTCGATGGGACTGAAGTTTCCGTTCATAGCCCAGTCGACTTAGATATTTATGATGAACATAACAATCATGTAGGTGTATCTAATAATGACAATAGTCCCTTTGTGGATTTGGGAGTTCCGGGGGCGCAATATGAAGAAATAGGCCACAACAAGTTTGCTTTTTTACCGGCGGGACATACTTATAAGGTTCAGCTTAACGCGACCGGTGCGGGAAGTTTTAGTTTAGATTCTTCACAAATTCAAAACGGGGGAGTGGTAGGAACCACACATTATGATTCAGTAAATATTACCGCCAGTTCAAAAGCGGAAGTAGATTTAACTTCGGGAAATAACCAGCCAATTAAACTTGATCTTAACGGCGACGGAACCGTTGACCAGACCATTCAGCCATCGTCCGTTCTTAATGCTGACCAGTCGCAGGATTTAGTCCCGCCGGTTTCTACTTCCACCATTGCGGGGATTATGGGGCAGGAGGGGTTTTATCGGAGTAATGCTACGGTTACATTGGTGGCCATTGACCCGCTTTTAGCCGGGCAGGAGAGCCAGACATCGGGAATTTTAAATATCCGCTATAGCCTGGACAACAGCGCGACCACAACTTACCAGAGTCCTGTAATTGTAACTGCCGAAGGGCCGCATAGCATCAGTTTTTTTGCCACGGACAAAGCCGGGAATAACGAACCGGCGCAAACCGTCAGCTTTACCGTGGACAAGACCGCGCCGGAGGCAGTCATCCAGTTCAGCCCCAGCCTTAAAGACATCCAGTTTACCGGCAGCGACAATATTTCCACCACTTCCAAGGTCGCCGTACTGGACAAGGTTAACGATATTTTGTTAACCGACCAGGCCGGCAACGTTACGGAAATAAAATTAAAAGAAAAAAACCGCAAAGCCAGTATGCAGTCCACCATCCAGTCGTTAAGCTACAACGGCACGGCTCAGGATGTCAGCAAGAACACCCTGGCGTTTGTTTGGCAATATGACAAAAAGAATAACCTAACCAAACTTACCCAAAACGTGGCCGCCAAAAAAACCTATTATATTTTGGCCGTTTACAACGGCAAAAAAACCACCCTGGCCGGCCTCGACAAATCCGGCATAATTCTAAAATCTATTCCCGGTCTATCCCTGCTAAAAGTCACCACCAACAAAGGCGACTTGGGCTGGTCAATTTAATCCAATTCGGCAGTGCCAAAGGTGCTCTTTGCCACTATACTAAATAAGCGGATAGTTAATGAACTCAAGGGATTATAAAATCCTCCGGCCCGGAAATTATTATCATATTTTTAATCGGGGGAATAATAAAGAAAAAGTTTTCCTTGATAGCCAGGATTACGGGGTCTTTTTGATACGTTTAAAAATGGCTTTGGGCTTGTTGCAACTTAGCTTTAACAAGAATAGCCGTGTTCGCATTAGGCCATTGCCCCAAGGATCTTTTACCATAATTTGTTACTGTTTAATGCCCAATCATTATCATTTTTTGATAAGGCAAAATTCCGGTATTGGAATAGACAAGCTAATTGCGAAAGTCTGTACCAGCTATGCAAAATATTTTAATTTAAAGTACGGACATATTGGTAATGTCTTTCAAGATCGTTTTAAATCAAAATTAGTAGATAGTGACTCTTATCTTACCTACCTATCCGCCTACATTCACAACAATCCGGATCAACCGCTGGATTGGGAATATTCCAGCTTTCGCGACTATCTTGGCTTAAGACAAGGTCAGATTTGCGATAAAACCTTTTTGCTGGGAATGTTTAATAATCGTCCCGACGATTATAGAAAATTTGTGTTGGATTTTTCCGAAGAAGGAGCAGCTAAGATTAAAGATTTGCTATTTGAAGAATAATTGGAAGTGTCAAAGGTGCTCTTTGCCACAGCTGTGGCAAAGAGCACCTTTGACACTATCATGCATCTGTTGACGGGATGCGCGGTTTAAAATATACTTTAGTTGAACAGTTGAACTGTTCAACTAAATATTAAATAGTCGTTTATTTATGCCTATTGTTACCGTAAAAAATAAATATCAGGTGGTTATACCGCAGACTCTGCGGCAGCAGATTGGAGTTAATATTGGGGACTTAATGGAGGCCAAAGTGGAAAAGGGGAAAATTACTTTTACCCCAAAGACTCTTGTTGACAGCCTGGAAAGCCGGATTGCCGAGAGCATGGCAGACTATAAAGCCGGACGGTCTTACGGACCGTTTGAGACCGCGGATGAACTTATCGCGTCTTTAAAGGGTATGCTAAAAAAGCGCGCAGCTTTTAAAAAGAAACATAAGATTTTATAAATGCGAGCCCGTTATTCAAAAGGATTTTTTGATGCGTTAGAAATTGCTCCTGATGCAATAAAAAAAGCTTTTTTCAAACAAGTTCGTTTTTTGGTTGCCAATTTGCGACACCCATCTTTGCATGCCAAAAAATATGACGAAAGCGGCGATCTCTGGCAGGCCCGCGTAAATGACGATTGGAGATTGTACTTTACCATACAAGGAGACGAATACCGCCTGCACGACATAAAACCCCATCCAAAATAGGCCAACTTGGCCTATTTTTATATTGTTGAAAGGAATATACAGCAAAACGTGCCGTTTTGCCGAAGTTTTGCTATAATAGCAATTACTATCCTTTAACATGTATTTATTATGGCGAAAACCGTTTATCAGTCGGGCACCACTAAAGTCGTTGGCGTTATTTTTTTTATTTTAGTCAGCTTGAGCCTGCTTGCGCCCCTGTGGGTGTTTCGGGATCTGTTGTTTCCCTACGTGACCAGTAAGGCGTTTTTTTTCAGGATTTGCCTGGAGCTGGCTTTGCCGTTTTATGTTTATTTGTTGATTGTCCGTCCCGAACTGCGTCCCAAATGGCGGCGGCAGTATTTGAACTGGTTGATGATTGTGTTTTTAATTTTGAATCTGGTTTCCGCCCTTTGGGGTGATGTCCCGACCAGAAGCCTCTGGGGAAATTTTGAACGCATGGGCGGCGTTTATTACATTGCCCATTTAACATTGTTATATTTTTACGCGATTGCCCTGGCCCAAATGGGCGGGTCTTATTTTAAACGTTTTTTGCAGGTATTTTTAGCCGGCGCCATGGTGGTAACCATAAACGGAATTTTCGGCAAGCTTGGCCTGCCGACTCTGGTAATGGATCCGTCCCTGCCGGTCCGCGTGTCCAGCACTTTAGGGAACCCGATATATGTAGGCAGCTTTTTAATTGTCCCGATGTTTTTGGCCATGTTTTTTGGCGGCCAGGCGGAAGAGGCCTGGCAGAAGTACGGTTACTATTTTTCCGCTTTCTTATTTTTTGTGGGCATAGTGCTAAGCGGCACCAGAGGAGCCATGGTCGGCCTGATTGCCGGGGTATTTTTAGCCGCCGTTGCTTATGTGATTTTTAACCCCAGCCGCAAATTGAGGCTTTACGGCGCGGGTGCAATCGGTATATTTGTCTTGCTTTGCGCTTTATTGTTCGCATTTAACAGCAAGCTGCCGCAGGGTGATTTTCAGCGTCTGTTCCACTTAAAAGACAGCAACACCTCCGCCCGCCTGGTGCAGTGGGGCGTGGCTCTAAAGGGCTATAAAGAGCATCCCTGGTTCGGGGTCGGACCGGAAAATTATTACATTATTTCCAACAAATATTACAATCCGGCTATTTTTGTGTTTGACCGCAGCTGGTTCGATAAGCCTCACAATTACTGGATAGAGGTTTTGGTGACCGATGGCGTGTTTGCCTTTATCACATATTTGGGGATTTTGTTGTTGCTTGCCTGGGCGCTTTATAAAGGATACCGCGGAGGGTTTTTAACCCTGACGGAATTCTCCCTGCTTTTGGCGGCTTTGCTGGCCTATCAAATCCAAAACCTAACCGTATTTGACACCGTGCCGGCCAGCATCGCCTTTTACTGCCTAATGGGTTTGGCCGGATTTATTTGGGACGCTCAATTATCATCGAACGGCGGAAACGGCAAGGCCGCTCCGACGCCAAAGTTTAAACCTGCCGACCCTATTCTGCCCGCGGCCGCTTTTGGCGCGGCTCTGGTAGTTGCCGCTTATTTGGTTTACTCCACCAATATCGTACCGATGGAAATTGCCAAAGCCGTTAACTATGGATACGCCTACAGCAGCGTAGATCCGGCAAAGGCCGATGAATATTTCCAGCGCGCGGTAACTTTGCCGTTTAATTTTGACAAAACCCAGGTCGCCCAAAAATACGCGGAATTTTCCATAAACCTGGAACGTTCAGCAACTACTGCGACCCAAGCTACGGCTTCTAAGGTTAGCGATGAATCCATAGCATTTTTAAACGAGGCCTTGGCAACGGAACCGCAATACCCGATTTTATGGCAGGAATTGGCCGAGGTCTATTTGTTCAAGAATATTCAAAACGGACGGCTGTCCAGTGTGGATCCCCATGCCGAGATTGATATTCAAAAGGCTATTGCCCTGGCGCCCGGGCGGGAAGAGCCATTAATAACCGAGGCGCAAATTCAGGCTTCGGAAGGGAACCTGACGGGTTCGGAAAATATTTTGAAAAATTTGGAAGCGGAGTTTCCAACCGATAACACCATTCCGGCGCAACTGGCTACCATTAACCGCTTGGGCGGGAAAGCGGACGAGGCGGCGGCGAGCATGCAAAAAGCTTTGGACGCCGGTTACGCCGTAACTTCGGCCAGCGAAGCGCAGTGGCTGGTGGATTATTATGGAAGTAAAAAACAGTACCCGCAGGCCCTGGAGCTGGAGCTGAAAATCCAGGCCATAGATCCGAATAATCCGGACGTCTTGCTCGGCCTGGCTCAGCTGTACGCGCAAAACGGGCAAAATACCGAGGCTATTGCCGCGGCTCGCGCGGCGGAACAGAGCGACCCGACCAAACAAAAAGAAATAGAAGCGTTTATTACTTCCTTGGGCGGCGCGGCTACTACAACTAAATAAGCAAAAGCGCCCCACTTAACGGGGCGCTTTTAAAATATGTTGATAAATTTTTTCGGTATCTTCCAGCATTTTTTGTTCATCGAATAGATTCGACCGCTCAAGCGAATTTTGGGAAAGCTCCCGCATTTTTTCGGGATTATTAATCAGGAAACTAATGCCGCCGGCTAAAGCCCCGGGGTCTTCGGACTTTACCAGCATGCCGGCACCCCCCAAGGCTTCCGGGACACCACCGACATTTGTGGCTATAATCGGCAATCCGGCCTGTATGGCTTCCAAAATGGCATATGGAAAGCCTTCTTTTCGGGAAGGAAGGACAAAGATATCAAAAGCCTTTAAATACTTTGAGGCATCGCGGATCTCCCCTAAAAGCTTAATGTATTTTTCCAGACCATAATTCCTAATTCCTAATTCCAAATTCTTTCTCTCCGCGCCATCACCCAATATTACTATCTGAAGTTTTGATATTATTTGTTCATCGATTTTTGCCGCGGCTTCCACCAAAACATCCAGCCCCTTGGTCTTATAAAAATTAGCCACGGTGCCAATAATAATTTTATCATCCGCGATTTTTAAACTCCGGCGCGCTTCCTGTTTATTCAGGAATTGAATTTGTCCGATGCCGTTATGAATGGTGCTGATTTTATCCGGAGAAATTAATTTATTAGCCAGAGCCGATTGTTTGTCCGCCTCCGACACCGTAATAATATAGTCGCGGTAATTGGAGGCCATTTTTTCCAGGGCCAGAAAAAAATTCCTTTTTGCCGCGCCCATTGGCTCGTTAAAAATAAAGCCGTGGGCGGTAAACACCACTTTCGTTTTGCCGCCGAAAGCGGATCCTCTACTGGCGGAAAGCCCCACCGCGGCAAAGCTGCCAAGGACTCCGGCTTTGCTGGAATTTAAATGCACTATATCCGGTTTTTCGCGTTCAATGAGCCGCCGGATTTCCCAGGCGGCCAAAAAATCGTTTAGCGGGCTAAGCGCGCGTTTTAAATGAGGTAAGTTGTATGTTGTAATTTGTAAGTTTCGGGCATCATCAAACAGCTGTCCGGCTTCGCTCCCGGCCGCAATACTGCCGCCAAAATGCCTGGCCAACCCCAAAACATACTTTTGCGCCCCCCCGCCATCGGCCTGGGTAATAATGTAAAGAATTTTCATTACGCTAATTGTAGCGGAAAACCGATTGATTTAAAAGGGGAATTATGATAAATTATGTTTATGATTACACCACAAAAGACCGCGCTAATTACTGGCATCACCGGACAGGACGGCTCCTATTTGGCCGAATTTTTGTTGGCCAAGGGCTACTCGGTCCACGGGATTATGCGCCGGGCATCAACATTCAATACCGGGAGAATTGAACAAATTTATCAGGACCCGCATATGTCTCATCGCCGTTTATTTTTGCATTACGGCGATTTATCCGACGCGTCAAATTTAAACCAACTTATAAAAACCATAAAGCCCATTGAAATTTATAACCTGGGGGCGCAAAGCCATGTCAAGGTCAGCTTTGAAATACCTGAGTTTACGTCCAATGTGGATGCCTTGGGGACTTTGAGGCTTTTGGACGCGGTGCGAGACAGTGGAGTCAAAACAAAAATTTATCAGGCCGGAAGCAGCGAAATGTTCGGGGAGGCGCTGGAAAAGCCGCAGACCGAGAAAACTCCTTTTAACCCAGTTAGCCCTTACGCGGCGGCCAAAGTTTTTGCCCATCAAATGTGCAAAATTTATCGGGACAGCTACGGGATGTTTATTTGCAACGGCATATTGTTTAATCACGAAAGCGAGCGACGGGGGAAAACTTTTGTCACGCGAAAAATTACCGCGGGGATAGCCGCGATTTTAGCCGGTAAACAGGACAAAATTTTTTTGGGGAATTTGGACGCCAAACGGGATTGGGGATATGCTCCCGAGTATGTTAAAGCCATGTGGCTGATGTTACAAAAAAGCAAACCGGACGATTATGTAATCGCCACGGGGGAAACCCACAGCATAAGGGAATTTTTGGATGTGGCTTTTGGCCTGGTGGGCAAAAAAAACTGGAAGCCATTTGTTAGTATTGACCCGGCGTATTACCGTCCGAGCGAAGTTGACTATTTGCTGGGTAATGCAGGCAAGGCCAAAAAACAGCTCGGCTGGAGGCCAAAGGTCAAATTTAAGGAACTGGTCCGGATAATGATGGAAGCCGATTTACGGGATGCGGGCTTAAATCCGGCACAGTATTTAATATGAAGCTGTTAACGTTGAATGTTTGGGGCGCAACGCGGGGCCAGGTGCTTTTTGATTATATCAGGGAGGAAGCCGAGGATACCGATATTTTTTGTTTCCAGGAAATATTTTCCGCTTTGCCGGGCGCCCCTGAAATCAGCTCGGGCGGCAGGATGTTTTTATTTCAGGAGTTGTCCCGGATGTTGCCGGAATTTGCCGGATTTTACGACCCCCGCAGCAGCGAAGCGGATTTTAACGGCCCAATCGCGCAGCCAATCAGCCATGGGACAGCGATGTTTGTGCGCAAAAATTTGGAAATTTTAAATTATAGCGCGGAAATTATTGAGCAAACGCATAACGCTAATGATGCCGCGGAAGGCTGGACCAAAGCGCAAGTCTTAAAATTGGAACACTTGGGCGGGGCTTTTTTTGTTATAAATTTTCACGGCGTGGCACAGCCGGGCAACAAGCTGGATACTCCCCAAAGGCTGGCGCACGCGAAAAGGCTGAGGCTGATTTGGGACAGTTTGGATGGCGGGAAAATTTTGTGCGGGGACTTTAATATGTATCCGGAAATTGAGAGCATTAAACTTTTGGAGGAGCGGAGCCGAAACCTAATAAAGGAATTTAATGTTCAGAACACCCGTAATAATTTGTCCTGGGCCAAATATCCGGGCGGCAGGCAAACCTTCGCCGATTTCACTTTTGTCAGTTCGGAAATAAAAGTTAAAAATTTTGAGGTTCCGTATAATGAAGTTTCCGACCATTTGCCCATGATTTTGGAGTTTGATTTCCACTGATTACCAATAAACACAAATACTACCGGTTATCATTTTACGCCCATTTGAAAATTTGTGATTTGTCGTGAAGTATATGAAAATTCTCTTTTGCGGACTAAAGTATGAATATGGCAAGCCCTCGGCCGGTTTGTCTTTTGAATATCAAAATTTTTATCAGGTTTTAAATTCCATGCCGGGCATAGACTGCTCTCTGTTTGCCGTGGATGAAAAAATGTTGGAAGGCGGGCGGGAAGCAATGAACGCGCTGCTGATTAAAGAGGTTGAACTTACTAGTCCCGACTTATTGTTTTGCTTTCTTTTTACCGATGAAATCAAACAGAAAACTATCGAGCATATAACTAATCGTACCAAAACCAAGACTTTTAACTGGTTTGCGGACGACCATTGGCGACTGCCCATTTATTCGCGATATTGGGCGCCATTGTTTACCATGGTCGGAACCACCGACTCCCGGGCACCGGCAAGGTACGCCGCATATGGCATAAAAAATGTGGTTAAAACGCAATGGGCGGCCAATGTATCATTGTTCCGTCATGTCGGGGAATTGGAAAATCGGGGAATTGGAAGTTGCGATATTACATTTGTGGGAAAAAATTATGGGAAACGGGGAAAATATATTTCGGGGCTTAAATCGACCGGCCTTCCGGCCCGAGGTTTTGGCAAAGGCTGGGATGGCGGAATTGTCAGCCAACAAACTATGTTGGAAATTTTTTCCCAGTCCAAAATCAACCTGAATTTTACCGAGAGTTATTTTACCTGGACCAACCAGTTGGCAAAGTTGCTTTTTAAAAAAAATCGCGGACGCTGGGCGTTAAGCTTCCATCCGCTTGACCAATTGCGTTCCTTGGCTGGCGCCAGGCGCCGGCAAATAAAAGGCCGCACCTTTGAAATTCCGGCCTGTGGCGGCTTTTTATTGAGCGGCGATGCGGACGACATCGGCAATTACTATGTGGACGGTAAAGAGGCAGTTATTTTTAAAAACGAGGCGGAGTTATTTGAAAAATGCCGTTATTACCTGTCTCATGATGCGGAACGCCAAGCTATCGCCCGAGCCGGACATGAGCGCACTTTGAGGGATAATACTTACGAAAAAAGATTTACGGAAATTTTTAGGGCTTTGGGCTTAATGTGATATTATAACTATAATGGATTTAAAACGAGCAAAAATTTTATTGACCGGCGGCCACGGATTTTTGGGAGAAAAGGTCTACAGCGAGCTTTTAAAAGCGGGCGTTTTGGCTGGCAATGTAAGCCGACCCCGGAGTAAAGAGCTTGATTTTAGGCTGGCCTCAGCTTGCGATAAAGCCGTTAGTGGGCGGGATTTGGTTATTCATTTGGCGGCCAGCGTCGGCGGCATCGGGTTTAACCAAAATCATCCGGGTCAATTATTTTATGATAATGCCATAATGGGCATTAATTTAATCGAGGCTTCGCGCAAAGCCGGGGTTAAAAAGTTTGTACAAGTGGGGACTGTATGTGCTTACCCAAAAGTTCCGGAGCATATTCCGTTTCGTGAAGACGATTTATGGAAAGGTTATCCTGAAGAAACCAATGCCCCGTACGGTTTAGCCAAACTGATGCTTTTGGAAATGCTTCAGGCTTATCGGCGCGAATATGGCTTTAATGGAATTTATTTATTACCGGTAAATTTATACGGCCCCGGTGATAATTTTAAGCCGGAATCGTCCCATGTTATTCCGGCTTTGATAAAAAAATTTGTCGAGGCCGCCAAAAATCATAATTCGGAAGTTGTGGTTTGGGGTTCAGGTAAAGCGTCGCGTGAATTTTTATATGTTGACGATGCCGCACGGGCCATTGTTTTAGCTGCGCGAAAATACGACAAGCCCTACCCTGTCAACATCGGATCCAGCAATGAATTAAAAATCAAGGAGCTTGTAGCGCTTATCGCAAAAATCACCGGGTTTAAAGGCGAGATTGTTTGGGACGCAGCCAAGCCCGATGGCCAACCCCGCCGTAAGCTCGACGTAAGTCGGGCCAAAAAGGAGTTTGATTTTATATCTAAAGTTGAGTTTAAATATGGTTTGGGGAAAACAATTGCATGGTATAAGCAAAATTACCATAAATAAGCGGATTTACTAAAATTTTTGATACCTATTGACACCTAAATACACCTCTTGATACAATTGAGGTGTATTTTTTTTGTATAATTATGCCTGAAATAAAACCAAATGAAGTTTATACTACGGAAGAAAGTCGAGTATTATTGAAGATTAGCAATAGCACCATTAAACGGATGCTGAAGAGTGGATTATTGCGTGCCAATAAAGTAGGAAAACAATACCGGATTTTGGGACACGAACTCCTGAGATTGGTTTCGCCGGAAATTGAAGAAAAAGCAGTTGATGTTTACCAAAAAATTAAGACAACCGCCAGAGAAAAAACCAAAAATTGGTAAAAAATAATTGACAAAATTTTAAGACAGCAATTTTTGTCAGTTATATCAATTTTTTAAATTTTGTCATTGTAACTATTTATGGATCATAACGAACAGGCAGGTAAGAATTTTGCTTGGCTATCAGCCGCCCAGCTCGGAACCCGCATTCTTGGGGCGGCGTTTTTTATTTTTCTTTCGCGAAAATTATTGGAAACCGGAGTCGGGGAGTACAGCTTTGTTTCTTCTTTTGTGCCCTTTTGGTTTATTTTAGTGGATTTCGGCGGCGCCGCGTATTTATTCCGCGAGTGGACCCATGGCAAAAAAACCGCGGCGGAAATTAAAGACGACTTCCACCAGTTGTTCACGCTCAGGTTGTTGATTGTACTGGCAATTGGTATACCGTTTTTAACGGTAAATTATTTTATAAACCGCCAGGTTTTGGGCTCCTTGGTTTTGTTTTACATTTCCATGTATTTAGCCATGTTCACAAACCTTTTGGATTTGTATTTTCAATCGCAAAACCAGTATCGGTATCTGGCAGTCAGACAAGTAATTGAGAAAACCACCGCCGTAGCGGCAGGCGTGGTTTTGCTCCTGATTCATCCTTCGGTCATAATGGTATTTGTTGCAATTTTAATAAGCCAATTGGCGAGCATTGCCTATTATTATTTGGCAACTTCGCCCTTTGGCATAAAATTAGTTTTGCGTAAAGAGTATGCCAAAAAGTTATTCATTAAAGGAATGCCTTTTTTATTTATTGGAATTTTTGCATCCCTTTATGCCAAAATTGATGTGACCATGCTCAGGTATATGGACAATTTTCAGACCGTCGGTTACTATGGCGCGGCCTACAAGTTTATGGATTTTACGGCGCTTTTTTCATCATTGTTCATTTCAGCCATTTTTCCCGTGCTATCGCCACTTTGGCAGGGCGGCAAGGATAGTCTGGCTTTTAACGATTTTTTTCAGAAATGTTTTCGGATTTTATTTTCCGCCGGCTTGCTGGTCGCCTTGTTTTTAATTGTGGCCGCGCCTTTGCTTATAAAAATATTTTTTCCCGCTTCTTTCGGCCCCTCCGTACTGGCCCTGAGGATTTTGGCAATTGGGCAGACGTTGGCGTTTTTAAGCGCGATTTTCAGTACGATGCTGATTATTGAAGGGCGCGAAAAAATCGGTTTGGCTATAATTATTTTTGGAGCGGTATTCAATATTGTTCTCAATTTTATTTTAATTCCCCGCTTTTCCCTGTATGGCTCGGCGTGGGCTACCGTCATTGCCGAAATGGGAAATCTGTATCTCCTTCAGCATTTTGTCTCATGGAAAAAACCGGTCAACTTGCTGTTTAAGATTGTCAGCGTCGCTGGCGTAAACACCGTAATTTTTGTGTTTTTAAAGTTTACCGGACTGACAAACAGCCTGCTGGCCGGGACCGTTATTCTATTGACGAACGCCGTAATCTTATTTACAGTTAAACTATTGGAAAAACAGGATGTCGCTCTCTTTGTTAACCCGTTTTTAGGCAAAGTTAAAACTTTATTTGGCCCTTTAATAAGTAACATTTTTTAATATGAAAGTCGTCATTTTGTGCGGCGGGGAAGGTACCCGCATGAAGGAAGAAACCGAATTTAAACCCAAGCCGCTTGTCTTAGTCGGTGGCAAGCCGATTTTGTGGCATATTATGAAAATGTATGCCCATTATGGTTATAATGAGTTTATTTTGACCCTGGGTTATAAAGGCGAAATGATAAAGGATTATTTTTTGAACCAGAATCGATATCTTAACGATTTTACCTTGGACACAAAATCAGGCAAAGTCGATTATCATAACAACGAGTGCGATGATTTTCAGATCACCTTCGTTGAAACCGGTCTAAAGAGTTTGACCGGAGAACGGGTCAGGCGCGCTAAAAAATTTATCGAAGGGGAGGATTTTATGGTCACATACGGCGACGGCCTGGCCAATATTGATATTGCCAAGTTGGCGGAGTTTCATAAATCGCAGGGGACATTAGGGACAATCAGCGGTGTCCATCCCATTACCAGATTCGGCGTGCTGTCCATAAACGAGGACAACAAGAAAGTGGAAAAATTCCGACAGTACGGGGTCATTGACGAAGATATGAGCCCCAAGCAGATACACGAAGCCCGTAAAAGTTATATGAATGATTTTATTAACGGCGGCTTTATGGTGTTTAAAAACAGTGTCCTTAATTACGTCCACGAAAACAGCATGATTGAGGAGGCTTTTCCTCTTTTGGCCAAAGAAGGCAAATTGTCAGTCTACGAGCATACCGGTTTATGGAAAGCCATGGACACTTACAAGGACGTGGAGGAAATGAATATACTGTGGCAAAAAGATCCGTTTTGGAAAGTCTGGTAAGCCGCGGATTGGACGCGGATAGCTGCGCGGATTAAGCGCGGAATCTGAATTCGATTATAACTGCGGGCTTGGCATAAATGAAAAACTTAAATTTTATGAGCGAGTCATGGTCGGGAAAAAACGTGCTGGTGACCGGCGGTACCGGTTTGGTCGGGTCGCATTTGACGGAAAGGCTTTTGGAGCTCGGAGCTAAGGTTTTTGTATTGGATATTGTTTTGGAAGCGAATTCTTATTTTGCTTCCAAAAAGCTGGCTGATAAAGCCGGACTTTTTATGGTTGATTTGCGGAATTTTGAGGGAGTGAAAAAAGTCATTGCGGAAAATCAGATCAACTACATTTTCCATTTGGGCGCGCAGGCGCTGGTGCCGGTGGCATTAGAACAGCCGATGGAAACTCTGGACGCCAATGTTATGGGTACGGTTCATGTGCTGGAAGCGGCGCGGCAGCTGGGAACGGTGAGCGGCATAGTGGTTGCTTCATCGGACAAGGCTTACGGCAAGGATTGCATTAACGTCAAAGAAGACCAAAAACTGGCCGGCGACCACCCTTATGATGTGTCCAAGACCTGTGCCGATTTAATTTCTACAACCTATTTTAAAACGTATAATTTGCCGGTGGCCGTAGCCCGCTTTGGCAATATTTTCGGGCCGGGCGATTTACATTTTGACCGGATTGTGCCGGGAGTTATGGAATCGCTGATAAAAAATCAGGAATTGCAAATCCGCAGCAATGGGAAATTTCGTCGGGATTATTTATACGTTAAGGACGTGGCGGAAGGCTATATCAAGATGGCTCAAAAAGCCGAAGAAATTAAAGGCGAGGCCTTTAATTTTAGCACCAACTGGAATTTTTCCGTCACTGAACTGGTGGAAAAAATCGGCCAGATTCTGGGACGGCAGGTTCATTACAAAATCTTGGACACCCAAAAAAACGAAATTCCCGAACAGAGTCTGAACTGGGATAAGGCCAAAAAAGTTTTGGGCTGGGAACCGGAATGTTCTTTTGAGAAGGGAATAGAGGAAACCGTTAACTGGTATAATAACTATTTTTCCGGAAAGGATTAGTCTATGAAGCTTCTTCTAACGGGGGCGGGAGGGTTTATCGGAAAAAATTTGATCCAATCCGATTTGGCGAAAAAACATCAGATAATTGCCCCTTCTAGATTGCAACTGGATTTAATGGACGAAAAGGCGCTTAAAGAATTTTTTTTCCGAAACCAAGTTGACTGCGTAATACACGCGGCCGGCAAGCCCGGGCACAGGAACGCTAAAGATCCGAGCAACATTTTTTACAGCGATACGCGGATGTTCCTGAATCTTTTACAAAATTCTGATCGCTACAAAAAAATGATTGTGTTAAGTTCCGGAGCAGTTTACGACCAGAGGTTTGCGATTGATAAGGTCAAGGAGTCGGACTATAAGTTGCGTCTGCCAGCTGATGAACACGCTTTATTTCGTAGGGTCTCGGCCGATTATATAGGGCGATCGGACAAAATCGTGGAGCTTAGGATTTTTGGCATCTTCGGTCCTTATGAAGATTATGCTATCCGCTTTATTTCCAACGCCATCTGCAAATGCCTGTTTAATTTACCCATTACCATCAAACAAAACCGGATGTTTGATTATATTTATGTTAAAGATTTGCCCGGTATTTTAGAAAATATTTTACAAACTAGCGATATGAGCGGCGCTTATAATTTAACTCCCGATGAGCCCATTGAGCTATTGCAGTTGGCGGAAATGGTAAAAAATTTATCCGACAAAAATGTGCCGATTATCGTCCAAAAATCCGGCATGGGGCCGGAATACAGCGGCAATAACGAAAAAATTAAACGGGACATTAATTACAATTTACGTCCCTTGCCGGAGGCAGTGGAAGAATTATATAAATGGTACAAAGAGAATTTTTCAACCCTAGATCAAACAAAACTTTTAACCGATAAATAATTAATACTATATATGCAAAGAGATATATTTGAAGATCTGTTCGTTCTGGAAATGGCCAGTAATCACTTGGGAAGCCTGGACAGGGCGCTAAAGATTGTGGAGCAGCACTCTAAAATAGTTAGGTTCAACAACGTACGCGCGGCTATAAAGCTGCAATTCCGCGACGTTGATAATTTTGTACACAAGAATTTTACTGACCGCAAGGAAATTCGCTACATCCGCAGGACCCTGGAAACAAAAATGTCCAAAGAAGATTACGGGGTATTGGTGGAAGCCATTAAAAAGAGCGGTTGCATCCCCATGGCAACGCCTTTTGACGAGAAGTCTGTGGATTTGTGCGTGGAATTTAACATGCCGATTATTAAGGTTGCCAGCGCGGACAGTAATGACTGGATGCTCTTGGAAAAAATCGCTTCGACCAAAAAACCTGTTATTGTATCCGTAGGCGGATTGTCCCTAAAAGATATGGATGATATGGTGACTTTTTTTGAGCACCGCAATACGACCCTGGCCATTAACCACTGTGTTGCCGCATATCCCCACGAAGACTCGGAATGCGAGTTGGACCAGATAGATTTCCTCAAAAACCGCTTCCCTGACCACACTATCGGCCTATCCACACACGAATATCACGATTGGTATTCTTCGCTGCTTATCGCTTATGGCAAAGGCGCCCGCACTTTTGAGCGGCACATAGATATTGACGAAGGCGGGGCGGAAGTGGCAAAATATTCTTCCCTTCCGGAACAAATAGATGTTTGGTTTAGAGCTTACAACAAGGCCAGGGAAATGTGCGGAACTGCCAAAACTGAACGCAGGGTGCCGTTGGAACGGGAGTCAAAATATTTGGACGGTTATATTCGAGGGGTCTATGCCAAGCATGACCTTAAGAAAGGGGATATTTTGATGGAAGAGGATATTTATATGGCCATTCCCCTCCAGAAAGGCCAGATTTCCAGCCGGGAATTAATGCTCGGAAAGTATGGGCATAAAATGATTGCCGACTGTAAAGCCGACGAGCCAATTAAAATTGATATAATAGACACTCCTTACGCCCATAATGAAGAATTGAAAAAAACAATTTATGGCAGGGGTCTCTAAAAACAGATGATTAAAGTTTCCGATTATATTTTCCATCGATTGCATAAAGTCCACGGTGTGGATCAGGTGTTTATGATTACAGGAGGTGGCGCCATGCATTTAAACGATGCCATTGGCCGTTGTGAAGGCTTAAAATTTATCTGCAACCACCATGAACAAGCCTGCGCCATTGCCGCGGAGGGTTATGCGCGCACCACAGGAAAGTTGGCGGCGGTAAATGTCACCAGCGGTCCCGGAGGTACGAACACCTTGACGGGCGTGCTTGGGCAATGGACCGATTCCGTACCTGTAATTTATATTTCCGGCCAGGTCAAGTTTGAAACTACAATTTCGTCCTGTCCCGATTTGGGTTTGCGCCAGCTTGGCGATCAGGAATTTAATATAATTGACGTTGTCCGGCCATTCACTAAATTCGCCGCAATGGTCACGGATAAAAACGATATTAAAAAATTTCTTGACCAGGCTGTCCATTTAGCCACGCATGGACGTCCCGGGCCGGTATGGCTGGATATCCCCATGGACGTGCAGGGGGCTCTGGTGGATGAAAAAAAATTAGGTGAATTCGCTATGACGGAAAGTTCCGCGGACGCAGTTCCACTTGAGTCGGAAGTTGGCAAAGTCATCGAATTGCTTGGGCAAGTCAAGCGGCCGGTGCTGGTTTTGGGGCGGGGCGTGCGAATTGCCGGAGCGCGGGATTTAGCCTTGGCATTGGCCAAGAGGATAGGCCTGCCTTTGCTCGGTACTTTTAACGCTTATGATTTGATTCCGGCCAGCCATCCCAATTATGCGGGAAGGATTGGGACTTTAGGCGATCGCGCCGGAAATTTCGCCCTGCAAAATTCCGACTTGTATATTTCCGTGGGCAGTCGTAATAATTTGCGGCAGGTCAGCTACAACTGGCAGTCATACGCACGGGTCGCAAAAAAAATTGTCGTGGATATAGACCCTGCCGAACTTGCTAAACCTACCTTGATTCCCGATATCCCAATTTTGGCCGATGCTAAAGTTTTTTTGGAATTGCTCGGCGGGAAATTAAAATCCGCTACCTTGCCGGATTGGTCGGAGTGGAATGCCTGGTGTCAAAAACGCAGGAAAAGTTATCCCGTGGTCTTGCCCGAATATAGTGATGATAGCATGGGGGTCCATCCTTACTATTTTATGCAACGCCTGACCCAGGCCTTGGAGCCGGGAGCGGTGGCGGTGGCCGGGGATGGGACTGCCTGCGTCGCTTTGTTCCAGGCCGGGGAAGTCAAGGAAGGCCAGACGATTTTTTGGAATTCCGGCTGCGCGGCTATGGGTTATGATTTACCGGCTGCCATCGGCGCGTGTATTGCAAATAAAAAGAGCACCGTATGCATAGCGGGGGACGGCAGCCTGCAGTTAAATATCCAGGAACTGGAAACAGTGGCTTTTAATAAACTTCCGTTAAAAATATTTTATTTGAATAACGGCGGCTACCAGTCCATTAAGCAGACCCAGGCCAATTATTTTCCGGATAATTTTATAGGTTGCAGCCCGGATAGCGGGATTGGCTTTCCCGATATTGTCAAAGTGGCTCGGGCTTACGGTCTAAAAACCGAAATAATCGATAATCATAAAAATTTGGATAAAATTGTCCGGGCGGTACTAGAGGCTGAGGTTCCGGTGGTTTGTGAGGTAAGGTTAAGGGCTGATTATGTTTTTTCCCCTAAATTATCTTCAAAAAAATTATCTGACGGAAGGATGATTTCCAAGCCCTTGGAAGATATGTATCCGTTTTTAAGCCGCGAAGAATTTAAATCTAATATGATAATTGAGCCTTTAGCGGAGGAATAACCATGAAAACTTTATTTATTACCGGAGGCCATGGGGGCATTGGACAGGCTATTGTTCAGGAATTTCAGGCGCGGAACTATAAAATTATCTCGCCAAGCAGTCGGGAGTTGGATTTATCCCAGGTCGAGTCTATTAAATCCTATTTTTCAGCTTCGGTTCCGGATATTGATGTGTTAGTTCATAGCGCGGGCATAAATTTTCCCAAACCCCTGGAGGAAATTAATGGTGAGGAATTTGAGAAGACTCTTGCCGTAAATGCAACCAGTTTGTTTTATTTGGCGCAGATTTTTTTGCCCCGCCTTAAAGCAAAAAATGGCGGACATATTTTGGCCGTAAATTCAATCTGGGGAATTATTTCTAAACCAGGGCGGCTGTCTTACGCCATGTCAAAACAGGCCTTGAACGGTTTGGTAAAAACATTGGCCTTGGAGCTGGCTCCCCATAATATTAAAGTCAACTCCGTCGCTCCCGGCTTTGTCGATACAAAACTTACTAGGCAAAACAATACCGAGGAGCAGATTAAATCGATTGTAAAACAGGTACCACTTGGCCGCTTGGCTAAGCCCGAAGAGATCGCAAGGGCCGTTTATTATTTATGCTCAGATGATAACAATTATATCACTGGACAAAATTTGGTAATTGACGGCGGTTTTACCGCTGGGATTTTTGGAAATTAGTTTTATGGGACAATTTGATTTTAAAATCCAGGATGAAAGTTTTACCCTGCCGGATAAATATTCGGAGTTGTCTGATTTTAAAGTGGATTCAGTTCCGCGCCCTTATAAAGTCGCCTGGTGGGACGAGGATCCGGCGCAAATCATTAACAGGGAAATGGCTGACGCAGCCGGGAATGTTTTGGTCATTGACGAAAAATTGCGGCAATTATTTTCCGCCGCATTTGGTTTTTCACCGGAGAGAATTTTTTCTTTGGTTGCGGACGAGGAGCATAAAATTTTAGATACAGCCGCCGCTTTGTTTGATTTTTTGCAGGCTCGGGGCTTTTCTAAAAGCGATAGGCTGATAGTGGTTGGAGGCGGAGTAACACAGGACGTTGGCGGGTTTGTCGGTGGCATTTATAAGCGCGGCCTAAACTGGGTATTTTACCCGACAACTCTTTTATCAATGTGCGACAGTTGTATAGGCGCCAAAGCGGGATTAAATTTTAAGGGCGTCAAAAATCAGCTGGCAATTTTTTCCGCTCCAAGGGAAGTGGTAGTAAACCCTCAATTCCTCAAGACTTTAAATGAGCGGGAATTCCATTCCGGTTTGGGGGAAATCCTAAAGTTGCATGTTACCGGAGGCGGGGGATTGCTGGAAAACTACCAAAAAATAGTGGCTGACGGCATAGTTAAGGATTTTACCGGATATAAGTCCCTCATCTTCGGATCGCTTTTTGTAAAAAAAGCCGTCATAGAGAAAGATGAATTTGAACAGGGTTTAAGGAAAAGTCTAAACTACGGCCACACCTTTGGCCACGCTATTGAGACGCTGACCGGTTATAACATTCCTCATGGCCAAGCAGTCGCGGCCGGCATGATTATTGTTAACCAACTCGCACATGAGCGCGGGTTGCTGCGTGCGGATAAAAATCTTTTGATGCAAAATTTATGCCTTAAGCTTCTGGATGCGCCAACCAGGCGCAAAATTAAATGTTTATCCGGAGATAATTTTCTTGAATTATTGAGGCAGGACAAGAAAGCTTCGTCCGGCCGGATTAACCTGGTGTTTTTAAAAGACTTAGGAGAAACAATTTTTGTAAATTATGAAATTAATAAAGACCTGTCCAAATCGGTGGATAAGGTAATTACGAGTATCTTTTGACGATTAATGGTGTCTGCGACAGGCGCGATTTTGCTTAAACCCGTTTTTTTACTATAATTATGTAGGTGTTTATAATTATTTACGAAACAATGCCGACAAAAATACAGTCGAATATGAGAGTCCCTTACGGCCTGTCCGTACATGGGCAGGAAGAAATAGACGCTGTTGTTGAAGTTTTAAAAGGCAATACCGCCCTGGGCGACAAGGTGAAGGAGTTTGAAAATAAGGTTGCCAAAATGTTCGGGAAAAAGTATGGGGTAATGGTTAACTCCGGCTCCAGTGCCAACCTTTTGGCTCTTGAACTTCTTAATTTACCCCGCGGCAGCGAAGTCATAACTCCCGTTTTAACTTTTTCCACCACTGTCGCGCCGATTGTCCAAAAGGGCTTGGTTCCGGTGTATGTCGATATCAACCCGCAAACATATATTGCGAACCTTAACCAGGTCGAAAAAGCCATCGGCAAAAAAACCAAAGCTTTGATGATCCCGTCGTTAATGGGGAACATTCCAAACTTAAAGCGACTGCAGGCAATAGCGAAAAAATACAAACTTTGGCTGATTGAAGATTCCTGCGATACCTTGGGCGGCAGTTATAACGGGCGGCCGAGCGGGACATATTCGGATATTTCCACAACAAGTTTTTACGGATCTCATGTTATTAACGGCGCGGGAGGGGGAGGCATGATTTGCGTTAATAATCCGGAGTGGGTGGATCGTTTGGTGGTACTTCGGGGTTGGGGCAGGCAGTCTTCTTTGTTTGGCGAAAAATCCAATTCCGAATTGCTCGCCAATCGTTTTCAAGGAAAAATTGACGGTACCCCTTACGATAATAAATTTATTTTCAGTGAAATCGGCTATAATTTTTTACCTCTGGAAATTTCGGCCGCCTTCGCGCTGGTCCAGCTAAAGAAGTATCCAAAATTTTTGGCTCTCCGCCAAAAATATTTTGCGGAAATGTACAAATTTATAGAAAAAAAACATCAAAAATATTTTCTCCTGCCCAAACAAACGCCCAATACCAAAACCGCCTGGCTGGCTTTCCCCCTTATTATCAAACCCGGCGCGCCGTTTACCCGCCTGGACATAGTGACGTTTTTGGAAAATAATAATGTCCAGACCAGACCGGTGTTTACCGGAAGCATTTTAAAGCAGCCCGGCTTTAAAAATATCAGGCATCGCAATGCCGTCAATAATTTTCCCCATTCGGAAGACGTCATGAAGAACGCTTTTGTCGTAGCCTGCCATCATGGCTTGTCGGATCGGCAAATTAAATATTTGCAGGAATGCTTTAATGAATTTTTAGCAGCTTTTTAAAATGACAAATCCGAGTACTCCTCCCATATTAAGTATTTGCATACCGACTTTTTCCCGCTCTCATTTTCTGCGGGAATGCCTGGACAGTATTACCGCGCAGTTTTCGGACGAGGCTATCCGTTCGGTTGTGGAAATCGCGGTTTCCGACAACGCGAGTACGGACGATACCGAAGCGGTGGTAAAGAGTTACCAAAAAAAATATCCCAACATCCGTTACAGCCGTAATGCCGAAAATTTGGGTTTTGACCGCAACGTGGCTGCGGCGCTTGCGCTTGGTGGTGGCAGGTTTTTATGGCTGATGAGCGATGATGAAATGCTGGCGCCGGAGGCTTTAAAATTTATTTTGCCTTTGCTGCTGGGGCATCCGCAAGTGGCTTATTTTTGCGTCAACCACGGCGGCCTGCCGCGGGACACGGAATTTGAGGTCTTTTCGGATGGCAGCGCCTGGCTGGATAGTTTGGGTTTGACCGGCGGTTTAATTTCGCAGAATATTTACAACCGGGATTTTTTGCCGGCAGATATCTCCCGGTATTACGGCAATTACTGGATACATTATTCGCTGGCGTTTGAAGTTATGGCCGCGCATCCGGCCATGCTGGTAAAAAAATTATTTTTGGATCCGCCACAAGAGCGTGAGTGCGGCTGGGCGGAAGGCGGGCACGCCCTGACTGTTTATAACAGTTTAAATGCCATCTTAAAAGGTTTGCCGGCTTTAGGTTACCGGCCATCGGCCGTGCGCCGCCGGCTGCGGGATATGGCCAAAGGGCTGGCGAGGCAGGTTGCTTCCTCTAAAATACACAATTTAAAAATTTCCGCGGCTGTTTTTAAAAAACTTTGCCGCGATTATGGGGCATATCCCTGGTGGCTGCTGCCGGCGCTGGCGGTTTATTTATGCCCCAACGCCTGGCTGCGGCCGTTGCGGGGTGCCGTAAAAGCCGCCGGGGTAATTTGATCATTATACAGTTTGCTATATGGTGCCAAAAAAATTAGTAGTCTTGGATTTTGACGAGCCGCGCCTGCTGGAGAATAAGATTTTCAATCCGGCGGAAGCCATAAAAGTCAGCCATACTATTTTGCCGACTTGTTATTTGCAGCGCCAAGCCGCGTTGCTGGGCATTGCTATGGTGACCCCCGACGTCTACCTGCGCGGCCGTCCGCTTCCGGCTTTAATGCTGTCCCACCTGCATACCTCCTGGACCAAACGGCTGATTGGCGCCGGCGCCCGCCCGATAATTTTGACCTGCCAGGAGT
Organism: Candidatus Doudnabacteria bacterium; assembly: GCA_031291995.1. Taxonomy (GTDB): domain Bacteria; phylum Patescibacteriota; class Doudnabacteria; order UBA920; family UBA920; genus PALSA-1336. Next base: position 40,053 of record JARLHZ010000022.1, read on the forward strand.
CGCCGTTCATTGCCACGCGGTTTTACGCTAACTTAAAAAATTACAGCGGACTATATAAACATTCCTTTGTGTTCGCGGGAATGAGAAAAAGGTTGTCGTCGAAAACCCAGTATCGCCAGATGTTTTTCCCCCAGGCCTATAACCCGGCGGTTATTGCGGAAGTGCCGTTCGGACAAAGAAAATTTTTGACAATGATCAGCGGCAATAAGCGGATGGGCAATTGGAAAAAAACTTTGCTGATAAAATTCATGTATGGCTGGGGTATAAAAGAAATTTACTCATTGCGCCAGCGCGTAATTAATTTGATGGCCACCCGCGGGGGTTTTGACCTGTATGGCGTTGGCTGGGACAGGGGCGGCTTAAATCCGGGCGACACGTCCAATATAAAAAAAGTTTATCGGGGTAAAGTGGACGACAAAACCGAAACACTGCGGCAATACAAGTTCGCTTTTTGTTTTGAAAACAGCGTTTTTCCCGGCTACGTCACGGAAAAAATTTTTGACGTGATGTTCGCCGGCTGCGTGCCGGTGTATAACGGCGCGCCGGACATTAAAAATTTTGTGCCGGCCGGCGCCTTTATTGACGTCCGCGATTTTTCCGGCCTGGACCGGCTGGCGGAGTTTTTGGAAAATATGGACGAATCCGTTTATAATAGATATATGGCAAACATAAAAAAATATTTGGCTTCGCCGGAGTTTTTAAAATTTTCCCAGGAAAATTTTGCTGAAAATATTTTGGGGATTTTGGAACAGGAGTTCAATAATGAGTAAAGTCACCATTGCCGTCCCGACATACAACCGGCCGGAATTTCTGGCGGAAAGCCTTAGGAGTATTCTCAATCAGGCATTCCAGGATTTTGAAATAATTATTTTTGATAACCACAGCGATTACGACGTACGGGCCGCCCTGAAAGCGAAGGCGCTGGACGACCCGCGCATCAGCCTGATCCAAACTCCGGTTAACCTGGGCGGCCCGGAAAATTTCCACCGAATTTTTCGCCAACGGTACGCTTCCGAATATGTCATGGTCTTCCACGACGATGACACCATGCACCCCGAACTGCTCTCGCGCCAGCTGAAAGTTATGGAGTCGCGCGCGGACGCGATTTGGGCCGGCACGGATTTGCGTTTTGTCCATCGCGGCGCGCGGATGGGAATTTTTGCGGAGGCGGGGCCGGAGATAAAATTTGGCGTTTATGATAAAGTCGGAATCGTGCGTCTGCTGCTGACTAATTTTAACCTGGCATTTGACACTGTGTTATATCGCAGCAGGTACCTGGAAGATATTGAGCCTTTCAACCGTGACTTTTCCAAGTGGGGGGACAGGCCGTACCTGGTTCGTTTGGCGGAAAAAGGCTCCGTAGTTGTACTTAAGGAGAGGCTGGTAAATTACCGGATGCATCCCGGCCAGGATTCCAAGCTGGCGCCGGTTGGCCAAGCAGATTTTATTTTTAAGCTTTATGGATTTTATCGCGACAATCTTCCGCAGCCTTTACTGCCGGTGGACGAAAAATTATTCAGATCCTGGGCGGCAAACAACAGCGTACTGCCGGCGGCGGCCTTCGTAAAAAATTTTCATGATTACCGAAAATTACTGTGGCAATTTAAAGACAAGGGTTTTTTTGATTACCGATACATTAATGCCCGGGGAATTTGGTATTTTTTAAAAGCGATTAAAAAATTCATCTGAAATAAACTATGCTGCCTCCGACAAAAGTGTTATTAAAGGGTCTGGCCACGTTTATCCCCGGCGCTTACGCGCTGTTTTCTAAAGGCACGGGCGGCACGGGCTCGGCGCGGTATTGTTACAGTGTCTGGCTGAGGCATTTGGTGCTGGCAAAAAAATCCGGGCGTTTAAACCGGTTCCCGTCAGTCATAGCCGAATTAGGGCCGGGCGATTCTTTGGGTATCGGTTTGGCGGCGCTGTTGTCTGGCGCCGATAAATATTATGGCTTGGACGTGGTGAGGCATACCGACACCCGAACCAATTTAAAAATTTTTGAACAATTAATTGAATTGTTCAAGCGGCAAGCCCCAATTCCCGACAGCCGGGAATTTCCCAACATTTATCCTTTATTGGATAATTATGAATTCCCGTCGGATATTTTAACCGTCGAGCTGCTGCAAAAAACGCTCGCGGCGGAGCGTTTGTGGCAGTTGCGGAAGGATATAGAAGCGTCAAGCGAAAAATTTATTGCTTATTTTGTGCCTTGGGATGACGCCAAAGTCATCAAACCTAATTCCGTGGATTTTATTTATTCCCAATTCGTCCTGGAGCACGTCAATAGCCTGGAACTGACCTACGGGTCTTTAAACCGGTGGCTCAAGCCCGGCGGCTTAATGTCCCATATGGTGGATTTTCGCTGTCACGGCACGGCCACAAAGTGGAACGGGCAGTGGGCGTACTCCGATTTTATGTGGAAATTAATTAAGGGTGGCCGGCCGTTTTTATTAAACCGGCAACCGGCATCGGCGCACATTCAATTGTTGGAAAAATTCGGGTTTAACATCATCAACAGCTTAAAGTTTACGTCCAATGACGGGATAGCGCGCGCTAATCTGTCCGCGGCTTTCAAAAATTTGGCAGACGACGATTTAAAGACCTGGGGGTTGTTTGTCCAAGCCACAAAGTAATTTATGATTAATATCATTTCCAAAAGTTATTGCAGCCGGCTGGTTTCTGGGCCGAAGAAGGTTGTGGATAATTTAATTAAGGGCCTGGATTTAATCGGCTACCCGTATGTCGTCAATCGCCGACTGGATGCTTGCCGGAGATTATGGATCCACGATGACGCCGCGGCCCTGAAAAAAATCAATAAACTGCCCGGCAATATTAAAGTTGTCCTTGGGCCGAATTTATTTGTTTTGCCCCGCCAGATCCCGCCGGACATTAACCTGTCAGCTGCGGTGTACCTGCAGCCTTCAGACTGGGTCAGGAATTTTTGGAAAGAGTTTGGCTTTAATAAGTGCCCGATCGCGGTTTGGCCTGCCGGCATAGATACCGCGGAGTTTTCGCCGGTGCCGGCTCATAAGCGGCAAGTCATTCTTTATTATAAGCAGCGCCAGGCCGGGGAATTAGCTCAAGTAAAACGGGCTTTGAGCAGTAAAAATATCGGCTACCATGTGTTATACTATGGTAAATACTCGGAGAAAGATTATAAGAGACATTTGGCCTCCGCGCGCTATATGGTCTGGCTGGGCAGGCAGGAAAGCCAGGGTATAGCCCTGGAAGAGGCCTTGTCGGCGGATGTTCCTGTTATAGTATGCGACGTGAAAAATTTGGGACACTGGTCGGCCAGCCAAAAAGAGATGGCGGTATTTAATCAGGGTGAAAACGCTTATGCGGGCGTCACCAGCTGTCCTTACTTTGACGCTTCCTGTGGCGTACAAATTAAAGATTTGGACGGCCTTGACCAGGCTTTGGAAGATATGGAAGCGGGGTGGAAAAATTTTCAGCCGCGGCGGTATGTATTAAACAATCTAAGCTTGGAAAAACAGGCCAGGGATTTTGTCGGGATTTTCGGCAAATATTTTGGGTTGAGCTATGAAGATGGGCTTAAAGAAAGGTTGTTAAAAAAAGGGGATTGGGTTAATTCTTATCCGCTGGCCCGGGTTAAATTTTTTGTTAAAGATTTTACAAAGGGCTTCAATAATTTTAAATAATCGGAACGATGATGGCTCTGAAACATTACATTTCCATTGCCCGGCCTAACCATTGGTTTAAAAATATTTTTATTTTGCCCGGGGTCATTTTGGCGACACTGCTGACCCATAAGTCCTGGCAGGAGGTTATTTTTAATTTATTTGTCGGTTTTTTGGTGGCATGTTTAATCGCTTCGGCAAATTATACCATTAACGAATGGCTGGATGCGGAGTTTGACCGGTATCATCCTTTAAGAGAGTTAATATCCCAATGGTGAAAAAGACCTTGAAAAAAATTTGGCGGATGGTTTTGAACGCGTTAAGCGGCGCATTTTGGTATAGCAGAGATTTAATCCGCTACCGTCGGATTTTACGGCCTGCCGGGGATGCATTTTATTTGTTTCCTCGGATTTTTGACAAAAATCCTTCCTCCCATACTTTTGACAAACATTACGTTTATATGGATAGGTGGGCTTTTAAACATATAATGTCGGCCAGGCCGGCGGAACATGTGGACATTGGTTCTTCCATCCGGTTTTTATCTATGGCCAGTACCGTGGTCAAGTTGAAGTTTGTAGACATCAGACCGGTTCATTTGGATTTTGACAATTTTGAATGCATAGAAGGAAGTATTTTAAAACTGCCGTTTGCCGACAATTCCGTAGCGTCTTTATCCTGTCTGCACGTGGCGGAACACATCGGTCTTGGACGCTATGGCGACCCGCTTGACGTTGATGGAACAAAAAATGCCTGCCGGGAACTGGCGCGAGTGTTATCGCCGGGAGGAAAATTATATTTTGCTTTACCGGTTGGCAAATCGGCAATTTATTTTAACGCGCACCGCGTGCATAGTCCGCAAACAATAGTTGAGTACTTTTCGGGCCTTAAGTTATTGAGTTTTGCCGCAGTCAATGATGCCGGGCATTTTATAGCGCAAGCTAAAACCCAGGATTTTTTAAACGCCAATTACTCCTGCGGGATGTTTGAATTCACAAAAATATAGCAATGTCCATTAAGGAAAAAATTTACCAGCACTTTCGGCGGAAGACCAATACGACCAGTTTTATTCCGCAAATTGACGGGTTGAGGTTTTTAGTCATTATAATATCTCCCATTCCTACCCCCTGGATTATTTATGGCATACTTTAGTTTTGCTTCCGGTTATCCTGATAATTTCCGCGGCCTTTTATCTGCTGATTGAGCGGCCATGCATGGATAAAGATTGGCCAACTAAAATGTGGCATTGGTTAAAAATTTTTTTAAAGGTGCCGGTATTGCCCCGAATCAGCCAGAATTAGTAAAATAATGGAATGCTAAAAAAGTTTTTAAAATTTTTATCCGCCCCATTTTTGGGCAACAAATACCTGCAATGGTTTTATTCGGGGTTATTTTTTGTATCCTTAAAAGGCATGAATTTTGGCGGGGGCAGCAGTTATGATGAAAGCGGCGAATCGTGGGTATTAAAAATGATGGCGCAAAAAATCTCTGAGCCGGCTATTATTTTTGACGGCGGCGCCAACCGGGGAAATTACGCCCTGATGGCCGATAAAATTTTAGGCGGACGCGGAACCGCGCCGCAAATTTACTGTTTTGAGCCTTCGGCCGAAACTTTTTCTCTTTTGGGAAAAAATCTCGGCGAACGAAAAAATATTCGGTTGATAAATCAAGGTTTGGGCGAGCGCGCAGGTTCTTTAACCCTTTACTCCAATGCTAAAGGGTCGGGCCTGGCCAGTGTTTATAATAGGGAACTTTTAGCAAGCGGCTCGGGTCCCCATTTGACCGAACAGGTCGGCATAATCAGCGTAGATGATTTTTGTACCCGTAATAAGATCGGGCATATTGATTTGTTAAAACTGGACACAGAAGGCCACGAGTTGGCCGCTCTGCGCGGCGCGGCGCAAATGATAGCCCGGGGCGCCGTAGCCAATATCCAATTTGAGTTCGGCGGGACAGATATAGACGCCGGAGTATATTTTCGGGATTTTTACCGGCTGCTTTCGCCACGTTACCGGATTTTTCGAATTTTAAAAAATGGACTCAGGCCGATTAATAAATATTCCGAATGGGATGAAATATTTATAACCACAAATTACTACGCAGAATTAAAAAGAAATTAGTGTCAAAGAGCACCTTTGACACTACTGATTTATGCCCAAAGTTTCCGTAAATATTTTAACCAAAAACCGCGCCGAGCGCTTAAAAAAAGCTCTGGAGTCGGTTTTGGCGCAGGGCTTTAAGGATTTTGAGGTTATTGTAGTTAATGACGGTTCTACCGATACGACCGCCGAAGTCTTAAAAAATTTTGCTTCCGTTCTGGACCTAAAAATTATCAGCCATAACCTTTCGCTTGGTATTACTCAAAGCCGGCAGGAAGCTTTGGCGCTATCAACGGGGGATTACGTGGCTATTTTGGATGACGACGACGTTTGGCTAAACCCCAATAAGCTAAAAAAACAGGCGGAGTTTTTGGACCACAACCCGAACTGTGTTTTAACCGGGGGCGGCATGGAAATTGACGGCGATGAAAATTCTTGTATGGGCAAGTTCCGGCCCCAAAGCGACCGGGCCATCCGCAGTTCCATGTTGTTTAAAAACAATTTTTTTACCTCCACGGCCATGTTCCGGCGCGGGGCGGCCATACAGGCCGGGGGGTTTATCAGCCGGGGCGCGGACCTGGCCGAAGACTACGACCTCTGGCTGAGGCTGGGACTGCTCGGCCAATTTTATAATTTCCATGAGGTATTTACCTTATACGCCAAACCGAAGTATAATAAGGAAAGGTTTAAGCGGTTTTTACAAAAGCAGCTGATGTTAATAGCAAAATACAAAAATGATTACCCGGGCTTTTATTTAGCCAGCCTTATCCTCCGCCTCCGCTTAATTTTTTAAATCTCCCTCCTCGCCCCTAACTTTTAACTTGTCACTTGTCACTTGTAACTTGTCACTAATTCCCATGTCCAAACCTGCCCTCCGTTTTTGGTTAATTGTCATCCCGACCGCCGCGATTTTTTATTTGAGCCTGCAGGCGACTCTGGTTTTGCGCTATCACGGTCAGCTGGCCTACGATGCTTTGGACGCGCACTACAAAATATTCAGCATAATATTTGTCATATGGCTGCTGGTCTTTTTTATCCACGGCCTGTTCGATGTCCGGGTGTTTCGCCGCTACTCAAGCCTATTTTTTAATTTGGTTTCGGCCATGGCGGTCAACCTGCTGCTGGCCATTATATATTTTTATTTCCAGCCGAATTTAATTTTGACCCCCAGGCGCATTTTGTTGTTATTGGTCGGCGTCGCCTTTGTCCTTATTTTGTTATGGTATTTGCTGGTCAAGTATATTTTTAAAAGTCGGTTGTCCGAAGGTATTTACCTGTTTTCGTTCAACAACGAACTGTCGGAATTGGAAGGGGAAATTAAGGGACATGCATTTTTGGGTTTTCGCGTGCTTGGGCATTTAAATCAGCAAAGCCTGGGGCAAATGGCGCTGGACAAAAATTCCAGCATTATTTTTCCCGATAACCTTCAGGCCAGCCCGCAAACCGCGGAACAAATGTACCAGCTGCGGACCCTGGGCGTGCGGTTTTATAACCACAAAAGTTTTTACGAGCAGCTGCTGCGCCGCATATATCTTTCCCAAATTGACGAGCTGTGGTTTTTGGAAAACATAGATTATCAGGAAAAACGGTTTTATAACCTGGCAAAACGGGCCATGGATATTATTTTGGGGGCGATAGGCCTGATTTTCTTTTTGGCAAGCCTGCCATTCTGCGCCCTGTTGATTAAGCTGGCCGACCGGAAAGGCTCAATATTTTTTGTCCAGGAGCGGGTGGGCCGCGGCGGCAAGCTGTTTAAGGTTTACAAGTACCGAACCATGAATTCCTGGGGCGTGACCAATACCTGGACTTCGGCCAACGATCCGCGCATTACCGGGGTCGGCAAATTTTTACGGAAGAGCCGTATAGACGAATGGCCGCAGTTTATAAATTTGTTGTTTGGGCACATGAGCCTGGTCGGGCCCCGTCCCGAACAGCCCCATATTGTGGAAGAGTTAAAAAAGCAAATCCCGTTTTACGATGAGCGTCACCTGGTTAAACCCGGTCTGACCGGCTGGGCGCAAATTAACAACATCTACGCCGCCAGCCTGGAAGAAACCAGAACCAAGCTCCAGTACGACCTCTACTATATTAAGCACCGCAGTCTGCTGTTTGATTTGGAAATAATTTTAAAAACCATCTACTATATATTTACCTGGCAGGGGAGATAACGTAGTAATCGCAAAGATACGAATCTTAATTAATATACAAAACCGTCAGTTGTAGGCAAGTCGGGATAGAAAAGATAACTTACAGTGTACGGCTTCGTATATTAATATTAATTTGTATATTCGCGATTACTCGTATATTCGCGATTACTACTATATGAAACAATCTACATCCTGGGGCAAAGTCGCCGGCTGGTATAACCAGCTTTTGCAGGAAGGCGAAGATACTTATCAGGAAAAAATAATAAAACCGAATTTATTAAGAATTCTCGCGCCAAAATCCGGCGAGGAAATTTTGGACGTGGGCTGCGGGCAGGGATTTTTCGCGCGCGAGATTGGCAAAGCTGGGGCAAAAGTTTTGGGGATAGATGTGGGCGGGGAATTAATCCGGCTGGCCAAAGCTCAAGCGGGCAAAAATGAAACATATTTGGTGCTGTCGGCCGAAAAAATGGCCGGGTTGGCGGACTCCCGATTTAACGCGGCCGTTTGCGTGCTGGCCCTGCAGAATATCAAGAATATGCAGGCGGCAATTTTGGAAATTTCCCGCGTGTTAAAACCCGGCGGCCGCGCAGTTTTGGTGTTAAACCATCCGGCGTTCCGTATTCCCGGCGCATCAACCTGGGGTTACGATGAAAAAACTAATATCCAATATCGCAATATCAACAAATATCTGTCCCAAATTTCCCAGGAAGTGGATATGACCCAGGGCGTGGCCGATCCGAAACGGAAGAAATTTACCTTGTCCTTCCATCACCCTTTACAGGTTTACTTTAAAGCGTTTGCCAAAGCCGGGCTGGCTGTTTCGCGCCTGGAAGAATGGGTGTCGCACAAAACCAGCGACAAAGGCCCGCGCAAACAGGCCGAAGACGCGGCCCGAAAAGAGATTCCGTTATTTATGTGCCTGGAATTGAAAAAAATTTATTAATATTAATTTAACTCTAATCGTATGGGTGAAAAAATCAAACCAAATATCGACCGCGAATCTGAAGAGGATATCTCGTTGGGAAGCTACGGCAGATTTGAAAACATGCCGCCGCTGGCCGCTTTGTCGAATTTTCACGTTTTGCGGTATCAAGGCTGGGAATTTTTAAACAATCATCCGGATAAAGCCCAGGTTATCGCCAGAGTGGCTAACGCTACCGACCAAGAAATTTTTGCTTGGGCTCAGCTTACGTCAAAAGGAAAAGCACATGAAGATATAAATTTTTATGTCAATCTAGGAGAAGGATATAGAACAGAAGCTAATAAGATTTTAGGAGATATCACAGATATTAAAATTAAGCCGCCAACTGTTCAATAGGTTTAATCCATTTTTTTGTCTTTACTTGTGGAAAAGTTTAAAAAAATGCCTCAAAATAAGGCATTTTTTAATTTTGACGGGCGGTGAACGAAGGTTTACTATATATTCATAATAATTAGGGGGAACGTCATAATCTTAGAACGTCAAAAGGAGAATGTATGAAAAAAGTCTATTTGGCGTTGGTTGCGGCCGTTGTTGCCGGTTTTTTTGCGCCCGTAATATGTGCGGCCGCGCCGCCGGTTTACTCCGGCACGGTCACTAAAATTTACGGCAGCGGCGTGTATTTTATATCCACTAACGCCGCCACTTATTCGGCTGACTCTTCCGGCGCCCAACTTTTGCGCAAAAACGGCGCGATGATGGCACTCACTGAAATTTTGGTCGGGGACAAGGTGCAGGTTACCGGCCAGATTTGGCATGATAACAGCATTAGCGCGGCAGTCATTAAAGATATGTCGCTTTACGCGCATACCGGGACTTTTAGCGGAAAAATTACCGGCATAAACACATCCAACAACAGTTTTACCCTCCAAACCAAGGCTTATGGGGATCAAACCATTAACACCACCAACCTGACCGCGTATACCAAAAACGATTCCAGTGCCGGCTTGCCCGACATGCAGCTGGGAATGACGGCCAGCGTCAAAGGCCAGTGGGAGCGAAGCAATAAAAACGTAACCGCTTCTTCGGTCGCGGGCATATATAAGCCGGTCTCCATAGATCTAACCGGCAGTTTATTGTACCGGATTGGCACGTCGCTAACCGTGCTTGGCAATGGCAATGTCCTGTACGGCGTGGATGCCGGCTCGGCTAAACTGGTCAGCAAAAATAACAAGACCATGTCTGTGGCCGAATTTAAGCAGGGCGACACCCTGCGCGTAACGGGCAAACATCTGTCCGGAATGGTCGCGGTCACGGCGACTCAGGTTAAAGATAATAGTGTGGTAAAATGACAAAGCAACGAATATAGGTCGTATAAGTCCTATACGACATATTTATCTTATTTTTATTAGCGACGTAGAGCGAGTCCGGCCATTTATGGCCGCGCGAGCCGAGGAGCTAATACAGGTTCAATACCGCGCGGCTCGCCGCGCAATTGTAGCGATGTCTTTGCAGTAATACCCCGCTGCTTGCGGCGGGGAACCTTTATTTTTTATGTCCGACCAACCCCAACCCACAAAATATAATATAGCAGAACTCCGCAAAATTCACCCCAAAATAGGGCTGAAGTGGGAACAGGAAGAAGACGAGCGGTTAAAAAAGTTGTACACCGAAAACCGAACCGCAAGAGCCGGTGATTTTGACGAGTTCGTGCTTGAGTTAACCGAGGACTTTGGCCGCGCGGCCGGCGGACTCAAGGCCCGGCTGGCCATGCATTTTACCGACGTCCCGGGCTGGGATTACAGCCGTGACGAGTTCCGGCGCCAGGAAATGGACAAAAAGGCCGCTGCGGCCATCCCGGAAAGCCGCAATGATTTTTTGCGCGATGAATATAAAAAATATTCGGAAAATAAGAAAGAAACTTATACCGGTTTTCTCAAACGCTTATCTCAGTCTTTGGGAGGCGTGGAAGGGACTTTTGTGAAGCATCGTTTGGAGCAGTTGGTCGGCAAGCTGGAGAAATATCGGCGGGACGACGTGAATCCTTTTGCCAGAGCGCATAAACCGGACCCGGAGCCCGAAATTCCTAAATATTCTTTTGCCGAAAATCCCGAGGCTATGGAAACGTTAAAGATAATGGGCCGGACGGCGGAAAATTTGTTTTTAACCGGCGAGGCTGGCACGGGCAAGTCCACATTGCTGCAATATTTTCGTCTTACGACCCAAAAAAATGTCGTGGTTCTGGCTCCTACCGGCGTGGCAGCTATTAACGTGGGCGGGCAGACCATTCATTCGTTTTGCGCCTTTGGGCCGGATATTACTTTAAGCAAAGTTAAAAAGCTCGGGTCGGGCAGCGGTAAATTCCAGCTGCTGCAAAAATTGCAGATTATCATTATCGATGAAATCTCCATGGTACGGGCGGATTTATTGGACTGCGTAGATAAATTTTTGCGCATAAACGGTCCGGCCAAAGACGAGCCGTTTGGCGGCATCCAAATGGTATTTATAGGCGACCTTTACCAGCTGCCCCCGGTGGACCGAGATTTTATTTCCGGAGACGGGCTGTTTGGTAATTATCAATCCCCATATTTTTTTGATTCCCGGGCGTTTAAAGGCGCCAAGTTCCACCATATCCAGTTAAAGCAAATGTACCGGCAAAAGGAGCAGGTGTTTATAGACGTGTTAAACGCGGTGCGCAATAACGCGGCCACTCAGGAACATTTGCAGGTTTTAAACCGGCGCGCGGACGTTGCCGGCGCCAAATTTACTTTTGAGAAATTCGCCATATATTTAACGCCGCACAACCATCAGGCGCGCAAAGTTAATAATTATTTTTTGGAAAGAATAGCCGCGCCGGTAAAAATTTATGAAGGGCTCGTTAGCGGTAGTTTTGAAGACCGCGAACCGCCAACGGACGTTAGCCTCCAGGTAAAAGTTGGCGCCCAGGTTATGATGCTCAACAACGACCAGCGCAAACGCTGGGTCAACGGGACAATGGGCAAAGTGGTGGGGATACGGGGGAACGAGGACAATAGCGATAACAATAACTATAACCGAGATGTAGTGCAGGCCCGTGGCCTGCCCGACGATAATTATAGTGATAATGTTGATGATATTGAGAATTCCCGCTCTCCCCTTGTGAGGGGAGATGCCCCGGAGGGGCAGAGAGGTTGGTCCTACGCTGTTGATGACGATGAGGACTCTTCTTCATCCGACTCCATCCTCATAGAACTTGAAACCGGCGAAACCGTGTATGTACAGCCCCACACCTGGGAAATGTTCCAGTTTACCCTGGACAAGCACACGCAAAAAGTGGACAGCAAGACCACCGGCACGTTTACCCAGTATCCGTTTAAGCTGGCCTGGGCGGTAACCATCCATAAGGCTCAGGGCAAAACTTTTGACAAAGTCTATGTGGACCTGTCCACCGGCACCTTTGCCCACGGCCAGCTTTATGTTGCCCTGTCCCGCTGCCGCACGCTGGAAGGTTTGTATTTAAAGCGGCCGATTACCCAAAAAGATATTATTTTGGACAACCGCATAGTGGAATTTTTGCACGGCTTAAACCCGACAGAATCGTATTATTCGACCGTCGATGAATAAATATTAAGGCTGAAATAGTTATATAATACAATCAATCGAAGCCCGCGAGACTCATATGGTCTTGCGGGTTTTATTTTGATTACTAATTTTAATAAAAAAATAACCTTGCCCATAAAAAATCTCCACAAAATTGAACAGCCCAGGGAAAAATTGCAAAAGTACGGCGCGGAAAGGCTTTCCGATGCCGAGCTGTTTGCCATTCTGCTGCGGACCGGGCCAAAGGGGAGCGGGGTTTTGGAACTGTCAAAAAAAATTCTTAGGCAGTTGCCGGGAGTAAGGCTTGCCAATGCCGGGTATAAGGAATTGCGGCAGATTTACGGTCTTGGCCCGGCCAAGGCCTGTGAAATTGTTGCCTGCTTTGAACTTGGCCGGAGAATGCTTAAGGACAAAAAGGCATCGCTGATTATTTCACCGCGCGAAGTCTGGGAGCAATGCCGGGACATTTGGGCCAGTAAAAAAGAGCATTTTGTGGTGTTCTTTTTGGACACGCAAAACCAGGAAATAAAACGCGAACTTATAAGCATTGGCACGCTTAACGCCAGCTTAATCCACCCCCGCGAAGTCTTTGAGCCCGCCATAAAATATCTGGCCTCGCACATCATCCTCTGCCACAACCACCCCAGCGGCAGTCTGGAACCTTCCGACGAAGACCTTGCCGTCACCAAGCGCCTCACCGACTCCGGCAAACTGTTAGGAATAGAAGTTATTGATCACGTGATTATTACTAGTAGGGGATATATGAGCTTTAAAGAGAAGAACCTTCTTTAGTGTCATTCCTGCGAAGGCAGGAATCTTGCATTTATTCACTTGACCTAATGTTCAAATGTACGCTATTATGTACATATAAATATAATCCCCAATATATGAACTCAAAAACAACGCTATCTATAACCGAGGCCAGAAAAAGGATTTTTGAAATTTGCGATGCCGTCCAGCAGCCGGACAGTTATTATACTTTAACCGAAAACGGCAAGCCCAAGGCCGTTATTCTTTCCTATGCAGAATATGAATCGATAATCGAAACTATAGACGTAATGCAGGAAATGCCGGAACTCGGCAGGGAATTAAAGGAAACCCGGGAAGCAGTTAAAAGAGGCAAGCATAAAAATTGGACCACGCTAGAAGAATTATTGGCCAAACAAGGTTACGTTTTGGCTGAGAAAGCAAAAAAACCATATGGCTTTTCGTCTAAAACTGCATCCAAGAGCCGAAAAACAACTAAATAGCACCCCCAGTCCATACAATGAAAGAATTAAAATTACCCTTACAGCTATTGCCAATAATCCTTGGATTGGAAAAAAGCTTAGGGGCGAATACAATGGGTCTTATACAGTTAGGGTTTGGCCATATAGGATTATTTACGATATTTACAAACACGAGCTTTTAGTAACGATAATTAAAATCAAACACCGAGGCCAAGGGGTCTACTCCTAAATTTATGGGTTTATTAGGGAAAATTTTCGGGGGTCAAAAGGACGCGCAAGGGATTGCCACAGATGTGGCTATGCTTATTGCCCAAGAGTCTTTTCATAAATTCCGTGAACCTGAGTTTAGGAAGCAGCTGAATTTTAGCAATTTGGACCAGGAAGAACAGGATAGGATTTTTAACGAGTTGGTTATTACCGGCCTGTGTCTGGTTTATTTGACTTTGGAACGCGGCGAGCTTGAAAACGCGCACGAAAAATCTCGCGAGACTTTTAGACAAATTAAAAACCAGTTGGCTGGCGGCTACGCGCGGACGTTGGCGGAAGGGGGAGTGGAAAAGGAATTTACAGATTTGTGGTATCAGCTCATAGCCATGCGCTGCGAGGAATATCGCCAGGATTTTAAGGAACACAGGGACTTGTTTGACGACCCTTGGGTGAATTATTGGATCCATGTTTGTGCCATCGGCGGCTCAGACCACATTTGCCGCGGAAAAGGAGAACAAGTAGAAAAATTGTTGCCGGATTTAACCAGATGGTGCGGTAAAATTTATATTGAAAGCATGCGCAGTCTCGCGGGACAGCTTCACGCTACTTTAAGCGAAGGCGGCAAGTCGGTGAAAGTCGATGTCAAAGACGACGGGAGCTTAGATGTCAAGTAAAATTATTAATTTTTAACTTATGCCAGGGCAATTTTACGACGACTGCGAAATCTGCCGCGCCATGAAGGCGGCCGAGGAGCGGGGCGTGCCGCTGTCGGAAAAGGAACTGTTTGCCGCTTTTGAAGCCCAAAAGAAAACCGGCATTGGAATGTTCGGTACCGGAGAAGATTTGGAAAAAATGGAATAGCCTCTCAACCCGCCAATTGAAACGCCCTGATTTTGCTATGGTACGCGTTTAAAAAAGGGTGTAATATAAGGCTAAGCGAGGCTTATCTTTAATATAAAATTTATGCCAACAATAGAAGAGTTTGATAGCAAGCAAACAGATGTTGAGGGAAGGGCCGATGATTTGCGTCGGCAAATTCCCAAAGAAGGCGAAATTCCAAAGGATGCCAAGCCTTTTAGTCCGGCCAAGCGTTGGGAGCTTGAAGCGGAGTTGGAAGAAATGCGCCATCCCCATCGCGAACCTGAAAGGAGAAACCCTTTTTCGCCAAAGAATGCCGAAGACGCGTCTAATTCTAAACCGGAGCCGGCGGGAGGCAAAAAGGGAATTATGACCGAAGTCCGCGGCGAAGAAAAAATATAATTGTAACAGATTATTAAAGTTTGTACTAAAGTAAAAAATTTTATGAGTGAAGAATCGGACATGATGGATGGGGAGTGGGATGCTCATGGCGAGGCGCATTTTGGCGACATCAATCTATAGAGGCATTAACCGAACTTGATACGGAGCTTATTAAAGCCGGGCCGCATGGGAAAAATTATTCTTTAAAGCCAAAAATCGCGAGGGCAATTGCCAATATGACTGACGATAATTTAGTTACTTGGATAAATTTAATGGCGCCGGATCACAACCCAAAAGTCATTGAATTTTATACCAAAAGAGCCATGGAAATTTACAACAGCTGTTGTTCCTATGTAAAAAGCCTGGAATAAATTTAAAATATTTTATTTAACGCCGCTTTTAATTTATGAACAAAGTTACAAGTATTGAATCGGGAAAGAGGTTCCAAACTCAAGAAAATAGAATTTTGGAACTTCGCAAGCAAATCGAGGAAACCAAGCGTAGGGTTGAAGACCTGGATACTATTTTAGGTAATTCTACAGATGTCGGCAAGAATGAAGAAATTAATCAAGAAGAAACCGCGTTAAGGTTAAAACTTCGCATATATTTAGAGGAGCTTGAAAGCCTTGAAAAAGATTAATTTTATGGGGTACACCGAAGATTTTATAAAAGCCCAGGAAACTCCGAGCAGTTCGCCCCACGGATACCTCCAGGGCAGTTTGCCTTTGGCGGCAAAATATAACCCCAAAGGCCTGAGAAAATTTACCCTGCTAACCTACACCCTTTTCCCCCTCGCCATAATCTCCATAGCCCTTGCCCTGGAATCCACCCAGCTCTGGCTCAAGCTCCTCTCTATCGTCGTCTTCCTCCTTTCCCTATGGGGCATTTACAAATTCAGGAAAACTAATTTCATCAAACCTCCCCAAACCCCCTAAAAGCCCCGCCCAAGCGGGGCTTTTGCTATGGCAAAGTCTTGAAAATAAGTATAAAATATACTAAAGTAAGATTATTTAAACTTATCCACTTTACAATAGGTGAACGATTGTATACGATTAAGACACAGAGAATTATCAGCTAATCTATGAACAAAAAAATCAAAACCAATAAGAAAAAAATATCCAAATCCAAGAAAAATGTTTCTTACAATATAAAAAGCAAGGGGCACAGCCATCTTAAAGAGCAGGGAGCGTTGCTTTATACTCCAACAACAATATCTAAACCGGTAGAAAGCAAAATTCTAACTCAAATTAAAGAGCAGCCTTATTTTAGCAAGGGTAATTTTGTTTTGTACAACGACGACTGTTTAAAAATATTGGAACAGTTACCTGAGAATTCAATTGACATGATTTTTGCTGACCCGCCATATAATCTTTCCAACGGAGGTTTTACCGTTCATGCAGGAAGGCGAGTAAGCGTAAATAAGGGTGCGTGGGATTCCAGTAAGGGTTTTGCAGATGATTTTCAATTTCAATTAGCGTGGATAAAAGCCTGTAAAAGAGTTCTTAAGCCAAATGGAACAATTTGGATTAGCGGCACCTATCATTCTATATATCAATGCGGCTATGCGTTACAATTAGAAGGCTATAAAATTTTAAACGATATTTCTTGGTTTAAACCCAATGCTTCACCTAATTTAAGCGGCAGGTATTTTACGGCCAGCCACGAAACTTTAATTTGGGCGCGAAAAGACGAACAGGCCAAACACACTTTTAATTATAAGCATATGAAGCTAACAAGTTGGCCGGGTGACTTTTTTAAAAACGAGGGCAAACAAATGAGGAGCGTTTGGCATATTCCGGAAAACGAAGATGTTTGGGTAGAAGGCACCCCAAAATCCGCAGAAAAAATTTTTGGCAAACATCCAACCCAAAAACCCCTGTCATTATTAAACAGGATTGTGTTAGCCTCAACAAACCCAGGAGAAATAGTTTTAGATCCTTTTGCCGGGAGTTCAACCACAGGCATTGCCGCTGCTATAAGTGGTAGAAAATTTATTGGTATTGATATGGAAAAGGACTATCTTGAATTATCGAAAAAAAGGTTTTTAGAATTAAATAAATAATTAAACAATGCTATGATAGAAAAAGGTAAGGGCGGTGCCAACACTCAAACAGGATTAAAATTTGAAAAAAAGATTGACATTTTAAGCTTGCTATCTAAGACTAAAGGTTACACAATTCGAGACAAGAGTTTAATATTGTTTAATGGAAAAGAAGTTGCCAGAAGCTATAGAAAAAATGCATTGTATAAATATTTAGAGGAGAAAGGGGTTGATTACAAAAGCATAATATCAAAAAAATGGCTCCCTGATGAAGCGCTTTATGTAATTGCAAACAACACCTTGTTTATTATTGAAATCAAATTCCAAAAAGTTGGAGGCTCGGTTGATGAAAAATTACAGACTTGTGACTTTAAAAAAAAGGTATACAAAAAACTTATGGCCCCATTAAATATCGATGTTGAATACATATATATTTTAAGCAATTGGTTTCAGCATCCAAGGTATAAGGACACTTTAGAATATGTAATTGATATGGGTTGTCAGTATTATTTTGAATTTTTACCACTAAAAAAAATTGGTTTACCGCTTCCAGAATAAAAGAAAGCCATATTTAACAATAGTATTGTTCGTTCTTGTTATAGAGGACAGACTACAAAAATGGGTATATGCCCATTTTTTTGTTTTGTGGTATGGTAATAGTATGGATTTTAATTTATTGAATTTACTTAAGGAAAAACGGCGGGAGATTGCTGGGAGGGAGGGGAGGGAGCTTTTTCGGGTGTTTCAGAATAAAACATTAGAGGCTACAGTTGAGGCTATGCCTAAGGGTCTTAGGGATTTGGAAAACATTAAGGGTTGGGGAAAAAAGAAAATTGCGATGTATGGCCGGGAGATTTTGGAAGTTTTAAATGGCACACCGGTTAATGATAATTCCTTATTTAGTTTTAATAGTAAAAGCACAACTCCTGCCCAGACTCCGGCGGTTAAATCGGCAACTCCTAAACAGCCGGCAGGTCCGAGGGTTTTGAGCGTGCAGGAATTGCTGGCGTATTTAAATGACCGATTTGTGCAGCTGGGGACTTTGCAGGTGCGAGGAGAAATTACGGAAATTAGCAAGCGGGATAATTATTGTTTTTTTACCATCAAAGATTCCCAAAGTCAGGATCATCTGGTCAGCTGCTTTATGGGCCGCATAGCTATGAATGCCTACGACTACTTGTTGGACGAAGGAATGGAAGTGGTTATAAGCGCCGTACCGTCATTGTATAAAACCGGACGCTTTAGTTTAACCGTCAGCAAAATTGAGGCTTTTGGCGAAGGCGCGTTAAAAAAAGCTTTTGAGGCTTTAAAAAATAAACTCCAGGATAAAGGTTTTTTTGACGTGGAGCGCAAACGGCCGATGCCGGAGTACATAAACAAAATCGGACTCATTACGTCGGAAAGCGGCGCCGCGGTGCGCGACTTTTTAAAAAATTTGGGGAATTACGGTTTCCAAATCACCCTTTGCGACGTGCGGGTGGAAGGGGATTACGCCGAGGAGTCTATTATAAACGCCATTGGCAAACTTAATAAAGCCCGACCGGATTTGGACGTATTGGTCCTGCTGCGCGGCGGCGGCAGTCTGGAAAATTTTAAAGCCTTTAATTCGGAAGGCGTGGCCGAGGCCATAGTCACATCGCGCCTTCCCATCCTTACGGGAATTGGCCATGAGCGGGATATTAGCATTGCGGATTTGGCCGCGGATCTGTCGCTTTCCACGCCCACGGCCGTGGCCGCGTATATTAAAAACCAGAGGATTGGTTTGATCGAACATGTCGGCAGAATTGCGGATGACTTAGCAGCAGCTGCCGAAAATATTTTATCGGCACAAAAAGAAAAACTGGCAGACGCGCAAATGGGGCTGAAGAACTCCTATTACGAAATTTTACATAACCAAAAGGTTAAGTTGGGCCGGCTGGCCGCGCAAATGCAGTATGGTTTGGATAAAGTTTTTAACCGGTTCCGGGAACTGGAGAAAGCCTTTATTCACAGCTTTTATCATCAGCGCTCGCTTATTCAGGCCCACTTACACAGAACCGGCCAAATTACGCGAGAAAGTTGCATTATACTGGCAAAGAAATTACAATTCCATAAGGGGCGGCTGGATGTGGCCGAAGCCGCGCTAATGCCGCTAAGCCCCGAGGCCGTGCTAAAAAAAGGCTACAGCATTGTTTATAAATCGGGCAAAGTCTTAAAAAATGCCGCCGATGTTCAGCCCGGCGATATGTTAAATTTAAAATTATATAAAGGAAATATTTTAACGTCTGCTGAGGAAATAAATAATTAAGCCGTAGCGTGCCCATTTATGGGCGTTCTAGAAATCGCCGATGAATCGGCACGCTACACATATAACTATGCCAACCGAAAAAAATAAACTTCAAACCGCGCTTAAACAGCTTGAAACCATTGTCGACGATCTAAGCAATAAAGACGTAGACGTCGAGTCCGGGCTGGAAAAGTTCAGGAGCGGCGTGGACTTGATTAAGTACTGCCGCACGGAATTAAACAAAGCCGAAAACGAATTCCAAAAACTCAAAACGGAATTGGAAACCGAAGAAACCTTACAGGACGAAAATCCGGTGTAGTTTGCCGATTTGTCAGTGTCGGTCGCGACCGAAGGGAGTTATCGTACTTCCAGCCAAACAAATATTAAAGCAAAAAACCCCGGGATAAGGTTAAGATTGGAGCTCATTTTATAAATTTTATGGTTATGATAAAATCCGTATTCTTTTTTACTTCTATAGTTTTATTGGCCGCCGGTTGCGGGAAGACAAGCCCTAATCCGAGCCCAAGCCCCAGCCCCAGCCCTATTGACTGCACGCAGGAAGCTAGGCAGTGTCCGGACGGCAGTTATGTTAGCCGCAGCGGGCCAAATTGCGAGTTTGCGGCCTGTCCGTCATTTCATGCCGTGCCAACTTCATCGGCTCCATCATTACCGCCCCCAAGCCTTCCGGCAAAAACGGGTGGAATTAATGGTTACGTGCATACCGGGCCTTCGTGCCCGGTGCAAAAAGATCCCCCCGATCCGAATTGCGCTGACAAGCCGTATGTTTATATCGAAGTCGCCGTTATCGGTCCGGACGGCAAACAAGTCCAAATCCAAACCGACTCGTATGGTAAATTTAGCCTGCCAGTGCTGGCAGGGACCTATACCGTTAAAGTAATCCAAGAAAGCATGTTGCCCCGTTGTGAAGAAAAAACAGTGGCAGTTACCGGAGGCAAGCCTTCATTAGTAGATATTTCGTGTGATACCGGAATCCGTTAAATTGGCCGCAAAAATTTGGCATCATTTTATGAACTCATATGAACGCGTCCGGAAAAGATCGTAGTTTTCAAGAGTATGCCATTAGGATATCATAATGGCTGGCCCATTAATTATTATCTAATATTAATTTTATGCGCGGATTTAATTCAAATATTGAACAGGACACTTTGGCCAATACCAATTTTCGCAAAGTATTATATACCGGCCGGCATAGTCAACTGGTATTAATGAGCCTTAAACCGAAAGAGGAAATCGGCATGGAGGTACACGCGGAAAATGACCAGTTTTTTCGTATTGAAAAGGGTCAGGGCAAGTGTATAATCGACGGGCATGAGTACGTTTTGGCTGACGGCACCGCCATTGTTGTTCCGGCCGGGGCACAGCATAACGTAATAAATACATCGGCCACCGAAGACTTAAAGCTTTACACCCTTTACAGTCCGCCGCATCACAAAGACGGCATTGTGCGCGCCAGCAAGGCAGAGGCCGAGCGGAGCGAAGAGGAATTTGACGACCAAACTACGGAATAAAAAATTATGAACAAATACGAGCGCGTGCCGGAAAAAGTAATAGATTTGCACGGATATACCACCCGGGAGGCAAAGGAGATTTTAGACGAGTTGCTCGGAGGGGCGTTTAAGCATGTGCGGATTATTACCGGAAAAGGGACTTTTAGGGAGACAGGGCCGGTAATGCGGAATTTTGTGGAAGGGTATTTAAAACGCCTTGAAATAAAATTTGAAACCGCCAAACTTTACAACGGCGGCGATGGCGCGTTTGAAGTTTATTTTTAATAGTTTCCCGGACCAAATAATTTGCCTAAAATTTACGGCAGACTAGATGGAATTTAGTGTTATAATTCATATATGAATACACAAACACAACCAATTACGGTTCCGCATATTGTGCCGACACACGCAAAACCCGGAACAAAGTTAAACTGGCTCCGCGCGGCGGTCCTCGGTGCGAATGACGGGATTGTTTCCACCGCGTCGCTTATTGTCGGCGTGGCCGGAGCATCCAATTCCCGCGGGTTTATTTTAACGGCGGGCGTGGCCGGTTTGGTGGCCGGGGCGTTAAGTATGGGGGTAGGGGAATATGTTTCGGTAAGCACCCAGCGCGATACGGAAAAGGCCATGCTGGAAAAAGAGCGCGAGGAATTATTAAAAAATCCCGATTACGAACTTCAGGAACTGGCCTCCATGTACAAGCAAAAAGGACTAAGCGACCAAACCGCGCTTACGGTTGCGCGGGAGCTGACTTCCCATGACGCTTTTGCTTCGCATGTTGAAACGGAGCTGGGAATAGACCCCAATAACCTTACCAACCCGTGGCACGCGGCCTTTGCTTCTTCCGGAGCATTTGTGTTTGGGGCCATTATTCCGATTGTAATGATCCTTATTTCCTCCGCGGACTGGAGATTGCCCGTAACTTTTGCCGGGGTGTTAATGGCCTTAGTAGTAACGGGGGCGGCCAGCGCGCACGCGGGCGAAGCCGGCAAAGTGAAAGCCACGGTGCGCGTGGTAATTGGCGGTATGCTGGCTATGGCCGTAACTTTCGGCATCGGCAAACTGTTTGGCACCACGGGCATATAACGGGAGACAATTACCCGGCGCGGGCGTATAAGCTAAAGCCATTAACGAAAGGAGTTTTATGTTGAATGCGGGAACTAAAGCCCCGGAGTTTACGCTATTGGACGACGGTTTGAATAAAATAAGCTTAAGCGATTTTGCCGGAAAATATGTGGTGGTGTATTTTTATCCGGAAGACGACACCCCTGGCTGTACCAAAGAAGCCTGTGCTATTCGTGATTTCTTCGGTGAATTTGAAAAACAGGGAATTGTTGTTTTAGGAATTTCTAAGGATTCGCCGGAGTCGCATAAAAAATTTAAAGAAAAATATCATTTGCCGTTTACCCTGCTTTCGGATCCGGAGCGGCAGGTAATTACCGGCTACGGCGCGGCCGAGGGAGCGCGGAACAAACGCGTTAGTTATGTTATTGATCCGCACGGCATTATTGTCAAAACATACCCCAACGTGGATCCTTCCTCCCACGCGGCGGAAATTTTGAACGATTTCAAAAGCCTGCAAAATTAAAAACCACAAAGCTTAATGGCCAAATTTTACGGCAGAAACAGCCGGTACCTAATTTGGGGCGATTTAAAAAATTACATTTACGCGGTAGGGTTGGTTTTATCGGTGCTGGTTATTGTCTGGGCGTTTTTAAAATCATCCTGGGTCCTGGCCGCGCCATTTGCCGCGCTAATCGGGATTTTTATTTTGGTCCGGCTTGCCGATCCGCTATTAATGCATTTTCGGCGAAAGTCGGACAAGTATTATCGGGGGTTTGCCGGCGAAGTGGCCATAAAACAGGTGCTTAAAGAATTGTCCGACGATTATATTGTTTTTCAGGATTTAAAATTTCCCGGGCTTCGGGGCAATATAGATTTTGTGGTGATGGGACCTACGGGAATTTTTACCCTCGAGGTTAAAAGCCATTACGGGGAAATCGGATTTAATGGCCGGGATTTGACCTTAAACGGCCGGTTATTCCCGGAACAAAATATTTTAAAGCAGGGCTACGCCGAAGCTTTAAGGCTGAAAAATTATATCCGGGATTCTGCCGGCCGGGAAGTTTATATAATACCGGTTATAGTTTTTAGCCGCGGCTACGGTTTGCGTTTTGGTTTAAATCCCGTTGACGGCGTTTACGTAGTCGGTAAAGACTTTTTGTTGGAGCTCATTGGCCGCCACCCCAACTATAAATACCCGCTGTCCCAAGAGCAATTAATCGCCGATCTCAAGATGCTTGTCGCTTAGTTCTACCTGCTCTAATTCGCGCGAATAGGAGAATGGTGGTATAATGGTTGTATGGAACAAACGGAACAGATATTAAAAGCCTTAGCCAACAAACGGCGGCTGGCCATTGTCAAACTGCTGAGCAACAACGCGAAATATTCGGTGGGGCACATTGCCAAAGAAATAAAATTGTCTCTCAAGGCCACTTCCAAGCATCTCGGCATTTTATTCAACGCGAATATTTTGGAGAAGGAACAGGTTAACTTATTAATTTATTACAGTCTGGTCCGCCCGACCTCTTCCATAGTCCGGTCAGTAGTGGGCAGGCTCTAAATTTATGGAAAAATTCAAATACAAATTAACTTCGCCTGTTATAATGTGGGGGATTATCGCCATCGGCGGGGTCATCTTGTGGTACTCGGTTCCCCGTGGCCGATTGTTTTACAGCGGAATGTTTGGGATTGCGCTGTTGGTTTTGGGAGCGGTAAATTGGATATATATTTTAGTTAAGTCCTTCAGCGTCCATGCCAAAGTCGGCGCCAGCGTTAACCGCATTGACCGGCTGATTACCGAAGGAACGTACGCGGTAGTCCGGCATCCGATTTACGCGGCCGATATTGTTTTTGTCTGGTGCATATTTTTATATTATCCGGCCTTTGTCATGTTATTTATTGCCGTCTGGGCTACCATAGTCTTTGTTTTTTGGTCCGCTCTGGAAGAGCGCATGCTTGAAGAAAAATTTCTGGACGACTACCGCGCCTACAAACAGCAGGTACCCAGGTTCATTCCAAGGTTTAATGCGCGTCGTCCGGTTTAAACACAACAACCGTCATGGATAACGCATATAACTGGTACAATCGGCTCATACTGCCCTCCTGGGCGCCGCCCAAGCAAGTTTTTGCCCCGGTCTGGACCGTGCTTTATATGTTAATAGCCGTATCTTTCGGTACGGTTTTTTATATGGCCTGGCAACAGCAAATCTCTCTCGTGGTCGTTTTACCTTTTGTCCTGAATTTGCTTTTTAATTTTTCATTTACCACAATCCAATTCAGGCTGAGAAACAACCTTTTTGCCGCCGCGGATATTTTGCTGGTTTTGGCCACCATTGTCTGGGCCGCGATTGCTATATTTCCTTTTAAACCTTGGATAGCATATATCCAAACCCCTTATTTTCTTTGGGTTATATTTGCTACGGCATTACAATTAACCGTCAGTTATTTAAACAGGATAAAAAAATAAAATTATGGATATGCAAAAACCGCTTAACTTTGACGAACTGAAAAAAACTTTTAAGCCGATGCGCGACGTTAATGCCGAACACCGGCAGCATCTTTCCAAGCTGGAACGGTTGGCGGTCTGGATTACCGATCATATAGGCACAATGGGATTTATCCTGATAATTTTTTGCTGGACCATATTGTGGCTGTCCTGGAACACGCTCGCTCCCAAAGCGGAAAGGTTTGACCCGTTTCCGGCCTTCGTTTTATGGTTGTTTATTTCCAATATGATCCAAATATTTCTTATGCCGCTAATTATGATCGGCCAAAATTTGCAGGGCCGCCACGCGGAACTGCGCGCGCAGGCGGATTTTGAAGTTAATACCAAGGCGGAACTGGAAGTTGAGGCGATATTAAGACATTTGGAAAATCAAAATAAATTGATTTTGGAAATTTTAAGAAAATTGGAAAATAATTAGCCACGGGCGGCACTGGAAATGCGGCATTTTGCGGACAAACCATCCTTAAATATAAACTTTTTCCGGATTCGGCCGCCATGCCGGATCTTTTTTTGAATTCTTCCCCTGTTATGTTATAATGATTACGACAATTTGCCTGTGGAAACAAAAAGCTAAAGCTTTGATAATAAAACAAATATGGATCGTAACGAGCTCAATACAGCTTTAATACAAAAGAATATCCTTACCGACGACAAGCTCAAAGTCCTGGAAAAAGAAGCCGCCCAATTAAAGGTTCCTGAAGCCTGGGATGATTTTCTTATCGGGAAAAAGGCGCTTAAGGAAGACGAACTGCTTAACGTTAAAAGCGAACTTTTGGGCGTGCCGGTCGTGGATTTAACCAGCCTGCAAATCCCCCAGGATGTGTTGAATTTGGTGCCGGAACCGATTGCTCACCGCCATCAGGTTATTAGCTTTGCCAAGACTAAGGAAGATTTGTCCCTGGCCATGACCGATCCCGACGACATCCAAACCAAAGAATTTATTCAAAAAAAGACCGGGTTAAAAATAAAAGCTTTTGTTATCGGTAAGACCAGTTTGGATTTCGGCCTGTCCAAGTACCATTCCAGCCTGGAAAAAGAAATCAAACATTTATTTACCCCCGAAGGCAAACCGTTGAGCAGTAAGCCGGAAGGGGAGAGCGCGCTGGATGACGGGCTCAAGAAAATGGCCCAGGAAATTCCGGTTATCCGCGTAGTGGATACTTTGCTGGAATACGCGGTATTCGAAAAAGCCAGCGATATCCATATTGAGCCGCAGGAAAACGCCGTAACCGTACGCTACCGCATTGACGGCGTACTGCATGACGTTATGACTCTGCCCAAAGTAATCCAGGCGGCTATTGCGGCACGCATAAAAGTACTGTCCAACCTTAAAATCGACGAGCATCGCCTGCCGCAGGACGGCCGTTTTAAAATCGACAAGGACGGTTACAAATTTTCTTTGCGCGTATCCACCATCCCGATTTTTGACGGTGAAAAAGTGGTAATACGTTTATTGGATGAATCGGCCAAAGCTTCAACTTTGGAAGATTTGGGGTTTGAACAGAACTCCCTGGAGATAATCAGCCGAAACATCAAAAAGCCGCACGGTATGCTTTTGGTAACCGGGCCGACCGGTAGCGGAAAATCCACAACTTTGTACACGGTTCTGTCCATGCTCAATACCAAGAGCGTGAACATATCAACCATAGAAGACCCGGTGGAATACCGAATTGTCGGCGCCAACCAGATGCAGGTGAACCCCAAAATCGGCTTAACCTTTGATATCGGGCTTCGGGCGCTTTTGCGGCAAGATCCGAATATTATAATGATCGGTGAAATCCGCGACCGCGAAACCGCCGAGGAAGCGGTACACGCGGCTATGACCGGGCACATTGTGTTTTCCACGTTGCACACCAACACCGCGGCCAGCGCCCTGCCCCGGCTTTTGGATATTGGCGTGGAACCTTATTTAATCGCGTCAACAATTAACGCGGTACTGGCTCAACGGCTGGTGCGCGTTGTCTGCAAGGACTGCCAGCAGGCATATAATTTGGACGAAGCCACGGTGGAGGGACTGTCAAAACAATTTCATTTGGAAAAACTTATTCCCATCCTTGTCCGCGCCGGTCTGGCGCCAGCCAAAATTAAAAGCCTGACGGAACTGCGCTTTTACAAAGGCCAGGGCTGCGACAAGTGCAACCACAGCGGCTACAAAGGACGCGTCGGCATTCACGAGATTTTGGAAGTGACCCCCGAAGTCCAGCAAATGATTATGGAACACAAATCCGCCCAGGAAATCCAGGACGAAGGCGAAAAAGAGGGAATGGTTTTAATGTGGGAAGACGGGTTTTTAAAGGCGCTGAAGGGAATTACCACGATTGACGAGATAGTAAGGGTGTCGAAGGAGTAATTTTAAAATTACAAATATCAACTGGCAAATTTCAAATATAGTAAAACGAAACCGATATAAGATCAGCGACCAATCAGCGTAACTATCAGCGTTAATTCAGCGGAATCCAATGGCCGAATTTGCATACACAGCCCTGACTAAAGACGGGCATCACGAAAGCTCCACCATCCAGGCGCCGAACGCGGCGACCGCGGGCCATTTACTCAAGGATCAGGGTCTGTTGCCAGTGCAAATTTCGGAAAAAGGCGGCAAGGGTGGTACCGATGTCCTGCAATTCTTATCCACTGTAAGTTTTAACGAAAAAATCGGTTTCATAGAAAACCTGGGAGTTATGTTGAAAGCCGGTATTTCCATAACCCGCTGTTTGCAAA
This sequence comes from Candidatus Doudnabacteria bacterium, assembly GCA_031291995.1. Taxonomy (GTDB): domain Bacteria; phylum Patescibacteriota; class Doudnabacteria; order UBA920; family UBA920; genus PALSA-1336. Next base: position 67,214 of record JARLHZ010000022.1, read on the forward strand.
TTTTAGTCAAACAAACCACCAATCCAAAATTTAAATCCATCCTGGCCGATGTCGGTACCCAGGTTGAACAGGGCAAATCTTTGGGTGAGGCTCTGTCCAAGTACCCCGGGGTTTTCCCCGGTATCGCCGTCAGCATGGTTAAGGTCGGCGAATTGTCGGGAAATTTGGACAAAAGCCTGGAATATTTAACGGTACAGCTGCATCGCGAGGCCGATTTAAAAAGCAAAGTTCGCGGCGCCATGATATATCCTTCGGTTATTGTCGGAGCCATGCTGATTATCGGCCTGCTTTTGTCCATATTTGTGTTGCCCGGTCTGGTTAGTATTTTTAAGGAGCAGGCGGCGGATTTGCCTTTGACCACCAAAATAGTAATTGCTTTTTCGGACTTTATGAGCGGCCACGCGATATTGGTCATTGGCGCGTTAATTGCCATTATTGCCGGTCTTGTTTCCGTTTACCGGACTTACCCCGGCCAGCGCGCTTTTGATACCATGAACCTCCATATTTTCAGCATCGGCCCGGTTGTCAGAAAAGTTAATTTAGCCAGGTTTGCCAGAATTTTAAGCTCAATGCTCAAGAGCGGGATCCCGATTGTCCAGGCTTTGGACGTGGCCGCCGACTCGCTGGGCAATATCCGCTATCGCGAACTTGTCAAAGAGGCTTCCGGGGAAGTTAAGGTCGGCAAAACCCTGGCCGAATCTTTGGGCAAAAATTCCCAGCTTTTCCCCGTGTTGGTGCTGCAAATGATCCAGGTCGGCGAAGAAAGCGGTACGGTGCAGGAAATTTTGGAACAACTGGCCGGGCATTACGAGGAAGAAGTCGACAATACTTTAAAAAATTTATCTTCGATTATCGAGCCGTTGCTTTTGCTGGCCATTGGCGCGGTGGTCGGCTTGCTTGCTTTGGCGTTAATTTCCCCAATTTACAGTATTTACCAAAATCAATGAAATTTAAACTATTTTCCAAAACCATACCCGCGTTCGGACTGGATATTTCCGGGAGTTCTTTTAAGTTTATGCAGTTGGACGGCCCGGCCAAAAACCTGGGCGTTAAGGCTTACGCGGACGTTGCCGTACCCAAGAGCCTGATAGCCAACGATGTTATTACGGACAATAAAACATTCCTGACGCTGCTGAAGCAAAGCTTGGATCGGCCACAGTTTGGCCGGCTCACGACCAATTACGTAGTGGCCAGCCTGCCGGAATCAAAATCTTTTGTCCGCGTCATCCAGATTCCCAAAATGAGCGAGGGCGAGGCCGATAACGCCGTACCGTTTGAAGCGGAAAATTTTATCCCCCTGCCGCTCGACCAGGTCTATTTGGATTGGGAAAAAATCGGCGAAGAGGGCGATAAAATGGTGGTACTAATGGTCGCGGCACCCAAAGAATTTGTAGACGGCTATATGGATTTGCTGGAGAAAGCCGGCCTTAAGCCGGCCGCGCTTGAAGTGGAGTCGCAAAGCTGCCGCCGGGCCGTTCTGTTGCCGGACAGCCGGGAAACCGTTTTGCTTGTGGATATAGAGGCCTATCGCAGCAGCATGATAATGGTGGAAAACGGCAGCCTGCAATTTACTTCCACTATTCCCATAGCCGGAAACAGTTTTACCGAAAGCGTGGCCAAGGCCCTGGGCGTTTCCGCCGCCAAGGCCGAGGAAATTAAACGCAAGGTTGGGATTGCCAATACCGCCGAATACCCCAATATTAAAACTTCACTGTTGCCGGTATTGGGGAATTTGGAAGCCGAAATCAAGAATATTTTAAAATTCCATGGCGAACATTCCAGCCGCCAGGTCGAGCGGATAATCCTTTCCGGCGGGAGCGCCAAACTCAAAAACCTGGCCGAATATTTGGGTCCGCAAATGTCGGGTTCCGGCGTCGCGAGAGTGGAGCTGGCAAACCCGTGGTTAAACGTCGGCAGCCAAAAACAGGAGTCCTTCCAGGAAGACAGCCTGAGTTTTGTTACGGCTATCGGCCTGGCCCTGCGCGGCGGCAATTACGAGATCACTTAAATTTATCATATGGCTAAAGTCATTAACCTGTTGCCCAAACCAAAGCAAAGGGAACTCCATTACGATTCCATTCTGCACAGCTTATGGAAACTCGTGATTTGGTCGTGCTTTAGTTTTGCCCTGGTATTTTTCGTCCAGGTTGCCACTAAGTTTTACCTGCAATTGGAAGGCCAGGTTATCCACGACCAAATCCAGGCGCTGCAGCAGCAGGTGGGCAAGCAGCAGAACAGCGACGTTAAAGTGCAAATTACCACGGCCAACAATTTAATTAAAGATTATCACGCGCTTTCCGTGGCCAGCCCGCAATGGTCTAAAATTATTAACGCTTTTGCCCCGCTGCCCCCGTCTGGGATAAAAATAAATTCCTTCGGGGTTAATACCGACACTAAGGCGATTACCATAACCGGTTTGAGCCCGACGCGCGATTTGGTCATTAAGCTCTATAATATTATTCTGGCGGATCAAAAAGATTTTTACGGGATAGACTATCCGCTGGAGAATGTCGTGTCGCCGACGGACGATACCTTCCACTTTACTTTTTACGTCCAAAACAGCCTTTGGAAACAGGCGCCTTAATTCCCGCGATTTTTTATGGGTAAAATGTCAGCAAAAAATAAAATAATTATTTTACTTATTGTCTGGATTATGTCCGGCGCTTTAATGCTGGGCTATTTCTTTAAGATTTTAGACGGGCAAAATCTGCAGACTTTGAATGACATGGGCCAGGAGAGACTAACCTTGGCCGTGCTTCAGGCTGAGGATCAGAGTTTTAAGGAAGCGCAGAGCGATTTGCAAAAGCTGGCCCGGGAGCCAAAGCAGCCCGCTGATTTTTTCAGCAGCGATATTACGCTGGTAAAGGAACTGGTTATTTTGGAAAACATGCAGCCAAAATATGGGGTCCAAATGACCCTGTCCGGCGTATCCGGCACGATTAATAATTTGCCGTCCGCGCCCACAGCCAGCCCGATTGTGGTCGTCCCATACAGCATCAGCCTATCGGGTTCGCTTGGCCAGGTGGTTAATTTTCTGGAAGCTTTGGAGAACGCCCCTTTTGTTACCGATATAAACGGTTTGTCCGTTTCCGTGGGGGGGCAAAACAGCGTGAATCTTAACTTGGCAGCCAATTTTTATCTGCTTAAATAGGAATTATTATGGATAAGAACCTCAATATTAATATTAGTTTCAGCAAGCAGTCCTTTGGCGCGTTGTTTAAAAATTTAATTTGGATATTTTTTTGCGTGTTTCTGTGCCTGCTGGCCTTTGAAGGACTGGAAATCCGCAATTCGGTCGGACTTATTTTACAACTTAACGAGGCGCCGCAGCAGGCCCTGCCGGCCAGGAATTCCGTAGATCGTATTGATTTCGGCACTTACGACAAAAATTTGACAAGAGTCCAAAACGCGCAAAGTTTTGTTTCTCCCGGCGGCATTAACTATGATCCGTTTAACGATATCGGCACGCCGCCCGCCGGCGGTCCGTCCGGAGCCGTTCTTGCGCCGAGTTCCACTCCGATTACCGCGCCTCAAAGCACCGGCACGACCCCTGCTCTTCCCGGATCTTTGGTTGCCACTTCAACATCCGGAACGCTCCCGCATTAACAGGAAAACAAAAAACCGCCCTGGGCGGTTTTTTGTTGTTCGGGTTAAGGGATTTTTGCTATAATGGCAATCGGGGAAGCTAAATGCCGCCAGACTCGCATGGTGACCTCGGTAGGATTCGAACCTACTACCTCCTGGTTCGAAGCCAGGCGCTCTATCCAAATGAGCTACGAGGCCGCAAGGCGAGTCGGGCGGAATAACCTTACTCATTTGCGGTTCTGTGTTGGTGGGTCGGGTGGGGATCGAACCCACGACAAATAGCTTAAGAGGCTACTGCTCTACCAACTGAGCTACCGACCCTTGCCTGCCAAAGCTTGCCAGGCGAACCCGTTTCACTTTAACTCTCGTTATTTTACATCAAACAGCCTTTAATTTCAAGTCTTTATGGTATCAATGCTGCTGGGCTCCGACGACTTTTCCAAAAAAATGCACATCGCCGAGCTGGCCAAAAAGCACCGGGCCGAAGTGGAGTTTTTTGGCGCGGATGGAACAAGACCGGAATTGGCGGGTTTTTTTGGCCAGGATCTTTTTGCCCGGCCCAAGATTGTTATTTTGGAGAATTTACTGACCGGATACGGGTACAGCGCCGGGTTGGTTGAAAAGTTGTCCGCCAGTAAAAATATTATTATATTTCAAGACACCAAGCTGGATAAGCGCCTGTCAGGCAACAAGCAATGGCTGGCCGACAAGAATCTCGAAATCCTGACTTTCGATTTGCCTCACGGCACGGAATTGGATAATTGGATTATCAAAAGGGTTAAAGAACTCGGCGGGTTAATCGGCCCGGCAGCGGCCGGTTTGCTGGGCTTTAAATTGGGGCGTGACGACGCAAAAGAGACGAGGTTTGGCGGAAAAGTTGTTGCCGTAGAAGAGATTTACAATTTATGGCAGGCGCAAGCGGAAATCCAAAAGTTGATTTCTTATTCAAGCGGCCGGGAAATTACGGAAGCGGATGTCCAGGCGCTGGCTTCGGAAAACGGCGAAGTCGATGTGTTTAATTTAATTAGCGCTATCGCGGAAAACCGGCGGCGGGAGACCATGACCCTGTTGGGCCGGTTTTTGGCCGGCCAAAGCACCGTAGACGAAAAGGGTTCCATAATCCAGTTAAACGCCCTGTTGTCGGAACAATTTCGCAATGTCGCCATGGTGCAGGATTTTGTGGCGCGGAAAACTACGGATAACGAAATACTTGAAATTTCGGGCTGGAAATCCGGCCGGTTGTTTGTAATAAAAAAAATTGCGGCCCGGTTCGCTCCGGACAAAGTCAGGGATACGTTGAATAAGCTTGCGGCGCTGGATGACGAACTTAAAACCGGCAGTGTGCCGCCGAAAGTTTTATTGGATTTGATTTTAGCACAGCTGTTTGTTTGACACGCGGTGCCGCCCGGTGTAATATTAAATTAAGATTTAATACATCCTTCCCATCCCGGGAGGGATTTTACATGTTTTATGGTGGAAAATATAAAAAATTTTGGTAAAATAACTTTTGCGTCCCTGGCAATAAGGAATTTCCGGCTGTATTTTATCGGCCAGGCTATTTCGTTAAGCGGCACCTGGATGCAGACTATCGGCCAGAGCTGGCTGGTGTTGGTTATAACCCATTCCGGTACCCAGTTGGGTTTGGTTACGGCCGTGCAGTTTGTGCCGATTTTATTTTTCGGGCCATGGGGCGGAGTGGTGGCTGACCGATTCGATAAGCGGAAACTCCTTTATTTTACCCAAAGTGCCGCCGCCGTGCTGGCTTTGATTTTGGGAATTTTAGTCGCAACCGCCACAGTGCAGTTGTGGATGATTTATATTTTAGCCGCGGCGTTGGGGCTTGTTAATGCCTTGGACAATCCGGCTCGACAGACTTTTATAATGGAAATGGTGGGAAAGGATAATTTGTCCAACGCCGTGTCGCTTAATTCCACGCAGGTTAATTTGGCGCGTGTGATAGGTCCGGCCATAGGAGGGGCATTTATAGCTACCCTTGGATTGGCGCCTCTGTTTATTTTTAACGCGGTTTCTTATATAGCGGTTTTGATTGTTTTAAAAATGATGTCAGCCAGAGAATTGTCTCCCGCCCCCGTCGCTCAAAAAGCCGCCGGCCAGCTCAGGGAAGGCTTTAATTATGTAAAGTCAACTCCGGTTTTGCGCGACACCTTGCTTATGATGGCAATTATTGGTACGTTGTCATACGAATTCTCCGTTATTCTACCTTTATTGGCGCAGTTCAGTTTCCACGGCAATGCCACAACTTATGCCAGTTTGACAGTGGCTATGGGAGTCGGTTCCGTTGCAGGAGGCCTTTATACCGCCAGTCGCAGTAAGCGATCGGCATTAATGCTTATTGCCGCGGCTTTGATGTTTGGCGCTACCATGTTACTTTCATCTGCTATGCCCAACCTTGAGTTTGAGCTTGCAGCGATGGCCTTAGTAGGGTTTTTCTCCATAAATTTTTTGGCTCTGGGCAACTCGATCCTGCAATTGGAAAGCAGTCCGCAAATGCGCGGGCGGGTTATGGCTTTATGGGCTGTGGCTTTTTTGGGATCTACTCCCATTGGCGGACCGATTATTGGGGCAATTGGACAGTATTTTAACCCGCGCTGGGGCTTGGCGGTTGGCGGTTTGGCCGCGGTATTCGCGGCCGGCCTGGGTTATTGGCGGCTGAAGCGGGACAGCAGACCGAGTTTGGTGGTATGATAATGGCATAGTCCAGTAACCATAAATATACTGCCATGACTATAATACAGCGGTCGCAAGCATGGCTGCAAAAAATCAGGGACAGCAAATCTCCCTATAAAAAAATAGTCGGGGTGGTATTTATTATTTTGGGTTTTTTGGCGCTGGTTACTCCGTTTACCCCGGGTTCATGGCTGATTTTCGTGGGTTTGGAATTGGTGGGTTTGCGCATCACTGCCTGGGACTGGATAAAATCTAAATTATGAACATTACATCCGCGCAATTTGTAAAAGGTCTGGTGGAAGACGACGTAATACTCAACGATGGCAAACCGCAAGTCGCGTTTGTCGGCCGTTCAAACGTCGGCAAATCCAGTTTAATCAATTCGCTTACCAAACAAAAGAATTTGGCCAAGACCAGCTCGTTTCCCGGACGCACCCAGCAGGTAAACGTGTTTTTGGTTAATAAGGATTTTTATTTTGTCGACCTGCCCGGCTACGGTTTTGCCAAAGGTTCAAAGCAGGACCAGGAACGTATTCAGGCTTTAATTTATTGGTATTTACTGGATTCGGATTATCGGCAAAAAACTGTTGTGTTAATAATGGACGCCAACATCGGACCCACGGAAAACGATATGCAAATGATCCATAGCCTAAAAGAGCGGCATAAAAACATAATTGTGGTGGCCAATAAAGTGGACAAACTAAAAAAATCCCAGGTTAAAAACCAGCTAAACAAGATTCAGGAAGTAATCGGGGACTACAAAATAATTCCGTATTCATCGGAATCCAAAATAGGGATAAGTGAGCTGACAAACGAAATATTTAAATAGATTATTTGCCATAGCAAAACAGCGCGGGACCTGGGAGGATCTCGCGCTGCTTATTTTTTTTGTAATTATTTTCTTTCCGAGCGTTTTCTTTCGGTGCCGTTTAGAATTTTTTTGCGGATTCTAATTGATTGCGGAGTGACTTCTACCAGTTCATCGCCGCCTACGTATTCCAAGGCAAAGTCGAGTTCAACGGGGTGCGGGGGAGTCAGAATAATCGCTTCATCCGTGCCAGAGGAACGGATATTGGTGAGTTTCTTGGTTTTACAGACATTTAATTCCAGGTCGGTATCAACGCCATTTTTACCCACAACCATACCCTCATACACATCCACAGCGGAGCCTATGAACATCATGCCGCGCTCCTGGGCGTTGTTTAAGCCGTAAGCGTTGCTGACACCGGTTTCGCTGGAAATCAGCGAGCCGTGCTCGTTGCTGCGAATGTCTATATCGTGCACCGCTTTATAGGAATCGAATAAACTGTTCATAATTACCGTGCCGCGGGTTCGCGTTAACAGCAAATTTTTTAAACCAATTAAGCCGCGGGTCGGAATAAGATATTCGGCATGGATGTCTCCGCCGCTATGGCCGCTTTCCAGAATTTGCATTTGTCCGCCGCGTTTGCCGAGTTCTTCTATAACCACACCCTGGTGCTCGGTCGGCACGTCAATGGTTACAACTTCGTAAGGTTCCATTTTTTTGCCGTCTTGTTCATGGTAAATAACTTCCGGCTGGGAGACCTGCAACTCGAAACCTTCGCGCCGCATGGTTTCCACTAAAACAGCCAAATGAAGTTCGCCGCGACCGGAGACCAGGAAGGAATCACTGCCCTGTTCTAATCCTTCAACCTTCAAAGCAACGTTAGTTTCCAATTCTTTGATTAAGCGTTCGCGCAATTGACGGGAAGTCACAAATTTTCCTTCGCGTCCGGCAAACGGGGAAGTGTTGACGCCAAAAGTCATTTTAATGGTCGGTGGTTCAATTTCCACAGGCGGCAGGACTTTGGGATTTAACGGATCGGTCAGTGTGTCGCCAATATGGATGTCGTCAAAACCACCCACGGCCACAATGTCGCCGGCTACGGCTTCTTCCACGTCCACCTGCTTTAAGCCTTCGTACATCATTAACGCGGAAATTTTATTGGTCATTTTTGTGCCGTCCATTTTGACCAGTAAAGTATTAACGGCTTTTTTAATGCTGCCGGATTGGACCTTGCCAATACCCAAGCGCCCTTTGTAATTGTCATACGCCAAAGCCAATACCTGCATGGCAAAAGAGTCTTCCATTTGCACCTCCGGCGCGGGAATAAATTTTATAATGGCTTCAAACAGGGGAGAAACATCGGGATCGGCGTCGGTCTTAATTTTTTCCAAAAGCGTTTCCAAGCTGGTGTCGGCCAAACCTTTTACGCCAGAGGCGTAAATAATCGGAAAATCCAGCTGGAGATGGTTGGCGTTTAATTTAACGAATAAATCAAAAGTATGGTTAACGGTATGGTCAACCTGGGCGTCGGGTTTATCGACTTTGTTTACCACAACAATAGCTTTAAGCCCCAGTTCCAAAGCTTTTTTTAACACGAATTTGGTTTGCGGCATCGGGCCTTCTTTGGCGTCAACGAGCAATAAAACACCGTCGGCCATCCGCAAAGTCCGCTCAACTTCTCCGCCAAAATCCGCGTGGCCCGGAGTGTCCACAATGTTAATTTTTACGTCCTTGTATATGAGCGAAGCGTTTTTGGCCTTAATGGTAATGCCGCGTTCGCGCTCCAAATCCATGCTGTCCATTATCAAATCCTTGGTCTCGGGATTATCCTTAACCGTATGGGTTTGCTTGAGCATGGCGTCCACCAAAGTGGTTTTGCCGTGGTCAACGTGGGCAATTATGGCGATGTTTCTTATGTTATCTCTCTTCATAAAATCTCCAATCCGGAACTACGGAACTGTTACGGAACTACAGAAAACTGCGGAATCTACGGAACGTGAATTCCTTAGTTTCTATAGTTCCGGATATTGATGCCGCATTCATTAAAAAATCCCGAATTTCCCCGGGAAAGGTAACTCAAATATATCATAGATATTGGTTTTTGGCAAGTAGGACGCGAAAATCATAATATGTCATAATCTTATTTTTTTGCTATAATATAGTTAATCGCTAAATTTTAGTTGATAGCTTCAGCGGCAATATAAGCGTAGCTATCAGCGACCGTTCAGCGGAAAAGGACAACCATGTTGAAACAAAAAAAACAAACTATCGGGTTTTATGTTCTGCTGGCGGCAAGCTTTCTTGTGGTATTAAAAATTTTCTGGCCGTTTTGGGAACTGCTGGCGTTTTCGGTAATTTTGGACATTCTGTTTTACCCGTTATATAAAAAAATCAACGACCATTTGGACATGCCCAACCTCACCGCCGGGTTTGTGGTATTTATAATCGCTCTAATCGTGGCCGGTCCCGTTCTGCTTATCGGCCAGCAGGTATTTTATGAGCTGGCAATTTTTTCCAAATCTATCAATTTGGACGCTTTAACCTGGCAGTCGGGAAATTTTATAGCAAACTTACCCGTGCCCCTGCAACAATTGGCGGTAAATTTTAATGTTGATCTGCATTCCTGGCTATCCCAACTGACCGGCCAGGCGTTTAACTCTCTGTCCGGCCTGTTGTCCTCGTTGGGTTGGTTTGCCGGTTCGTTAATTGTTGTGGCGTTTTCCACGTTCTTTATGCTTCGTGACGGTGGAAAAATTAAAGACGTACTTAAGGATGTCTTGCCATTGTCGGCCTCCAATGAAAATATTTTATACAACAAATTGACTTTGGCAATTAACGGAGTGGTTAAAGGCCAATTTTTGGTGGTGCTGGCAATATCTACCGCCGCCTTTCTCGGGTTTGTGATTTTCGGTTTGCCTAACGCGCTGTTGTGGGCTTGCGCGATGTTTGTAGCCGCGTTTGTGCCGACGTTCGGCACGTCTTTGGTCTGGGCGCCGGCCGTAATATATTTGTACGGCACCGGACACGCCGGTGCGGCTTTTGGAATGATACTTTGGGCCTCGGCCTCGGTGGCATTAATAGACAACGTCCTAGCGGCTAAATTAATTTCTTCCCGGGTGCGCTTGCATCCGATTTTAACCATCTTTGCCATTTTAGGCGGCATTGTCAGCTTTGGGTTTTTTGGAGTGTTACTTGGTCCAATTTTAATGGCAATCTTTGTCGCGCTAGTGGAAATATATCGGACGGATATAAAATAGACTCCAATGCGGAAATGCGGAACCGTATGCGGAACTACGGAATACTGCGGAAACTGCGCAACGACAGGCGGAACTACGGAAAACTACGGAATTCATGTGGGTGATTTATTCTAATTTGGAATTCCATCGAGAATCTCAAGAAAAGATGGAAATTAATTCGGCATCTAAATTACTTTTTGCCGATATGACTTATCGGTTAAACGGTATTGCCATACAGGTTAGGAAAGAAATTGGCAGGTATGGCAGGGAAAAGCAGTACTGCGATTTGTTTGAATTGAAGTTAAAGGAAAATGGTATTGCTTACAGAAGGGAACAAACGGTCGGCGGTACTGGAAACCGTTTCGATTTTATAATTGCCGATAAAATTGTAATTGAGATAAAGGCTAAAACATTTGTGATAAAGGAAGATTATTTTCAGGTTCAAAGATATTTGCACAGTGTGAATTTAGAATTAGGCATAATTTATAATTTTAGAGAAGAATTTGTTAAGCCCCATAGAGTTTTACATTTGCAGTAATTCCGTAGTTTTCCGTAGGTCCGAACCTGTTCCGTAGTTCCGGATTATGGTACTATTAAGAATAAACGAGCCCATTTTATGTCCAAAGACGATACTCATTTAACCCAAAGCTTGCCCCCGACTATCCTGACTATTTTTGGAGCCACGGGAGACTTGTCGGCCGATTACCTTATACCGGCGCTTTTGCATATGGATGAGCACAAGCTTTTGCCCAAAACTTTTAAACTGGTGTGCGTCGGCCGCCGCGAACTGACCGCGAAAAGCTATCTGGATTTTATTTTAAAAAAATCGCACGTAGTAAAAAAACTTAGCCCTTCAAAAAAAGCCCGGTTCTTAAAGCACCTGACTTACTACGCCGGGGATTTTGAACACGTGGAGCACTTTACGGAATTGGCCAAAATTTTGGCCGATGCCGATAAGCCCAAGCATGTTTGCTACAATCGTTTATTTTATTTTGCTACCAGCCCCCAGCAGTTTGCCGCCATTACCAAAATTTTAAAATCGGCCGGCCTGCTTACTGCCTGCGCTGCGCACGAACGAAAAACCAGGATTTTGGTGGAAAAACCGTTTGGCTTTAACCTCAAGTCCGCGCAAAGTTTAAATCAGCTGCTGCTCCGGTATTTTACCGAGGATCAGATTTATCGCATCGATCATTATGTGGGCAAGGAAACCATTCAAAATTTAATGGTGGTGCGTTTTGCCAACAGTCTGTTTGAGCCTTTGTGGAATAACCGCTTTATCGATCATATTGAAATCAGCGTCCTGGAAAAAGACGGCGCGGGCGGGCGGATAAATTTTTATAATCAAACCGGCGCCATAAAAGATTTTTTGCAAAACCACATTGTCCAAATGCTGGCGTTAATTGCCATGGAAGAACCCTATAATCTGACCGCGGAATTTATCCGCAACGAAAAATTAAAGGTCTTGCAGGCTTTAGAGCCATTTACGACCGAAAAATTATCTTCCCGTTTAATCAAAGGCCAGTATCGGGGATACAAAAATGAAGCCGCCTCTTCGGCCGCGGGCGCGGGAGAAAATGGAACAGAAACATTTTTCGCGCTTAAGACTTATATTAATTTGCCGCGTTGGTCGGGGGTGCCGGTTTATTTGCGGACCGGAAAACGGCTAAACAAAAAATTAACCGAGATTAGCATTCATTTCCGCGAACCGGTCAGATGTTTGTTTGAGGGTTGCGCGGCTAACGTGCTGACATTTCAAATCCAGCCGGACGAAAGCGTGCATTTGCAAATTAACAATAAAATTCCGGGCTTTGGCGTAAGGCTCCATCACGGCGATTTGGAATTCGGATACAATCGCGCTTTTTCCGGCGAAATCCCCGGCGCCTATGAACGCCTGCTGCTTGATTTTATGGAAGGGGATCAGAGACTGTTTATCCGCAGCGACGAAATAGAAGCCAGCTGGCGGTTTGTGGACAGCATTACGGAAAATCCTACGTTTAGAAGCCTGCCGCTTTATGAATATCGCCCAGGCTCAAGCGGTCCCAAAGAAGCGGATGAGTGGATGAGGAAGGACGCTAAGGATTGGTGGACAAACTGATTGACATGATTGACAAGATTTAAATGATTGGCAAGATTAACTATGGATATTGAGGAAGAAATATTGGAAATTAAAGAACGGAATAAAAGAGTGGAGGCCGACAAAGCCTGGGAGAGAAGCTGGGCGCGGCGTGTTTTTATTTCCGCTATAACTTATTTGACTGCCGCGGTTTGGCTGCTCGAAATCGGCGACGTTATGCCCTGGTTGAAGGCCTTAGTACCGGTCGCGGGGTACATTTTATCTACATTGTCCCTCCCGCCGTTAAAAAAGTTTTGGATAAAAAATCATTAAAAAACCGCCTCCATAATCCGGAGACGGTTTTTTGTTGAAAGTGTCAAAGGTGCTCTTTGCCACCAGTGGCAAAGAGCACCTTTGACTTTTAGTTAATAGCTGCGGCTTCTGGCGGGGCGGCCGGAGTTGCGGCCAAAGCGGCTGGGTGAACTGAACGGAGACGGCCGGCGGCGTGCCTGTCCGCCGGAGCCTGATTGGCGGCGCGGGCCGGAAAACGCTCCGGGCTGATGAGGCCTGGGCGCAAAATTGCCCTGCGGCCTGGGCGCCCGGCTATAACGGTTAAATTCCGGAGCCGGTTCGTAAGCTCTTTTGGGTAAAACCGGAGTCGGCGAAACAGGGAGCTGCTTTTTTATCAGGCGTTCAATGGAACGGACATCAAATTTTTGTTCGGGCGTGGCAAATGAAATGGCGTGTCCGGTATGTTCGGCACGGCCGGTGCGGCCAATGCGGTGGACGTAGTCTTCGGCCTGTTCTGGTAAATCATAATTTATTACCACTTCAATACCGGTAACGTCTATGCCGCGCGCGGCAATGTCCGTAGCCACTAAAACGCGGTATTTGCCGAGTTTAAAGCCGTTTAAGGCCTCCAGCCGCTGGTTTAAGGAGCGGTTGCTGTGGATTTCCGCGGCCGTATGTCCGGCGCGGACAATTTGATGGGCAATTTTTTTGGCGCCGAATTTCGTTCGGGAAAAAATGAGAATCGGGCCTTTATATTCGGAAAGCAATTTTTCCAGCAAAGCCATTTTGTCCTGTTTGTGGACAAAAAACAGTTCCTGTGTTACCAGCTGAGCGGCCGTGCCGGCGGGAGCAACCTCCACGCGCACGGGCAGCTGCATATAGGAGTTGGCAATTTGCACAATTTCCTGAGGCATGGTTGCGGAGAACAGCATGGTCTGCCGCTTGTGAGGCACGGTTGCAAGAATTTTTTTAATTTGCGGCGCAAATCCCATATCCAGCATGCGGTCGGCTTCGTCCAGGACCAATATCGAAACATTGTCCACGCGGACGGTTTTTTGTTCCAAATGGTCAATTAACCTTCCGGGAGTGGCAATTATAATATGCGGATTGTTCCTGAGCTGGCGGATTTGCTTGCCAATGTTTTCGCCGCCGATTAAAATAGCGGTCTTTAAGCCAATCGGCCGGCCGATCCGGTTTAGCGATTCGTCTACTTGGACGGCGAGTTCGCGCGTCGGTAAAATTATCAGGCCCTTGGTGCCTTTGACCTGTGCCAGGTGCTGGATCATCGGCACGCCAAAAGCCAGCGTTTTGCCGGTACCGGTTTGCGCGATGCCCATAATATCTTTGCCTTGCAAGGCGGTGGGTATGGATTGGAACTGGATGGGCGTCGGGACTTTAAACCCGAGCTTGTCCAAAATTTCCAAAAGTTTTGGGGCTATACCCAAGCCGTCAAAACTTTGCGGTTGTTGTGGTGACATTAGTTAAATATGTCTTATATGGTACATATGACCGTTTGGTTCTATGAGACCTATAAAACAACAAATTCTGACCCGAAAATCTCAAGGTCAGAATAAAGTTTGCTGAAATATGAGTAACGAGTCGTTTAATTGATTTAAAATATTATATCATATCCCCATAAGTTTGTCAACACTAAACTTGGCACACTAAACTTGGCACTAAACTTGGCTTATCTTTGTCAGTTATTGACCTAAGCAGTCAAAAAATGGTAAACTTTGTCATTGGCAATTTTAGAAAATTGGCACCTATGCCTAAAAATAGGGAGGATAAAATGCAGGACAACCACGGCTACGAGCTTTTTTGCGCGGTACAGATACTGATTAATTCGGTTTGGACATTCGCCGGAGAACAGTGGCGGCAACTCGCTATGTATCAAACCCAGGGCCATGCGCCTTTACCCAACCCTGATGAATATCAGTTTATTGACGGAATCTGCCTGTTGCTTTCAGGCGACTTTCCGACGGGATTGGGAACCCCTTGGGGATTTATTCGTTTTGAAAGCTCCAATGTCGGACATTGGTCCCGCCACATTGAAGATCTCAAAAAGTGCCTGGGTCTCGAAAAAATCGGGGAAACCAGTGGCGGGCTAACTGCGTATAGAGTTACCAATCTTAGCGGTTACAAGCTTGCGGCGCCAAAGGAGCGCCATTCTGGAGATGCTGGTAACCGGACGAATATTTTGATCAACTGGTGGATATTAACCGCGAGGTACCAGATTGATCAGCTATTATCAGCTTAGTGGTTATGACGACGCCGTTTTGATTTTGGGGACAATCAAGACGGCGTTTGAATTTCCGTCAATTTTTGCTATAGTTAAAGTAGAGATAATTAATATCCAAACATATGAAAGCCAGCGAGCTTGTTAATAGGACAAATAATTTAATCGCCACGACAATTGTGGCTTTGTCCGGGTTTGCTTTTTTGCCGGAAGTTTTTATAGAAGACGATCATGCGGACAAATTAGATGACGCGTTATTATTTATTTTGGGTTTAGTCGCCATTTATTGGTATAAAAAAGGGCAAAATCGGTTTCAGCGCACGGTTATGCCGGTGGTTTTATCGGGGCTGGCTCTGCTCATAAAAATAATGGGCGTAGTCATAGAATTCCACGACAAGGAAAGCTTGGGCGATGATTTAGGCGGGTTGATTTTATTCCTGATTTCTTTTGGGTTTATTTGGTGGCTTTACAATAAAAATGACAAAGGTTTGCTCGACAGCAATCAGCATTAGTTACTTATCAATTAATAATGATTGAACTTAGCCGCCATTGACATTCGTGTCAATCTTGGTCATTCGTGTCAATCTTGCCAATTAATTTATGGAAGTTGCGATATTTGGATTAGGGAGAATGGGAAATCAGATTGCCCGCAGGCTGGAAAAAAACGGCTTTGAGGTTTTGGCCTGGAACCGCAGTCAGGAACCGAGGGATGAAGTCGCCAAGGCCGGAGTAAAAACTTACGCGGCCGTTGACGAGCTTATTGGGAATTTATCCGGAAGTTACAGGGTGTATTGGCTAATGCTCCCGCACACGATTGTCGATGACTTTTTGCAAACCCAGCTCGGCCCGTTTTTAAAATCCGGCGACATTGTTATTGACGGCGGTAATTCATTTTATAAGGATTCCATACGCAGGGCCGAAGAGTTAAGGGCTAAGGGGGTAGTGTTTTATGATTGCGGCACGAGCGGCGGCGTGTGGGGTTACGACAACGGTTTCGCGCTCATGGTCGGCGGACCCAAAGAGCAATGGCCGACAGTTGAGCCGATTTTTAAAACTTTATCGTCCGGCGAAAATTACGGCCTGGTCGGCAAAAACGGCGCCGGGCATTTTGTTAAAATGGTGCACAACGGTATGGAGTACGGCATGATGGAAGCCATTGCCGAAGGCTACGGCGTATTGCACGCCAGTGATTTTAATCTGGATTTGGGTCAAGTTACAAAGATTTATCAGGAAGGCAGCGTTGTTCGGTCGTGGCTAATAGATTTGGCCCGGAATATTTTTGAACACGAAGACGTGGAAAATACCAGCGGGATAATTGCCGCCACCGGCGAAGGGGAGTGGACGGTTAACGCCGGCAAAGAGTTGGGCGTGGATGTGCGCGTTATTGAGGACTCCTTGAAAGTCCGCCAGGAGTCGTCCGACCCGAAAAATCAACAAAAGTTTTCCAACAAAATTGTGGCTTTATTAAGAAAGCAATTTGGCGGCCATGGGCTGGGAAAAAAATAGTTTGGCGTAACAGTTTACAAGCCTGAGGGAGGCCGAAAATCCTGCCGATTTTCCTAGCTGCGGGGCTCCTCGTTCATCAGACTGCGTCTGATATCACAACGCCTCCCAATCCTCGCTGCGGAAAATCGCCAGTATTTCCGTCCTCCCTGGTTTGTCCTACTAGTGTTTGTGAACTGTTGTCGTTTGGCGGCCGTGCTTAAAGCACCGTTTTGTGTTATAATTACGGCGTCGTAATTTTAAACGGAAAAAATATGAGAAACAAAAAACTGTTCCAATATTTAGGTTTGGTAATGTCATTAATATTTTTCATTCAGGCGCCATTTGCCCGGGCGTTGAATGTTAGTGATTTTAGCGGGGATACCGGCGGGTTGAGCATAGGCGGAACATCCGGCACCTATCCGTATACGAGCGGTACCCTGCTTAATGATGGGGGCACAATTTACCTGATTCGGGGAACGCAAAAAATTCCATTTGCCACGGCCGAGGCTTTTACCGGTTTGGGGTATTCTTTTGCCAACGTGGTTAACGGCGACTCGAGCAGTTACGCCCCCAACGGTTATATTATAAATTCGGCCGCAATGGAACATCCCTGGGGCAGCTGGGTCAGTTATAAGGGAACGGTTTATTATGTGACTTCGCAAGGACTGGTTGGCGTGCCTTCGGAGGAAATTTTAACATCTAACGGCGGAAATTTTGGCATGGTACTGCCGGCCAACCAATATGATATTGCGGCTCTTACGTCCGGCGGGGATTTATCGCTGTTAACCGATTCCGACGATAGAGTATACACATTGCCGCAAGTGGCAGCTGTGCAGCCGCTGTTATTTTTTGGAACTTCCAC
This sequence comes from Candidatus Doudnabacteria bacterium, assembly GCA_031291995.1. Taxonomy (GTDB): domain Bacteria; phylum Patescibacteriota; class Doudnabacteria; order UBA920; family UBA920; genus PALSA-1336. The sequence goes on from JARLHZ010000022.1 coordinate 84,458, forward strand.
CTCCACAGTATCCACTTCAACATCGCCGCTGGTTATAACAGCGCCGGTGGCCGGCGCGCAATTTGCGGCCAATACGCCTTATTCCATTACCTGGACGGGCGGAACTTCGGGCGGCAACATTACTATCGATTTGGTCAATCAAGGCTCGTGTGATTCCGATATTTCGGGTACTTCCAGCTGTGCTTCAATTTTAAATATTGCCAACGCCATTCCCGATGCCGGTTCATTTTTGTGGCTGGTACCTTCGCAGTTGGCATCGGCTTCGTCCGGTTATCAATTAAAAATAACCGATTCCGGCCAGCCCCAAGCCCCGGTGGTCAGCCCTGTATTTACCGTGGCTGCTTCCGCAAACTCGACAAATACTTCGGCCACCAGCTCCCTGCCTACTGTTATTTTAAATTCGGTCAGCGGCCCGTTGGGTACGGGACTCCAGGTTATTGGCCGGATGGTAATTGTCGCCCCGTCTTCAAGCTCGGTAACCTTACTTACCGTGCCCGTTTCGGTAACTACGGCCGGCGGCGCGGTCGGGAACGGCATCAGTTTTATTGATGACGCGACTTCTCAAACGGTTTCCACTATGAATCCGCCGTTTACAATTCCGTTGGCGACAAACGCGACTACGACCGTCACCTTTAATAATGACAATAATATTTTGGCCGGTACTTCGAAGACTTACGATATTACGGTTCCCGTAACCGGTACTCTGGGGGGCGCGGGAACATCTTCCGTAGCCGTGGAATTAAACGGCCAGATCGGTTTTGTAATAAATTCCGTTCCGGTTTCGGCTCCCAACCCGACCAACCAGGTCAGCGTGAGCAATTAATACTTTAGTCGTGGCTAATATACGGAAAATTTATAGCCGCGCCGAACAAAAGTTATTTTCCAGGCTGGATAATCCGTTAAAAATCCAGGATTTTTTGACGTTTAAAATTAGGCATAATCCGGCAACAGACGGGGTTGATTGTTATAGTCCGCGCATGGTTTTAAAAAAGGGCAAAGCGCACTGCATAGAAGGCGCGCTTTTGGCCGCGTCTATTTTGGAATTTCACGGGCAAAATCCTTTGCTGATGGATCTTCGGTCTACAGACGGCGACCTTGACCACGTGGTCGCGCTGTTTTACCGGTTTGGGAGTTGGGGAGCTATTAGCAAAACCAATCACGCGGTGTTGCGCTACCGGGAACCGGTTTATAAAACAACCCGCGAGCTCGCCATGTCCTATTTTCACGAATATTTTTTGGACAACGGCCGAAAAACTTTGCGCGAGTATTCGGCTCCGTTTAATTTGAATCGCGTTAATCGTTTAAACTGGCGGACCTCGGAAAAAGATTTGGGGCAAGCCGCGGAAATTTTAGACGCGTATAAACATTTTAAAATTTTATCTCCCGCCCAAATAAAAAATCTGCGCAAGGCAGATAAAATAGAAATACAGGCGGGGAAATTAACCGAGTGGAAAAAAATGCGCCGGCGGAACTGAAATCTCGTTAGAGACCAGTCCGCCGGTTACTGCTGTCCCTCATGAGGCCACTAGTGAACCCTCAGGGGCGACGTGATGCGTTACCGCTTGCCGTTACAGCTTGGGCGCGTTCCGCCGCTTGCGGGCGAGGCCGATAGCGAACAATGCTATGCCGATCATAGACATTGTTGCCGGTTCGGGCGTGGCGGTGGCATTAAAATGCGCTCCGCCGTTCAGGGCGTTCACGGCCCAACTCTCTCCGAAGATTTGATAGTTGTCGGAGCCGAGCGAACCGAAAAATACGCCTGTTCCTGTCGCAGGACCCGATGTAAAATCAAAGGTCAACGCCCCGTTGCTGTCCAGCTGTGGGTTCAGGCCTGGGAAGAGCGTGGAGTTCCAGTTGGAAAAGGTGACAATTGTACCGCCACCGGTATAGAAATTACCGTTTGCGGGGATCGGCACAAAAATCCCACTTCCGTCCAGAGCCGGGTTAGCTGAGTCGATGAGCTTGATTGTGCCGGCCGTGATGTTGTATGCCCCGGAGCCAAGCGGGGTTCCGGTCAGAGACCCCGTGATGTTAATGCTACCAAACCCGGCAACATAGTTGAAGGTGCTCGCTTGGGCGACAGCGGCCAAAGCGATAGCCAGCGTAAAAAACGACAAAAACTTTTTCATCAATTCCTCCAAGAAAAAAATCCGCTGTCTGCGGACTTTTATTTTTACTCACAGTCCTTTTGGCAAAGTGAGTAATGTAAATTTAACATCTTTTAGGGTTATTGTCAACCGCCTTTTATTTTTTCCCGCATGTTTCCGTGTAGTGTTTTATGTATTCATTAACTATAACGCCAGCGGAAAATTTTTCGTGGGCGCGGGTTTGGGCATTTTGGCCGAGTTCGGCCGTTAATACCGGATTGCTTATTAGCAAGTCCAATTTTTTTGCAAAGCCCTTAACGTCGCCAACTTTTAAGAGGTAGCCGTCTTTGCCGTCGCGCATCACTTCCGGCACGCCGCCCGTGTTGGTGGCCAATACGGGTTTGCCGTAACTCATGGTTTCCAGCATGCCCATGCCGAAACTTTCATCCTGGGACGTGTAAACGCCAACATCGGCGGCGTTCAAAAAGTTTTGAATGTCCTTGATGTTTTCCCTGACAATGACGTTGCCCAACCGTAGTTTTTTCATCAGTGGTTTATAAGGACTAAACGGTTCCCCGGCTAAAATCAGCAGCTTAAAATTGCGCCGGTGTTTTAGGCGGGCGGCAACTTTAAGCAAGTCGGGTATTCTTTTGACTGGACGGAGGTTTGAGAGATGGATGGCCAGAAAATCAGTATCTTTAACTTTAAGTCCTCTGCGGGTAGCTCGGCGCGATTTGTCGGGAGGGACGGGCGTGTAAAAATTGTAAATAACTTCAATGGGTTTTTCGGTTTTTAAAATTCTTATCGTGTCACGCTTTAAACTTTCCGAGACCGCGGTGACGCAGTGCGAGCGCTCGATGGAATATTTAATAATATCAAACAGGCTTTTATCGTGGGCCAGTAAAGTAATGTCCGTCCCGTGAAGAGTTGTGACAATTTTGGGCAAAGTCGTATTATTTTGGCGCATAATTCGCCGGGCCAGCAAAGCCGCCGTGGCATGGGGAACCGCGTAATGCACGTGAACAACATCCAGATTATATTTCCTTTGGACCTGTTCAATGGTTACCGCCAGAGGTAAAGTATAATCCGGGTACTTAAATAAATTATAACTATTTATGCTGACTTTGTGAAAGAGGATGTTTGGCGCTTTGAGGTCTAACCGAAAAGGCGCATCGTAAGAAATAAAATGGACTTTATGCCCAAGACGGGCCAACTCGTTGCCCAAATTGGTGGCCACAATGCCGCTGCCGCCCACCGAAGGATAGCAGACTATTCCGATTTTCAGATTTTTACCCATAATGGATATTACTTGATATTAATAGATATTGATTGATATTAGCCTAACCAAGCATAGCCGGATTCGTCTATTGGTTCACGGTCGATAAATTTTATGTTGGGGAAAGGTGAAACATCCAAATAGTCCCGTTCACCCTCGCCGTAAATGTAGTAATTGCAGTTGATGACCGATTGCATCCAGGCAAAACGCCGGTCGCGCGCGGCGGAGATTTGGGATTTTTCCACAGTTTGGGCCGGCAGGGCAATATATTTGCCGCCGCCTTCGTGAAGCTGCAGTTTGCCGTCAATCATTTGCGCTCTTACAATCTCGCCCTGATATTCCACATCCGCAAAGTAATCCGCGGCAAGGTCGGGAGCCTGCTCGCGAAATTTTTTGTCCGATGACCGCACAACCTCAATACCGTCAATCAGCCCCATTTTTGCGTACATTTCCAGGCAAAAATCGGCTACGGTTTTTTTATCAACAGACTCAAAAATGCCAATAAGCGGCCTGTCTGTGAATCTGGGCAGCTGTTTTAAAATTTCTTCCTTCCAGCCGGACGGAACCCTTTTGGCGTAAAGCGGGGAAAATTTTTTTTGGAGTTTATTTTCTTGGGTAAAATTTAAACGGACTTCCGCGTTTGTCTGACGGTCGCGCATTATGGTAATGGTTTCTCGATAATCGGCGTCCGAGTCGTGGTAAAAAAACACAATCCGGGATTTTTCCTTTGAATCCCCGGCGCCAGCTGTTTCCGCCTGAAGCTTTTTTGCCGTTCTGATTTTGGAGACCAAAAACCGTTTGGGAAAGAACCCGCAGGGCTGTTGGCCGAAACAGATAGTACTCATTTAATCATATTAACATCAAAAACAGATTTTGAAAAATGGTTGAAATATGATAAAATACCGGTAACATTATTAAATAAAAATCCAATGAAAAAAACTTTAGTCGCAATAGGTTTGTCGAGTGTTATGTTCCTTCTGGCCGGGCAGGCTTTGGCCGCCGCGTATGCCAGTCCGGAGGAAGCGGCAGCCGCGGCGCAATCTGGCAATAGCGCGGTAATGATGCAGCAGTCGGCAGCTGTTGCCGGCCAACAGACCCAGTCGTTAATGACGCAATTAGGGCAGGGAAGCCTCTCGCCACAAGACCAAATGTCCCTTTATAAAATGCTCCAGGCAACCCCGGTTACGAGGGGAAATGTCATGTATTATGGCGCGCCTTTCGGCCAAACCAATTTGATGTCCCGGTTGACCGCGGCTCCGGTATTGGGCTCCGGTACCCAGCAGGCCTGGTTTAGCCTGATGTCCATCCTTACCACTGTGCTGGTTTGGGTGGTATTGCTCCTGCTGATTGCCGTATTATGGCATTGGCTAATGTCGCATAAGCACAGCTAAACTTAATTTATCCGGCCCGTCCAAATTTTTGGGCGGGCTTTTCATATCCGGATAAAACCGATAAGATTAAAATAATGGAAACACAAAACATATCCAATAATCAAAATATTCCTTACAAAGTGCGCCTGAGTCGACGCGCCAGGCGGTTGAGAATTTCGGTTGGCTGTGAAAACGGCGTGGTGGTCACTCTGCCTTGGGGTTTTAATCCGGCATGGGCGGATAAATTTGTCCGCGAAAAAAGACGGTGGATTTTAAAATCCCTGGATTATATGAAGCGGTTTGCCGGCCGGACTCCATTGCGGGCGACGCGGCGCGAGTACCTGGCGCGAAAGGGGGAGGCTTTGGCTCTGGCGCGAAATAAAGTTTTACAATGGAACGGGATTTATGGTTTTAACTACCGGCGGATAAGCGTCAAAAACCAAAAAACCCGGTGGGGGAGCTGTTCCAAAAAAGGCAACCTGAATTTTAATTATAAAATTATTCATTTGCCCGAGCCTCTGGTGGATTATCTGGTGGTACACGAACTCTGTCATTTGCGCGAAATGAACCATTCGCGGAATTTTTGGGAACTGGTCGCGCGGGCAATCCCTAATTATAAAATTTTAAGACGAGAATTAAAAAAATTCGGTACAACCGCGTAGCCTGCCGATTTATCGGCGTGCTAGTTTGAGTATGCCGGCATGCTCCGATTGTGCTCATTTTTATGACCTCAGATTTTAAAAAAAACGTAATTGATTTTGTAAAAAAAATACCCCGGGGCAGGGTCGCCAGTTACGGACAGGTGGCCTCGGCCTGCGGCCATCCCAAGGCGGCGCGGCAGGTCGGCGGCATTTTGCGCGGCTTAAATATCGCGGACGAAAAAATTCCCTGGTGGCGGGTCATTAATAATCGTGGAATTATTACAATAAAAGGGAATTGGACGGCAACCAAGGAACTGCAAAGAGGATTGCTGGTAAAAGATGGAATAAAAGTCAGCCAGGATTTTGTGTTAGACTTCTATAAATATCGTTTCTCAATTAGTGTCAAGGGCGACCCTTGACACTAATTGGTTCAAGGCCGCAATTTTTGTGTTATAGTATAGCTATGCTCAAAATACAAAACCTTTCAAAAAAATTCGGAAACAAAACGGCATTAAATAATATCAATTTGGAAATTAGGCCGGGAGAAGTGTTCTGCCTTATCGGTCCCAACGGCGCGGGGAAATCCACGTTGGTCAAGATTGCTGCCGGACTTTTACAGCCGGGCTTGGGGGAAGTGCTGATTGGCGGATTCGACATAGTAAAAACTCCCGAAAAAGCCAAAGCCCTGGCCGGCTACATTCCCGACGAGCCGACGGTTTGGAGCGCTATTACCGGCGGGGAATTTTTACAAATTGTCGGGGCGCTGTACGGGGTAAGTCCCAAAGAGCGGGTCGAGCGAATTCCTAAACTGCTCTCAATGTTCGGCCTTTCGGGAATTGACCAGGAATATTTTGAAGATTATTCCCGGGGCAACAAACAAAAATTTTCTATTTTAGCGGCCCTGCTCCACCGTCCCAAGATTTTACTCGTCGACGAGCCGATTGTCGGCCTGGATCCGACTTCCGCCGAAACGGCTAAGTTCCAGTTTGCCGAATTCGCGAAAAATGGCGGATCCGTACTAATGGTCACTCACACTTTAAGCGTGGCCCAGGCCATTGCCACCCGGGTGGGATTTTTGGAAAACGGAAGCCTTAAAGCGGTGGGAACAATGGCCGAACTGCGAAGGCGCGCCGGCCTGCCCGAAGCTGCCACCTTGGAAGAAATTTATAAAAAGTTGGTTTAAATTTTTGTGTCATCCCGAGTGCATCGGAGGGATCTGTAAAATGAAAATATTTTCAGATTTAACCGCAAATCGCGCATAAAGGTTTCCTAGTCGTCGGATTGGCACGGTATTAAATAACGATAAATGCTCAATTTTTTGTGGCAAATTAATTTTAAAAGGTTCGGCCGTTATTTCCGCAAAAACAGCGCGGCAAAAATAATTACGGTCGCTCTTTTTTTGGCGGTATTTTGCGCCGTGGCCGCGGGGATATACCAGTTTTTTTATCACGGATTTTTATACTTAAAGGATTTTCCCTATTTTCGTCCGGCGCTTACGCTGTATTCTTTTGAAGTATTTTTTTTGCTAATCGGTTTTTTGGTATGGTTCGGCTCGCTTATAGCTTTGCTTTTTTCGTTGTTCAAAAATCAGCGTTCCGCGTTTATAGTCGCGTCGCCCAAATTTTCGTCCCTGCCGGCTTATTCCCTTTACTCAAGTTTGATGTCTTCGGCCTGGATTTTTTTGTTTGTCCTTGCGCCGGCCCTCTGGGCCGGTGCCGTTGTTTTTAATACCGGATTTTGGGCTTTCGCGCTGTCTATTTTATCTTCGCTTCTGGTCATAAAGTTTGCCGTTTTGCTGGCCTACGTTTTAATATTGGCCGTTGCCTTTATATGGAGATTAATAAAAAAGTCGGGCCCGTCATTTTTGGGATTATCAATCACGCTGGCTGTTATTGCGATTGCCTTATTCACCCTGGTTGCGGCCAAGGTTTCGCGCCATGACGTTGTGGTAATTCTCAGCACGCAAAATTTAAACCTGACCCAGGCGCCGCTTTTGCCCGTTGCCCAAAGTTTTAAATATTTGCCCACCAGCCTGGCCGCGCAAGCCGTAACCTACGCGCAAATCGGAAATTTGCAAAAAGGCCTGGATAGTTTTTTTGGCCTTGCCGGCCTGGTTTTCCTGGAAGTCGTACTGGCCTGGTATTTGGGCCGTTTCTTTTTGCCGTTGTGGCAGAATTTGTCGGAAAGCGGCGGCATTGCCCACAAGCAGGAACCGAGGCGGAAATATTCCCGCTCCGTATCCGGCTTGCTCCAAAAGCCGTTTGGGGCGGTGTTGTATAAAGAGCGAACCCAATTATTCCGCAATCCGAAAAATTCTTTTTGGCTGCTGTTTTTACTTTTGTTATGGTTAAGCTATATTGGGTTTAGCTTAACTGTCCAAACCCATCTTCGAATGGATAACAGCCAGCTTACCCGGTTGCCCAATATTATTTTGGCCATGCAGCTTTTGGTTTTGGTTTATTTTGTCAGTTCCCTGGTTCTGCGGTTTGTCTTCCCGTCCTTTTCCTCCGAACGCAACACGGCCTGGATTTTCGCCGCGTCGCCTTTGCGGCTGGGCCGCCTGGTTTGGGCAAAGTTTTGGTTTTTTGCCGTAACTTTTGGAGCGTTCGCGTTATTGGCGGAAGTTGTGAATGTCCTGCTGCTAAAGTTGCCGGTGGGGCCTTCGGGCTTGTTTTTAACTTTGAGTTTGTCCTCGGTATTGGCGCTTTGCGCCATGGGTTTATATTTTGGCGTAAAATTTGCCAATTTTGAGACCGACGATCCGCAGGCCCTCGGCACATCCATTCCCGGGCTGGTCTTTGTATTCTGCTCCATTCTGTACGGCGCTCTGGCGGCTTATTCGTTTTATGTTTTCTTAACCGCCGGCCTGATTATTATGCCCATAATATTTATTTTGGCATCGCTGTTGTTTTTTTGGGTGTTGGTGGCCTCGGCGGCCCAGGCGGTCCGGCATACGGACTTTGCGCCTCAATACGGCTAATAGATATTAATTGATATTGGGATATTGGGATATTGGCGGATATTGCCTTAGCGCAAAATATCCATTATTATCTATAAATATTGATTAATATCCAAAAAGGATTGTCTATGAACAACGAATCAGCGGTTTTCGGAGGAGGTTGCTTTTGGTGCACCGAAGCGATATTCCAAAGGTTAAAAGGCGTTGTAAGCGTTGAGCCCGGTTATAGCGGCGGGCACGCGTCCAATCCTACCTATGAGCAGGTGAGCGGGGGAAATACCGGCCATGTTGAATCTATTAAGATAGATTTTGACCCCGGCCAGATTTCCTTTGAAATTTTGCTCAACGTATTTTTTGCCACTCACGACCCGACGCAAAAAAATCAACAGGGCCACGACATAGGCCCCCAATACCAGTCCACGGTCTTTTACATGGACGAGAAGCAGGAACATGCCGTCCGGGAATTTATAAAAAAATTGGACACGGACGGAACCTTTGGCCGCCCGGTGGCCACCGAAATTAAAGCTTTCGAAAAGTTTTATCCCGCCGAGAGCTATCACCGCAATTATTACAACGACAATCAGGGTATGCCGTATTGCCAAGTGGTTATAAACCCGAAATTGGAAAAATTAAGAAGCAGGTTCGCGGATTTGCTTAATTAAACGGACCATGATTAATTCGGAAAAAAAACGCGATATTAAAATATATTTCCAATGGCTGGTTTTGGTTGTGTTGGTGGGAATTTTGGCGGTTAGTTTGTACCTGTTTGTCGGTAAATTTGAAAGTCTGCGGCTTCATGGATATATAAAGTCGGAGTTCCGGAGGCAGCGGTCGCTGCGTCAAAAAATAAGCCCCGACCAAATAAGCGGCTGGATGACTTTTCGTTATGTGAATTTGGTTTTTGGCCTGCCGCCGTCTTATCTGCAATCGTCATTGGATATTAATGATGCTCGCTACCCCAATATTTCCCTGGATACGTTGGCTAAAGAGCAAAAACTTACGTCAGCGGCAATAGTCGGTAAAACGGTCGCCGCGGTCAAAAATTTTATCGGCATCCCTTCTCATCCCTAATTTATTATTACGTGTTATCGGCATTACTTTCTTACGTCCTTGTTTATAAATATTTGGGTATTTTTATTATCACTTTTTTGGGAGCAATCGCCCTGCCATTGCCTTCCGGAAGCGTGCTAATGGCGGCCAGCGCTTTTGCCGTGCAGGGGTATATGAGTTTCCCCCTGGTTTTAATTACCGGCATCGCGGGCAATATGGCGGGGGACAGCTCGGGTTATTGGCTGGTCCGGCTGTTTGGCCTGGGCGCGGTAAAAAAGGCGGGTCTGGGCAGGTTTTTTAAAGAAGATAAGCTGGCGGCGGCCAGAAAGCAAATCGAGAACCACCGGATTTTAACAATTTACTTCAGCCGGTTTATGACGGCAATCGCGCCGGCTGTAAATATTGTCTGCGGGTTTACCCGCCTGCCTTATAAAGAATATTTGCTGTTTGAGAGTTTGGGCGAAATTACCGAATGTTTAATGTTCTGTTTTATCGGCTACATTTTTGGCAGTAATTGGGAATATTTAAACCAGCTTTCCGGCAATCTTTGGATAATAATCCTGGCCGGGGCTTTAACGAGTTTCATGGTGGCCAGGGTAATTTTTAAAAAGAAATGATATGGAAAAAGATCCGCGGGCGCATTTAAAAAAAACCGATCCGGTGCTGGCCAAAATAATCAGCCGGATTAAATTGGCCGAGCGAAAGCCCCACAAGCGCTACTTTGAGTCATTGTGCGTGGCCATAATCAACCAGCAGCTGTCCACCAAAGCGGCTGCCGCGATTGTAAAAAAATTTGTCGCCGTTTTTCCAGGAGTCAAATTTCCCTCGTCGGCCCAGGTCTTGCGCAAATCCGATAAAAAATTGAGAACCGCCGGGTTGTCGTTCCAGAAAATTAAATATATTAAAAGCTTGGCCGGCCTGATAGAAAACGGGAAAATCGATTTTGCTAAATTTAAAAAATTAACCGATGAGGAAATAATCGGCCTGCTGACCGAAGTTAAAGGCATCGGCCGCTGGACCGCGGATATGTTTTTAATCTCTTGCCTGGGCCGTCCGGACGTGTTTAGTCATGGCGACTATGGCTTAAAAAAAGCGATATTAAAATGGTATAAACTGGATATGAAGCTTCACCCCAAAAAATATCATAAGCTCGTGGAAAGCTGGAGCCCGCACCGCACCACGGCCGCCAGATACCTTTGGGCCAGTCTCAACTAATAGTGTCAAGGGTCGCCCTTGACACTGATGGGGTTAAAATTTATGTACAGGAAAAAAAGTTTAATTGGTATGCTGGGGTGGTATGGGGTTGCGGCCACCGTTTTGGCTTATATTTTGGTCAGTTTTTCCTTAATCTCGCCGACAAATTGGCTATATCAGCTGTTGAATTTTACCGGCGCCCTGGGAATTACCATCGAAACTTATTACAAAAAAGATTATCAGCCGTTTTGGCTGAACTTTATTTGGATGCTGATTGCCGCCGCGGCCATAATCAGCATTCTTCTCCGTTAAAAAATTCCCCAGAAGACAGTCTTCTGGGGAATTTTGGATTTGTCCCAAATAACATATTAAGCTTACTCGTGTTTATTCATCATGAGGCACGCGCCGTTTATGCAAAAACGTTTGCCTGTCGAAGACCGTGAGCCTGTCGAATCGGTGATTACAGCCGGACCATCATCAAATACATGACCCAGGTGCGAGCCGCACTTGGAGCAAGTGACTTCGGTGCGATCAATGCCGTAAGCTTCGTCCTTATGAAAATCCACAGCGCCGGGGATGGCCTCGTCAAAACTCGGCCAGCCGGTGCCGCTGTCAAATTTGGCGTCACTGGCAAACAGTTCCTGCCCGCAAACCGCGCAGGCAAACATCCCCTTGCCGTGTTCGTTTAGCAGGGGAGAGGTAAAGGGCGCTTCGGTGCCTTTTTCCCTAAGGATTTTATACTGCTCCGGAGTAAGTTTCTTTTTTAGATCTTGTTCGTCAATGGGAAATTTGTTGTCCGACATATGTTCATTTTTTAATATTTGGTTTAATGCGGAGCGCCGTTTGACCTTCGCCGAATAACGATACGCGCCGCGCCAACGAAAAACAAATTACGCTATTGTCCTTTCGTCCAGCCCCGGGGCCGGACGACAATATTGCCTAAGATGTTTTTTAATTGTACAAAATTTACCGCTAAAGTCTAGTGATTGGGTGCCATTTTATTCCTTAGCAAAATAAACGCGGCCAGGGCGGCAAGAGCCAGTACGGCCGCAAAAATAAAAGCGTAAGCGGGGTGCAGTATCCACAGCGCTCCGGCAATCAGCGAGGCCGGCAGGTAAATAATCCCGGTGGTAAAGTTATACAGGCCAATTGCGGTGGCGCGCCTGTCTTTTTCCAGGTCCGCGATAAATGCCTTGCTCTGCGCCTCGTCGATGCTGTAAAAAATTCCGAACAAAATAAACAGGACGACAATTTCCCATTTTTGCGTTTCCCAAATAAAACCAAGCGACATTAACAAATAAATTAAATAGCCCAAAGGGATAATAAACTTACGGCCAATCCTGTCGCCCAATTTGCCTAGGGGAGCAGCCATTAGGACAAAGGCAACATTAAACAGCGCGTAAAGCAACACCACGTCCTTAATCGCAAAGCCCGCGGTATAAGCTTTGAGCAGTAAAAAGCCGAAACTAAAGTAAGCCAAAGAAAAGATACCGGCCGGAACCAGGTAGAGCTTAAAGCCCGGGCTTAGCGTGCGCCAAGCCTTAAAAATATTTTGGCGTTCGTGCGGCTGTCCGGGTCGGTCCTTCATCATTAGCAAAACCAATACAGCCAGAACAGCCACAATCGCGGTGCCAACAAACATTATATGGAATGTCCGGGCGCTTTGTCCCAGTTTGCTTAACAGCAGATAAGCTAAAATTGGGCCCAGTACCGCCCCGGCTTTGTCCATGGCTTTGTGCACGCCAAAGGCGTAACCGCGGTTTTGCTGTTCGGCCACCGATGACAGCCAGGCGTCTCTCGGGGGACCCCGAAAACTTTTGCCCAGGCGTTCCAACACTCGGAAACCGGCCAACGTCGGGACAGAATTGGCAAAAACCAGAAAGAATTTGGCCAGCGAGGAAAAGCCATAGCCCAATATCGCCAGGGGTTTGCGGTTGCCGGATTTGTCGGCCAGCCAGCCGGACAAATAATCCAGCGAAGAGGATGAAAAATCCGCCAGGCCTTCCACCAATCCCAACAGCGCGGCGCTGGCGCCGACAACGACGGTAAAAAATATGGAAAACACGGAAAAAATCGCTTCGGAACTTACGTCGGTCAAAAAACTGACCAGTCCGAGCTTAATGACATCCGGATGTACGTTTAAGAAATTTCGTTGCATAATCATTATCACTATAACAAAAAATCGCCAGAAAGGCGATTTTTTTTGGGGCTGCTATCGGGAATTGAACCGGAATTCTTGTCGCAGAGCGATCGTGATATAAAAATGAAATGATTTGGGGTGCCCGATGGGAATCGGACCCACGTGACAGCTGCCATCCCGACGCAAGGTCGGGACTCCGACTCCGCCTTGGGCGGACGTCGGAGCAGAGCGATCGTGATATAAAAATGAAATGATTTGGGGTGCCCGATGGGAATCGGACCCACGTGACAGCTGCCACAGAGCTGCGTTCTACCATTGAACTACGGGCACCATAACTAAAGCATATCATTTTTATACAACCATCTTTTATGATTTTTTCAATATAATCTTTCCGCTTAAGTTTTTTAAGTCGTAATTCTATCCTTTTTGCGTCCTGGATTGTTGGAAATTCTTGTGTAAAAATTAATTTAGGGTTTTTCATCCGGTGAGTTGTAAAAACAAATCCAGACAAATGTCTTTTGATCCTTTCGTTTGGATCAATACTGCTGCCGATGTAAAAGCGGCGGTTATCATCTTCTAAAATGTATACGTAGCCTTTTATATGTTTAGCCGCTGCCATCCCGACGCAAGGTCGGGACTCCGACTTCGCCTTCGGCGAACGTCGGAGCAGAACGATGTAATAACCATTATACCATAGCCGCCATATTCTTTTTTACTATCCAACTTCGCCAAGGCTTCGTCGGACTTAAGAAAAACTCTTACACAGATTTGGTAAGAGCTTGCGCTTATTGGCCGCTGTGTCAGCCAATCAATATATTCAATTACATAGGAATTATAGCGGAATTGGGCGAGGCAGTCAACGGTCAGTTAAAATTTTACAGTTAAAATTTTACTAAAGGGGTGTAGTGAAAAACATACTGAAATATAAAGGCTAAAAGGAAGGCGATTGCCGAAACGCCATACCGTATAAAGTATTTGGTCTTGAGTTTATCCAGCTTAGGGAACGCCTTGGACAAATAATAATACCCAAAAGTCATATCCTTGTCTTTTCCAGCTTCCATTTGGGTTAATATACAGCCTTCTATAACAAGGAATTGTATTTGCAGGAGAATTATTCCTGCCGTAACTACCCGCCAGTCAAGCCAGAATGGGGAAGAGTAGGCCAGGATGATAAAGAATAGGTGTATCCAAAAAACAATTCCGAAGTCCCTTTTCATAAGTATAACTTATTATTTCCACCCCTTGGTATATTTCGGCCAACGGGATAGGAAGAGTTTCCAGTTCTTGTTCCAGTATTTATTTCGGTCTTTCTTAGAGATAATGTCAGGGGTTTGGGAGCGACTGCCCTCGTGGTAGACAAATACTCTGGGGTCGGTATAAACATTAAAGCCTTTGTCGTATAACTGAAAGAGTATTTCCAAATCTTCGCTCCCACCCCGTTCATAAATAGGGTTAAAGCCGCCTACGGCATCCACAGCCTTGCGGGTAAATAACATAAACTCTCCCCATACGACGTCTTTAAACTTTTGCAGCTTATAAGGTTTACCAAAACTTTGGTCCATTTTTTTGGTAATCTTATTGCCGTATAATCCCACCAGCAACCATAAAGTAATGGGCGACACCATCCCAGCTTTAGGGTCTTTATCTAATGTCTGTTTGAGGGGAGCAAACCAGTTTGATGGCACTACCACATCGTTATTTACTACGGCAACATATTTGCCTTCGGAAAGTTCAATGCCCTTATTCCAAGCCTTGGATAGGGAAATAATTTTATCAAAACGGAAGTATTTGTCAGCGTTCCGTTTAAAGAATTTTATGGATTTTTTGTCGGTCGAAGCGTTATCTATAAGTATCAATTCGTAGTCCCCGGTGGTGTATTGCCACACACTGGAAACAAACCTCTTGTTGACTTCAAGGTTGTTTATTACTACCGCAATGATTGAAAGAGTCTTGTTTGCCATAAAATCACTCCATTCCTAAAATCCTATGGTAAAAATTATACTTTTTAATTTGGTATTTTTTATAAGTTCGTTATCTGTAGTTGTGCCGTGAACAAAATATGTAATTTTTATAGCCATAAATTTATCCTAATTTTGTAATAGCATCTTCAAACATCGGCCTAGCCAGGTCTTTGGCTTTTCCCGATGTTATGCGGTCAAACATCCATTGAAATTTTTCCCGAACTTTCTCTTTACCGACAGCAGCAACTTTTTCCGTCAGGAAATGGTTCATTTGGTTTTCAAAATAACTAACGCTGTCGGCATCCTTGAGCAGGTTTTGGTCTTCGTTTCCGCCTACTTCGTGTTTGGAAATTAACATTTGGACACGGTCAGTCATTTCTTGTGGAGCGTTTTGTTGTTTAAGAAAATCGGCAATTATTTCAGCCCCTTTATTTTGGTGGTAAGTTAAAAACTCTTCGTCCCGAAAACCCTTGGGGGAGCTACCAGCAGCGGGATGGCTTGAGCTTTCCCTAAATGCTCGTTCCGTGTCGTGGGCAAATGCGGCAATACATAAAGCCTCGTCTGCTTCTGGTCTAAGTTGTTTTAGCCAGTAAACAGTGCGTTCAAAATGCTTAATGTCTTTAGGATTATGGGACTTGGTAAAAGCCTCAATGACAAATTGTTCAATTTTGGGATAATATTCCATATGTTTATACCTTAATATTAGCAAAAAATCGCCTCTAGGGCGATGTTAAACAGTTTGGAGTAGTTGGGTGAAGCGGTTGCACTCCATTAGCTTGATTCTCTTCCAAACAAGGACGGACTCTTTGAGGGCGATAAAAGTTGAGATCCATTGCGCGATTTATTGCGCGATTCTTGCGTGATTATTTAAAACCTGCTATAATACCATTATGTTCAGTCCGCAATATAAAATTACCAGCAAAATGCTTAGCCTGCTTACCGCTATTGCCGAGGCAAAGGCGGCTATTGGTCGTGCCAAGCTGTTGCCTAAAAATGAATTGAAGCTACGCAGACAGGCTTTAATCCGTATGACCCACAGCTCCACAGCCATTGAGGGAAATATGCTTAATACCAGGCAGGTAGAAGCTTTAATAGCCAATAAAAAGATTGACGCGCCCACACGGGATATTGTGGAAGTACAAAATTATTTAAAAGCCCTTAAATATATTAGCCTGGTTGTTGAAAAGAAACAGGCAATTACCGAAAGAGTAATATTAAAAATCCACAAACTCGTCACTACGGGCACATTACCAAGCGAGCAGTCTGGATACTATCGCAAGGGGCCTATTTATGTTGTCAGGCGGAAGTTCGGCTGGCCCGATGAAACGGTTTACACGGGGCCAATAGCGGATAAGGTGCCACAACTAATGAAAGAATTAGTTGGGTGGCTAAAGGAAAGCCAGAAAAAAGATATTCATCCGATTATTGTTGCAGGCGTGGCACATCAGGAGCTTGCGGCAATTCATCCTTTTAACGATGGAAACGGTAGGACGGCAAGGGCTTTGGCAACCTTAGTACTTTACGAGCGAGGCTACGACTTCCGCCGTCTGTTTGCTTTGGAGGACTATTATAACAAAGAGCGGCCAAAATATTATGCCGCCATAAACATTGGAAAAAACTATGAAGAGCGGAGAGTGGATTTTACCCCGTGGCTGGAATATTTTGTCAGGGGTTTTAAGGAAGAGATAGATGACGTTAGGGAAAAAATTGCCTCGTTGGGTTTAAAGAAACTTGGTAAAAATATCCAGTCACAGGTGTATTTGGACAAAGACCAAATGGAAATACTGGGATTTTTAGACCAAGTCGGCAAAATTACGGTTCGGGATGTAATGGATATTTTAAATTGCCCGCAAAGAACAGCCCAGCTTTACTTGCAAAAACTTAAAAAACTGGGAACCATAAAGCAGATTGGCAAAGGACCAGCCTCGGGTTATGTTTTAGCTTGACCTAAACCAAAATTAGACAGCCTCAAGTTAAGAAATCGCCCAAAAAGGGACATAAAGGAAAAAGCACCGCCTAAGGACGAAACCTTAAGAGGTGCTTTCTCGTATGTATTCTGCATATATTATAGACGGTTAATAGGGGGTTGTCAATACAACTTTAAATCATATAAAAAACAGGGCTTAAAGCCCTGTTTTTTTGTCTGTGCAAAGCCTTACTTTAGGCGCTTTGCAACAGCAACAGATAGATTAACTTTAGCAAATTTAGGTGCCAAATTTTTATAGGCCTTTTTAATTTCCTTGTCCTTTAAGAGTTGTTTTTTAAAGTTTTTATAGTCGGTCATATTGGTTTGTTCTAAATAACATAAACTTATTTTTAGTTTTTTTGAAAAACAAAGGTATCAGGGAAAGTAAAGAACCTGTAATATACCACGGCAAAATTTAATATAGTATGGCACAAGGAAACTAAATAAAAATTGGGAAAATAAAAATATAAGCTCGCAATTCCTAAGCCGCCAAGAAATGCCATAGTGAGGTTAATTAGCCTATTTGGGTAAATTAAATGGATAAAGGTAAATATCAGGGTATTCAAAATTATCACAATCAAAGCACTCCTAAATACCGTTTGCAATTCAGGCATTAAGAAAGAGCGATACAAAAACTCCTGTGTTACGCTTATTGCAATAAAACCCCACAAAAAATGTGAATGTAACCACCATTTAGCGACAGGCTGTTGTTTTAGAAATTTAGATATAAATACAATAAAAGCCGCTGCAAGAATGGTAAAAGCTGTGTAATATACAACGCCGTTTGATAACTGTTTTACATACATTCCCAATTTTAATAACGACCAATGTTCAGAAAAGACAATCATTATTCCCGCCAAAATCATTACTGCAAAAACGTGAAAGCGGTATTTCATTCTTACTATATTAAAAAGCGCTAAAAGCACTGGCAGGATGAAAATAAAGATTATCTCAAGTAAAACTTTCATAATGCTATAAATTAATTGCAAGTGTTAAAATTAGACTGGGAAAAATAATTAATAGAAAGGAGAAAAAATGTCTAGTACTAACACCTACATTGGAGTTGATCTCCATAAGAAGACCTGTTACATGACGGTCATGGA
>JARLHZ010000023.1 GCA_031291995.1 Candidatus Doudnabacteria bacterium
CCGGACAGCCAGCTCCACGGCTATCCCACTTTGGATGTCTTTAACTCCTGGCACATCCCCAACGACTTCTCCAGGGTTGTCCCGGCCAATGCCGCCGACATGTCCCTGCCCGTGGGAGTTTTGGTACCGGCCAGGGTGCTGCAGTAAACAAGCGCTTAAACTTTATTGTTAACCATGACCGTCATTATCATTTTTGAAATGGCGGTCATTGTCTTAATAAAGGTTCCTAAAACATGAAGAAAATATTTAACGCCGCAATTTTTTTCGTTTGTTTATTCGGCGCCTTTGGGGCAAAATCCGCCAGTGCGGCTACATTGGCCGTTTCGCCCGTTACCGCTTCGGTTACCGTGGGAAGCACATTTAACGTTAGTATTTTGGTTGATACCACCGGCCAGGCGACTTACGGAGTGGATATATACTCACTACATTTTAACCCGGCGGTTTTGCATGTTGTGGACGCTAACTCCGGGTCTTCCGGTGTGCAAATTTCCCCAGGTTCCTTAATGGGTTTTACGGCTTATAACAGCGCCGACAACTCCAGCGGTTTAATCCAGTTTTCTCAGATTCCTTCCACCGGCGCGGGCAATTTTACCGGCAGCGGAATTTTGGCAACGGTTACTTTCCAGGCAATGGCAACCGGGACTTCGGCGGCGACATTTGATTTTACTTCGGGCAAAACTACGGACTGCAATGTGGCCGGGCTTTACAGTGATTTGCTTACTGGAGTAACCAATGGCAGTTTTACCGTAACGGCTCCATCGGGCAACACTGCTCCTGTAATTTCGGTTTTTGCCGCTACCCCCGCAGGTATTAACGCCGGGTCTGGCTCAGTATTGAGCTGGGTCGTGAGCGGTTATCCGGCGCCGACTTTGAGTATTGATAACGGGATTGGCGACGTAACCGCCTTGTCTTCGCAATCCGTTTCGCCTTCGGTAACGACAACTTATACATTGACTGCGGCTAACGCCGCCGGTAGCGCCACGGCTCAGACCACGGTGACAGTTTCGTCATCCAGTGGGGGAGGCGGTGGCGGAGGCGGTGGCGGAGGTGGTGGGGGGGGAGGGGGCGGAGGAGGGGGCGGTGGTGGAAGTAGCGGCGGAGGTGGGGGTGGGTCATCAGGTGGAAGTGGAAGTGGAAGTGGTGGATCGTCGCCTGCGCCGGTCTTACCGAACCCAATAACTCCGGTTCCAACTACAACGGGAAGTTCTGTTTTACGCCTCATCAACTCCTCCGGCACCTACTATCTGATTATGAATAACGTCCGCCACGGCATTACCAACCCCGGTATGCTCTATACTTACGGCTTTACTTTTGATATGGGCAAATCTGCCACTGCCGATGACTTAGCCCTGC
>JARLHZ010000024.1 GCA_031291995.1 Candidatus Doudnabacteria bacterium
CCGGACAGCCAGCTCCACGGCTATCCCACTTTGGATGTCTTTAACTCCTGGCACATCCCCAACGACTTCTCCAGGGTTGTCCCGGCCAATGCCGCCGACATGTCCCTGCCCGTGGGAGTTTTGGTACCGGCCAGGGTGCTGAGGTAAAAATAATCTCAATACAAAACCGCCATAAAGTTTAGGCGGTTTTGTATTATTCTTAATCGAAAATAGCTATGACTATTCCGGCCACTCAGAGACCATTAGTAAATCATGTTTGGCCAAAAGTTCGGTTTGTCCCAAAATTCCCCAGAGTTCTTCGGTAATAAAGGGCATAAACGGATGGAGGAGTTTTAGAATAGTGATGAGTGAATAGCTCAAAGTGATTAGCGTGTTGTGCTTGAGCTTGTCGTCGGTCAATTGTTTTTTGCTGGCCTCTACATATACATCCGCAAATTCATACCAGGTAAATTGATAAATATCCTGGGCGGCCTCGTGCAGGCGGAAAGCTTCCATGTGGCCGGTTACGGATTTAATAGTACCCTTAAGTTTCGCCAATATTTCTTTATCGGCCAATGTAATCGGTTTTGGTTCCGCGTCAGATCCGCGTAGCCGATCCGCGTGAGTATCCGCGGCAGCAAGAACAAACCTGGCAATATTCCAGAGTTTGTTCGCAAAATGCTTCATGCCTTTTATTTTATCTTCGGCCAGCGGAATGTCGTTGCCCGCGGAGGTGGAAAATATTAGGGCAAAACGCAGGGCATCGCAGCCATAGGTATCTATTACCGCCAGCGGGTCTACCACATTGCCCTTGGATTTTGACATTTTTTGCCGGTCTTTGTCGCGCACCAGGCCGTGCAAATAAACTTTTTCAAACGGTTTTTTGCCGGTCCGATAGTAAGACATCATAACCATCCGAGCCACCCAAAAAAACAATATATCCCAGCCTGTTTCCATGAGTTGTGTGGGGAAAAAGTTTTCAAAATCTTTGGTGCCACGCTTGATGTCATTTGCCATTAAAGTCGCGAACGGCCACTGTCCGCTACTAAACCAGGTATCAAAAGTATCCGGGTCGTTTACCAGTTCTCCCTGGCACCCGGGGCATTTATCAATATTATTTTCTATATCCACAACCGGCTCCTTACATTGCTGTTTGCTGTTTGCTGTTTGCTGATAAGCCGTTTTGCAATATTTAACCGGAATCGGGATTCCCCACCAAATCTGGCGGCTCACCGGCCAGTCGCGCAGGGATTCCATCCAATGCATAAAGATTTTTTCAAATTTTTCCGTCACGATTTCCACCTCTTTATTTTTTATGGCGCTGGCCGCCATATCGCGCAACGAAGGGCGGCCGTCCGGCAGCGGCTTAGTCATAGCTACAAACCATTGCGGGATTATTTGCGGCTCAATAATTGTGCCGCATTTATAGCAGACGTTCACATTGTGCTTGTAGTTTTCGTCTACCTTTACCAGCAAGCCTTTGGACTTTAACTTTTCCACTATTAACGGCCTGGCAATAGCCGTTTTCATTCCGGCAAATTCGCCGGCTATCGGTAAAAGCTTGCCAAACTTGTCGATTATTTGTTCTTTATCCAGTTTGTGCTTTTGGGCTAAATCAAAATCTATCTGATCGTGCCACGGGGTAATGGTCATTACGCCGCTGCCAAATTCCATGTCCACAACTGAGTCTTTTATGATTGTGGCTTTTACGGGTCCGTTAATCCATTCGGCTTCAAACGTATCGCCGTTTTTATATTGCGCGTATCGCTTATCATCCGGGTGCATTACCACATACTTGTCGCCGAACTTGGTTTCCGGACGAGACGTGCCAATGGTAAACGGGCCGTACTTAAAATAATAAAACGGCTCAGTGCGTTCTTCATATTTAGTTTCCAAATCGGACAGCGCGGTCTGGTGCTTAAAGCACCAGTTGCCAATGCGGTCGCCGCGGTACATTAAACCGTCATCGTGCATTTTTTTGAATGTCGCGTAGACAATTTTTATAATTTCCGGATCCAGGGTAAAAATATTCCGGTCCCAGTCGCAGGAAGCGCCTAAGCGACGCAGGCCGTTTTCCGTTATGTGTTTGTTGCTTTGCACGAAATCCCAAATCTCTTTGTAAAATTCTTCCCGCTGCATTTTAAAGCGCGACCGGCCTTCTTTTTCCAGTTTCTTTTCAAACACGACCTGGGTTTCAAATCCGGCATGGTCGGTTCCCGGCTGCCATAAAGCTTTGTAACCCCGCATCCTTTTATATCTGATGAGAATGTCCTCGATGGTTACAAAAAGCGCGTGCCCCAAATGCATGGGCGCGTTGGCGTTGGGCGGGGGCATAATTATGGTGTATGGCTGTTTGCGATCGCCGGGCAAGTTGTCGGGATTAAAAAATCCACTGTCTTCCCAGGTTTTATAAATTTTTTCTTCGACTTTGGTGTGATCGTAGGACGTGGTGAGTTCTGTCATAAAGACGCTGAGTTAACGCTGATTAAGACGCTGAGTTAACGCTGAGACTGAAAACCGTGGTATAGCGGCCAGTCCGTGCATTTATCAGCGGGATTTCCGCGAATTAAAAAGCACTCCAAACAGAGTGCTCACAAGCCCTCGCGGGCGGTACCATCGTGAATCTCCCGGTTTACGGGACTTAATTTAATTGCGGTAACGGGCAACACCGGCGGGGTCTACTCTTGATCGCCGATAAATCGGCACGCTACAAAACCAATTTCTTCCCGCGCTATTCCGGTGACGGCCGGAATATAAGCTTTGACTACAATTTTATACCAACTTTTTCACTGACTTTTACGGCCCAAATTTTTAGTTTTTCCACTTCTTCTTTTTTGCTTCTGGATTCCGTGTTTGCCAAATCTTTTTTTGTCGCCACAGGCGCCAAGCCTTTATCCAATAGACCGGAAACAACATCCGCGACTTTGTCCAAATCGCGATTAGTTAAAGTCCCTAATTGTTTTGCCGACTTTTTCATAACCAAAGTATATAATGTATTGTTTGACGGGTCAAGGCGGCGGGAAACAAAAACAATCGGCATTTTGCCGCCTGTTTTAGATAATAATTTTACCAGGACCCGGGCGGTTTGCAGAGGTAGCCGTTTGCGGCGTAGTAAGCCCCCTGGCCCGATGTTTGGGCGGAAGATCCGGAACCTTGCGGTCCGTTAAGCACCGTGCCGTTGGCTAAATAGACCGGAGCCGGTGTATTGGTGGCACCAAACGCGCCGGAAGAGCCGCCGGTATTAACAGGGAAGGCGGTATTCATGGCGTTAGGTCCGGCGCCAAACGTGCCGGCGCTGGTTCCAATGTAATTGGAATTTCCGAAGGATCCGGATGAATTGCTGCCGTTGTTATTTGTACCGGTATTAACAGGGAAGGCGGTATTCATGGCGTTAGGTCCGGCGCCAAACGTGCCGGTACCGTTGCCGATATAGCTCGAATTGCCGATTGTCCCATTGGAATTGTTGGATTGCCCGGTCCCGTTCGTATTCCCGCAATTTTGGACATTTATGTTCAGGCTTTGGGTCTGGCCGCTAATGGTGGCCGTTTTAGTCCAGATTCCCACATCCGATGTAATCCAGGAATTGCCGGACGCCGACCAGGTGCCGCCGGAACCCAGGGTAAAACTAGTCTGGCTTGCCGCCGCGCCGTTGTGGGCGCTGGTCCAACTAATGGTTTGTCCGCCCCAGGAAGACGGCGCCGTAATAGTATAGACCGGAATCTGGCCGACGCAATAGCTGTTATTGGATGTTAGGCTGAAACTTCCTGAACTCCCTGTCGTAGTGCCGTTGTAATTATATGCGGTGGTATTGGCCGGGGCGTCCCCGTTAACGGCTCCGGTCTGCGTGCCGTAATAATCGGCCGACAATTTGTCCGCTGCCCTGGGCAATAAAATTAAGCCCGTTGCCAATAAGGCGGCGAATAGCCATTTAAGTGTCGGGAATTTTTTAATTTTGTCTGTTATATTAGGCATATATTTAAGTTTTATAAAATTAAATTCGGATCGGCTTTGATTTTTAGGGGGTTTTTTGGTTTAAAACCGTTGTAGAGCATAAAGGCGCCTGCTAATCCTATCATTTCCGCGTTATCCGTGCAAAGCCCAAGGACGGGAACAAAAAATTGTAAATTTTGCTCTTTACATATAGAACGCAAAGCGTCGCGCAGTGTTTCATTTGCCGCCACGCCGCCGGAGAGGCTGATTGAGCGCGCATTGTATTGTTTGGCCGCCCTGAGGGTTTTGGCGGCCAAAACTTCAACCGCCGCTTCCTGAAAACCTGCGCAAATGTCCGCTCTTAAAGTGGCATCCTTAATTTTTAATCCTTGATCTTTAATATAATATAAGACCGCGGTTTTTAGGCCGGAAAAAGAAAAATTATAATTTTTGGCGTTAATCATCGGCCGGGGAAAAATAACCGGATGTTTTGCCTGTTTCGCCAGCCTGCTGACTTCGGGCCCGCCGGGGTAGGGGAGGCCGAGAAGTTTGGCGACTTTGTCAAACGCTTCGCCGACCGCGTCATCAACCGTTTCCCCGAGAACTTTATATTCCTTGATGTTTTTCATCAGTACCAGCATGGTATGCCCGCCGCTGACAATCAGGGAAATCATGGGAAAGCTGGTCTGCAGACCTGCTGATTTGCCGATTTGCCCAAACGGAGAGTACAAGTGTCCCAGCAAATGGTTGACTGGAATTATTGGTTTGCCGGTAGCAAACGATAACGCTTTGGCAAATTCCACGCCGACAATCAGGGAAGGGACAAGCCCGGGGCCGGCGGTTATGGCAATGTAATCTATAGCTGACAGCTGACTGCCGGCATCTGACAGCGCTTTTGTTACCACGGGTAAAATATTTTTGACGTGAGCGCGCGCCGCTGCCTCGGGAACCACGCCGCCAAATTTGCTGTGAAGGGCGATTTGAGATTTTACGACGGACGATAGGGTCGTTATTTTTGGTAATTTTTGAGTATTGGCAACAGACAAAACAGCCGCGGCGGTTTCGTCGCAGCTGGTCTCTATAGCGAGAATCGTATACTTTTTTTCCATCTTATAAATTATTTTTTGCCGCGTCCCAGCCCGCCAGCATATCCAAAATTTCTTGGCGGCTTTTCCGGCCATGCGGCGAGAATTTTTGCACCAGGGGTTTGATGGCTATGCCGCCGCGGACGTTAAAGTTGCCGATTACCCGCATAAATTTCGGCTGCGTTATTTTCCATAAATCTTTAAAAATCCGGTTGGTCACGTCTTCGTGAAACGCCCCGTGGTTGCGGAAAGAAAACAAATATAGTTTTAAACTTTTGGACTCCACCATTTTAATATTGGGCGCGTAAACAATCTCAAAACTGCCAAAATCCGGCTGGCCGGTTATGGGGCAAATGGCGGTAAATTCCGTGCAGACCAAAGGCACCAAATACAATAGATCCGGGTGTTGGTTGTTAAAAGTTTCTAAAATATCCCGGCTAGGCGCTTGGGGAAAGCCCGGTAATTTAGTTCCTAACTGTTTAAATACAGGTTGTTTTGCCATAAACTATTGCTTGCTTAACTGGTAATCGTTTGAGAAAAAATGTAACGCCAAATGGTAAATACCGAAGGAAATAAACATAGCTGAAAATACATCTATAGAGTAGTGCACGTGGCCCAACAAGGCGGCAGCACCGCCAATGGCCGAGGCCAAAAAGAAAAACCAGCGGAAAAATTTATGGTCCCAAAATATGAAACCCATTAAGAACGGCAGGCCGGTGTGGCCGGAAAAGAACAGGTCATCGCCGGAGCCGGCCAGCAACCGCTCCAAAAAATTGTCCGGTGACAGCACCAGATCGTGGGCCGGGGGAGCGAGGTGGGTCAAAATCATAAACAGGGAGCGCACCACAATGAACAGGGCGATAGATTTTATGGTAAAGGGGATAAATTTAGGTTCCAGGAATAAGATGGCAATGAGGATTATAATAAACAGTACCCCGCCCTCCAAAAATACGGCGCTGACGTTATAGACGGCAATGTTGTCTAAAATAATGTCATTAACCGAATTGCTGGCGTGGCTGGCGGAGAAGCCGTTGGCAAAATAATTTATGCCAAAGCTGAAAATCAGGAGCATTACGCCCATGCCGACACTGGAAATAAATGTCGGAGTTCGCCAAAAGGCTTTGTGTTTTTGAATATGTTTGGAAATTTTTTGAGGCATATTAAATTATAAAGTATTCGTAATTTAGGAAGCTGTTTTTTACCGGCTTGGAGAAACTGCCCGCCAAAGTACTCGGTCCGGCCTGGGATTTGTGGAAGCCGAGAGTTTTTTGTTTAACTTGCGTGTTAACTTTAAGCTTTAAATTTGGGACGGCATGGCTGACATGGGTGGCGTATTTGCCGTGTTTGCGTCTGGCCTTGATATTGTCAAAGTTGTTGCGGATAGTGGGGGAGGCGGCAAAAGCCGCAAATGGTATATGGTATTTTTTGGCCAGGAGTTTGGTGATTTTGCCGGTAATAATGTGGTCCATGTGTCCGGAAATTCCATCCGGCCCGAAGCTTAATAAATATTCCGGCTTTACTTGCTTGATAAGTTTTTCCGTTTTGGCGCTTAAAGTTTTTTTCTGTTCCTTAAGTTTGGTGTCGTTAAGATTTAAAAAGTACAGGCCGTCCACCTTAAGAAATTTTGCGGCTTTGGTAACTTCCTGTTTGCGGATTTTTTTTAGCGCCGCTTTGCTTATCGGCCGTTTTAGATGGGACTTACCTTGTTCGCCCAGCGTGGCGCAAACAATATAATTGGTGCCGCCGGCCAGGCGGTTTTGATGAATGGCGCCCGCGGCTAAAAAGCTTTCATCGTCCGGATGAGCCACCACAAACATCAACTTTTTCCCTAAAAACGCAGTCATATACCCTTAGTTTACCACAAATCTCCAGGCTTGAAAAATCCCAATATTTGTGGTAAAATATCAGAAGTTCGCAATCTTTAATGCCAATTTTTAACTTAAGTCGGTTAAGGATTAAGGATTAAAGATTAATGATAACTATAAGGCGCTATCATCTAATGGTTAGGATAAGTGGTTTTTCCGCCGGAGGCGGACCCGCCTCCGGCGGGCATGACTAATATGTATTATTTGTATGTGCTAAAAAGTCTAATAAGGCCCTGGCATTATATTGGCATTACCGATAATACCGAGAAGAGACTCGACCAGCATAATTCAGGAGTGACTAAGTCAACCAAAGCTTATAGGCCTTTCAACATTGTTTATACTGAAATATTTGAAGATAAAACTTTAGCAAGAAAAAGAGAATTATTTTTAAAGAAAAATTTTAAGGCAAGAAAAGCTATATTCAAAAATTTATGAGCATTTTCTTTGGGGGCCTCATCGTCTAATGGTTAGGACAACAGCTTTTCAAGCTGTGAATCGGAGTCCGATTCTCCGTGAGGCTACCAAAGTAAGTGCTCATCTGTATTATTAGGGTTGTTTTTCCGCCAGAGGCGAACCCGCCTCCAACGGGCATCCACTAAATCGGGGTTCGATTCCCCGTAGCTACCAAATTAAAATACCGCAATGCATGCGGTATTCTAATTTGCCCTGAGTTTGTCGAAGGGTAATTATCCAATCGAATGGAATTTTTTTTATTGCCCTGAGCAAGTTACCCGAAGCGTGGCGGGTCAAAGGGTCTCTGCGAATAATAGCTCCTGGCCCCTTTTCCCTTATTATGGAATACCCTGGAATATCCGCTTATACAATACTACGGTAAAAATGCCCAGCACTATAGCAATAATGCCTAAAATCTTTTGGTATTTCCTTGACCGGGTGGTTAAAAACGCACCTCCGCCAAGCAATATCACTGGTATAGAAAAAATAATAATTATTCCGAGCATAAAATTTATTGATGAGAGTGTAAATCAGGATTATTATTTTTTGCAATAGTCATAGTCGAGATAATGGTGTTTGTCAGTTTTAGATAGTCAAATTTGTCATTTGAATCAAACTCAATTTTAAAGGCAAAAACGGTTTGGCGCGGTTTTAGGTCATTAACTTCGAGCAGTATAAGGTTGTTACCGTTTTGGCAGGGCTGTGTATGATTTTTTAGCTGCTGTTCGCAATAACCCTTATCGTAATTAGCCACTATGACGGTGGCTGGGTAGCCACTGATTGTCGTTGGGGTTACAGAAACCACTTTCGCATACTCGTTTTGCAAGACATAGTCATTCAATCTTTGCCCTTCCATGCCCAATCCAGGATATATATAAACGTATGGCGGGGTATAAGGGAGTTGCTCGTCAAGGATACCACCCTCCTTTGCCGGGCTGGAATTATAATCATTGCGGACTAATTCGTAAACGCTCCAATCAAATGACTGGCTCGGGGGGTTAAATATTTCCCAGCACTTAGGGTATTTAAAAGTGATATTGAAGCCGTTTCTGACATCTGTTAAAATTTTCCAGTCAGCAGTGGAAACAAAGTTACACTTATTAGTAAAAGAGTCATAAAAAGATGATAATAACTCTTGCTGTAATTTGACGGCAGGATTTGTGTTTTGTTCAACCGGAGCCTGATTATTTTCAACTGTTGGTGTTATGCCTATAAACTTGGCAAAAATCCAACTTTGCTTTATCGGCCCAAAAAGTCTTGAATCTACACTGGCGGATCTATTGTCGCCCATTACAAAGAACTCATCATTTTTCAAAGTTACGGACCCTGTTTTGCCCATTGTCTGAATATTTGAATTTAAATACGCGCTCTCATCTAATTTTTGTTGATTAATAAAAACCGCACCATTTTTTATTTCTATCTGCTCACCGGGCAAACCGATAATTCTTTTCGTAAAAGTTTCTAGCTGCGGGGTATTAAACAGCACAATATCGCCCCTTTGGAAATTTGTTGCGTTTTTATCAATATAAAATACCTGGTCTGGTTTCAATGTTGGCTCCATTGAAGAACCCGAAAACGTACTTGTCGCCGTACTGCTTTGTTTCTGGCTTATCTGTTGATTTTGTTGCGTTGGCTGTGTTGCTGATTCCGGATTTTTGTTACACGCCGCCGCCAAAAATAAAACCGGCACAACTAACAAAAAATATTTTCTCATATTAAATTTGTCTTCTTCCTTCAATTGATTTTTGACCTCTCAATTGAAAAATTAAAACTATAAAAAATATTCCCGAAAAAGCATCTCAATTAGAGCTTAGCTCTTTTTAACTGCTTTGATTAATTTAACAATAAAAACAATCAGAGCAATAACTGGAACCACGAATATCCACCCCAAATATCCTACAATTAGCAATAAATCCGAGGAAGTTATTGCTCCAGCTGAACCAATACTGCCGCCTGGCCCAGGGTTTTCCATTGCAGCTTCTCTCCAAGCCGTAACAAACATAAAACCAACCCAATAAATCAATGCAGAGAAAAAAATCCAGAGAAATGCGTTTCCCACTTTTTCCCCTCTGCTTTTCGGTTGTGTAGGGGTTGGTTGTTTATCATTATTAGGAAATTGAACGATAGGTTGGTTCATAACCGTCTTTTATATTAGCCCAAATAATCCTGTTACATTTGGGGCAAAAAAAGTTAAAACAAAAGCGATAAAAACAAGAACCAGAGGTAGTAATGAAATTATCACAGCTGAATATTTTTTTGATCTTATGCCTAAAATTATCGAATAAATACCGCTAAAAAATACAAAAGTTAGAATTATCTTTATGTAGAATGATTCAAGAAAAAATGCCAATACAACTGCTAGAATAGCGGTGAAGAATGATACAATTGACCCACTTAGCGCCTTCTGTTGCTGCGCTATCATATTAGTGTCTCGTTTTAAAGGCTCCTTTTGATAAGTTGGTTCGTTCATATTCATTTATAAATTCTGTTGTCATTTAATTGTAAAAATGGCAACGAATTACTTTGGATTACAGTAGCATCTGCTTTATTTGCCTTGACCACAAAATTGCTTTGGCCGCCGTTATTTACAAAAATATCCCAAGAAGTAACCGGTATCATCCCTGCTTGTGTGGAATAATAAATTGTCCTTCCATATAACAACCAACTGCCCCAAGGATGTGCTTGGCTGGGCGAGCTAATAATATAAGATTGAGCCATATTATAACCTGAAGCATCACCAAAAACCACGTTTCTTAAAGAGTAACCGAGGCCGGTAAATGCTTGCATACTGGTAAACGGAATTTTAACGCCGCCAGAGATAAGGTAAATAGTTCCAGACGAATCTACTAACAAGGTGCCATTGGGATAAGTGGAAAGATTAGCTGGCATAATTAAGGATGGCGCGCTTGGAGCGGGGTTGTTTATTACAGGAGTTGGCGAGGGTGACGGGATTGCGATCGGTGTTGATGTTGGTGTAGGGGTTGATGTAGGTGTGGGGGCAACGGTAGTCGGACTACCTAATTTAAAATTCATAGGACTACCATTTAATAGAGTGGAGGCCGCGCTATTGCCGGTATCAACAGCATAAATATATACACTATGGGATTGACCATCTTGATATTTGGCAGGAATTGCCCAAGCAAAACCATGTAGTTCACCCGCCGGACGTTTTAAAACTGTGTTCACATCTTCACGATCTACCGTAGTTGTGGTTTGCCCCGCCAAATGGTTGCTGTCGGTTCCGTCAATATAAATTTGGACAGTTACGGGTTGGGTTGGAGTATCGGCGTCCATAGCCCAGCCACCAACCGCCCCATTATTGATATTATCAAAATTTCCGTTTGGTTTTGAAAGATTACTGGTGTCGGGAGAAAAGTAATTAACCAACGATTGCAAGGACTGCGTAACTTCACTAAAAGTTCCTACCACCACATAACAATTATAGGTATAGGTTGTTGCGGTTAGATTATTTTCCCTAAAATAGCAGCCAACATCATTAGTGGGAGTCACAGATGTCGGAAAATTACCCATAAAATACCCAAGACCAAGTGAATCGGGCAGTTTTGGTGAATAAACCGCTATGGCGGAATTATGATCAGGCGTTGTTAAAATTGGCACGTCGCCAGTTTCCGTAGAACCTTGGCTGGCGGCAGTTTGCGCTGTGGTCTTGGTTTTTATATTAAATTTCCAAAAATCGGAAAAGGTTAGCGGAGTGTAAATTACTGGCGTAAATTGTGCCGAGGAGTTAGAGCGTGGAAGCGTAAAAGCAGAAGTAAATTGAATGACATTTGGCAAATTTTGTGCACCGATTATAATTTGTTTATTTAAAATATAATCGGAGACTTTAGTGGTGTTAGTCGCTGTTCCGTTGCCGCCTGCGCAATTTGGCGAAGTTTCCCCTGGTGCCAGCCAAAAAGCCATTTGGTTGGTTGATGTAATTGTATTGCCAGAAGCGCTAAAAGATTTTAATACACTACTACTGGATGGACTTGTTCCGTCATCGCGCGAGCCACCCTCGGTTGGATTGTAACATTCCCCATTACCAAAAAAAGCTGCCGACTGCATTTCCCGGCCGTGGTCATAGCTGTTTATGTATTCCGTTCCACGATAATTTAACGAGGTAACAGCTCCCGCTACCCAGCCTGAAGTTTTTATTGTTAAAGGTGAGCCATTTACCGACGCTGTAATACTGCCATCGCCTAAAGTGCTGACATTATATTGTTTAGGACTGTAAGTTATCTGAATATCTTTACTATGATCGCCGCTGGTGTCCAGGGCAAAAATGTACAGACTATGCGAGCCTTGAGTTAGAGGCGTGCCGTTAGCTAAGGATGAGGGCAGAGCAAAACTAAAGCCGTGCAATTCTCCGGCGGGTCTTTGTATTCCAGGATTAACATCTTCTCTGTCTACCGTAGTAGGTGTTTGCCCCGCTAAATGCGCGCTATCGGTGCCATCAACATAATATTGTAAAGTTACCGGTTGGCTTGGCGTGTCGGCATCATAAGCCCAACCTACCGCTTGACCGTTAAGTATGCCATCAAAATAAGCGATGGGCGAGCTGTTGATAAAACTAAAGTTCATTGGAGTATTGGTAAGAAGCGTGTTTACGGAGCTGTCTCTTGGGTCAACCCCATAAATATACAGGCTGTGATTTTTGCCGTCGTGATAGGTACTTGGAATTGTCCAATGGAAGCGGTGTTGGCCGGTTATTAACAAAACTTTATTCACGTCATCGCTGGGGTCGTTTGCCGTAACTGTCCCAGCTAATGTCCCACTACTCTGGACGCCATCGACATAAAAATTAACCGTTAAAGATGTATTCGGTATGTCTGTATCTGCCGCCCACCCTGATACTATACCAAGACTTTGTTGGAAGCCATCCATGTAACCAATGGGAAGGTTATTGGTAGTGCTATCGCCTAAAACTTTGCCAGTTTGTGCGGCAGCAATTTCGCTGTATGTTAAGGCTTTGGATTGTGAAGGAATAAACGAAAAAGCCACTGCTAAAATGGCCAGCAGGGCAAAGAGTTTTTTTCTCAATATAGCCATATATATAAAGGTTAGATTTCCTTTATTATACCACTTTTAAGTGACAACTAACAAACCTCTAAAAATACTACTCTTTGACATTATTATAACTTTTTTAACAGCTTATAAGGCCATAGCAACATGAACCTTGTGGCCGTGCTGACGCTGCGGTCTTGGATAAAGCGGGGTGGGTCGTGTAAGGCGTTACCGGGGCGGAAATCCCATAGCGCCAGGCCCTGGAACGGCATTTTATTATTTCGCAAGTTTGTACTCAAGCAAGTGGCAAGTCGCTCAATCCGGACTAGACTATTCTAATTATAAAACATTTTTTCAAAATCATCGTCTCCATAATACAAACCAGCTTATGTTTGGAAAACAATTTTCGGTTACCTTTACAATCGATACGCCAGAGGCAACCGCTACTCCGGGACAACTGGTTGAATTCAGCGGTAAAATTACCAATAACGCTGACAAACAAGGTGTCTATCTGAACGGAATTGTAGCAAATTCAACTAACCCAGATTTAACTACCGACCCCTCGGCATTTTTTCAGCTTCCGTCAAGATTAAATTTAGGAGAAAGTGAGGAAGGGAAAATATTTAGTGTGATGATCGCGAAAACAACATTGGCAGGGGATTATACAGGAATTGTGCAGATTCAAGGCGGGACCAACAAAGATTCCAACGATGATTTGGGTGACGCTATAACTTATATAGTCCATGTAATAAAATAAAAATTATTTTGTCAGTTCTGGAGGGTATCAATACCAACTAATCGATGGTAAACCTCGCTAACCTAAGCCAAAAAGGTTTCTTTGATATTTTTTCCGTTAAATTTGAATTCCAAAAAGAAGAAATCGAACTCAAGCAGAAATAATTTTTAACAGTTGGCGGATAAATAATTTTACTTGTCCGGTGTTGCGGATGTAGTATTTTGCATTGCTATTTTGGCTGCGGCCAACCCTTATAGTTATTCCGGTTTTTAGGGCGCGAAAGGCGTCTTCGTCGGTTGTGTCGTCTCCCGCGTACACGGGGACCAATTCACGCTTAAGATTTTTCTCGAAATATTTCCAAATGGCCAGAGCAAATTTGCCTTTGTCCCATTGGACTTTTGGCCTTAATTCCAGGGCTTTGTTGTCGTTTAGTATTTGCAAATCTTTTCCCTTAATCAGCTTGCCGATTAGGCGCCCGGCGTCTTTTTTAAATTGGGGAACCAGGGAAGGCCGGAGTTTGCGGTAATGGACAGCCAGGGACAGGCCTTTGTATTCCAGCAGTACGCCGGGATAGCTCCGCGGCAATTGTCGCAGCTCCCGGAATATTTTAGCCAGCGGTTTGGCCGCCCGTTCGGCGCCGGGCGCGCGGTTTATTTTTCCCCCAATTTGCCAGTCCAAACCGTGATTGCCGGAATATACCAAATTTTTTAAACCGACTTTGTTTTTTATGTCACTTAATTTTCTTCCGCTAATAACGCCAACCGGAAAAATCCGCGAATACTTTTTCAGCTCCAATTTTACGCCTTTAGGCAGCCGCGCTAGGGCCGGGCTGAGCTCGATGGGGGACAGGGTTCCGTCAAAATCCAGCAACAACAGGCAGCCGCGCGGCGCGCGCAGTCTATTTTTTATTTCCGGGAAATTATCAAACAAGTACTTCATAGATTATACCAGGCTGGTAATAGCTTTAAGGAATTCCGCGGCCCATCGGTAAATATTGTAGTTTTTTACCGCTTCGCGCATTTTTTTCATGCGCCGGTGCTGCTCGGCGGCCGGCATAACCAGCGCGCGGTAAATGGCTTCGGCAGTTTCTTCGGCGCTGTAAGGATTAATAACTATGGCATCTTTCAGGTCGCGCGCCGCGCCGGTAAACTGGCTTAAAATCAGGACCCCGCTTTCGTCGCCGCGGGCGGACACGAATTCCTTGGCCACCAGATTCATGCCGTCACTGAGCGAAGTGACCAGGCAAACATTAGCCGCGCGGTAAAGCGGGTAAATTTCTTCGTGCGTGTAATTTTCCTTAAGCAGTACAATCGGTTTCCAAGAGTTGTTTTCGAATTTTTGGTTAATCCGTTCGGCTTCCTTGGTGACCTCGGCGTTAAATTGGCGGTATTTTTCCACCCCTTCGCGGCTCGGCGGCGCGATTTGCAGGAAAGTAAACTGTCCTTTGTAGGCCGGATATGAATCAAAAAAGAATTCCAGGCCTTTAAATCTTTCCAAAAGCCCTTTGGTGTAATCCAAACGGTCGATACCCACCCCGAGAATTTTGGGGTTAAGCCCCAGGGTTTCCAGGACAGAGGACTTGGGCGGTATATCATTATCGTCTTCCGCGGCAAATGCCACGCTTATTGGAAAAGGTTTAATATTGCTGACATGGCCTTTGTGGGTAACGGCGAATTTTTCCAAATCTGCCACGGATTCGATTTCTTTGCCCACAGTTTCCAAAAAATTATTACAAAATTGCTGGGTATGGAAACCTATCACGTCAGCCCCCAGGATGCCTTCCAAAATTTCCTTGCGGAACGGGCAAATACTGAAGATTTCGGCGTTGGGCCAGGGGATATGCCAAAACAGCCCGACCTCGGCATCGGGCCGGCTGTTTTTAATCATTTCCGGCAGCAGGGCAAAGTGGTAATCCTGTATAAGTATAATCGGCCGTTGGACATCCTTTATTTCCGAAAGCAGGGACTGGGCGAACTTGCCGTTTACTTTACGGTACTCGAGCCAGTCTTCCTTGCGGAAAATCGGCCTGGTATGCGATAAATGGCAAAGCGGCCACAGCGCCTCATTGGCAAAGCCGACATAATAACCCTTCACTTCCTTGTCCGTCAGCCACAGCCGCTTTAAAGTATATTTGGGATCGTCGGGAGGTACCTGGATTTTGTCGTTTTTATCTACGGTTAGCCTGTCGGCATCGCCGCTGCCGTGGGCCAGCCACAAGCCGCCACAGGCTTCCATAACCGGCTCCAGCGCCGTAACCATACCGCTTGGAGGGACCACCGCCTGGATTTCATTTTTGATTTTTTTATGGATGTACGGTTCGCGGTTGGACACAACAAAAATTTTACGGTCTTTTAAGTAGGCCTTAAAAAATTCTTTCAACCGTTCGGCAGTCCACGGGGAATCCAATTTTTCCAGGCGCATTCGGGCTTCCTCGCTGGCCGCGGTTCTGGCCAAAAACAGGCTTTGGGACATTTTGGCGATTTCCGCGGTTATGGGTTTAAAAAACGCGTGGCTTTGGATAGGGGATTTATGGCCATATTTGCCGGTGCGCGCCTGGCGGATGGCTTCGGCCAGGCGAATAATGGGCCGGTAAATTATCCAGCGCAAAATTAAGACGACAGCTATGGAAAACAATAATGCCTGGATCAGTAATTTAAGCAGGTTATTATTCCAGGTATGCCGGATGGCGGCGTCTATATAATCGGCGTGCTGGTAAACGACCAAAGCGCCGATAACGTTTTCATCCTGGTGCAGTGGCGTGGCAAAAACGTAAACATTGCCTTCGGTAAACTTCGCGAAATCGCCCTGCGCGTCGTCGCCGGCCATGGCTTTTTCCGCGGTGTCGATATTATTGTTGTTGGTTAAGTCATTAGGCAATTCGGCAGATGTGGCAAACAGCACTCCCTTGCTGTCGTAAACAGCCAAGCCCAGCAGCTGTTCGCGGTTTTCAAACTTGTCCAGCAGGCTTTG
The DNA here is from genome assembly GCA_031291995.1 of Candidatus Doudnabacteria bacterium. Classification (GTDB taxonomy): domain Bacteria; phylum Patescibacteriota; class Doudnabacteria; order UBA920; family UBA920; genus PALSA-1336. Next base: position 16,023 of record JARLHZ010000024.1, read on the forward strand.
CAGGGTCGCCGTGGAATTAGTTAAGTACGAGGGCCTGATGGACTCTTTAAAACTGTCGGCGAGCAGCGCCGTGCGGAGCTGCAGGTCGTCCGCCAATGAAGTTCGCTGGTCCTGGACCTGTCGGAATGTATAACCTATGACCACCAGACTGGTAATAATTACCACCGTGGAGATTATGGCAAGAAGTTGTTTCATAAATTATGGCAAAAGGCGTAAAAAATAGGCACCGTCAATTTTAGTTTTACTAAATCTTGAGCTGTGCCCGTGAGTCATTTATTTATACTTATATTCATATTATACTACCAAAACCCCGGTACTTTAAAGCAGTTACGGCATAAAATCTTAAAGTCCGCTTAAAAACAAGGAAAATAATCTTATTCAATATGTCCGGAGCAGCTGCAATTTGCCGAATATGGTAACATTATGCCATGAAGCATTTTATGGTTCAATATCCCGCCAGGGAAGCATTCCGCCCGTATGCTCGGTTCGGCGGAGGGATTTATAGCCGCTGCCTGGCATTGAGTAAATCGCTAAAAGGCCTGCGGGTTATTCATATAAATTCCACGGCGTCCGGCGGCGGCGTGGCGGAACTGCTCAAAAACCAAATTCCCCTGGAAAAAGATTTGGGGCTCGCCTCGCGCTGGCTGGCCCTGCGGGAACCGAAGCGATTCTTTTTTGTTACCAAAAAAATTCATAATTTGCTCCAGGGGCAGAAGGGATTTTTATCGGACCCGGAGAAAAATTATTACCTCAGCCGGCTGGACGAGCCCGGGCGCGAGCTCCGGAAAATTTTAAACACGCCCGGCAAACCGACGGTGGTGGTACTTCATGACCCGCAGGTTTTGCCGTTGATTAATTTTTTGTTCGCGGCTTCGGCCGTTATTGTCCGTTTACATATTGACCTTTCGTCCGCAAATAAATCCGCGCTCAAATTTTTAAGGCCGTTTTTGGAAAAGGCGGACAGGGTTATAATCAGCCACCGGCTTTACCGTCCGGTTTGGCTCGACAAAAATAAAACCACAATCAGTTACCCCGCCATAAATCCATTTTCGGACAAAAATCGGGAAATAGCTTCGGGAAAAATCTCAGGGCTGTTTAAACATTTTGGCATCGACGAAACGCGCCCGATAGCAACCCAAATTTCCCGCTTTGACCCATGGAAAGATCCGGAAGGCGTTATTCAGGCTTACTATCTGGCCAAAAAGGAACTACCCAAACTGCAGCTGGTACTGGAAGGAGCTATGGAAGCAAAAGACGATCCGCAAGCCGCGGCTATATATAACCAGCTTACAATGGAATATAAAAACGATCCGGACATTTTTTTGCACGGCGGAAAAACCCTGTCCGACCTTTCGTACCAAACCTGGATTAACGCTTTGCAACGGCGGGCCGATGTTGTTATCCAAAAATCCCTGCGCGAAGGTTTTGGCCTGACTGTAACCGAAGCTTTATGGAAGGGCAAAGCGGTAATTGGTGGCAACGCGGCCGGAATTAAAGTGCAAATTAAAAATGGCCGCAACGGTTTTATAGTCAAATCTCCTTCCGAGTGTGCCAAACGGATGGTTCAGCTGATTAACAATCCGGGGCTGGCCCGAACCCTGGGCAAAAGTGGTAAAAATATTGTCCGTAAAAACTTCCTGTTTAACCGCCTGATCCTGGATTTTTTGGAAATTTACACGGAAATTAGCCCAACTAAAGTCTGAACTGAAGCAACCTGCCGACATGCTTGACCTCCCGGATCTACGTCATATATCTTAAACAAGCAGACTGACTGTCGTGCTTATACCGACTATTGATAGAGAGGATCCGACTATCCAGACGGGATGGCCAATAATATTGGAGTAAATAAACAACGGTACGCCGACTATAAAAGATATCAATACCCCCCAGAACACTCCGCGTTCGCTAAGGTTTTTATGGTATAAACTCAAAATAGTCGGAACCATAACGCAAGCGGCAATGGTGTTAAATATCCACCATAGTTGCTCCAAGCCAAAATGGGGAATGTATAAAATACCAAGGCTAACCAACAGACCTATTAAAGTTATACCAACCATGGATTTTCTGGCCGCACTGACTGAGTCGCGGTCATTTTTGGCATAAGAGACATCTGTGGCCCACAGCGAGCTGGCCGCGCATAAACCGGAATCAAATGCGGAACTTAGTATGGCCAAAAGTCCAATGGAAAACAGTACAATTACCCACTTGGGCAACAATTGGAAAATTGTCTGCACGCCTATCATGGACACATCAACCCCGGCCGGCAAGACAATGTGTAAAGCCGGATTCGCAGCCAAAAAACCTAAAGTTGAAAGAGCTAGCGGCACTATACCAAATAAAATGGAACCGAAAATAAAAGCTTTTACAATTTGGTCCTTTTTGACAGCAAAAGCCCGCTGCCAGTTGGATTGATCCGATATGGAACCGGCAATCAAACCAATAGCTGTAACAATGCCAAAAGAAAAAGCCACGCTTTTATCTAAAATTCCCGAGACTCGATTAATGCCTAATAATCCAAGCCTGACTGACTGAAATCCGCCAGCCACATGTACGGCCCAGGGCAAAATTATTAGGCAAATAATTAAAATTGTAGCTAATTGGATAAAATCCGTTACAATTGACGCTTTTAAACCTGAAATTAAAGTATAAGTTAAAACTACGGCCGCTAAAATTACCATAACGATCGGCAGGGCAATTCCTGTAAGCAAAGATACCAAACTGCCTCCGGCGTACAGCTGAACCACCACGGCCATAAGCTGATAAAAAAAGTACGGGAACAAATAGATTTTATGGACGCGGTTGCTGCCGAGCCGAAAACGGATATATTGCGGCAAAGTATATCCCGCCGGCAACAGCTGTCTGATTTTTGGCGCCAGAATCGCGAATATGGTTAACGATAAAATGTTCGGCAGCGCAAACCAAAACACTCCGGCCGTGCCCATTTGATAAGCGACCTGCACGGACACAAACAACGCCGGCGCCCAAATCCAAGATGCGGCAATGCTAAAGCCGCCCCAAAACCAATTTACTTGCCTATCCGCGGCCAAAAAAGCTTCTTTTGTCCGCCAATTACCCCAACGGCCGAATGCAAAAGTCATTAAAATCATTATGGCGCCAAAAATCGACAACATTAGATAACCCAAATTTGGTGAGATTAAATTCATACGATAAGCGTTAAATATGAGCTAATTGACTATTAACGGCTTATTGTATATAATTCTAAGTGAGTGGCAAACACCACCACTTTAATTAAACATCTATGTACCTAGAAACCCTGCAAGAGCTCGGTTTGTCGCTAAACGAATCAAAAATCTATGAGTCCCTGCTGGGCCACGGAATTTTGTCGGTGCCGGATATTTCCGAACGCACCCAGGTTCACAAACGCAATATTTACGACGCCATCCCCCGGCTGCTTAATAAAGGGCTAATTTACCAGATAGCCGAAAGCAAGGAAGCCAGGTACGCGGCAGTTGCCCCGGATAAGTTATCCGATCTGGTTTGGGAAAAGGAGTCCAAATTGGAAAAAATTCTGCCCGGGTTAAACAAGCAATATAAAAAAACCGCCACAAGCGAGGCGGTCTATATATACAAAGGCAAGGAAGGGTTTAAAAATTACCTGCGCGATATTTTAAAAGTGGGGGAGGATGTGTATTTTGTCGGGGCTAAAGGCGGTTGGTTCGACCGGGACCTGCAGACTTTTATCCAAAAATTCTTGAATGCCGCCAAGAAAAAGAAAATTAAATACTACCATATTTTCGATCATGAAATTAAATCCAAAGCGCCGGAATTACTTCCCGTGCTCGGCAAGCCATATAAATTCCTGCCTCCGGCCTATTCAACGACCGGAGCCATAGACATTTTTGGTGACAGAATAGTTACTTTTTCGGGGCTAACTTTAAAAAGCATAACCGAAGATGTAACTTTAACCGTCATAGTCAATCGCGAACTGGCTGACTGTTACCGGACATGGTTTCGGTTCATGTGGGACAGTCTATAGACTAATGTTTGGCGTCTTCGGGGATCATCATGTAAAACAGGGTCGGGATAATGAACAGGGTTAGGAAGGAAGACAGCAGAAGACCGAAAATAACGGCGCTGCCCAAAGAGGTCCAGGTTTCGTTGGACAGGGTTATGGGCAAAATGCCGAAAATCGTGCAAATGGAAGTTATAAAAATCGCTTCCAGTCTTGATTTGCCCGCGTCGACAATGGAATCCAAAAATCCGATGCCGCTGCGCAGGTTAAGATTGATTTTGTCCATTAAAATAATGGCGTTTTTTACCACAATGCCGAACAGGGCTAAAATACCTATCAATCCGGGAAAGCTAAGGCTTACGCCCAACAGCGCCATGCCGACGAACACGCCGATTAAAGCCAGCGGAATAGTTACCAGCACAATAAACGCCTTGCGGAAAGAATTGAATTGGACAATGAGCGTTGCCACAATCAAAAGTATGGCAATGGCCATGGCGTCTATTATGGATTGCACCGACTGCTGGTTTTGCTCATTTTCTCCGCCGTAAGAAATGGAGTAGCCGGAAGGGAATTTATAATCCGCAATCTTTTTTTGGAACGCTGCCAAAACCAGGTTGGAATTGGTTTGTGTGGTCACGTTGGCCGTTAGCAGCACCGTTCGCTTTTGGTTTATGCGGGTAATGGCATCCACGCCGGGCGTTAGGGAAATAGTGGCCACGTCTTTTAAAAATACGGGCTGGCCCTGCGGGTTCACAATTTGTAAATTTTGGACCGAAGCCAGATCCGGAATGCTTTGCGGCGCGAATGTGGCGATAATTTTTACCTCATTGTTTCCTTCCGCGATATCGCTGACCTCGGTTCCGGCAATGGCCATGCGAAGAATCGAGCCGACGTTGGCTGAAGTTAATTTATATTGGGCGAGCTTGGTCGGGTTTAGTTCGAAAGTATATTGCGGCGCCGCGTCTTTTAGGGAAATATCGGGACTGACCACCCCGGGAATTTGCACCAAGCGGTTTTCCAGATCTCGCGCTATCGAGCTTAAGGTCGGCAGATCATCTCCGCTGATTTGCGCCTGAAATGCCGCGCCCGAAGGCGGGCCGCCGGAAGCGGTACTGACTTCGATTTTCGCGCCTGAAACATTGCTCAAATCTTGACGGATAATGTCCGCCAGTTGGTAAGATTTTAATTTTCTCTGGGATTTATCTTTTAGCGTTATGTCTATAGCCGCGGTATTGTCGCCCGCCCGGTTTTGCGACATGGGGCTGACACCGCCGGAAATGGTGGCGAAATTGGCGATTTCCGGATACTTTAACAGCCGCGATTCCACCGCCTGGGCTACCTTGTCCGTTTCGGTCAGTTTTAAACCGGTTGGCGCGGTAATGTCTATAAATACATAGTTGCTGTCCGCGGCCGGAAAGAACTCGCTTTTTACCAAGCCGAATACCGGCAGCAAAACGGCGCCGATAAATACCAGAACCGTAACGACAATAGTCCAAACGCGCCTTTTCTTGGTGGCCAATAGGTCCCGCAAATAGCGTTCATAAATTGGCAGGAAAATATCAAAATGCAAAATGCCGTGCATGAGCCGGCCGCCCAAGTTTGTGTCTTTGTGGCTGCTTTGATTGCGGAGTTTTTCTTTTATCAGTTCATCGTCTTTCCATTCGCGGTTGACCAATTCCTGGTTTGCCGCCAATGTTTCTTTGCCGCCTTTTTCATACCACCGGACCATAAATACGCCGCCAATCAGCCCGGCGCCGGCCAATATATAACCAAACCAGCCGCCAAAATAAATTCCCAAGGCGACAACAAGCAGTACTAAAGCCTCCAGCAAATAAAAAAACTTTTTAGTCAATCGTACGCGTTCCAATACAGCGGCCAGCGGATGGTTGACCATCAGGGCAATCAGAAGGGAAGAGACCAGGGTAATGGACACGGTAACCGGAATGGATTTTATGTATTGGCCGATTATACCGGTAGAATACAGCAGGGGTAAAAATGCCCAGACAGTTGTTAAGGTAGTGGTGGTTAAGACAACCTTAAAATCATTTAAAACCAGCAGCACGGCTTCTTCCGGCGTGTATTTGCCGGTACGCATGTATTGTTTGGTGGCGGAAACCACAACAATAGCATCGTCAACCAAAAGCCCCAAAGCTAAAATCAGGGAAAATAAAGATAAAAAATTCAGGGAGATGCCGAGTTGCAGGAGCGCCGTGAACGTCGCCAAAAAAACCAACGGGATGGCCAGACCCGCGACCAGCGCTTCTTTGAGCCCCACTATAATAAATAAAATACCAAAGACCAGCAGCAGGGTTATTATAAAATCCCGCTGAAGTTCGCTAAAGCTTTGGGTAATGTCGCTGGCACTATCCTGCGTAACGTCATAATGCACTCCCGGGCCGAATGTTTTGATGGTGGCATCCATGGAGGCTTTGGCCTGGGCAACGGTGTCCAAAACCGAGGAACCGGTGCGTTTGATAATACCGATGGTAATGGCCGCCTGGGGTTTTGAGCCGGCCGTGGATAAGCGCGCCAAAGTGGATTTGGTAATGGCAGTAACAGAAACGTTTGCAAGGTCGCCAATGGTTACTGTACTGCCGTCGGCGGCTTGCGTGACCGGGATAGCGGCAATATCGGACGTGGAAAAAACCCGGGAATCGGTGCGGACCGAATATTCAAAGCGCAGCGCGTCAAAGGTGCCGCTCGGTATGGCTATGTTGGTATTGGCGATGGCGGCGTTGGCCTGGTCGGCTGAAATATTATAAGCGATTAATCGGTCGGGGTAGTAAGCAACCTGGTACTCTTTTTGGTCGCCGCCGGAAATATCGGCTTCTCTTACGCCGGGGACTTTTTCCAGTTCCTGCCGCAGAGTTTGCGCGTAGGAATACATGGTAAACCCGTCATACGGCCCGGTCACGGCGACTTCCAAAACGGGCTGGTCGTCCAGCGAGATTTGGTTGACTACCGGGGTCGAGGCCTGCTTGGGCAGGTCGGGTAGCGCGTTGTTCACGTCGTCGCGCAAGTCGCGGATGGAGTTTGTTAAATCGGCATTGGCGTTAAACTGCACGGTAATCGCCGATACGGAATTTGAAGAGACCGAGGTAACTTTATCCAGGTCCGTAAGGCCGGCAATTTTTGTTTCTATTTTTTGGGTTATAAGCTGCTCCACGTCGCCGGGCGAGGCGCCGGGCAAGGTGGTTATGACTACGGCGATGGGAATTTTTACTTCGGGGTTGGATTCCCGGGGCAGCTTGAAAAACGAATACAGGCCGACGCCGGTCAGCAGAATAATTATCAGCAGTACCACGCGGAAATTGCTGACAAAAAAATTCAACCAGCTCTCGCGAAGCTTCGGATTAAACTCCAGCTTATCCAAATACAGCTGGTCGGTAGTTCTGGGGGTTTGTGATTCGGGCTGGTTATTATATAACGGTTCTTTGTCCACGAATAAAAGAAATTAATGGCAATACCTAATTTTGGATTTGTACCGCGTCGCCCGCGGAAACGTCGTAGGCATTGGATACTATTTTCATGTCGGCTGTCAGGCCGGAGGTGACTTCCACGCGCTCGCCGTCTACCGTGCCTATGGTCACGCTGACTTCCTGGGCTTTGCTGTTGTTATCCAAAGTGTAGACATAGGCTTTGTTGTCGGGAGTGAGTTTTACCGCCTGCAGCGGAAGAATAAAAATATTGTTTTGGGTGGACGATGCCTGTCCTAAAATCGTGATTGAAACATTTTGTCCCACAGTCAGGCCGGAAGTTTGCGGGTTGGTTACGGCTATATCGACTTCCGCGGTTTTGGAAGTTGGATCAACGCTCGGCGCGAGATTGGTAACGGTACCGGTGGCGTGATTGTCGCCAATTTGCGCCATAGCTCCGGCTTTAATAAACGGCAAATCGTCGCCACTGACAAAAACTTTTACCTGCAAGCCGCCCTGGTTGACCAAAGTGGCGATTTTTTGTCCGGCCGAAATCAAATCAGCCAGCTTTACCGGCACCGCGGAAACTGTGCCATCAAAGGGGGCGGTAATAACGGTATTATTTACAGCGACCTGCGCGGCCTGAACTTGGCCTTGGGCAATCAGTATTTGCGCCTGTGCGGCCTGGACATCGGCGGGGCGCGCCTGCGCCTGGAGCTGAACGAGTGCGGCTTGAGCGCTATCCAGCTGGCCCTGCGCGGCGGCAATTGTGGAATCTTTTGTTTTTAAGGCAGACTGATAGGCGTTATTATTTGGCCCGTAAGCGGGGGAGTAAGTATTGGGAATGGTTATGATCCAAGTATCGTTGGCGGCCGGAGCGGTGCCGAATTGGAGGTAGAGTCCGAGTTTGCCCAAAGGAACGGGTTGGTTTTTAATATCTCCCGAAGCGGTTTCCAAGCCCGAGGCCTGAAATTGCAAACCTGATCCGGTCGCGTAAACATGTACGGAGTAAGACCCTTCCGACTGTCCGTTGTATGTTCCACTCAGGTTCGGCATTACGCTGTCCGTATTGCCGGATCCGGCGACGGCGGCCAAAGACGAACTTAACAAAGTTGAATAAGCATTTTGGATCAAGGTTGCCTGGCTGGTTTTGGTATTTGCCAATGCCGTAGCCGCGTTGGCTACCGCGATTTTGGCGGCGTCAATCTGCTCGTTGCTCGCGCCCGCTAACAATTTGTTGTAATTAGCCTGTGCCTGAGCCAGACCGCCCTGGGCTGAAGTTAATGCGGCTTGCGCGCCTTGCTGATCTACAACCGCCAAAACCTGGCCGAGTCTCACAGTGTCTCCGACTTTGACGTTTATTCTGGTTAGCTTGCCGCCGCTTTGGCTTTTTAAATCCACCTGATGCTGCGATTCCACGGTGCCGTTGGCGGAAACGGAATGCGAATTCTGGGAATAGTTATGTAGGTCAAGCAACTGCTCAAGCGGTTTGGAATTATATACTGTCTCGCCGGCTTTTTTTTGGCTGGCCGCCCGCGCGGCCAGAGCGGCGACTATAATGATTATAGCGGCCGCGGCCGTCGCGACAACGGAATGTTTTTTGAAATAAGCCATCGAAATCATATTGGTAATTTTAATTATCTCCCGGGGCTGCGGTTAATAATGCACTATATATTATTATAGTGTTGATTGAATAAAGTAATATTACGTTAGCCCAATAGGCCCGTTTTGTCAAGATATTTTTGCTTTATTTATAAGCAAAAGGGTGTATAATATAGATAACTAATTGATTTCTTTCGCATGATTGAAATCGAGAAAAAATATTTCCATGGAAACAAACAACGAACCGGCACCGGATAAAATAAACCAGCCTTTGCCTCGGCAAAACCCGCCAAAATTTAATAGGCCCACTAAATATATTTTAATGGCGGCCATAGCGGTAGTTTTAATAATCGGCGCGGCTTTGGCGTTTAAATTTTTACCGTTTCGGCCCGCGTCGCAAACGCAAAACCAGGCGGCCACCCAGCAACCGACTACAGATATATCCGATTTAACATCTACGACCACCATCCAATACCCGATTGATAATGCCTTGCAAGCTATTCCCAATTACTCTGATGTCGCGCAAAAATTGAAGCTTAACCTGTCCCCGGCCCAGCAAAAATATTTGGAAAATAACCATTTTGTGCTGGTTAATACCGCGGACACGGCTTTTGCCTCCAACTACGGCTATAATTTTGACGAAATGCTTACCGATTTTGATTATTTAACTGGCTCGGCTTCCCAGTACTACCGCACCCCGGATAACACTAAATTAGTCACCCCGGATGTTGTTCTTCATACTTACCACAAGTTTTTTGACATGACCCTGGAGCAACTGGAACAAAAAGAACTGGCGCAATCGCTGGGCGATTTCTTAAACAGCCTGTACGGCAACCTGCTGGGGGCCGAGCAGAACAGTACCGGTTATACCCAAACGCGCTACCAAAACTTGCTGGCGCAGATGACCGTTGCCCGGGTGTTGTTTGAAAATAAAAATGGGCCCAAACCCGACTCATTTAATACTCCGGACCAGGAAAACGCGTACAACCAGCAGGACCAAACCGTTGACAGCTATGACAACGCCAAAACCATCTTAGCCAAATATACCGCCGGGCTGACCCCGGATTTAATAAGCGCCGCCCAATCGGAACTGGGAAATATTTACCAGGCAAGCAAAGTGGGCACATCCCCCTTGTTTGGCCAATACTCCGCCACGCAAAAGACCGATTACACCCAGTTTACCCCGCGCAGCCACTACACCAAAAATTCCGCGTTTCGGGCCTACTTTAGGACCATGATGTATTTGGGCCGCAGCAGTTATTTTTTACAAACCGATAATGGCATAGCCGACGCCAGTTTATTGGTTAAGCAATTTCAAATCAAAAACCAGTCCGGCATTACTCCGGTTAACCCCTGGCAAAAAATTATGACGGTCACAGCCTTTTACGCAGGCCAGAGCGACGATTTAACCTACAACGAATGGCAGAGTTATGAAAAGTCGGTCCTGGGCACGGCTCAGCCGGCGGATGCCGATTTAACATCCCAAACCGGCATTCAAAAAATGGCCACGAATTTAAACCAGGTGCGCTTGCCGAAAATTTTGTCCGATGTTGTGGTGGACGAAAACATTAGTTCCGAAACCAAAAGCGATTTACTCAGACAGTCTTTGGCTTTTCGGGTTTTTGGCCAGAGTTTCAGCTTTGATGCCTGGGTGCTTAACGACTTAACGGCGGGCCAGGAAAAAACCGATGTTAAGCTTCCGTCCACGCCTTCGGCCCTGTTTATTCCGGCCGCCATGGGCAGCGTCCAGGCCAAAACTTACTCCGGCCAGTTCCTGCAAAAAGACGCCGGGTTTTCCGACAGCGACGTGCAGGGATTTTTAACCAAGCTTAGCCAAAAACAATCCGACATCGGCAAGGTTACCCAAAATGAATGGTTCGCTTCCATGGGCAGCGCGTGGCTGTATGTCCTCGGGTCTTTAACCCACAGTTACGACTCAACTTATCCGGCCTATATGCAGGCCACGCCGTTTTTAGACAAACAACTTCAGACTTTTTTAGGCTCCTACACCGAGCTTAAACACGACACCCTGCTATATGCCAAGCAAAGCTACGCGGAAAAGGGCGGAGGCGGGGACGAAAATCCCGCTTTGCCGCCGGTAGTTAAAGGCTATGTGGAGCCGAACCTGGATTTTTGGAACCGCTTTAATTCGTTAATCAGCCAAACCAAACAGGTCTTTAGCCAAAACAATTTGTTCAGCAACACTGACGTTTCGGCCCGGTTGCAAAACTTCCAGGATATTGTGACATTTTACACTTCCATAGCCAACCAGGAAATGCAGGGCAAAGCCATTAGCGAAAAAGATTATGAGAAACTCCGAACCACGCAATTATCCTTTATGGTTCAGCCGTTTGATGCCGCAACCCAGGCGGATGAAAACAGCGGCAAGGTGGCGCTGATTGCCGACATTGCCACGGACGCGATAAAAAACCAGGTTCTGTACGAAGCTGATGCCCGGCCGTATTTAATGCTGGCAATTGTTAATAACGAAAATTCGCCGCGTGTCGTTACGGGGCTGACTTACAACCAATACGAATTTACCAACCCGCTCGGCGGCCAGCGGCTGACCGACGATGACTGGAAAACCTGGGTTTACGACCAGACAAATAAACTGCCGGCAAAGAATTTTTGGTACAACTCGCTTGAAGCCAAATAATGAGGTATAAATTTGTCTTAATTATTGTTTTAATTTTACTGGCGGCTTTAACCGGAGTGTTTTGGCTTCGGGTTACGCGGCGGCCCGAGGTTGCCAAAGAAACCAACTTAAGCCCTCTTCAGGCCATGACGGTGCCGCCGCAGTTTGACGACGAGTCGGTATTTTTAACGCCAATCAAGTTTAGCACCACAACGCCAACCGCACAAAAAGTTACCGGCATTAGCGTACCGCACCATTTATTGGCCACAGACATTATTGCAAACGCTTTTAAGTTTGCCTCACTAAGCCGCCCGGACCAAATTTTACTAATGAGTCCCGACCATTTTAGCTTGGGCCAAACTGATGTCTCGGTTTCTTTAAGCAATTTCTCCACGGTTTTTGGCCTGCTGAATAACGACAGCCGTGCGTCGGAAAAATTATTAAACCTGCCGTTTGTCAGCGTTCAGGATTTCTATTATCGCGAACACGGCCTGGGAGCCGAACTGCCCTTTATAAAATATTATTTTCCCAACGCGAAGATTATCGCGATAACAATTAAGGAGTCCGCGCCGCAAGACAAACTGAACCAATTGGTGGATGCATTAAAAAAAGTTTTGGATAAAAATTCTTTTGTCATTCAAAGCACGGATTTTTCGCATTACCTTACGCCGCAAAATGCCGAAACGCACGACGAGCAAACCATAAAGGCTTTGCAAACCGGAAACCCAAAACAGTTGTTTACTTTAAACCAGCCGGACAATATAGATTCCATTGCCGCGCAATATATCCAAATGAGGCTGCAAAATGAATTTTATTCCGCAAAGCTTAACATTTTGGCTCATAAAAATTCCCAGGACTATACCACTGAGCCCTTAACTTCCACTACCAGTTATATTGTGCAGGCTTATACTAAAAATTAAATAGGGCTTACGCCTCGCAAAATCCGCGGAAAATGCCTCGTATTCGGCCAAGCGCGTAAGTCCTGCTATCATTAACCCAATACATATGAATTTACCTAAGTTGTCCGAACTCATTAGTTTAAAAAACAAGACGGCCATTGTTACCGGCGGGGCCATGGGAATTGGTTTTGGTATAGCTTACCGGCTGGCGGAAGCCGGAGCCAATGTGGTAATTGCGGATTTAAATGAAGACGCGGGTCGGGCGTCGGTTAAGCAATTGGCCGATTTGGGATGGAAATCGGATTTTGTAAAAACCGATGTGTCCCGGCAATCCGATGTGGACGCGGCCGTGGCTTTTGCCGTGGAAAAATTTGGCGGCCTGAATATTTTGGTTAACAATGCCGGCATATACCCGACCATCCCGGTTATGCAAATGAAACCCGAGACATTCGAAAAAATTCTTTCCGTAAATTTAGAAAGCGTATTCTTTTTTACCAAAGCCGCGGCCGAACAAATGATAAAGCAAAACCTGGGCGGTAAGATAATTAATATTACATCCATAGACGCGCTGCATCCCTCATCCGTCGGCCTGGCGGTTTATGATGCCAGCAAACACGGGCTGTGGGGATTTACCAAAAATACCGCGCTGGAACTGGCACCGCATAATATTTCCGTAAACGCCGTAGCCCCCGGCGGAATTTCCACCCCGGGAGCAGGGGCGGACGTGGGAAAAACTCCGGAGATGGAAAAAATTATGGTTACTTTTTTACAAAAAATTCCGCAAAAGCGCATGGGCGTGCCGGACGACATTGGCAAAGCTGTATTATTTTTAGCATCCGACCTTTCCAGCTATATGACCGGCTCCCAAATTGTGGTGGACGGCGGAGTGTTGCTTTCGTAGATATTGTCACATTTGACAAACATATCTTATATGATATACTAAAGTAAGCCATATGTCTGGATATATACTAAGTTTCTATAAAAATCCAGAGTCCGAGATTAATAAAGCTTTAAATAATTATTTAGTTACAATCAAAAACTTTAATACTTATGAAGAAGAAATTAGTTAAACCGTTTGTTGACTTCCAACCTTATTTGGACGCGCATTTAAAAAATCCACAATTCAAGAAATATTACGATGAGTTTGGCAAGCAGTTGGAAATCGCCTACAAAATTAACCAGCTCCGGAAAAAGCAGGGGATGTCGCAATTGGAATTGGCCAAAAAAATCGGCACCACCCAAAGTAATGTTGCGCGTTTGGAAGCGGGAAACCAAAATTTTACCACCGCGACTCTCCATAAAATCGCCAAAGTTTTCAACCGCGAATTAAAAATTGAATTTGTGTAGCTCATATCCAGTTATAGAATGAACAAGGTTAACAAAAAAGCTTGGGAAGGATTAATATTTTTTTTGGCGGCGCTGCTTTTGCTGCTGTTTTTGCCGGCTTGGACAATTAACTATTGGCAGGCCTGGGCGTTTTGGGCGGTATTTAGCATTTTGGTAATTGCCATTACTGTATATTTAATGCAAAAAGATCCGGAGCTGCTGAAGCGGCGCCTAAGCGCCGGGCCGGCCGCGGAACGGCAAGCCAGCCAAAAACTTATCCAATTTGTGGCGCAGTTCGCTTTTGTTGCCGTAATTATATTGCCTCCGCTGGACCACCGGTTCGGCTGGTCGGTTGTGCCGCTATACCTAAGTATAGCGGGCAACATATTAGTCGCGCTGGGGTTATATATAGTGTTCCTGGTATTTAAGCAAAACACCTACACCTCGGCAATTGTGGAAGTCGCACCCGAACAAAAAGTTATTTCCACCGGCCCGTACGCCTTAGTAAGGCATCCGATGTATTCCGGAGCCATAATTATGCTGCTCGGCATTCCGCTGGCTCTTGGATCCTGGTGGGGGATAGTAGCAGTCATCATGTTATCCGCCGCCATAATCTGGCGCCTGCTGGACGAAGAAAAATACCTCTCCAAAAACCTGCCCGGCTATCCCGCTTACCAATCCAAAGTCCTCTCCCGCTTGGTGCCGTTTATTTGGTAAATTTATCCACAGAGTGAACTTTATTTGTGGTGAACGATAGTATACTATAAAGGTATACAATTAGCATGAAATTTATGGAAACAAATAATATTGCACTGTTTAAAGGTAAAGAAATCAGAAGAATAATTTATAACAACGAATGGTGGTTTTCTGTGGTAGATGTAGTCGCGGCTTTAACCGATAGCGCAAATGCCAATGATTACTGGTACAAAATGAAGATTCGCGTTAAAGACGAGGATGGTTTTGAACTATCGACAATTTGTCGATGGTTGAAATTACAGGCACCTGATGGCAAAATGCGCGAAACCGACTGTGCCAATACAGAAGGAATCTTCCGTATTATCCAGTCCATTCCTTCTCCCAAAGCCGAACCTTTTAAACGCTGGCTTGCCAAAGTCGGTTATGAAAGGGTAAAGGAAATTGAAGATCCGGAATTGGGAACGCGCCGTACCCGGATGCTTTATAAGTTGAAAGGCTATCCGGATTCATGGATAGAACTCCGCATGCGCGGAATAGATGTCCGGGAAAACCTGACGAATGAGTGGCAAAAGCGCGGCGCGCGGGAACAAAAAGACTACGAAATTTTGACAGCAGAAATTGCAAAGGCAACTTTTGATTTGACGCCAAGCCAGCATAAAAAAATTAAGGGGCTAAAGCGGGAAAACCTGCGCGATCATATGGACAGCCTCGAATTGATTTTTAATATGCTCGGTGAAGCCTCGACAGCCGAAATTCACCGTACTGAAAATTCTCGAGGGCTGCCAAAGTTAAAAAACGATGCCAAATCCGGAGGCGACATTGCCGGCGGAGCCAGAAAAAAATTGGAAAACCGCCTTGGCCGGAGTATTGTTTCCAGGAAGAATTATCTAAAACAATCAGAGCGCAAAAAACGTTTAAGCCGGTAAATAACCGCCATTCATGCCTTCCGCTACGACTTCATGGAATACGCCCGCCGGGTTGGGTTGAAAGAACTTTTGCGGAGCCAATCCTTCCCCCAGATGGCAGTCTTCTGGGGACTCCAAAAATTATGGTATAATTACATTACTAAAGAAGCTCGCGAAGTTCTAACTTTCGCGAGTTTTGTTTATGCTAAATGACTTTGACAAATGGAATGAAGTAAAAAAGAGTTTAGACGCAAAGTCGGACAATAAAAAATTATTCCCTAATACCGGGGAAGTTTGGATGTGTTCGCTGGGCAAGAATATTGGCTTTGAACAAAATGGAGGCGGTAGCAACTTTTCAAGGCCAGTCTTAGTTGTTAAGAAGTTCAACAATCAGATGTTTTGGACTATTCCGCTTTCAACCAAGCAGAAAAAATTAGATTTTTACTTTAATTTTTCCGACCCCGCCGGCCAAAAAGTTTCCGGAATTTTGGCTCAAATGCGCCTGCTTAGTTTAAAAAGATTTAACAGAAAAATGTATAATTTAACTGCGGAAGATTTTAAACACATCGTCAAAAAATTAAAAAACTTTCTGCCATAACAAATCGAAACCCCCGGTGTTAACCGGGGGAATCTCGGAGCCCGAAGGCACTTTATGTATATATAATAGCATAGCCCGGATATTTGTCAATCTTCAAAAACGTACTATCTACCCCCTGCCAGCGGGGCTTTTTTGTTTTATTTGAGGGGGTATAAATATAGGCGATGGGAATATAGGTATGTTAATAGGTAAATTTATGTCAGAAAGACATGATTTCAGTGAGTCAAAATCGGCACTCGAGCATTTAATGCTTCAATACTAATATTATTCTATCAAATATTTATTTTACGGACAAAAATCCGGAACTATCGAAGGCTGGCGCGGTATTTAGCCGTAAAGGTGTGCTATAATAAAATTATAATAAATTTTTTTGAGAGCCTTTGAGTTCCAATGAAACCGAACAAAATCTCTAAATACTACGGATATTCCAGCATACTAGCCGGGATTTTTATTTTGGTTTTTGCTTTTACCGCCAGAGCCGCGGTATTTAACCGGAATTTATCGCAGGGGTCGACCGGAACTGATGTTAAGCAGTTACAGCAGTATTTAAACGGGCATAATTTTCCTTTGGCACAATCCGGCCCCGGTTCACCCGGCCGCGAAACCTCCTATTTTGGGCCGTTGCTTAAAGCGGCCTTAATTAAATTCCAGGATTTTTTTGCCGCGGAAATATTACAGCCGCTCGGATTAACCCAAGGGACGGGGATATTCAGTAACTCCACCAGAAACTTTATTAATTTGCGATTAGCATCTCCGACCACAACTCCAGCCGTCACTCCGCTAACACTGAAATTTGGAGGCTACCCCCAAACATTTAGATTGCCTGCCACGACCTGGCAAAACAATGTCTACGGTGATTTGGGCGGCGGCGGAGGAGGCGGGGTAGTGCCGGCAACTCAAGCCCCGTTAATTTCTTTTAACGATATTTTTAAAACTTTCGGCGACGCCGCTTTTTCACCAAGCCCGACATCTAACAGCGGCGGATTATTTAGTTACACCAGCAGTAACCCGGCCGTGGCCGCGGCCAGCGGCGGAACAATAACCATTGCGGGCGCGGGCACGACCACTATTACCGCAATTGAAGCATCGTCAGGACAATTTGCCTCGGGTTCAGCTACCGCGACTCTGACAGTAAATAAAAAAGTGCCAAATTTAACCTGGAGTAATTTTAATTTGCCAATGATTACCGTGGCCGAAGAGGAGACCGGCAACCCTTTTCCGCTGACATTTTCGGTTAATCCAACGTCGGACAGTCCGGGCGCTTATTTTTTATACGCCGGTGACCCGGCTTTATTTTCCGTCGATCCGGCTTCGGGTAACGGTACCGCACTGCAGGACTTAAATCCGAATATCACGCCCAGTTATACTATAACTATTGCCCAAAATGCCACGGCTAATTTTACCGCGGCTTCCACAACGGCGGTAGTTACGCCGGTTGATCCAAATGATTGTTCCCCAAATCCCTGCCAATATGGCGGAACCTGCGCCAGTCCCAAGACGGGCTATTCCTTTGGCGGCTTTACCTGCACCTGCGCGGCCGGTATGCAGGGTTTGACCTGCAATTCGGCTATAGATGCCTGCTCCGACTTTCCCTGCCAAAACGGCGGCACCTGTACTAGGGTAAGTACTTTGGGAGGAGTTAATCCGCCGCTCAACAGTTACACCTGTAGTTGCACTTCGGGATTCGGCGGAACAAACTGCGAAACAGTCCTTAATCCGCCGACCATAAATTTCAGCGTGGCTACCACCACTACCGACGCCGCGCCATTTACGATTTCCGCAAGCTCGACCAGCAGCGGCAGTTTTACCTTTACCAGCAGTTCAAGCTCCGTGGCCACCATAAGCGGCAATACGGTAACCGTACATGGTGTTGGCCTGACTACAATAACGGCAACCCAGGCTCCCGACGGGATATACAGCACCGGTACCCAAACTACAACCCTGGCCGTTGGGTTAGATGTCTGCACTATTGAAGCGCCATGTGAAAATGGCGGCGCCTGCACAAATATTTATCCCGAAGATTACACCTGTTCGTGCTCCTCCCCCTACTCGGGCACGTTATGCGAAAAAAGCGATACAATCTGCAACGCCGATTATGGCACCGCGCCATGCCTTAATTTAGGAACATGCACGCCCACAACCTTTGGCGGCGAGTGTTCCTGCCAAGGGGGCTGGATCGGCCCGCAGTGCGAGGATCCGACAGTAAACGCATCGGCTTATATTCCGCCTCAATTTATCCCGGCCTCCGCCTCTTCCTGCCAGATTCCCGCCGGCGAATCAATATAACCAAAACCGGCGCCTCCCCTGCGGAAGGCGCCGGTTTTATATTTCAAAATATTTTAACTTTCCCTTTTTCCATGCAGCAGCATGTCTACCGCGTGCTCCATAGAGCCGGCCTGGGTAACGGTTCCCGAATTGACGAAATAAATTTCATCGGCTTCGGCAATGGTATTTAAACGGTGGGCGATAATAACGCGGGTTGTGGCCGCGGGGAGTTTTTTTAAAATATCCTCGAGCAACACTTCGGTCACCGTGTCGATATTGGCCGTGGCTTCGTCCAGGATTAATAATTCCGGCTTGCGCAGAACCGCCCGGATAAAAGCAATTAATTGCTTTTGCCCGAGGCTCAACGCGTCGCCGCTGCCGGTAATCGGAGTATCCAGGCCTTTGTCAAAACGGGCCAAAAGTTTTTCCAGGCCGTTGTCCAAAATAGCCCGCTCCAGCTGCTCTTTGCTGTAATGCTCCAGTTCATCGTTACCATACAAAATATTGTCGCGGATAGTGCCGCTAAATAAAAAGGGCTCCTGCAAAATAAATCCGATTTTTTTGGTACGTTCATTTTCTTCGTAAGAACGGATATCACTGCCGTCCAGCAACACCTGTCCGCCAGTCGGGTCGTACAGCCTGGCCATCAGTGAAGCCGTGGTGGTCTTGCCACCGCCGGTCGGGCCGACTAACGCGTATGTTTTGCCCCGTTGGAGTTTTAAATTTATGCCATGAAGTACTTCCTTGCCGTCGGGGTACTTAAAATGAACATCCACAAAATCCAGAACATCTCCGGATTGCCGTTTTGTGCCCGTAATTTCCGTTTGCAAATCGCTTTCCAAAACTAAAATTTCATGAACCCGGTCCCAGCTGGCCAGCGCGGCCTGGAAGTTGGCCCACAACGCCGCCAATTGCCTCAAAGGATTGTAAAAATTGTTGACATAGGCGATAAAACTAATTAATAAACCGATCGTAAAGTTGCCGACGGATATTAAGTAGATGCCGTAAGCCAGCACTATTAACTGGCCAAGATTGGAGCAAAGTCCATAAATGGGGGTAAAAATGTTGTTGGCCAAACCGGCGGTAATGGAAGCGGAATAATTATTTTCATTAACTTCCTGGAAGCGATTTTTAAAATAATCGCGGCGGTTAAAGGCGATAATCACTTTAAAATTATTCAGGCTTTCCTGGATTTCCGAGCTCATCCCGCCTAATGATTGCATGCTCACCAAGTTTTTCCGCTTGACCCACGGCGAAATGGCCTGGGTAAAAATAAGCAATAACACGGATGGAGCCAGCGCGGCCGCGCCGAGGCGAATATTCAGGCTGAGTAAAAATATCGCGGCGCCGGCCATTAAGAAAATACTGCCAATGAATTGGATTAATGACTGGGAGAAAAATTGGTTGATTTTGTCGGTGTCGTTGTTAATACGCGAAATCAGATCGCCGGCTTTGTTTTGATTAAAAAACGCCACAGGCAGTTCCTGGAGTTTGGTAAATACGGAACCGCGCAAGCGGAACAAGACGCGCTGGCCGACCCCGCCCATTAGCCAGGTTTGCAGGTAGCTGGTTACCAGCGCGAACAAATACATAATTAAGATGTAGCCCGCGTAAACCAAAAGCCCGTGGTAATTTTTGGCCGGCACGAATACGTTAATTACGTGGGCAATCAGCAGCGGCGCCAGGAGGTTGAGCGCGGCGTTGACGACCACGGCACCGAGCGCCACAAACAATATCGCCTTCTCCGGAGCAATCAACGGCCAAAGCTTCTTCATCGCGTCCGCAATGGAAGTTTTTTGGGTTTGGGATGAAGTTGTATTAAGGGTGTAGTTCATAGGGGATTGACAAAAGTGACATAATTGACAAAATTGAACAAAAATTACTGCAGTAAAATTATGTCAATTTTGTTCAATTTTTTAAATTTTGTCATTATTCATAATTACTCGTGCTCTTTTGTGATTCGAAAATTTGCGCGTATTCGGGAGAGGATGTGAGCAGGGCGTCGTGCGTGCCGGTCGCAATAAGTTCGCCTTCCATAAGCAGGACAATTTGGTCGTAGTGCTCTACGGCCGCTATTTTTTGGGTAACGGAAATTAGAGTCAGCCCCGGGTAATTTTTAGAAATATTTTCCAAAATTTTCCGTTCGGTGCTCGTATCCACCCGGGCGGTAAAATCATCCAGCAATAAAATTTTCGGATTAAGCGCTAAGGCCCGCGCCAGCATGACGCGCTGTTTTTGGCCGCCGGATAAACTGGCGCCGCGTTCGGAAACAATGGTGTCCAGGCCTTCGGGTAAAGTATGGATAAAATCGTCCAGTTCCGCTGTGGCTACCGCTTTGTCCATATTCCCCTTGGAAGCCTCGGTGTTAAAGCCAATGTTTTCCCGAAGGCTCATGTTAAATATAATGCTGTCCTGAAAAACAAACCCTACCTGTTTATGCAGCGAGACCCGGCTGTAATTATGAATGTTCTGTCCATCGTATTCCACACTGCCGGAATCCGGCTCAATTAGTCCGATTAATAAGTAGAGAAGTTGGGTTTTGCCGGCGGCAGTGGGGCCGATAACCGCGGTTTTGCTTCCCGGGGTAAAACTTAAACTAATATCTTTTAATGCCGGTTTTTGCCCGTATTGTAAATTAATACCGCTAACCGACACCCCGCCTTTAAGCGGGACATTCAGCGTGCCGGTTTCGGGCGCGTCAACAGCGTCCAAAACTTCCGCGACACGGCCGTAAGACGCCTGGGCCTGGGCGATAATATTGCTCATAAAACCGATAATCAATATGGGGAAAATTAAAATTATCAGATAGCTGTTAAACGCCGCGTAATTTCCCAAACTCATGCTGCCCTGGATGACAAAGTGGCCGCCCAAAGTTAAAATAGCCAGCACGGCCAGATTGGTGGAAAAGGTGATTACCGGAATCATGCTGGCGAACAGTTTTAAAATTTGCAGGCCCAAATCCCGGGCTTCGGCATTGGCGGAACCGAATTTTTGGTCTTCCGGTTTGCGGGAGTTTAAGACCCGGATTAAAGCCGCGCCCAATATACTTTCGTTTATTACTTTATTCAACCGGTCAATAACTTCACGGGTTCGTAAAAAAAGCTTTCTGACTTTGCCCAGCACAAAAAAGAACGTGCCGCCGATTATCGGGATAATGGCTAAAACCACCAGGCCAAGTTTCCAATTTAAGGTCAACAGCAGGAAGCTGGCGCCAATAATTATAAAGACAGACGAGGCGATGTTGACAATGGCCTGCGCCACAAAAGTTTTTACCGAGTCTATGTCCGAGGTTAAGTTGGTCAAAAGTTTGCCCGGCGTGGCTTTTTCCACAAAGGCATAACTGTGGCCGGCAATTTTTTCCGACAATTTTTTCCGCAAGTCCCTGGCCACCCGCTCGGAGGCAAAGGTTTGGGCAATGCTTTGCAGGTAAGTAAAAATAAATATCAAAGCCGCCGCAATGGCAAATTCCCAAACGACGCTGCCCAAAAGAGCGTGGCTTTTTAAAAATCCGTCTATGCCGTGGGCAATAATAAGCGGCACCCATAACGTCAATCCATTGCTTAGCAAAGCCAGGAAAATAAGCACGAATAAAATCGTGCGGTAAGGGTTTAGTACCGCAAACAGGTTGGCCTGGGTTGGCTTATTTTCGATTTTTTTATCCATAATTTATTATCGCAGATAAAAATAATTCTACCATAAATACGGGTTGAGGTCTATAAATTATAATCAAAGAAAATTTCCGCATAGCCGCCATTTTGCTATACTACAAATAGTAATAATTAACTAAAGGAGATTGTCATGAACAACATTACTTTGGGGCAGTTATATTTAAACGAGCTGGAGGCCGAGGCGCGGGCCAGCCGCAAATGTTTGGAACGGATTCCCGCAAACTTGTTTAGCTATAAGCCCCACGAGAAATCGCTGGACATGGGATATTTTGGACTTTTGGTGGCCGAAGTGCCGTTATGGATTAAGGCCATGGCCTCGGGGGAGGGGATAGACTTTGCCACCTGGAAACATAGCGATTACAAATCCGCCGAGGATCTGGTAAAACAATTTGACGACAACATGGCGGCGGCAAAAAAAGCTCTGGAAAAAATTTCCGACGAAGATATGGCCAAAACATTTGAACTTAAAGCCGGCGGCAAGGTGATTATGAGCATGCCCATAAAAGATTTTATCGGCTCGTCCATTAACCACCAGATCCACCATCGCGGCCAGCTTACGGTTTACCTGCGGCTGAATAACATTCCCGTGCCGTCAATTTACGGTCCGAGCGCGGATGAGAAAGATTTTTAAAATTTATGGATAAGTTTATCCTGTTTGCCCGGCCCTGGTGGGTAAATTTACTTATATTGATACCAATCATCGGTTACCGGGCATTCCGTAAAGGATTGATAATCAGCAAAACTCAACTATTGGCAGCCGCCGCGTTCGGAGTTGCTTTTGGCTATGTGGAAGCCGCGGTCGTGGTGTATTTAAGGATCGCCACCGGACTTTTACCGTCGCCCTTGGGTATTTATCAGCCGGCTTTAATGTTAAACGGCGGCGTCCGGAGTTTATTAGCGATTGAATTTTTTAGGAACGTCGCCACCATTGTCATGATAGCCGCCGTGGCGGCGCTTTCGGCCGGCAAATTTAAGGAAAGGGCGGCTATATTTTTATGGGTCTTCGGTTTTTGGGACTTGGTTTATTATCTCGGATTGTGGCTGATGATAAAATGGCCGGCATCCCTGACCACTCCAGACGTACTGTTTTTGGTTCCCGTGCCGTGGCTATCCCAGGTCTGGTTTCCTTATTTAATCAGCGGCGCCTGTCTGGCCGTTGTTGCCGCATGTAGCTTCCGAAGTCGCGCTTAGACTCCAAATTTGCGCCAACATAAAACCCCCTAAAAAAATTAGGGGGTTTTAAAATCCTGGATAATTACTTTGTCGGAGCCTGCGTGGTCGTCTGTGGAACCATCATTGGTACGGATCCGGCGGCTCCAGACGCACCCCAGCTTTGGTACATTTGGGGTTGGACGCCGTAATTATAGTAGTAGGGCATCATGCGGTGCATTTGGCCGTAGCCGCCACCGTAGTTACCATAATAACCGCCGTTAATTTCACCTTTAAATTCACCAATCTTTAATCCGATGGCGAAAACAATCGCTAAAATTAACAAGCCTAAAACCCATCTGAGTACAAAAAAACGGTGATGTCCGTGTCCGCAGCAGCAGCCGTGGTGCATCATCCCCGGTTGGCATGAGCCGCATTGGCAGTTCTGTCCATGCTGTATTCCTGCTTGATTATTGTCCATTTTGTTTTGGTTTCCTTTTTCTGCCGACGCAGAAGATATTAATTTATTATATTATAGCATAATTTTATAATATTGTCTATTTATTGTACGGCGATGTCATTTAAAATTCAAAACTGGACTGGTTTAAAGTCCAAAACTGGACTTTTAGCTTAATTCCGGCGCTTTAGGTAACATATACGGTTAGCCTTAATTAATAGAAAGGAACTGTATTATGTCCCAGGTTCACAAACGTCTGGATGATGAAATCGTCCGCCGAATCTTAAGCCAGTATGATTTAAAACAATTAACTCTGCCGGTGGC